>NZ_JBIRAZ010000015.1:0-294512 GCF_044326415.1 Actinomadura sp. 6N118 | reverse complement strand
CCCCCGCCCCCGCCCGCGAACGCCCCACAGCCCCCGCCGCCGGACGCCCAGCAAGGACCTACGGGATAACGACGATCTTGGCGTGCTCCTCCGGGCGGGCCAGATCCTCGAACGCGGCGGCCACGCCTTCGAGCCCGACCGTTCCGGTGATGATGGAGCCCGCGTCGATCCGGCACTCGGCGATGTCGTTCAGCGTCACCCCGTACTCGGCGGGGTAGGCGCCGAAGCTGCCGCGGATGTCGAGCTCCTTGCTCACTGCGACGCCGGGCTCGATGCGGTCGGACTGCATGCAGACACCGACCACCATGATGGTCGAGCCCGCCGGGGCTCCATCGATGACCTGCTGGAGGATGCCCGGCACGCCGACGCACTCGAAGACGACGGCGCTGCGGTTCTCCGTGCCGAGGAGCTCGGAGGCGATGCGTTCCACCGTGCTGGTGGGCACGCCGAGGTCGGCCCAGCGGTCGTACGGTGACGCCGTGGCGGGGTCGATGAGCTCGTCGGCGCCCAGCCCCTCGGCGAGCGCCCGGCGCCGGGCGGAGAAGTCCACGGCCAGCACCGGCCCGTGCCCCCTGGCCTTGAGCTGGGCGACCACGCCGAGGCCGATCGGTCCGAGCCCGAGGACGACGGCGACGTCGTCCAGGCCGATCCCGCTGCGGTTCACGGCGCGCGCCGCCACCGCGAACGGCTCGGTGAGGGCGGCGACCTTCGGGTCCAGCCCGTTCGGCACCGCCATCGTGAGGCCCTCGTTGAGGATCATGTATTCGCCGTAGCCGCCGGGGTACATCGGCGCGTACCCGATGATGCCCGCGCCCTGCGGCCCGATTCCGATCGGCGGCCCGCACACGATCGTGCCCGCCGGCAGCGTGCGCTGCGTACCCGGCCCGTGCTCGACGAGCTCGCCCGCGAACTCATGGCCGAACACCAGCCCGTCCCGGGGGTCGTAGGGCGTGCCGCCGGAACGGCGCGCGGTCTCCATGAAGGCGTCGGGGTCGGAGAGGGCATGCAGATCGGAGCCGCAGATGCCGCAGCCGAGCGTCCGCACGAGCAGTTGCCCCTCCTGCGGAACCGGGTCGGCGACCTCGGTCACGATCATCGATTTGCCCTTGGTCAACGCGGCGCGCATGGCGGCCTCCCAGCCTTGACGACCCCTCCACGATGCCACCGATTGCTGGCGATCCGACAGCCGGGGCAAATGACGCCAAACGATCTTGGCAGAAGTTGCCATTGGGAACGGAATTACCCGATGTCAGCTTTGGGGCTCATGAGAGCCCCGAACCTTGCGTGGTCGGCGATTCTGGCCGCATCACTGGCGGTGCCGGCGTCACTGGCTGTGCCGACGTCACCAGCGGCGAACGCCTCCGCACAGACCTCCGCCGCGTCGCGCTCCGCCGCCGCGGCGCCCGTGTGCGATCCGACCCAGACCGCCCCGGTCTACCGGGGCAAGGTCCCCTCCCCCAAGGAGGTGCTCGGGATCACCCTCGGCGAGCGCCAGGTGACCGCCGCGGAGTCCGACCGGTACCTGGAGACGGTCGCCGCCAAGAGCGAGCGCGTCATCTCCGGCACGCTCGCCCGGTCCGCCCAGGGCCGCCCGCTGAAGTACGCGATCGTCGGCCGGCCGGAGCTGCTGACCAAGACGGGCCTCGCCAAGGTACGGCTGGACGCCGCGCTGCTGCGCGATCCGCGTACGCCGGGCAAGGTCGCCGAGCACATCGCCGCGAACGGCGTGCCGATCCTGTGGGTCACCGGCAACGTGCACGGCGACGAGCCGAGCGGCACCGACGCCGCGCTGAAGGTGCTGCGCGATCTGGGCGACCGCTCCGACTGCGCGGCCACCAACATCCTCGACAAGTCGCTGGTCATCGTCCTGCCGACGCAGAACCCCGACGGCCGTGAACTGGACAGTCGGCAGAACGCCTACGGCTTCGACATGAACCGCGACTGGTTCGCGCGGACGCAGCCGGAGACCGACGGCAAGCTGGCGATGCTCAACAAGTACCCGCCGGTGCTCTACATCGACGCCCACGAGATGGGCGGGACGTCGTACTTCTTCCCGCCCAACGCCGACCCGATCTACCACGAGACGCCCGAAGAGGCGATCGGCTGGATCAACGACATCTACGGCGCGTCGATGGCGGCCGAGTTCACCCGGCAGGGCATCGACTTCTTCAACCGCGACGTCTACGACCTCTTCTACCAGGGGTACGGAGACACGGTGCCGACGACCGGCTTCCACGCGGCGGGCATGACGTTCGAGAAGGGCGGCGAAAGCCCCTACCCCGACCGCGTCAGGGAGCAGTACCTCACGCAGTGGGTGACGCTGTCGGCGGGCGTCGCCAAGCGCCAGAAGATCCTCACCCAGTGGCACAAGATGGCGGTGGACGCCTACCAGCAGGGTGCGGCGGGCAAGCTGGAGCCCAACCAGATCTACAACCCGCCGAACAAGGTCGACCGCCAGGTGCCCGACCGTAAGGTGCGGCACTGGTTCCTGCGGGCCGACGACCCGGCCAAGCGCGCCGAGGTCCGCACGATCGTGCGCCGCCTCCAGCGCATGGGTGTGAAGGTCAGCCGGCTGACCCGGCCACTCAGCGTGCCCGACTACAAGGCGTACGGGCGGTCCGAGGCGAAGACCACGCTGCCCGCAGGCACGTACTGGATCTCGATGGCCCAGGGCCAGAAGCACTGGATCCAGGCCATGCTGAACGAGGACTCCTACACCCCGTTCCCCTACTTCTACGACGTGACCGCGTGGAGCATGCCGCTGCTCGGCAACGTGTCCGGCGGCTCCTCCGGCGTGGAGCTGCAACCCCGCGCGACCACGGTGCAGCCGCTGCCCGCCGAGGGCTCCGCCCGTCCGGGCAAGGCGCCGAAGACCGCGATCCTGCAGCTGTCGACGACCTCGTCGGCGGCACGCCAGTCGGCCGGCTGGCTGCGGCACCGGCTCGACCGCGAATGGAAGCTCAAGCACACCGTGCTCAGCCCGGCCGACGTTGCCAAGGGCAAGCTGGCGGGCGTCAAGGTGCTGCTGGTGCCGAACGGCCCGGCGTCCGGCGGGTACGACGCGCTCGGCGAGGCCGGCCGCGCCGCCCTGCGGAACTGGACCAACGCCGGCGGCCGGTTCGTCGGCTGGCAGGGTGGCACGCAGCTCGCCGCCCGGCTCGGCCTGACCACCGCCACGCTGACCGACCCGACCTCCGATGTGCCCGGCTCGCTGCTCCGGGTCAAGGTGAACGAGCGCAGCCCGCTCGCCAAGGGCGTCGGCGCCAGTGCCTGGCAGTTCTACGCGTACGACGTGGTGATGAGGCAGCCCGACCCGGCCAAGGTCGCGGTGGCCTACCCGGCGGCCGACTCGCCTGACTGGTTCGTCTCCGGGTTCGAGCGCGGTGCGGCCGAGCTCGGCGGCACCGCCGCAGTGGTCGACGAGCGGGTGGGCCAGGGCCGTGCGGTGCTGTTCGGCGGCGAGCCCAACTTCCGGGCGTTCTCCGACGGCACGGCCAAGCTGCTGCGCAACGCGGTCTTCGGCGGCAACCCGGCGAACGTCCGGTCGCTGGCCGCCCCGGCACCGTGGTCGGGCCCGGCCAGGCAGGCCGCCGGCCTGCTCCAGGCCGAGTCGCCGATCCGCGTCACGGTCAAGGCGCCCGACGCCGCCAAGGCCGCCGCGGCGCTGCGTTCGTTCGGCGCGACCTGGTCCGTGCGTCACACGGGCAGCGTCGTCCACTACGTGGTCGACAACCCGCGGGGCCTGGACATCGACCACCACCCGTGGGCACGCCGGCTCCCGGCCACCATCCGCAAGGCGGGCATCACACCCGTCGCGGTCGTCCTCCCGTAGTCACGTCCACCCCGGCCGCCATCGCCTGGATCAGCGCGCGAACAGTCAGCGCACGATCCAGGCGATGGCGGTCATCGTTCCAGGCGGAACCTCGGTGAAACCGCCGTCCCGGACGGCGACCGTGGCGTGCCGGACGCACTCGCGCCAGGGAACGTCACGAGTCAGGTGAATGCGCGCGTCCCCCGACAACCATGCTTCGATGTCAGGCTGGCCCGCCTGGCGCAGCATGAGCTGCGCCGCGTGACCGCACTGGGCCGCGGCCTTCCCGGTCGTGATGGTGATGTCGGGATTGAGGGCGATGGCCGCGTAGGGCGGCTCCGGCGGCGGCTTGGGATCCTCGTCTGGAGCCAGGTCGAGCCCGGCGACCTGCAGCTTGGCTATCTGCGGCGGCACCTCCGCCACCGGAGACGGCACGAACGCGCGGACCTCGGCGCCGTTGACGTCCACCGTGACACCCGGAAGGGACTGGACCTCCGGCCACCGCACACCCCGGGCACGCCGCGCGACCTTGCGGATCCGGCGGGCCTCCCACTCGCGGACGGCCTCGTGCCACTCGCCCTCCGGATCCGCCGCGCGCGGGTCGGTGAGCAGTTCCACGACCGCCGTCGCGGCGGCCTCGCAGACGGCCTCATGAGAGGGCGGGTCGAGCTTCTCGGCCCGTACCACCAGTTGCATCGCCCAGGGCGGATCGTCTCTCGGGTCATAGTCAGGTCGCACGCCAGGAGTATTCCATTCGCATATTCCGCGCTAATCAGTCGCCCTGACCACGACTTTCCGGAGCCGGATATGGGTACGGCAACTCGTACCGTCCCTCGGACGTTCTGCCCTCATAAGGGGTGTGGCCCGTGGGACGGCCTCGTCCTGGGGTGCGAGGGAAAGCGGCGGGAGACGGAGGTCGCCGGTGACCAGTAACGCCAGTGCCTGGGGCAACTCCATCCCCGGGATCGGGACGTTCTTCGTCGGCATCGACGTGGCGCCGGGACGGTACCGGTGTGAAGAGGGCAAGGGTGGGTGGTGGGTGCGCTTCACCGGGCCGGGCGGAGGTCAGCCGGTGGGTTCGTGGCCGCTGCCCGCCGGCCCGACCGAGATCGAGATCGCGCCGACGGACTTCGCGTTCGAGACGCATATCGGCACGTACTGGCGCCTCATCGGCCCCGCGCCGGAGTCGGGCCGAGGCAGCTCGGCCACCGAGCTTCGGCCGGTGGCCGACCCGTCATTGCGCGCGGAGCTGGATGTCATCGTCGGCCGGCAGCGTCCGTTGGCCTGGATGGCTCCGGTGACCGTGCTCGGGTTCGGCGTGATCGGCTCACCCCTGCTCGGCGAGCTCTGGCTGCTCGCACTGGCGATGCTGGCCCTCATGGTGGCGCTCGGCACCCCGTCTCTCTCGCTGGACCTGCGGCGCGCCCGCGAGCTGGAGCGCCGCCGTGACAGGTTCCTCATGCCCGAGGACCTCGACGATGAGGGTCGCGAGTTGCTGGCCCGGGTGCAGATGGCGGTCACGACCGTCCAGGAGTCGGAGGTCAACCAGGAGGGACTTCTCGACACGGTCGACAACGCCGTGACGTTGCCGCGCCAGGAGTGGGAGATCGCCCAGGTGCTGGCCAAGCAGGCCAAGCTGCGCGCCGAGCAGGCCGAGTTCACCGAGACCGCGCCGCTGCCGGAGATCGAGGCGGCGCTGCGGCCGCTGCGCGACAAGCTGCAGCTGTCGGTCGAGGCGGTGACGCGCCGGGTCGAGGCGCTGGAACGTTACGCGGACCGGACGCGCGCTGCGGACGAGGCGCTGCAGGCCCATCGTCATCTGGAGACCCTCGCCGAACGGGCCCACGAGTACGACGAACTGCTCGCCGACACCGTCCGCGACGAACTGGCCATCCCCTCGATCGAACGGCTCACCGAGCAGGGCGACGAGCTCGTCCGGGCCCTGCGCACCCGGCTCGCCGAGGCAGCCGCGGCGGGCGGCCTGGCTGAGGGAGGCGACGAGCTGCCACCCGCCAAGTGATCAGATCGTCCCGGTGTACATGAGTGCGAAGACCAGGTAGGGCACCAGGAACACCCAGCTCACGACGACGATGCCGTGCAGCACCTCACCCGGCTCACGGTCATTAGACGGCGCGTTCACTGACACGGGCGGGTGGGGTGGACTGCCCGCCCGACCCCCTCGTCCGCGCGGACGGTCCCGTCCGCAGCCCCCACCCGCCGTCCATCGATCGAAAGCCGCGCTCGACACCCTTCAGATCTAATGACGACGCGTCCCGCAGAAAAGTTCGAAATTCCCCCGTTCGCGCCATTCATCCCCCCCGCCTGGCGCTGACGATCTCTGCCAGAGGGTGTCAGGTTGGGTGCCTAGATTCGGTTCCGGAGGTGACAGGCATGGCACGAGCGGCCATCGGATTCAGGGACCACTCAGGATGGGCGGTTCTCGTCGCCGTCGGCGGCGAGGCCGGCTCGCCGCAGGTGCTCCTGCGCGAACGGGTCGAACTTCTGGACGATCCCGAATTGCCCGCGCAGGTCTACCACGCGGCCGCCAGCCGTGACCTGGACGAGGCGGCCGGCCTCATCGCGACCGTGGAGCGGTCGGCCCGCGCGGCGGCGCGCACGGTCGTCGCTGCCGCGGTCGCCCAGCTCAAGGAATACGACGTGGCCGCCGTGGCACTCGGTCTCGACCGCGCCGAGTTGCCAGAGGATCTGGCCAAGGTCCTCCGCAACCACACGTCCCTGCATGTCGGCGAAGGTGAGCTCTACCGTGAGGCCCTCGCCGACGCCGCCGAGGCCTGCGGACTCCGAGCCGTCCGTTATGACTTCCGGTCCCTTGCCGAGACCGCCACGCCCGTCCTCGGCGCGGACGTCCGCGACCGGATCGCCGCCTGGCGGCGCGAGATCGGCCCGCCCTGGGCACGCGACCACAAGGACGCCGCGCTGGCCGCCTGGCTGGCGCTGGCGACCCTATGATCCAGGCATGTTCCTGGTGCTCCTGACCTACAACGCCCCGACCGAGAAGGTCGACGAGGTGATGGACGAGCACCTCGCCTGGCTGGACGAGCAGTACGCGGCGGGCGTCTTCCTCGCGTCCGGCCGCAAGGTGCCGCGCACCGGCGGCGTGATCCTCGCCGCCGGGCACGACCGCGCGGCGGTCGAGGAGATCGCGACGCGCGACCCGTTCTGGCGCGAGGGCGTCGCCAGCTTCGAGCTCGTCGAGTTCACGCCGACCAGGGCCGCCCCGGAACTGCAGGCCCTCGTTGAGCCGCCCGACTGATCGAGAAAGATGGCCGCGAACGCCAACCTCCGCCGGTCTCCTGGCGTGTGTAACGGGTGACAAGGAGGCGGAATGGCGCGATATGACGGCCTGCCCGAGTTCGTGGCGGCGCGGGGACAGGCGCTGCTGCGGTCGGCGTACCTGCTGACCGGTGACGGCCACCTCGCCGAGGACCTCGTGCAGAGCACGCTGGTCAAGGTCGCACCCCGATGGCGGCGCGTGGCCGCAGTGGGCAATCCTGAGGCGTACGTGCGGAAGATGCTTTACCACGAGCACATCAGCTGGTGGCGGCGGCGCAGCCGGCGTAACGAGTTGCCCAGCGCGGCTCCCCCGGACGACGAGCGGCGTCCCGACTTCGCTGACGGTGCGCTCCTGTCGATGGTCCTGCAGCAGGCGCTCACCAAGCTCACCGCCAAGCAGCGCGCCGTGATCGTGCTGCGCTTCTACGAGGACCGTTCCGAGATCGAGACCGCGGAGCTGCTGGGCTGCTCGACCGGGACGGTCAAGAGCCAGACGCACCGCGCGCTGGCCCGGCTGCGCGTCCTCGAACCCGGCCTGGCCGACCTCCTGACCGACGCCGAGACCCTGGAGGCGACCCGATGACCTCGCGACTCCACCACGCCCTCAGCGAACTCGCCGAGCAGGCGCCGGCCCCGCGGACCGAGCTGACCGGCCATGTCATCACTCGGGCCCGCCGCCGCAGGCGCGTGCGCCTGATCGCGATGCCCGCCGCGGCCGCCGGCGTCGCCGCCGCGATCGTCGTGGGCTCGGTGCTGACCGGGGGCACCACCAACTCCGCCCCGCCCGCCGTGACCGTGACGGTCCCGCGGAACGGCGTGCTCAACGACGGCCCGCTCCCCGGCCCGCTGCCAGCGGAGAAAGCCGAACCGATCAGGTACGCCTTCCTCGACCACTGCAAGCAGAAGGGCGGCCTGAGTTACAAGCCGCCCGTGGGCGACTGCGGACAATGGCGACTGCTCGACCGGTCCGGCAAGCTGTGGCGGGTCGCCGACGGCATGGGCGCGTACCCGACGAGCACTGGCGACTACATGAACAGCAGCGCCCCTTTGGAGATCAGCCCGGACGGCCGGCGCATCGCCTACTTCAAGGTCAAGGAGCAGCGTTACGTGGTCCGGGATCTGTCGTCGGGCCGGATCACCCCGGTCGGCCGGCGGATGTCCCTCCCCGAGCTCTATCGCGCGCCCGCTGCCATGGCCTTCTCAGGTGATGGACGGTGGCTCGCGGTCGCGTCCGGCGGCCGTTCCCTGCTCGCCGACACGACGACCGGGGCCGTGTCCGTCCTGCCCGCCGGGTCCGTCGTGGGCCTCGGCCAGGACGCCGCCACGGTCGTCCTGACCGAGACGAAGGGCAGCCGGACGACCCTGGTGATCACCGGCCGGGACGGCCGGGTGCGCGGACGCGTGCCGCTCGACCCGAGGGCGAGCCTGGACATGGCCTCGGGCGAGAACTGGCTCTCGCCCGACGGCCGGACGCTGTTCGCCAGTCGCAGCTCGCATGATGGTGCCGTGCTCGTGGATGTGCGCACCGGCAAGGTCATCCGGACACTCCGGATCAGGATGCCCGGGGGCGGGACGCTGGGGGGCATCACCGGTTGGGCCGGCCCGTCGAAGGTCTTCACCGCCCACGCACTACCCGGCTGGGATGAGCCGGCCGGTCCGGGCCCGGCCCCGAGGCGCCACCCCTTCATGCGCAGCAGAGGCTTGATCATCGACCTCGACACAGGGAAGTCCAGAGTCCTGGACACCTACAAGCTGCGGGCGAGCCAGATCTCCAACGTGTATGGCGGCTACACGTCCTGAGGCGTCAGGAGGCGAGGAGCTCGCGGACCTGGGCGGGGCCGGTGAAGACCTCGGCGGTCATCCCGGCCTCGCGGGCCGCGAGGACGTTCCGCTCGGCGTCGTCGAAGAAGATGACGTCGGCGGGGGTCACGCCCAGGCGTTCTGCGCAGATCTCGTACGCGCGCGGGTCGGGCTTGGCGACGCCGATGTGGCAGGAGTAGGTCAGCGCGTCGAAGCGGCTCAGCCACGCGTCGTGGCGCGCCTCGAAGCGCGGGACGAGGTCGGCGATGATGTTGGAGAGCAGGCCGAGTGTGCGGCCCTGGTCGGCGAGCTCGACGACGAGCTCCACCATCTCCTCGTCGACCTCCGTCCAGCTCTCCAGGTCCGCCTCGATCAGCGCGGGGACGTCGGCGAAGGTCGCGCCCAGGCGGCCCGCGACGGTCGCCCAGTAGGCGGGGCTCTCCTGCCCGGCGTCGTAGTCCGGGCGGCAGGCCCAGTAGGCGTCCCAGAAGGGCGCGCCGGAGATCCCGGCGAGCCGCTCCAGCCGTTGCCTGGCCGCCGGGGTCTGAGTGAGGGCGATCACTCCGAACAGGTCGAACACGATCACGTTGGACATGCATCCGAGCCTAGGGCGCCGCCCGTACCAGTTTGATCAGAGGGAGGTGCGGAGGCGGATGGCGGCCTTGCGGACGGCGGCGGGGTCGGCGTCGCGTAGGAGCACGTCGGCCACCAGGGCCGCGGTGCGGCGGAGCTCGTCCTCGCCGAAGCCGCGCCGGGTGATCTCCTGCGTGCCGATGCGGAGCCCCCGGTCGGGTTCGCCCGGGACCTGCCAGGGCAAGCCGATGGCGCTGAGGTAGATGCCGGCGTCGGCGAGGCAGTCCATGGCGGCTCGGCCGTCGCCGACGTCCACGGCGACGTGGTGGGACTCGGTGAAGCCGCGCGCGGCGCCGGCGACGGTGAAGCCCTCGTCGCGGAGCGCGGCGGCGAGTAGCCGGGCGTTCGTGATGCAGCGGTCGGCGTAGGCGCCGCCGTCGGCCATGATCTCGGCGGCGGTGACGGCGAGCGGGGCGAGCCGGCCGGCGTCGTAGTTGGCGGTCAGGCCGGGGAAGACGGCGGTCGAGAGCCGCTCGGCCAGCGCGGCGTCATCGGTGGCGATCACACCGCCGGGCGGGCCTCCGAACGACTTGTACGTGGAGAACGTCAGGATGTCGGCGCCCTCGGCGAGAGGCCGCTGGAACCGGCCCGCGGCCACCAGGCCCGCCATGTGGGACGCGTCGTACAGCAGAGGCGTGTCTCCCACGAGCTCGGCGATCACCGCGACGTTGTGCGGGAAGAGCAGCAGGCTCGCGCCGATGACGACCAGCCGTGGCCGCTCGCGTTCGAGGAACTCGGCCAGCGCGTCGAGATCCACGTCGAACGCGTCCGCGTCGTACGGCAGGTCCACCACGCGCAGTCCGCGTATCCCGGGCGCGCCCACCGCGTGGTGGCTCGTGTGCCCGCCCGCGCGCTCGGGCAGCACCGCGATGGTGTCGCCTGGGTCGGTCAGCGCGGTGTAGACGGCGAGGTTGGCCATGGTGGCGCTGTGGCTGCGCACTTCGGCGAAGCGTGCCCCCAGCAGGCGGGCGACAAGCGTCGGGGCGAGCACCTCCAGCGTGTCCAGGTGATCGAGCCCGGACTGGTACTTCTCCCCCGGCCAGCCCATGCTCGGGCGGCTGCTGACCAGCGAGTCGGCGACCTCGCGCGCGGCCGGGCTCATCAGGTTGGTGCCCGCGTAGAGCACGATCCCCTCCGCGTCGAACTTCCGGGCGTGGTCGCGCAGGGCTCCGCGTACGGTTTCGGACACGCCCTCAGGCGACAGATCGGTGAGTTCCGCCGCCACCTCGGCGATGCGGGACCGTGCGATCGGCGACGCCCAAGGCGCCACTTCCTGGCTCAATTCACCCTCCTCAGCGCTTCTCTAGGTCAAACCGTAGAGAACAGGACGGGATGGGCACCAGAGGAGATCTTGCCAAGGCCCTTGCGGGTCGTCAGTCTTACAGCAAGCGCTTGCTACGAACGCGTAACCTGATGTCAACACGCCAAACTGAGCAAGCGGTTGGGCGTACACGGCATAATGAGAGGGTGACGACCACGAGCACTAATTCCGGACGACCCAAAGCCCGCACCACCGGTGAGGGCGGGAGCCGCCGTCGCGGCAAGGGCACACCCGCCCTCGCCTCCGAACGGCGCGAACACCTGGTGAAGCTCGCGGCCGAACTCTTCGCCGAGAAGGGCTTCCAGGCCACGACGGTGCGCAACATCGCCGAAGAGGCGGGAATCCTCTCGGGCAGCCTCTACCACCACTTCGACTCCAAGGAGTCGATCGTCGACGAGATCCTCTCGGGCTTCTTCCGGGAGATCATGTCGGCTTACCAGGGGACCCTCGACCAGGGCCTCAATCCGCGCGAGACCATCGCCGGGCTCGTCCGCATCGCCTTCGGCACGCTGGAGCCGCACCGGGCCGCCATCACGGTGATGCAGAACGACTGGAACTACCTCAAGGGCATGGAGCGGTTCGCCTACCTCACCAAGTCCGAGGACGAGGTCGAGAAGATGTGGGTCGACACGATCAAGGACGGGCAGAAGGAGGGCCTGTTCCGCGACGACATCGATCCCAAGCTCACCTACCGGATGATCCGCGACACGGTCTGGGTGGCGGTGCGCTGGTTCAAGCCGGGCGGCCGCCTCAACTCCAAGGGCCTCGCCGAGCACTACCTGAAGGTGATGTTCGACGGGATCAACACCCACTAGCGCGGGGTGGAGGTCGCGTTCGCCACGACGGGCTGGTCATTCGCCTCTGGGGGGCTCGGTCCCCGCGTAGTAGGCGGGTGACGAGGCCTGCGGCTGCGTCGGCTGCCCCGGCTGCGTCGCGGCAAGGCCGGGATGAGGCGGTCCGCCCAGCGGCCCGGGTTGCGCGGCGGGCTCCAGGTCCGGGCGGCGGATCATGGCGAAGACGACGGCGGCGAGCAGCGCGACGAGCACCGCGATGACGAGCGGGATGCGATAGACGTCGTCGAAGTTCGAAAGGCGCGTCGAAGCGGTGCCGCTGAGGTCGCGCGCCTCGCCGAGGAGAACGAGCAGGATGGCGAACTGGCCGCCCAGCCACTGGCACAATTCCTGGAGCCCGCCCCCGAAGCCGGTCAGCCCATCGGGCGGGTCACCGACGATCGCCACCACCAAGGCAACGGTCAGCATGCCTATGGCGACGCCTTCCAGCAGCAGGAGGACGGCCACGACGGGATAGGTCGTGTCGGCGTCCAGCATGACCAAGGCACCCAGCGCGCCGAGTGCCAGCGTGACCGGGGCCACCGCGAGCGGCCGGCGGACGCCCGCCTTCGCGATCAGCAGCCCGGTGAGCGGCGCGGCGACCAGAGCGCCCACCATGGTGGGGATCAACCGCAGACCGAACCACTGCCCTCCTCTGGCCGTGGAGTTATAGATGCTCGCCTCGAACAGCGCTCGGTCATAGACGTAGTACGCGCCGAACACCGCGACGCCCGTCAGGACCGTGGCGGCGAGCCGCGGTGGGAGCAGCGCGGGCCGGACCGTCAACTGCACGACGACCAGGGCGAGCAGGGACACGGCCCCGATCACCAGCCCGGCCAGGGTGCGCCAGTCGGTCCAGCCGTTGGCGTCGCCGGACCAGAGCCCGAAGACGAGGCTCAGGCCGAGCAGCCCCATGAGCACGGCGCCGGGGATGTCGACAGCGCGATCGGGCCCGCCGTGCCGGGAGTCGCGCGTACCGATCACGCCGATGAGGAACGCCAGCATCACGAACGGGAGCACCGCGAGCGAGACGATCCAATTGTCCGCGCTGCCGAACAGCGACACCATCACCGAGCCGAGCACGGCAGGCATTCCGGCCACGGCGCCCCAGATTCCGGCCGCGAATCCGAAGCCCCTCCCGGGGAAAGCCTCGCGCAGCAACGCGACGCCGGTGGCCGACACGGCCGCCGCACACAACCCCATCAGGGCTCTCGGGATGACGTTGAACCACCCGTCCGCGATGTCGGGAACGGCCTGGAACAACACCGTCTGCAGGACCGACGCGACGGCGAAGCCACCTAGCCCGGCCAGGAAGACCTTCTTGCGCCCGATGCTGTCGGCGACGCGCCCCATCGGGACCAGCGCCATGGCGACGACCGCCGGATAGGCGACTCCCAACCAGAACCGCATGTCCCTGTCACCGCGGAGCGGCAGCAGGGTCTGGGACCAGTACAGGCCCAGGCCGAGCGCCAAGGTGGCGAGGCTGACCGCGACGACGGTGAGCGCCGGGTTGCCGTGCGCCTGCGGGGTGGCGGCTCCGGTCGGCGGAGGCGGCGAGGGCGGCGGGATCAGCGGAACCTGCGAGGGCGGCGGGATCGGTGACTGGAACGGGACCTGGCCGGGCGGGGGCGGGACCGCCATCTGGACGGGAGGAAGCGGCGGCGGTGTGATCTTGCCGGTGGCCATGCCCGCGCCCTGTTCGAGGAACGGCTCGACGGCGGTCGCCCCGGCGGCTGCCGGGGCCGCGCCCTGGTGGCCGAGCAGGCTGAAGACCAGCTGCGCGGACGTCGGGCGGTACGCGGGGTTCTTGTTGAGGCATGCGGCGACCAGCCCCGCGAGCGGGGCGGGCAGGACCGACAAGTCAGGCTCGGCGTGGAGGATCCTGTGCATGACCGCCGGGATGGTGTCGCTGCCGAACGGGCTCCGCCCGGTCGCGGCGAACACCATGGTGGCGCCCCAGGCGAACACGTCGGTGTGCGGGCCGAGCGCCGCGCCCGCCACCTGCTCCGGGGCCATGTACGCCGGGGTGCCGACGACGTGGCTGGTCATGGTCCCGGCGCCGTCCAGGGCCCGCGCGATGCCGAAGTCGATGACGCGCGGGCCGTCCGGGCCCATCAGCACGTTCGGCGGCTTGAAATCGCGATGCACGATCTCGGCCTGGTGGATCGCGGCGAGCGCGGTGGCGGTGCCGATCGCGAGGCGGTGCAGGTCGCCGCCGGAGCGCGGCCCGTCCTCCAGCACCAGCTGCTGGAGCGACCGGCCCTCGACGAACTCGCTGACGATGTACGGCTGGTCGCCCTCGGCGTCGGCGTCCAGCACCTGGGCGGTGCAGAACCCGGCGACCCGTTCGGCCGCCTCGATCTCGCGCACGAAACGCGCACGGGCCGTCGGGTCGCCGCTCAGCTGCGCTCGCAGCAGCTTGACGGCGACCCGCTCGGCCTCGGGTCCGCGGCCTTCGAACACCACACCCTGGCCGCCCTCCCCCAGGCGGCCGACGAGTTCGTAGGCGCCCAGTCGTTCGGGATCGCCCGGCTTGAGCGGTTCGGCCATTGGTCCCCCGTGCACGAAGTACCTGATCTCCGATAAACGGTGACCATTTGACCACACCGCGCGGCGCCCAGGTCAGCCTTCTGCGTGCGACAACCTGGCCGGAAGCAGACGAGCCAGCGGCTTGGGCAACCACCAGTTGGCCTTGCCGCAGATCTCCATCAGTGCGGGCACGAGAACGAGCCGGACGATCGTCGCGTCGATCAGCACGGCGACGCCGAGGCCGAGTCCCATCTGCTTGACCGCGATGTCGGCGCCGAGCAGCACCGACAGGAAGACCATGACCATGATGGCCGCGGCGGCGGTGATGACCCGGGCGGTCCGGGCGAGCCCCTGCGCGACGGCCTCCCGCGTCTCCACACCGTGCTCGTAGTACTCGCGGATCCGGGAGACCAGGAACACCTCGTAGTCCATCGACAGCCCGAACAGGATCGGGAACATCATCAACGGCACCCACGTGGCGACCGGCATGTCGGTCGGGAACCCGAGCAGGCTCCCGGCCCAGCCCCACTGCACGACGGCGGTCAGCACGCCGTAGGCCGCGCCGATCGACAGGAGGTTCATGAGCGCGGCCTGCAGGGCCACGGTGACCGACCGGACCAGCACGACCAGGAGCAGCAGCGACAGGCTGACGACCACCGTGATGAGCCACGGCAGCCGGGACTGCACGCTGTCGGCGAAGTCGATCGACGCGGCGTTGGGGCCGCCCACGTGCACCTGTGTGTTCGTCCCGGCGATGGCGCGCGGCACGACCTCGTCACGCAGCTTGTGCACGAGCTTGGGTGTCGCCTCGTCCTGCGCACCGGTCTTCGGGAACGCGACGAACACCGACGCCGCGCCGTCCTTGCTGGTCATCGGAGGCTGCACGGCGGCCAGTCCGGGCGTCTCCCGGACCGCGGCGGCGACCTTCCGCGCGTCGCCGCCCTCGACCACCACGACGAGCGGCGCGGCCGTCCCGGCGCCGAAGCCCTCGGACAGGATCCGGTGCGAGGCGTACCCGCTGGTGTCGTGCGGCTGCGTGCTGGAGTCCGGCAGGCTCAGGCGCATCGACAGCGCCGGGGCGGCCAGCACCAGCAGCACAGCGGACGCGGCCAGCCCGGCCACGACCGGGCGGCGCTGCACTGTGCGCGCCCACCGCTCGGCGAGCGGGCGGCGTGCCCGGCCGAGGCCCGGCATGCGCAGCCGGTCGATGTTCCGGCCGGTGAAGCCGAGCAGCGCAGGCAACAGCGTCACGGCGGTGAGCATCGTCATCAGCACGGTGACCCCGGCGGCCACCGCCACCCCGTTCAGCAGCTTCTGCTGCATGACGAACAGGCCCATCAGCGCGATCACCACGGTGACGCCGGCGAACAGCACGGCCCGGCCCGCGGTCGCGATCGCGGTGACCGTGGCGTCCTCCGGGTCCCTGCCCTCCGCGAGGCCCTCGCGGTAGCGCGTCACGATGAAGAGCGCGTAGTCGATGCCCACACCGAGACCGATCAGCGCGGCGACGATCGGGCCGAACGAGGGTGCGGGCAGCAGATGGCCCAGCAGGGAGATGAGCGCCAGGCCGCCGCCGATCCCGAAGAGCGCGGTCACGATGGGCAGCCCCATCGCCAGCACCGAGCCGAACGCGATCAGCAGGATGACGATCGCGGCGAGCAGGCCGACGCCCTCGGAGCCGCCACCGCCCGGCGTCTCGGCGATGTCGACCGCCGCGCCGCCCAGTTCGAGGCGGACCGGGCCGGAGCCCTTACGCACGTCGTCCAGCAGCTTGGTGACCTCCTCCTTGGGCATGTCGTCGGACGGCACGTCGAGGTTCGCCGTCGCGAAGGCCGTCTTGCCGTCCCCGGAGATCTGCCCGAAGCCCTGGTACGGGGAGGACACCGATGCGACGTGCGGGGTCTTGCCGAGCCGGTCGACGGCCCGTTCGACCTCCACCCGCACTGCGGGGCTCCGCACCCCGCCCTCGGCGCGGACCGCCAGCGTGATGCTGTCGCCGCTCATCTCCGGGAAGTGGTCCTCGAGCAACTCGGTCGCCTTGGCCGACTCCGACTCGCCGCCCGAGAAGTCGTTCAGCGGATCGGCCGCGAAGCCGAAGCCCACGAACAGCACGAGGACCGTGCCGAGGACCCAGCCGAGCACGGTCAGCCGCCGGCGCCGGTAACAGAGCCGCGCAAGCCGGGCCAGCGCGCCTTCGGGCGGTGAGGGGGTCGTCACAGAAATCACCTTCGAGGTCGTCAATACTTGGCATGTGCCTTCTCTGACAGAGCCTCGCGTTCAGTGACCTGTGGCACATCCGGCCTGCGATGACACTTAACCGTGTCCGTACTCCCGCCGGAGTACGCCCCGCGCTGTACGCCGATCCGACAGACTGTCGGTACACATGGTGTGTTTCATCACATGTGGCCCAGATGTGGTGACGATTCTTGGCATGGGAACGCTGTTACCGGTGAGGTCAACGGGGGGAAGGGGCGCGCGGATGTCGTCTCAACGGGGCGCTGCCGCCGGGCGGGAGGAACCGCCGCCGGCGGAGCTTCGCGCCGCGCTGACGCGGGGTCTGCAGGAGCAGTTTCCGGGGGTGCGGGTCTGGTACGGCGACGCGACCGGCTCCTGGTGGGCCCTGGTGCCCACCGTGGCAGGCCCGCGGCTGGTCGAGGCACCCACGCCTCAGCAGCTGCGCGACGTCATCATGAGTGCGCGCTCCCGGGGGTGACGAGCCCGGACTCGTAGGCAAGGACGACCAGCTGCGCACGATCGCGCACGCCGAGCTTGCTCATCGCCCGGCTGACGTGCGTCTTGGCGGTGAGCGGGCTGACGACGAGCGCCCCGGCGATCTCGTCGTTCGACAACCCGCGCCCGACCAGCCGGACCACCTCGCGCTCCCGCGCGGTCAGCAACGTCATCGGCCCGCCGGGCGCGGCCGCCGCCCGGGCCTCGGGGCCATGCCGGACGTACGCCTCTATCACCGCGCGCGTGACCGCGGGCGCCAGCAGCGAGTCCCCGCCCGCGACCACGCGGACGGCCTGCTGGAGGTCCTCCGGTTCGATGTCCTTGACCAGGAAGCCGCTCGCCCCCGCGTGCAACGCCCGGAAGACGTTCTCGTCCTCGGCGTACGTGGTGAGCACGACGACCCGCACGCCACCCAGCGCCGGGTCGGCCGTGATGCGCTGGGTGGCGGTGAGCCCGTCGATCTCGGGCATCCGCAGGTCCATCAGCACGACGTCGGGCAGGTGCCGCCGGGCCATGGCGACTGCGATGCCGCCGTTCTCGGCCTCGCCGACCACCTCGATGTCGGCCGCCGTCTCCAGCAGCACCCGGAACCCGGCCCGCACGAGCGACTGGTCGTCGGCGAGCACCACCCGGATGACCTGCTGGGTTTCGGGCCGTGCCGTGTCCCCGATCATGCTGCGTCCCGGGGCAGCCGCGCGGTGACGACGAAGCCGCCGCCCGGGCCGGGCTCGGCGGTGAACGTCCCGCCCAGTCCTTCCGCGCGTTCCCGCATGCCGTTCAGCCCGTGTCCGCACTCCTCCGCGGACCCCACCCCGTCATCGGCGATCTCCAGGACGACATCCTCCGGTTCGTACACGACGCACACCCGCGCGTTCACCTCGGGACCCGCGTGCCGCAGCACGTTGGTCAGCGACTCCTGCAGGATGCGGTACGCGGCGTGGTCCACGGCGGGCGCGAGCCGTCCCGAGGTCCCCGTGACCGCCAGCTCGACGGGCACCCCGGCCGCCCGGACCGCCTCGACCAGCGCCGTCAGCCGTTCCAGCCCCACCCCGTCGGCCTTGTCCGCCGGTTCGGCCCGCAGCACTCCCAAGGTGTCCCCCATCTCCCTCAGCGCGCGCTTGCTGGTCTCGCGGATCGTGCTGAGCGCCGTACGGACCTCGTCGGACGCCGGGTCCTCGCCGTGCACGTGCAACGCCGTGCGCGCCTGCACCGTGATCGTGGCCATGCTGTGCGCCACGGTGTCGTGCAGCTCGCGGGCGATCCGGACCCGGTCCTCGGCGACCCGCCTCGCCGCCATGATCTCGCGCTCGTCGGCCGCCATCCGCAGCCGTTCCTGCGCCTCCTCCGCGAGCGCGCGGCGGCTCCGCACCACCTCGGCCAGCAGGATCACGGCCACCGCCAGCCCGCCGTTCGTCAGGAACTCCGACAGCGCGTTCAGCGCCTCGATCTTCTCGTTGAAGACAACGATGATGTAGCCGCCGACGTAGAACGTGGACATCACCCCGACGGCCCAGCGCAGATGGCCCGCGATGACCGCCGAGTAGAGCGCCGGAGCCAGCACCGTGATCGGTGATATCCCCGGATAATCCGACGAGTAATAGGCGAACAGCACCAGGCTCGACAACAGCAGCGCGGCGAGAGGCCGGCGCCGGTGCAGGAGGATCGGCAACGTCATGAGGACGCCCAGCGTGTAGGCGAACGCGTCGGGCGACCGCGACGACGGTTCCAGTGCCTCATGGATCATGATCGCGTTGACCACCCCGGCCACCATCGCGATCCCGGCATCGATCGCAAACCGCCGCAGCCCCGTCATGAGGTCACCGTACGCCCGCGAGGAATAACCTTGACCGGTCCGTTACGGGCGGGTGAGGACGGCGGCGCTGCCGTAGCTGCCGCCAAAGCCCGTGCAGAGGGCGACCTCTGCGTCGCGTACCTGGGCGGTGCCGGTGCCACGCAACTGGCGCACCGCCTCGGCCACGTTATTGAAGCCATGGACGTAACCCTCGGAGAGAAGACCACCGTGCGGGTTGACCGGGACGCGGCCGTTCCAGGCGATCTCCCGCCTCCGCAGGGCGTGGCCGAGGTCTTCGCGCCGCACGAGGCCGAAGTCCTCCAACTGGCGGGGCACCAGCCAGCTGTACGCGTCGTAGAGGAGGGACACGTCGATGTCATCGGGCTTCATGCCCGCGGCCTCGTAGAGAGGCCCGGCGACGTACGACGAGAAGATCCTGGTGACGTCCTCGGCCTTGTCCATGGTCGAGGCACCGGGGCCGCCGCCGCGGACCACCGCGTGGATCCGGGGGGCCTCCGGGGCGAGGTCGGCCTTCGTGACCACGAGCGCGCAGGCGCCGTCGGTCTCCTGGCAGCAGTCGAGCCGCCGGAGCGGCGAGGCCACCATAGGACTGTCCAGATAGGCGGCCAGGTCGATCGGCTCGCGGCGCAATGCACGGGGGTTGAGGGCGGCGTGCTCCCTGGACTGGGCGACCACGCTGTAAGTGTCCTCGCCGGTCAGCCCGGCATCGTGGAGGTAGCGCTGCCCGGCCAGGGCGAACTGGTGGACAGGCCCGGCCATGCCGTACGGATGGGTGAACTGTTCCTCGGTGCCTTCCCCCAGCTTGAGGCCGAGGGTGTTCATGCGGCGGCCAGAACGGCCGTTGAGGGCTCGGTAAACAAGGACACTGTCGGCGATCCCGGCGGCGACGAGCATGGCCGCGTCGGCGAGGATCGACGCGCTCTGCGTGCCGCCGCCGTAGATCTCGTTGTGCCACCCGATTTCCGGGAGCCGCAGCTCGCGGGCCAGGTAGAGGACGGGCGCGGAGTCGTTCAGGTGATAGCTGAGGATCGCGCCCGGCCGTTCGACCACACCACCGGTGGCCTCGGCCGCCTCGGCGAGCGCAGCGCGAGCCGCCTCGGCGGCCAACTGCAACTCGGTCCGGCCTGACTCGCGAGACAGCGCGGTCATCCCGATGCCCGCAATCGCCGCCTTGCCCGCGAAACCCTGCACGCCCACCCGATGCCTCCTCGATCTGCTGGTCAGATGACCGCCTGCCCGCATCCGCACGCGAGCGCGCGACCGGGTCGTGAAGCAAGCCGAAGGCGAAGCTTCACGAGAGATCGCGAAGCGATGTCGCGCTCGCCGCTTTTGCGGTTCGGGGTCCGAGCCGCCAGGCGAGGACCCCGAGGCCGAAAAAGCAATAAGCAATGCCGCCTGCCGGGACGGGGCGCGATCCATCCCGACAGGCGACTTCCCGCGAAACTAGCCGCATTCGACGTATTAGACAAGCGCTTGCTCGGTCGAATTGCCCAGCCATCACGCGAGCGCGCTACCTGAGCCTTGAGTGCAGACCTACAACTCGTATTGGATGGCGGCGCGCTCGGCGAGGATCGGCTTGATGTACTCGTCGATGACCGCTCGGTGGGCCGGGTGGTCCCGGTAGGCGACGTAGGCGTCCTGGTCGGCGAAGTCGGCGACCACGACGAAGTCGTGGTTGCCCTGGTTGACGCCCGCGTCGGCGCCGACGCTGAGCAACGCGATCTCGGGGATCACGCCGGTCAGCCCGGTGAGGCGGGTGGCCACCTCGTCCTGCTGGCCGGTGGTCGTGCCCGCGGCCCACTTGAACATCACGACATGCCGAAAACCGCTCATGCCGAAACCGTAGCGCGGGGGAAACGGGCCGGTCAGACCGAGCCCAACTCGGCGGCGACCGTGGCGCCCAGCTCCCAGCACGCCTCCAGGTCCGCGCGGGACGGCTCGCCGATCACGACCCGCGGGGGAAGCACGGCGCGCCACTTCAGGCCGGTCGTGATCGATTCGAGCGCGCGGAGGGCTCCGGTGGCGTCGTTGCCGCCGTGGAGGTACGCCCCGTACGGCCGCCGGACGGTCTCCTCCAGGCACGGGTAGTAGATCTGGTCGAAGAAGTGCTTGAGGGCACCGGACAGGTAGCCGAGATTGACCGGGCTGCCGAGCAGGTAGCCGTCGGCCGAAAGGACGTCCACGGGCGAGGCGGTCAGCGCGGGACGGGAGATCACCTCCACGCCCTCGATCTCGTCGGTCGTCGCGCCGGAGCGCACCGCCTCGTACATCGCCTGCAGGTTCGGCGACGGCGTGTGGTGAACGATCAGCAACGTCTTCATCGATTCCGACCCTAGCCGGGTGGCTTCGCCGGGGTGTGCCCGCCAGCCAGCTCGAACGCCTCTGATCGCCGTCACTTCTTTCATTGAGCACGGGCACACCTGTTAGGCTTCCCAAGCGAGCGCTTGGTACGTAATGATGAGTCAGGCGTCGGACGTCGCGGCGGCGGTACCGCGTGCAACCGCCGGGCCCGCTGGAGAAGTAGAAGGAGCCGTACACGTGGCTGACCGCCCGGTCAACGACCCGGCCTTGAGGGGCAGGGTTTGCAGCTCGTGACAGTCCCTGACTGGGAGGACGGTGACATGGCCGCATGGGGCATGTTGACGAATGCCCACGCCGTGCGTGCGCGTCTTTGGACGTTCACGGCGGCGATGTGGTCGGCGGGGCCAGCGAGCCCGCACCGACGACAGGAGAAGTCGTCCCGGGTGGAACGGTTCTTTTTGGAGACGTGCCCGCAGCGCGGGCAGGTCTGGGAGGTGTAGTGCGCGTCCACGCTCACCACCGGCACCCCGGCCCGCATGGCCTTGTAGCCGATAAAGGTCTCGAGCTGGTGGAACGGCCAGGACGAGATGGTGGCCCGCTGGTGCCGTGCAACCCTTGTCCGGTCACGGATGCCGCCCAGGTCTTCCAGGGCGATCCCGCGTCCGGTGCGTTCGGCATCGGCCACCACCGCCTTGGCAATGGCGTGGTTGATGTGGGTGGCGTGCCGGGTCTCCCGGCGCGCGCGTTTCTTCAGCTTGCGTTTGGCGGACTTGGTGCCCTTGGCCTGCAACTCGGCGCGCACCCGCGCCATCCGCCGCCGATACCTCGCCAGGCCCCGGCCCTGATGGTTCTGGCCGTCGGAGGTGGTGGCCAGGTTGGCGATGCCCCGGTCCACGCCGATCCAGTCACGCGGATCAGCGTTCAGCGGCGCTTCGGGCACATCGCAGGTCGCGACCAGCAACCACTTCCCGTCGCGCAACAGCAGGTCCGACTCGCCCTGCCGGTGCTCGGCAAGCGTCTTCAGCTGCGCGGGCGACCCGGTGTAGGCCACGCCCTTCAGACGCCCGTGCACCGTCCACAACGACACCGTACGGGCGTCGTACTGCCACGACAGATTCCGGTCATCAAAAGGGTGCGCCGCATCAGGGCGGAAGGTGATCGGCTTGCCCTCGGCCTTGAGCCGGCGCGGCGAATCCTGCCCGCCCAGCCGCCCGGCCTTTATCTGGCCGCGCAATGTCGTGTAAGCGTCCACGACCTTCTTGATCACCCGGACCGCGGCCTGCGCCCCCAGCCCCTGCGACCTGAGCTCGGTGTAGACGGCGCGGTGCAACGCCACCTGCCGGGCCCCCAACCCGAACTCGCGGTACGCCACCGCCGACGCGTGGTTCGCCGCCGCGTTGCAGGCGTGCAGGGTCGCGCTGAGGGCCGCCGCCTGCTCGGGCGTCGGCAGCAGCTTCATCTGCACCACGACCTTCACACCCCTGACCGTAGCGGTACGCACCGACGAAATCACTCAACGCAACCAACTGTGGTCCGCATCACCACGAGCACCCAGGAAAGGACGATCACCGTGCCACAACCTGCCGCATTTCCTCCCCACCCTGAACGACGAGGTCTCGACGCTGTAGGCGCCCGATGAAGTTCTCGACCTTCCACCTCTTCCATCAGAACGCGGGGCAGTCCGCGCGGGAGGTGTACGACTACCAGATCGAGATCGTCGAGCTCCTGGAGGAGCTCGGCTTCGACGGGGTATGGGTCGCCGAGCACCACTTCCGGGACTACGGCGTCGTCCCCAACATCTTCAACCTGCTGTCCAACCTCGCGGCGCGCACGGAGAAGCTCCGGCTGGGCACCGGGATCGTCGTCCTCCCCCTGCACAACCCCATCCACGTGGCCGAGGAGGCCGCGATGGTGGATCTGTTGTCCGGCGGGCGGCTGGAAGTGGGGATCGGCCGCGGTTACCAGAGCATCGAGTTCGAGAACTTCGGCCTCGACCTGAGCGAGGCCCGGGACCGCTTCAACGAGTGCCTCGACATGATCCTCGGGCTGTGGACGCAGAACGACTTCGAGTACAAGGGCCGGTTCTACGAGACCACGAACCCGCTGACGCTGATGCCCAAGCCCGTCCAGCGCCCGCACCCGCCCCTGCATGTGGCGGCGGTCAGCCCCGAGACGGTGGAGCTGTACGCGGCGCGCGGCATCCCGATCCTGGCCGACCCCGCCGCCCCGTTCAAGAAGATCGCGAAGGCCGCCGAGACCTGGCACGCGACCGCCGCCGCCAACGGCGTCGACACCACCGGGATGGAACTGGTGGCGAGCCGTTCGGTCTACGTCGCGCCGACCGTGGAGCAGGCCCGCGAGGACCAGGCCCGGTTCGAGGCGATGTTCGACCGGTCGCGCATCTTCAACGTGCAGAGCGCGCCCATCGACCCCAAGACCGGCCAGGCGGCCAAGGGCTTCGAGTACTACCAGCACCGCTACCTCAAGGGCGGCTCGGTCGACAACGACTTCCGCTGGGAGCAGCTGGAGGTCATCGGCGACCCGGAGCGGGTCATCGGCCAGATCAAGACGATCCAGGAGATGGGGTTCACGAACCTCATGTGCGACTTCGGCTCGACCCGGCCCGTGCCGATCGAGGAGATGAAGAAGGTCCTGAAGTTCTTCGCCGCAGAAGTCATGCCGGCGTTCCGTTAAGGAGGCGCGATGTCCGTCGTACAACGGTTCACTCTCGGGGACGTCCTCAGCGAGCATCGGCGCGGCCGGCCGCTCGACACCGCCGTCGTGGACGGCGACGTACGGTTGACCTATCCCGAGCTCGACGACCGGGTGAACCGCCTGGCGCACGCCCTGGCGGCGGACGGCGTCACCGCTGGCGAGCGCGTGTTGTGGCTCGGGCAGAACTCCTTCCGCGTCCTGGAGCTGCTCGTCGCCTGCAACCGGCTCGGCGCGGTCTTCTGCCCGGCCAACTGGCGGCAGAGCGCCGACGAGCTGGCGTACGTCCTGAACGACCTCACGCCGAAGGTCGTCGTGTGGGAGGAGTCCGAGGCGGTCGAAAAGGCGCGGGGCCAGGTCACCCTGGACGCGCGCTGGGTGCGGTCCGGCGACGAGTACGAGTCGTACCTCGCCGACGACACGAGCGAGCCGGCCCACGCCGAAGTGCTCTCCGGCACGCCCGCGCTGGCCCTCTACACCGCCGCGTTCGACGGGCGCCCCAACGCGGCGCTGCTCAGCAGCACCGCGCTGATCTCCCACAGCATGTCGCTGCTGCACATCAGGCAGATGGAGAACGGCTTCACGTTCCTGGCCTGCGGTCCGCTGTTCCACGTGGGCACGATGATGTTCACGCTGGCCACGTTCCAGATCGGCGGCAAGCTCGTCTTCACCCCGGCGTACGAGCCGAAGGAGGTCTGCCGGCTCATCGACGCCGAGAAGTGCACGCAGGCGTTCCTGTTCGGCCCGATGATCGACGGTCTGGTGGAGGCCAACAAGGACGGTGCGTACGACCTGTCGTCCCTGCACTTCGTCTCGCACTCCCCCGAGTGGGACAAGATGATCACGGTCGACGACAGCCCGTGGTGCGCGTCCAAGATGGGCGGCTACGGGCAGACCGAGGTCGGCGGCATGCTCACGTTCCTCGGTCTCGGCATGGGCGGCAAGGGCTACGCGGGCCGACCCTCGCCCTTGGTCCACCTACGCATCCTCGACGCCGACGGCTCCGAGGTCGCACCGGGCGAGGTCGGCGAGATCTGCGCCCGGGGCCCGAGCATCTTCTCCGGCTACTGGAACCGCCCCGAGCTGAACGAGGCGAAGGCGGCGGGCGGCTGGCACCACACCGGCGACCTGGGCCGGCGCGAGCCCGACGGCACGATCACGTTCATCGGTCCCCGGCTCCGCATGATCAAGTCGGCGAACGAGAACATCTACCCCGCCGAGGTCGAACGCGCCCTCAAGGCGCACCCGGCCATCGCCGACGCCGCCGTCATCGGCGTGCCCGACGACCGCTTCGGCCAGTCGCCGAAAGCGATCGTCGTGCTCAAGGACGGCGCGACCGCCACGGCCGACGACGTCATCGAGCACGTGCGCGGCGAGATCGCCTCGTACAAGAAGCCGCGCGAGGTGGCGTTCGTCGACGAGATCCCCAAGCGCGGCTACACCCCCGATTATGACGCGCTGGACGAGCAGCACGGCGGCGGCGCCTACCCCGGCAGCTGAGCCACCTGCAGCCGGGCTAGAGGACGGCGACGGGATTGACCGGGCTCGCGGTGCCCCCCTCGATCCTGAGGGGGGCCACCACGAGGAGGAAGTCGGTGCGGCCCGTCTCGGCGAGCTCCTCCAGCCAGAGCATCTCGGCGAGATGGATGCCGTGCCGCCACAGGAGGATCATGTGCAGGTCGTCGGCGAGCTCCTCGTCGGCGAGCTGGCGGCCGTTGAGCCCCCCGATCGCGGCGTTGTCGCTGGCCACCATGCAGACGTCGCGTTCGGCCAGCCAGCGCCCGCCGTCCGCCGACAGGCCCGGCTGACCGGCCCAGTAGGCGTCCGGGCCGTCCTGCCAGGTGAGCGGCCAGCCGGTGCGCACGACGGCGACGTCACCCGGCCGCACCTCGACGCCGCAAGCCTCCAGATCGTCCGGGCCGATGCGGTCCTCGGCCGCCAGGTGGCCGACTCCTCGCAGGCGCGGGACGTCGAAGAGCACGCCGCGCGCCACGACCGGGCCGGCCTTGTCGATGCCGCAGCGACCGGCGCCGTACGAGCGCACGCGGTCGGCCGGATGCCCGTTGTAGAGCTCCTCCCCCGACCACATGTGGCACAGGGCGTCCATATGGGTCGTGGTCCCGTGCGGCGTCACGACCAGCGCGTCGTCGGCGATCTTCAACCCGGCACCGATGGCCCGCGTGCCGGCCGCGTAGTCTCCGCCGTCGACCGACATGAAGTGTTGCGGCAACGGCCTCCCCCGCAGGTGCGGGACGGTGGTCGGGGCAGGCGACGACGTGGCGCCCCTGATCGGCAGCGACAGGCTCAGCGCACGCCCCTCCCGCACACAGCCGGCGGCTGCGACGATGACCTCCGGGCTGAGCAGGTTGAGGGCCCCGCGTTCGTCATCGGCACCCCAGCGTCCCCAGTTGTTTGACTCGTCAAGCATGATTCGGTTAAGCCTTCCTTTGAAAGGACCGCGCATGACAACGGTGCAGGGCCACTGCGATCCGGCGTTCTCGGCCGTCCGGGACGTCTTCGAGCAGAATTTCGCCGACGGCCGCGAGCTCGGGGCGGCGGTGGCGGTCTATGCCGGGGAGCGCAAGGTCGTGGACCTCTGGGGCGGCGTCGCCGACCGCCGGACCGGCCGTGCGTGGCTCGCGGACACCCCGTGCTTCGCGTTCTCCTGTACGAAGGCGGTGACCGCGACGGCCGCGCTGCTGCTCGCCGAGCGCGGCGCGTACGACATCGACGGGCCGGTGACCAGCTGGTGGCCGGAGTACGGGATGCGCGGCAAGGAGGGCACGACCGCCGCCCATCTGCTCTCTCACCAGGCCGGGCTGCCCGCGTTCGCCCGTCCGGTGAGCGCGGAGGAAGCCGCCGACGCACCCGCGCGGGCCGCCGAGCTGGCCTTGCAGGCGCCGGAGTGGGAGCCGGGGACGGCCCACGGCTATCACGCGCTCACGTACGGATGGCTGGCGGGCGAGATCGTGCGGCGCCATTCGGGCCGGCTGGTCGGCCAGTTCGTGAAGGAGGAGTTCGCGGGCGGCCGGGAACTGTGGATCGGCTCGCCGGACGGCGTCATCGACCGCGCCGCCAAGCTCAGCGCCGGACGGCGGACGCCGAGCAACGGGGCGGACTCGCCGAGGGCGGTCGGGGACGACAACGTGCTCGAACGGCTCGCCAACGCCTACGTCGACCCGGACAGCCCGCTCAACCGGTCGCTCAACAACCCGCATCCCGGCAAGGGCGGCTACAACAACCCGGTCGTGCTCCGGGCGGGCTGGCCCGCCGCCGGGATGATCGCGACCGCACCCGCGCTCGCGGGCTTCTACCGCGACCTCATCGCGGGCAGGATCCTCCGTCCGGACACGCTCACCGAGGCCCTCAAGCCCCGGGCGAGCGGCGCGGACCGCACGATGCTGGTGCGCAGCGCGTTCGGCCTCGGCTACATGCGCCCCGCCATGACGTTCTTCACCCCGGCGGCCGGGCGGCAGTACGCGTTCGGCCACACCGGCGCGGGCGGCTCGATCGGGCTCGGCGACGCCAACGCCGGGCTGGCCGTCGCGTACCTGCCGAACAACATGGGCGACCAGCTCTCCGGCGACCTTCGCGCCTACCGCATCACCGAGGCGGCCTACGCCTCTCTGACCTGACATCAATGCATCGTGATGCCGCCGCTGACCGACACGGTCTGGCCGGTGATGTACTCGGCCCGGTCGGTGCAGAGGAAGGCGACGATGCCCGCGATGTCGTCAGGGCGGCCGATGCGGCGGAGGGGGATCTGCTTGGCCAGTTTGTCGAGCAGTCCCGGGTGCTGGTCGGACACCGCCCGGACCATGGGGGTGTCGGTCGGGCCGGGGCATACCACGTTGCTGGTGACCCCGCCGCGCGCCGCCTCCCGGGCGAGGGTCTTGGCGAGCCCGAAGAGCCCGGCCTTGGTGGCCGCGTAGGCTCCCTCGCCCCCGGATCCGGCCCGGGCGCCGTCGGACGAGATGAAGACCAGGCGTCCCCAGCCGCGTTCGGTCATGCCAGGCAGCAACCCTCGGGTGAGCTGCATCGGGGCCCTCAGGTTGATCTTCCACATGAGGTCCCAGGCCGCGGGGTCGCTGTGCACGAACGGCTCGACGATGCTGACCCCGGCGTTGTGAACGAGGATGTCGACCTCGCCCGCCTCGGCCACGAACCGGTCGATGTCCGGCGGATCCGTGAGGTCCACGCGCAGCGCCGTTCCACCCAGTTCCTTGGCGACGGCCTCGGCGGCGGGCAGATCAATGTCGGCGATGACCACCCGTGCTCCGAGCGCGGACAGGTCGGCACAGATCGCACGGCCGATGCCACCCGCTCCACCGGTGACGACGGCCGTACGGCCGGACAGGCTCAATCCGTCCATCCCCGTCATCCCCATACCTTGGCGAGTTCGACGCTCGTCGTGCGCGCGGCGAGCAGGCTGATGGTGTTGGCCATGACCACGTCCCCGTATTCGACGGGCATCCCCGCGACCGCGTCGGTGAGGACGACGACCCGGTAGCCGAGGTTGACCGCCTCCAGGCAGAGACCGGGGATGCCGAGGTTGAGCGACAGCCCGATGGCCACAACCGTGCGCACACCCAACGAACGCAGCGTCTGGTCCAGGGTCGTGCCCGTGAACGGCGAGAAGCCGTGGTAGCGCCGCGACTCCAGATCATCCGGGTCGTACAGCTCGGGCAGCACCTCGATCGCTCCGGTGCCCTCCAGCATGTGCCCGGGATCCTTGAGGAGGCCCTTGATGAACGGGGTGTTGTCGGTATGGCTGCCCGCCCGGTCGGCGCGGAACGCGGCCGTGCACTGCACGACCCGCACACCTGCCGCCCGGGCGGCCGCGACGGCACGGGCGGCGTTCGCCACCACACCACGCTCGTCGCAGGCCTTGACCAGGTCGGGGAACTTGGCGAGATCCCCGGCGACGCCCCGCTGCATCTCCATCACGAGCAGCGCGGTGTGCCGGGGATCGGCCAGGTCAGCAAGATCGATCGCCACGACGTCCACGATACTGACCTAGCACTTGCTTGGGTAGCCCAACCCGGACCCCGCCCGCGGCTCTGCGGACTGTGTCACTAGCTGGCGAGCATGGCTGCGGCACGGCCGTCGAGGTCGGCGGCGGCCTTCACGCCCCTGTCGCGGAAGGCGGCCAGTTCCTGGCGCATCTCGGTGACGGCCTTGCGTGTCCGGGTCGAGTGCACCCCGGCCATGAGATCCAGGGAGCGCCCCCACTCCCGGCATGCCCCCTCGATATGGCCTTGCTTGAGCCGCATCCGCGCGCCGTCGGCGAGGTTGAGGGCGTTCACGCGGGCGTACGTCTCGTCCGGCCGCGACGCCGCCGCGCGGGTATATGGTCCGGCCGCGTTTCCGGGGTCGCCGAGTGTGTTGAACACGTCGCCGACGCGGGCGTACACGGTGCCTTGCGGCGGTCCCCATGCCAGCACCCAGAACGGGATCTCTTCGGGCGGATGCGGCACGGCCATGAGGTCGAGCGAGCGGTCGACTTGTGCGACGGCGTCGTGGCGCCGGCTGGATGCGGCGTAGGTATGTGCGAGCGCCGTCCGGAAGGTGGCCTCGGTGAACGGGTCGGCCTTCCCTCGCAGCCGGGACAGGGCGGTCTCGGCGAGTGCAACGCACTCCTCGGGCTTGTTTCGTTTGAGCCCCTGCAGCGCCATGGTGCGCATGATGAGCCCGTCGACGCCGTTGACATGTGACTCGGCGGCGAGGCTGAAGGCTTGCAGATAGTAGCGCTGCGCGAGGCCGTGCTGCCCGGCGTCGTAGGCCTTGAACCCGGCCAGGTGGACGGCGCGGCTGGCGACCATCAGCATCTCGCCCTTGGTCTCCGCAGAGGAGAACGCGCCCCGGCACAACGGCGCGAGGTCGTCGCGCAGGTAGGCAATGAGCGCACTGCGCCCATGCTGGCCGCCGTGCCGTTCGTCCATGGTGGTGAACACCGTGACCATGTCCCGCGCGGCTGCGACGTCGGCCACGCCGACGGCCTTCCCGGTCTGCGCGTAGGTGGCCCGACCCGCGATCTCTTCAACGTGGGTGAGCGGCAGCATCGTGGCGGCGGCTGAGTACGCGGAGGCGGTCAGGAAGCTTCGGCGGTCCAAGTCGGCTCTCCACATCGGCAGCAGGGTTCGTATCGGGTCGGAGTCCAGCGATAGCCCGAACAACGGGTCGATGCCCTCGCCGTCGTCCCGTGTCGAAGCGGGCAGGCCAAGGTCGGCCTCAGTAAGCACCCGCCCGAGGTGACTCGACATTGCCTGCGTGAGGTACCAGCTCGTACGCCCGGCCGGTCGGGTCCCGTTGATCCAGTGCTGGACGGTGGACTTGTTGGTCCGCAGTGTCTCACCGCTCTCGGCGGCGATCGCCCGGACTGCCGAAGCAAGCGCCTCGTAGGTGAGGCCGGACGTTTCCACGGCCGACTTGAGCCGGGCATTGGGCGGGAGGTTCATGGCAGAGATCGGTGTACCCGAGCTGTAAACCCGATATACCAGCTCGCGATTGCAGCCCGTTGACCATGCCTTGCCAGCGCGCCAAGGTAGACGTGACCCCAGAGGAGGCGCAAAATGACGCAACCCCCCGACTCGGGCGCCCACAGGATGTTGTCCTTCTACTGCAAGGACCTGAATTCCAGCACCGGTGACGACTGCGCGACCTTCTACCGGACGAACGTGGGTACCTGGATCGTGCAGGGTGATCAGCAAGGGGAACAGGTCAGGGCGCAGCTCATCGCGCTCAAGCCGACCGAGACGTTCTGCGAGATTCCCGAGAACCTGGTGGACCAGTTGGTCCGGATGTACGCGAAGGAGAGATATGGAGTTGATCTCGCTGGAGCAGCGAGGCGAGCTGCGCCGGGCTGCCCATGACATCCGCAAGATCGAGCTGCGCGACCATTACGAGATCGACGCGGCGATCCTGGATGCGTGGCGGACTGGTGATAAGGCCCCGGCAGCGGCCCAGTACGGCTCGTGGGCGGAGACGGTCGCAGCCGACCTGAAGGAGGGGCGGACATGGCGGCGGGTCCGGGTGGTGTCGGAGCCGCTGAGCGAGTACCAGCGGATGGCCGTGGAGTTCGGCGGATTGGGTGTGGACGCTGGCGAAGACCTTCGCTGGCTGCCGAGGCGATTGACATCGATACTGCCGTTGCCGGGAAACGACTGTTTCATCCTTGACTGCGAGGCTGTGATGTTCAACGTCCTCGGTGGCTCCAATGAACGTGCCGAGTTCCAGATGGACCGCGATTCTGCGGCGGTGAGGTTCTGTCTGGACGCTTTCGATGCGGCCTGGGCGCTTGCGATCCCGCATCGTGAGTACCACCCGTCCTGAACGCAGGTCGACGTTGTCCCGACAGGCGGAGGCCTCGCGTAAGGCGTTCGGCACCAGGCTTCGCGACCTTCGCCGCGACGCCGGGCTGAAGGGCGTTGAGCTGGCCGAGCAGCTCGAATGTCACAGCGCGCAGATCTCCCGGATTGAGCACGGACGGCAGAACCCCACCGAGGGCCAGATCAGGGCGTGGGCGATCGCCTGCGGGCAGGCCCGGCAGATCCCTGAGCTGATCGCCGTGCACCGCGAGATCGAACAGATGTGGGTGGAATGGAAGCGGGAGCTTCGCGCCGGGCAGAAACGCATCCAGGCGCGCGGCACCCCCGAGTACGCGCGCACGAAGCTGCTGCGTGCCTACGAACCGATCATCGTGCCGGGCATCCTGCAGGTTCGCGGCTACGTCCTTGAAGTGATGGGGGCGAACGCGCGGCTGTTCGATCTGCCGAGCGACGAGCTGGAGGAAGCAGCCAATGCCCGCCTGGAGCGGCAGCACCTGCTCACCGAAGGGCCGGGCAGATTCTCTTTCGTGATCGAGGCCGGCGCGCTGAACGCGTGGATGGGCGACGCCGAGGTGATGCACGAGCAGTTCGACTTCCTCGTGCGTGCGACCCGTTTGCCCAAGGTGGCCCTCGGGATCATCCCGCCTCGCCAGCGCGTCCTGTTCGGCGGGGAAGGCTTCTATATCTTCGACGACCGGCTCGCACGCAACGACCTGTGGGCCGGAAGCATCCGCGCCACCCGGGCAGAGGAAGTCGGCTTCTACGTGAAGGTGTTCGAGATGCTGCGGTCCATGGCGGTGTACGACCAAGCAGCCCGGAACCTCATCGAGGCGGCGCGCAGCGAGTTGCCGCAAAGACGCGCAAAAAGCTAGCTCCCGGACCAACCGAAGAGTCAATGTCGGGTTACAGAAAGTCGACCCTGATTCCTCGGAGGCCCGATGGTTCTCGATACCCCGCGCTATACCGACACTCCGCCCGCGCCCATCACCGATCTGCGGGCGTCACGCGCTGCCGCTCTGGGGACCGCGCTGCGCGTACACGGCTACGAACCTGAGGTGACCGGAAACGAGCTGCGCTTGCCGATGCCGGGCGACAAGGCGCCACCCCTGGTCTTGCGCTGCGAACATCGCACCGACGATGAAGGCCGGTTGTGGTTCACGACCGGGAACGGGGAGCCGCTCGCCCCGGCCGACGCGCAGCACCTGCACGAGGCGATCACGGCAGTGAAGGGACGCGTCGCCCCGACGACGGCGGTGGGAATGTGACCGCCACGAAGACCAGCACGACGACCAGAAGGCCACCAGAGGTGCTGACCAGCGCCAAGGTCGCGCTGAACTCCCTGGCCGACAACCTGTCGGCCGCTGACGGGGTCGCGTTCAAGGACGCCGACCTGAAGTCGATCGACGGCTACGAGTTCAGCCCCGGCAACTCCCGCAAGGTGCTGGTGTGGTGCCACCGGCACGACTTCGACGACGCGCTGCACTTCTGCACGAACGGCTGCCGTGCGCTTGGCCGCTCCGACCAGGTCACCGAGGTTGCCGGGATCGTGCTGCGCATCCTGCGCGCACTGGCGGCTTGACCATCTCCCGCCTCTTCAACCCCGAGAGGAGAACCGCCATGTCCGTAACGACCCACCTCAGCACTCTGGAAGAGACCCGTCCGACTCGTAACCCCCGCGAGGTGGTGAGCCCCGAGTTGTTCGATCGGCTCGTGGACCGGGTGCGCAAGGAGTACGTGAAGGTCGCCCGGTTCTACGCCGAGCTGATGGTGGAGCAGATGCTCTGCTACTTGGCAACGGCCGCCATCTACAAGCCGGAGAACACCCCGGGCGGCTACTTCTCAGACGGCGAGGCCTTCACCTACCTCACGCCATCGGACGAGGTCGACGACGCGCTGCACGCGTTCCTGGACCTCACTGCGGCCTATCGGGAAACCTGCCACAGACTGACCGGCGGCAGGTTCATCGACCACGTCCCAGTCACGAACGCTTCCATCACCAGCGGCCGCTCGATCGCCTTGACCGTGCGCACCCTGCGCGAGCACGGATGGCGGATCGACGACCGGATGTGGGTCAGCGGCGCCAGCTGCTGCTCCGACATCTGCCAGGGCCGCCTCACCACCGCTGACTAGAGCGAGGACCTATGACACGGAGCGACTGGGACGACCTTCCCACGACGGTGCGGGAGGCGATCACCGAGCACACCGGGCCTATCCGCCGCATCCATCCGGCAGCCGTCGGCAACCACGCCGACATCGCCTCGACCGTGACTGGCGAGGACGGCCGGAAGGTGTTTGTGAAGGCCGCCCGCAAGCTGGCCGACAAGGACGGCCCGGAGGTGCTGTCGCTTCGTACCGAGGCGCGCGTGAATCCCTTCGTCACCGAGTTCGCCCCCCAGCTGCAGTGGACAACGGAGGCCGGGGGGTGGCTCGTGCTCGGCTTCGAGCATCTGACCGGTCGCCACCCCGACTACGCGCCCGGGTCACCGGACCTGGACATCGTCGCGGCGACCGTACAGCGGCTACAGAAGACACCGACACCCGAGATCGTCGACCGGCCCGTCACAATGCGCTGGGCGCTGCCGAACGAGGACCCATCGCCCATGGACGGCCAGGCCCTGCTGCACACCGACCTCAACGCCAGCAACCTCATCATCACCCCGCAGGAGTCGGTGTACATCGTCGACTGGGCGTTCGTGGCGCGCGGCGCCGCCTGGGTGGAGCTGGGGCAGATGATCCCGTGGCTGCTATCGGCCGGGCACACGCCGCAATCCGCCGAAACATGGCTCAGCCAGTTCCCGGCCTGGGCTGACGCCCCAGCCAGTTCGATCGACCACTACGCCCGGCTGCACACCAAGGTGTGGACGCGCCGAGCCCAGGCCCGGCCGGAGCCCTGGATACCGCCGTACCTCGCAAATGTGCGCCGCTGGGCAGAGTTCCGAGGAGTACTGGAGTGAGCCATCAGCAGCACGAACTACACCGACTGGAAGCAGGTCCACGCCACTCAGGAACTGACCACCCCGGCGGCACGACGGTCAGCATCGACACCGGCATGGTCGACCTGGTCTCGGCACTGTGGCGCGAAGGCTACGCCACCCTCCAGTCCTGCCAGGACCTGGGCAGCGGGATCTTCGGCGGTGGCTGCCTGTTCCCGCCCGAGCGCCGGGCGCGCTACGCGGCGTTCTGGAACGGGTTCGCCTGGCTGAAGATGCCCGCCGACGACCTGGAGCGCCTCATGCTGCTGGCCGAGCCGATCGTGCCCGGCAACGGCTGGGAGGCCAACATCCCGATCCTGCCGCCGGAGGGGATCGCCTCGTTCGGCAACCTGCGGTACCCGACCCGGCAGACCCCAGAGCTGATCGAGCTGATCGACGGGGACTAGTACCAATGCCGGGAAGTTAAGGGTCTTTGGTTCCTGTCAAGGGTGGTCCGGCGAGGATGTCGATGGCCAGGGTGGCTTTGTAGGTGGTCCGGTCGATGTGGGGTCCTAGGGCGTTGTATTTGGAGATCGCGCGTTTGACGGTGCGGGCGTTGGTGCGTAGCCGCCGGTCGGGCAGCGGGTCGTCCAGGACGGCCCGCCCGATCTTTCCGATCAGGTCGATGGTGGTGTCGGCGATGATGCCGGCGGCCTGGATGATCTGGTCGCGGGTGGTGTACAGGGCGGTGGTGAAGCCGGCCCGGTCGGGATCGATACCGCGGTTGGTGTTGGTGGCGTCGGTCATCGAGGTGCGCAGCGCCTGGTAGGCCACCAGCAGGGCGCAGACCTCCTGGTCGATCCCGGTGGGGGTGCGGGCGCGCAGTACCCGGCCGCTCAGCAGGGAGGACTTGAGCTCCAGGTAGGCGGTCTCCTCCCACCGCTGGTGGTAGAGCCGCACCAGCGCACCAGCGTGGTGATGAGCCGGTAGGCGCCGGTGGTCCGGCCGGTACGGGTGGCTGCGATGGTGATCTCGGCGTCGATGACGCGGACCTCGATACCCCCAAAGCGTGACAGGTAGGAGCCATCGCCCAGGCGGCGCATCACCGGCAGCCTGGGGGCCGTCCGGCCGGTGCGGACCCGTACCAGCAGCTGTGCCCGGCTGTCGGCGATCGCTGCCACCAGCCACCCGGCGGCGAAGTTGCGGTCGGCCAGCACGATCATCTGCTCACCCATGGCGCCGATGAGCCGGGCGGCGTAGGCGGTCTCGCCATCAGCGGCGCTGCCGAACACCGCGCCGACGATGCTGCGGTGCCGCAGGCCACCACCGTCACCAGCCGCAGCATCGCAAAGGCCGATCCGCTCTGCCGCCGATAGGCCGCCAGGTTCGCAGGACTGTCGGGCACGCTGATGATGGTGCCGTCGATCCCGCATACCAGCAGACCGCGCCAGCGCACCCCGCCCCCGGCCACGGCCACGGCGGCAGGGCCGCGTAGCAACTCAAACAACGCCTTGAGCGGCGCCGCCCCGACCCGGCGCCGGGCCTGGGCCAGCGCCGACGACGACGGCGCAACGCCCGGCTCGGGCAAACCCGCCGTCAACCGTGCCCACACCTGCCGATATCCCAGCTCGGCGAACAACGCCCCGGCCAGCAGCACATACACCACCACCCGCGAGGGCAGCGCCCGCACCCGCCGCTGTATGCCACCGGCCTCGGCCAGCACCGCATCGACCATCTCAAACGGCACAATCTGGATCAGCTCACCCAGATGACCAGGAGCAAACACCCCCGCCGCCGCCCGAACCGGGCGAGTGACCACAGTGATGACACAGGCCGCAGCAGACCTGGCAGCCTCAACAGGCAACGGAGATCCAGTAGATGTGACGGATGTTTGTGAGAGAGCACCCGTTCTACTGGATCTCCGTTCTCATGTCCGCAGTTCCACCGATCCCCTTGACACCAGCACCACCAGCCCTAACTAACCGGCATTGAGGCTAGTCCTGCTCTGGTTCATCGACGGCACCCGCATCATGCAACTGGCCGACGACCACGGCACAGGCGTCAAGACCGTGTACCGGTACCTGCACGAAGGCATCGACGTGCTCGCCGCCTGCGGCCCCGACCTGGCCGATGTTCCGCAAGCGGCCAAAGAGGCCGGGACCTGGACGGGTGGTGATCCGCACCGACCGGGTCGGCACACCGGCCCCTATGGCGTGGACCTGTGATGGTCAGGCAATCACAAGCATCACGGCGGGAACGTCCAGGTCACCTCTACCCCGACGGGTGGCCGCTGTGGACCTCCCAGGTTCGGCCCGGTCGCGAGCACGACAAGACCTGCGCCCGCGAGCACGGCGTCATCGACGCCCGGGCCACCGCCCGCGACTAGCTCATCGGCCTAGCCGACCTCGGCTACGAAGGCGCCGTGCACGTCCTGCGCGTCCCGATCAAAGGCTCAAGGACCGCCGGCTCACCGCCGACCAGAAGACCTACAACAAGCTGCCACGCAGCGTACGCGGCATCGGCGAACGCGCCAACGCCCCGCCCACCCGCTTCCGAAGCCATGATCCACATCGCGATGATCGACCTGTCGACCCACGGCCTCACCGGTGAGTCCACCGTCACCTGGCGCGGCACTCTACACCGCAAATACAGGACAAAACCCCTTTAAGCAACATGTAAAAAAGCAGTAAAGTGCAATCAAAGTGGCCTTTGCTGTGGCGACCTGGCGTGCGTCAAGGTCTCATGACCAGTCCGGCGGTTGACGTGGCGGACAATGACAACATCAGCGCAGGTAGTTGATCAACCCACACCTCTTGGAAGATAATTTACGAACCGCACTGTGCCATCAAAGAACCGACTGCCGATGATGACAGTGTTACGTTTTGTCATCATCGGGATACAGAATGTCGCCAGCTAGGCGGGCATGGCTATTGACTGACGTAAAGCAAGTGAATACGCTGCCCAAAACCAAATAGGTTGCCAGGAATCAACTCACAGGCGTTTGGAGACAGGGATCGAATGCCCGTGCCGAACAATGCACGACGCATTACTGGTGCATTTTCCTATTACATCCAAGTGGCTATGAATACCATGGGCCTGTGAGTGGTAGTCACCGGGGTGAATCGTGGGCTGGTTCAGGCGATCGCCGCCCGCATAATAATAACAGCCAGAGTCGTTATGACTGCGTGCCATCCTCACCAGGCTATCCAGTAATCATAGGTCAGCGCGGTAAACAGAACCACGTTTAACACCAATGTCGTTGGGCTCGTCATGACATGCCAGGCGTTCCTTCCGCTTCTTCGTGCGGTTTTCCTACCCAAATGCGATCAATATCAGCACAAGCCTGGCCTCGGTCGCCTCTGTGGAGGATTCATGCTCTTTCAGGTACGCGTCTACAAGGCCGCCCTCAACATGGCGACCCGCAAGATTGCCGCCGAACTTGCCGACTACGGGCGATCGCCGTCGCGATCGATCCGGACTGGCTGCGCACCTGGAAGCTCTGGGGGCTCGCCTGCGGGGCCCGAGCCTTCCTCTGGATCGACGAACATGAGCAGTGCGGGCAGCTGGCGGTCGCGGACGACCCGCCCTATACCGCCACTCGCTCATTGGAGGGCCTGTCCCGCCACTGGCAGGGCAAGCTCAAGCTGCTCGTTTCAGTCACGCGCACTTCCACGGGTCCGCATATGACGATCGCCCACCATCAGCAAAAATCCGATTACATCGACATGCTGCTGGCGGATCTTACATCAGCCATCTCTCAATGCCCGAGCGTTTCCCTCATGCCGGGGTTCCACAGCTCAACCACCGGGCCGGCGAACAAACTATGACCGGAACCGAGACCGCATCGAAAGGGCCCTCCCCATTGTCGCCTGGCACGGTCCGCCTGGGTGTCAGGGCAACCTGGAGGCTGATCTCACCTTTCCGTTTGCTGCTATCGCTGGTTCTTCTTGCGTCAGTCGCTTCGTCGGGGTCGCTGACCGTCGTCTCATTGTTCGCCCGTGACGAGCTCGGTGCCTCCGCCGTGATGGTCACCATCTACTTCGTAGTGGTCGCTCTGTCAGGCGGACTGGTCCTGCTGGTCACCGGGCGGCTGTCTGACCGCGGGCAGTTGCGGCGGGTTCTGATCTCGGCCAGCCTTGCTTGGCTGGCCATCGGATACGGGCTCCTAACCGCAGCTCACTCCATCCTCGCGATGCTTCTCATCGGCATCGTGTTCATCAGCGCCCTCAACATCGCCAATGCCCAGTTGCTCGCCCACGCCCGTGACGTTCTGAACGATCAGGCGCATCCGCATCAATCAATCTTCATGGTGAGTCTGGTGCGGGTGGTGTTCTCTATCGGCTCACTTCTCGGGTTCAGCGGCGGCGGTGTGGGCCTAGCTTGGCTCGGGGCCCGCGCCGTCTTCGCCCTCACCGCGTTCATATATCTGCTATGCCTGGGATTGTCGTTTATCAGCCTAGATCGTCGCCTGACTCCTCTGCGGCCACCCGATAGAGGTACTAATGGCGGATATGACCGTCCTACGGAACGAGCTGAGGGCGTCCATTCTGAGGAGAACCCGGATGCGGATACCGGTACGAACTCATTGAGACTCCTTGCTCTTTTCTCGTTGTTGATGGTCTTGTTCGCCAGTGGCAGGGTCATGCAGGTATCCCAGCTCCCCATCGTGGTTCATGAATCATTGGGAGGCGGACTTGAATGGGTCGGCTTGATCCTTGCCATACCGCCGTTCGTGGAGCTGGCCTTGATGCCCGCGATGGCCTGGGCCGCTTCGCGCTGGGGGCGCGGAAACATCTTCCTTATCGGCGCGTTCGCCAGTGTGGTGTACTACGGCGGCGTGGCGGTGGCCGAATCACGATGGCAGCTGATCGTGCTGCAAGGATGCTATGCCGTCTTCGGGGCTGCGGCGATCATGGTCGGAATCGACATCGGTCAGCGGCTAATGACCAACCGACCAGGCCTAGCTACATCTTCGTATCTAAGCCATGAGAATCTCGCCGTGGTAACCGGCAGCATCGTGGCCACCACCAGTGTCGCTGCCTTCGGTAACCGCACAGGCTTCCTTATGCCAGCGTTCCTCTGCCTAGCTGCTCTGTCGATGACGGCGCTTCTGTTTGCAAGGTATCCGGCGAGATTCGACCTGCGCCCCCTCCATTCGCGATTGCCGCGCAGGAAAAGGACAGCACCGTGAGCGAGGCGAACAATATGAAACGTTGGCTATATGTTGACACTTACACCTCACCAGCCGACGTGGCGGCCGGTGACGTGGCTGCCGGCCCATCAAGCGATTCAATCGGATACGGGATTACCGCCTCGGCCGCCATCGTCGCGGAACTAGAGGCACGAGGGTTCGACGTGATCCGGGTTAATCCCCATACTCCCGCCGGGCAGGGGAGCCGCAGTGACAGCCGGGCTCGGTGGACTGCCAATGTCTACCGCCGTATCGTGGACGCCATCGACCGGGAACATCCAGACCTGATATTCATTTTCCATATATTCTCAGTCTTCCCTTCGGTGATCCGCAAAGCTCTCCAAGATATGGGTACCGACATACCTGTGATCGGCTACACTCACGGAAGTCATTGGGATCCGACTGACACCTACCGCGCGGATCGACATCCGCGACTCAGGCTGCTCGATCTTGCGAACATCGACTCGCTTGACCGCCTCCTCGTAGTGTCGGAATACATGTGCCGAACCTTGGAAGAAAACATCGGTGCCTTGTCCCCAGCGCTGGCTAACGATGTCACCAATAAGACGTCCATCGTCGGCCTACCACTCGATACCACGCAGATTCAACGACAGTGGACAGGCGAGCAATTTGATCGCACAACTATCGTCTTCAATCATGCGCCGATTGAGAGCAAGAGGCCGAAAGTGTTTACGCAGGCCGCCAATGAAATACTCGATCGCCACGATGCGGTGATCGTGTTTACCCGAAGATTCGCCGAAGAGGATCCTGGAGGGAAAGAAGTCTCCGAGCTTGCCGATCGCCATCCTGGCCAGGTAGTACTCGGCAATGATATGTCGATCGCCGACTACTATCGCACGCTGTGGAGGTCACACATCCAGGTTTCAACGGCAAGCCACGAGAGCTTTGGAGTCGCAACGCTTGAAGCGATGTATACCCACAACTGCTGCCTTCTGCCCACCAAGGGCGCCTATCCGGAAATATGCCACAACAATCCCGATGTCCTGTATGACGGAACTGTCAGTACCCTCGTCAAACGGCTCACTCACCTAATCAAGTCCCCATACGAACGCCGAAGGATGAGCGTCGAGCTCAGCAAGATCGCCATGCTCCACGACGCTCCCGCTGTCGTCGATCGCATCCTGGAAAGCATCTCGGACATCGCCTCGTCGCATCGAGTGAAAGGCAGCAATGACTGAACGCGACATCCTTATCTGGGCCGCAGGTGGGGCGCATCCGGTCGATCCACAGTTCCGCGATGACCTGCTGCTCACTGCAGCTCAGGCCCATCGCCTGGGGACCCGCCTACGACAACGGCTCGACACCGAACGACCTCGCTGGGCATCCTCATCGTTGATCGACGCAGTCGCAGGGTTGGCTACGGACGCTCAGCAACGGAGTGCACGGCTACACGAGGCCTACACCGAGATTCTGCGTGCTGCGATCGGCGAGGCTCGGCCCGTATTGAGCAAAGGCATCGTCTACCCGCTCCTGCTCCAAACTGAGCAGTCGATCACCTGGAGTGCCGACCTCGACCTATTCGCCCCGAGCCCCGAGTCGCTCCGCGACGCCCTGACGGAACTGGGATACATCCTTGACCCCAAGGACCCCCCGGCGCCCTACGGGCGGATCGTGCTGCACGAGTACGGCAAGCTCGACCGTGGCGAGATTCAGATCGATCTCCACAATCACTTTCCCGCGTGGAGATACCCCCCGCTCGAAGCGATCCGCCGTACCAGACCTCCCGCTATCTCCGGCTCCTGGGAAGTTCCGAGTTCGTTGGAGCGCGGGCAGGTTGCCGCACCACAACTCGTAGAGGCCTCCATCCAGGCCATGACTCCTGCTGGAGTACGCCTGCCCGTTACCTCGCCGGAGATGACCGCAATCATCAGCTGTTGTCATATCTTCGCTAACCATCTGACGGAGTTCCGGGCGCCGTATGCCACCATCCGCCTCGGCGAAGTGGCCAATCTGTTCGAGTTGCTACAGAAGTCGGAATTTTCCTGGGCCCGATTCCATCGTATTGTCGTCGATGTGGGGGCTCAAGACGCCGCCGCCTATGCGTTCGCGGTCATCAACGAACTACTGGACCAACGGCTCGTCCCACCGGAAGACGCAGCTCTTCCCGATGAGCCGCTGCCCCCGCGCGCTCTTTGGTTTGCCCGTGGGGAGGGCGCCCTCCTGATCTCCACCGCGGGGGTGGAATGTCCGCGCGACGTCGTGATCAACGAGACGCCGGAAGAGCGAGTGATCCAGTACTTGGGGACCTCTCGAATCCGGGCGGGTTACGAGAACGGCACCGAATGGCATAGCTCGTGCCCATCAGAGGAGAGGGGCGTGCGTCGCGTGCTGCTTCAAACTCCTGCCTCTCGTAAACTTCACTTCAGGTTCGCTTTCGTACGCACGGAGAGCGGACTTCGTTTTCTCATTGACGTCCCTTCAACGTCACCTGGCTGTGAGGTCGATTTCCTGCTGCATCTCGGCAATTGCATTTACGAGCTCGTCCAACACCCCAAAGGGGAGTTCTACGCCTACGATAGAAGGACCGAAAGTCGGATTGCCGATGAAACCGTCCGGCTTTCTCTGAGGGACGACGCCATCTATGTCATCGACATTGATTGGTCGAGGGTGGCCGATAAAATGCAAACTGCAGAAATCACTATGCTGCTCGGTGTCCGTGAATGGGAGGCCGATGGGGGTCGTCCGGCCGCCACGACAATGATCCCACTTCAAATGTTGATCAACGAGGCCTGAGGTCGGTCTGCGGCCTTGCCCCCCCTTATCGGGAGAATTATATGAGCTCAACGACGCACTGCATCCTCTGTACCTGCATCCACGGGGCAGGTGAGAGCACAGCTCTCCAGATAATTGCCGATGATCTTCATTGGAGAGTGACCAAGATCCAGCTCTTCGATCGGGACAGCGTTGCTTGTCGAAGACCCGATCCACGATGCGAGGGCACTGAGCGATCGTGGGTACTTGCTGTGGCTCCCGGCCAACGAACCCGCGAGCGAGGAGCACCACGAGGACACCTGGGGGGGACGAGTTCGAGTGGGGAAGAGTCGGCATCGATGTCCACACCAGGTGCCCCTTCGTCTCGTACCCGCATGATCTGGCGGACAGGGAGACCGGTCCGGCCACCCACCCGGGGCTGTGGAACATGTCGGCCGATAACGTCGACGACGAGGCGACTCGCGATCAGCGGCTGGGGGACGACGACGGTCACCGAGGGCCTACGCGGAGCAGGCGATGCTCGACACCGGGATAACGACGGAATACCGCCTGGTGAGGACCAGTCCGGTTCCGCGCTCTCCTCCCGCACAGCTTCGTACGGGACCGGCAGGACGGAGCCGATGACCCGTCGCTGCTCCTCAGCGTGCGCCGACATGACTACCTGGGCAGGCACGCGACCACCTCGCTTCTCGTCCATCCTATGCATAGCCCACCGAAAGGCAGCTTTGGAATGCATCCACCAGGCGTACCCGTGGCCGAGCCCAAGGGGGAGGAACTGGCCGCACGGTTCAATGACGCGGAACTCGAATTCCTCTCCAGGCTGGCCGACAACGAGAGCCGGGCTGTGCTGCTGGCTGGCTCGTACGCCCGAGGATGGGAACACTCGCACAGCGACATCGACGTATCGATAGTTCTGGGTGCTCCCTCTGTTGACACTGCAACCATAACCGAAGTACGCCATCGCCTCGTTTATCACAACGGCAAGCGATGGGATATCGAGTATTGGCCAAACGGCTTCGTTGAATTGCTTGCCTCCGCCGTGGCAAGGGCGAATGCTTCTGTCGAAGCGGGTATCGACCCGACCTCGATACTCGGGGGTTATGAGGTTGGCCGGGCGCTCCGGCTGTACGACAGCGTTGCGCTGACCGGGGCCGAGTATGCCGCTGACTGCAAGGCGCTCCTGCACAGGGCCGGGCTCGGCCGCTTGGTCGTCGGTACAGCAGTGGAAGCAGCCGAAGCCGCGCTCGATGCCGCGCTCGGACTCGGTTCGTATGGGGATATTCGGACCGCGACGCTGGCCGTGGCGGGAGCACTGGAGCACTCGGTCGACGCGTACGCGGCGGCGCATGGAGTTGTGACGCCCGGTTCGAAATGGCGTTTTCGCAGATACGAGTCCGTCGCGCGTATGGTCTGCGCGGGCGAGCTTCCCATGGAGGTGGAGACCTGCTGGCGGTGGCTCAGCCTAGCTGACCTGGACGGGGCGACGGCCGATCAATGGATCAACGACGCGACGGAGGCCTGCCAGATCCTGCTGTCGGCCGTCTCGGAGATCGACGGGGACGGTGCGCCCGTCACCGCCAATCCACCTCGCGACGTAGCTAGACCAGGAGCAGAGAAGTGAACCGACCTGAGACTTCAGCCCTCGCCACGCCGCCCTTCCTGGGGAAACAGGACCGGGACCGGGCACGGCACGCGTCCGGTGCCGGATCGGTAGCGGTCGTCGTCGGTCCGGACGGCATCGTCCTGCATCTTCGCGACGACAAACCGTCGATTCCCAACCCGGGACGCTGGTCGTTGTTCGGCGGGGCCGCCGACCCGGGCGAACATCCGTACACCACGATCGTCCGCGAGCTCAGGGAGGAACTCGGGATCACACCCGAAACCTGCCGCCCACTCTGGCGTCTCGTCGACACCGACGGCGACGGACGCCTCCTGACCGTTTTCGAAGCGCGGACGAACGTGGCGACCGATCGACTGGTCCTCAACGAGGGACAGGCGCTCGGGGCGTTCTCACTCGCCGAGGCGCTGGAGCTCCGGCTGGCGGAATTCTGCCGCCGGGTGCTGTCTGATTACAGCGCCGTATCGACCTTGTACGAGCTTCGCCATGTCGATTGAGAGGGCGAGAGATGGGCTTTGGCTCTCCGCCGAACACAGGTCAGCACTGCCCCGACTTCATGTCCGAGGACAGCTATCTTGCGCGTACCGGCCAGGTGGAAGAGATCTGGCGGAGTCTGTGCGAGGACATTTCCCCAGCACTTCTCGCCCGATTGGCGGAGTGTGTCTTCGTGATGCTCAAGCCTGACGCCCTCGCAACGGGAAAACATCAGACCATGCTGGATCGAATGGCCAGCGCCGGCTGGCGAATATTGTACGCTCAGGCCGCACTCACTGCATCGGCGCGCCACTTCGAGGAGCTGTACAAATACAACCTGACCGTACGCAACGAGCAAAACATGCTCGGCGACTGGTGGATCAACGCTCGCCTGTACGGGATGTCGCCGAGCCTGGTCCTTCTGCTCCAGGTCCCGCCCGGCATTGGCCGTACCGCGCACCAGGAGGTCAAGAGCCGCAAGGGCCCGTCGAACCCCTTCGCCGGAGCACCGGGGCAGCTCCGCTGGGAGGCCGGCGCCACCAACCTCGCGCTCAACCTCCTGCACACCGCGGACGACCCGATCTCCTCGGCCCGGGAGTTCCTGATCTTCGGCAGCACTCAGGACCTCGGCCACGCCCTGGCACGAGCCACCGCCCCCGATCGTGCTCCCGCCCGGCGGGCGATCCCGCCCGAGGTCTCAACCGAGTCACTCGACGAGCAGATCTTCCTCGCCGGCACCGGAGACCGGCGCCTGGATTTGCCGAGCGTCCTCATCGGCATCAAGAGCCGACTCCGGGCCACCGAGACCTCAGACCAGTTCGTCGAGGCGACTGACTGCCTGTACGCCCGATATCGCGACCTCGCTCGCGGCGGAGGGGATCTCCATTCCCGCTGGCGGCGGTTCTGCGACCTCTCCGCCGAGGAACTCGCCTTGGTGGATTCATTCCACCGATCATCGGCGCCGGCGCAGTCCGATCCGATAATGCGGCACCTGGCCACGCCCGGTGAGTTCAGGTATGAAACCGCCGGAGAGATCAAAATTGCCCTGCTGCGCCGAGGAATAGCCCTTGACCCCTGGGACGATCTCGCCTTGGACACGAGCATGTTCTACATCTCATGTTTCCAGCCCGAGTGAGGACCAGTAGCCACACGGACGAACGGATTTGGTGATCCCGAATGTGCGGCATAGTCGGAGCCGCGCGCGCTGACGGCGCCGCGCAGGCTGATCAGGTGGTCCGGATGGCGGCGCGGCAGACTTCTCGGGGCCCAGACGGCACCGGCGTCGCACAGGACCGGTCCGGACGAGTCGTCTTCGGGATGAACCTGCTGGCCATCGTCGATCCCACGGTGAAGCCCGGCCCCTACGGTGACGCGTCGTCCGGCGCGATGATCGTTTACAACGGACAGGTCTACAACCACCGGGAGCTTGCCCGCCGATGGGCGATACCGATGGCTGCCGGTGAGTCGGACGCCCATCTGGTCCTGCGGGCCTACCTGCGACTCGGTCCCGCCTGCCTGGACTATTTCGATGGCATGTTCGCCTTCGCCGTGTACGACCCAAGGAATGAGATCCTGTTCCTGGCCCGTGACCGTTTCGGCGAGAAGCCGTTGTACTACCACTCCGACCCCGGGAAGTTCGTGTTCGCCTCGGAAACAAAGGCCTTGAGGGAACTGGGCGGCCTAGAGGCCTATTTTGTCCCGGAATGGCTCTCGGTTGAAAGTCCGCTGGGGTCGAGCACGCCCTATCACGGTATCGAGCTTCTTGAGCCCGGCCACCACCTGACCCTGGACCTTCGCACTTGGCGGATTCAGCGGCATCGCTGGTGGGCGATCGACCAGGCGAAGCCCGACGGACCACGTGATCACGCCCGCGCGTCACGGGAGTTCGCTGACCTCTTGGTCCATACGGTCGCACGGCGTAAACCGGCGGGGGACTTCGCCCTGATGCTCAGCGGTGGCCTTGATTCGGCGGTGCTGGCCTACTTGCTCCGCCCGCCGGTCCTGCTCACCGTGCGCTACCCGGGACAGACTCGATACGACGAGTACGAACTCGCCCAGAAGGTCGCCGAAGAAATTGGATCGGAGCTTATCTGTATCGAGCCGACCGTCGGCGAATTCCGTTCGCACGCGATGCGCATTGTAAAGAATCTCGACTATCCACTGGGAAACGCGAGCCTCTTCTCTGAGCACATGCTCTATTCCAGGGCAGCCGAACTCGGCCTCCGCGTGGTACAGGGCGGCATCGGACCCGACGAGCTGCTCTTGGGTTACATTCGGCACTCGTTGGCTCTTGACGGACCCCGGGCGACGGCTGATGCAGCACTGGGCTCCTACCAACCGCTGGGCAGCAAGTTCCAGGAGGGAGCGCTACGGAGGGCCAGCGCGGCTGATCGTTACTACCGGTTGATACTGCGCGGGCCGGACACCACCGGAGCCACACGCCGACTTGTGCACGAGTGTTTCGCCCGCGCTATGGACCTCGGCCAGGCGATCTCTCTCGTCGACCTGCATACCGCGTTCCCACCGTTGCTACTGAGCTCGGACAAGCTCGCGGCCTCGTTCGGCATCGAGAGACGCTCCCCCTTTCTGGCGCACGAGTGGGCGGAGTTTTGTTTCGCGTTGCCGCTCGAACTCAAGAGACGCGGCGCGTACACCAAGAGGCTGCTCCGGGACTTCGCCCGTGAACTCGGTGTTCCGGCGGCCATCTGGTCGCAGGTGGACAAACGCGGGTTCGGCTCGCCGGTGCCGCAGTGGCTGAACTCGAGCCTCGCGGACTGGTGTGACGCCCAACTCGGCGTGCTCGACAAAGTCACAGCGTCCAAAGTTGCCCTGCGAATAGCCCGCAATGCGACCGGAAAGACCACCCGGTTCGACCGCTCGCGATTCCATGCACTACTCGTCTCACTCTGGTGGCAGGATTCCATTCGACATTCCCTTTCTCAGACATAACTCCGAAGGGATCCTCATGTCTGAACTCCTGATTCGAAACCGTCATCGCGCTAATCGGTCCCCGTGGGACGGCGAAATCGTGCATTCAACCCGAGACCTCGAAATTCTCCTCTCGCGGACGCGCAACGGATTTCAACAGGCCGAAAGCCCTAGGACCCTCTGTCTGCTCGTGGGTGAGCCGACCGAGCCGCACACCGCTCGAGACCTCCTGCGGGCACATGACGACGGGGGCGTAGAATCCTTCGCTGATCCCGCAGGTCACTTTGTTGCGGTGCTTCTCGATAAGGCGTCAGCCGAATTTACCGTGCTCCGAGACCGCGCTGGCTTCCGGCACGCCTACTATTCGGCAAGGGCCCGTGACTTTGCCTTCTCCACCGACCTTTCATGGCTTGTCCGGTGCGGTGGCTTTCCGCAAGGGGGCGATCAGATCAGCTCTGAAGCGCTCGCCCTCTATGTGAGCTTTCAGTACATTCCCGCCCCGTACACACCTTTTTCGGGGATGCGCCAACTCGGTCCAGGAGAAGTGCTGACCCGTTCACCGGACGGCCATGTTCGCATCGAGGAAACACGCTCCTTGGCATCCAACACCGCGGCCGAGGACGATCTCGACGGGCACGCGTCCGGGATCGTCGACCTGCTCACCGCCTCGCTCATCCGGCAGATCGACGCGAACCGCACCCCCGCCGCCTTTCTCAGCGGCGGAATGGACACGAGCACGAACGTCGCCCTGTTGGTCGAGAGGCTCGACGTCCGTCCCATGGTGCTGACGGCCACCTTCCATGAGGCCGACCACGACGAGTCTCCGCACGCTCGGCGGGTCGCCCGACACTATGGCCTGGAACATTCCGAGGTCACGATTGTGCCTGCCATGCTCGACCGGATGCCCCGACTCGTCCGGCTCTTCGACAGTCCCAACGCCGACAGGGCAGCGTTCGCTGAGTATTTTCTCGCGGAACGGGCCAGGGAGATGGGCTGCACCCAAGTCTGCACGGGTGAAGGCGGCGATGAGATCCTCGGCTACCCCCGGACACGAGATGGCGAGGAGGACTACCGAGGACTTCCGACCCACGCTGACGAGCTTGCGGATTGGTATCTTGAGCGGACCTGCCTCGCACGCTCGCCCTGGCGCCATCGTCTCCTGCGATCACTGACCGTCGACCCCGGATTGCCGGCGCGTCACCTACGGGACGTGCACAGCCGTCATATTCGCTGCACACCATTCGAACGCCTCTATTTCGGCCAATGGCGAACATGGCTAATCGAAGGTGTTTACATGAAAGATCAAAGAGTCCTCTCCGGCTTCGGGCTCGATCCCGTATTCCCGTTTATGGACATTGACCTCATGCGCTATGCTGCCTCGATCGCGCCAGATCAGAAGTGGGGCGGCTTGCTAGACAAGACTTTCCTCAAGACCGCACTACGTGACATCCTACCGACGGCCACTCTGCAGAAGGCCAAGCAGAAATTCGCGCTGCCCTTTGGGGAATGGTTCCGAGGGCCGGCCCGTCATTACCTGCACGACATCTTGCTCTCACGTGATGGCTTCGTACGGAACCGGTTCGACCCCGATACGGTCACGGCCATTGTACGGGCACACCTTGACGGAAGCAGCGACGAAAGCCGGCTGTTGTGGGGCCTACTCTTCCTCGAATTCTGGCATCGGGAACTATCGTCCGTTCAACACGTTGAACGGTGCTGACCACCTTGCTTCTGGGCCTGGGCTTCCCTCGTAGCGACTCTGCTGGCTAATTCAGCCGGGTTGAACGATGAGGTGGAGACGGGATAGGCAGCTGAGGTCGACCTGCCCTCAGCCAGTGGAAGCAATCCCGCTGGCCAGTAGCTCGACGAAGACTGCTTTGGGGCTCCTTGAAGCGCCGGGGCCGGTTATTGGGTTTATCGACGACGGCTTGGCGGTAGTCCGGGTCATTAGTGACTGTGGTGCCTTTGGGGAAATACTACCGGAGCCAGCGGTTGGTGTTCTCGTTCGTGCCGCGTTCCCAGAGCTAGTGGGGTGGGCAAAATGGACCGGCAGTCCGGCTTCGAGGGTGATGGCCGCGTGGTTAGCCTCAATGTTTCGTGGCTAGTGGAGAAGTGTGGGCGCGGCTGTGAGGCATCCTTGACCGGGTTCGATCGAGGACAGCCGCAGGGTCTCCTGGACGACCTTCATGTCGTATCCGGCTGCGAGCAGGAACGAGGCTGCGCCGTGGCGTAGATCGTGGAGGCGGATCGGCGGGAGTCCGGCTTCCATGGACATTTGCTCGAACTGGTCGTGACCTCGTTGGGGTTGAGTGGTTCACCGGTTTCCGTGGTGAAGACCAGGCCGGTCTCCACTCAGGCGTCACCAGCGGCCAGGCGTTCGATGTTCTGCCTGGCCTTGTGGGCACGCAGCACTGTGACGGTGCTGGCGTCCGGGCTGATACTGGCCTCGCCAGCTTCGGACTTGGGCTTGTTTTCGAAGGTCTCGGGTCCAATCTGGGTGATCTGCCAGCGGATAGCGGCCGTGGCGTTCTTCAGGTCCACGTCGGTCCAGCGCAGTCCGCACGAATCACCACACCGCAGGCCCGGGAACGCGATCAGGTAGTACTGCACGTACAGGCGATGCTGCTCCGCTCGTTTGAGGAACCGCTTGGGGTCAGGCGTGAGAACCCCTTCGGTGAGCTGCTGGCCCCGGGCTCACTTGGGGTCCGCGAGGCCGCCCGCAGCGTCTCGGCCATCCGCGTACTCGCGTCCCAACCCGACCCGCCGCGCCTCCCGCGAGTCCCACCCACCGCTGAAGCCCCGCTCCCCGGACGAGGAGCCCTGAGAAGGGCTGGGGCGAAGAAGGACCCCGGATCCAGTCGACCGAGGGTCTCTCAGTGTTGGGGGCTACTCCTTGAGCTTGGCCGCGAGTGCTCGGAAGACGCTCGTGCTGAGCGTGATGTACCCGGCGTCCGGCTTCTTGGAGTCCCGGACTCCTACTTCATCCGGAGCGAGTCGGGCAAGTTCTACGCAGTGCCCTGTTTCGTTGGACCGGGAGGACTTCCGCCAACCGGCTGTGGTCACGTCCATCTGTTCTGTGTCACCTCTCGTAGCCGCTCCCGGCTCGCCTGCAGATCGAGAGCCTTCGCCTGGAGCCTCGCGAATGCTGATTCGAGGTGCAAGACCTCGCTGGGATCACTCGTTGTCGTTCCGCCTGTCGATGTCTCCAAGTGCGCCAAGTCCCGGCCGTCCTTCTGGGTCGCAAGGTAGAACGATCCGCTCACGCCGCGATATCGGGCGATAGGTGCGACCTGGAGGACGACGTTAGGCCACTCGGACACCTCCAGCAGGAACGACAGTTGCTTCCGCATGGTTGCGCTTGCGCCGACCTCCCGGAGCAGGACGGCTTCGCCGAGCACTACCGCGATCGTTGGCCGCGTGCCCGTCTCGGCGAGTATCGCCTTCTGTCGCCTGATTCGCGCTTCGGCGACCTCGTCGTCCTCGGCCAACTCCCGTAGGTACTCGGTCACCTGGAACGGGCCGTACACGTAGGTCTCGTCATAGCCCCGGAGCAGGACGGCCGAGGCTTCGGCGCTTGGGTAGTTCGCGAAGAACGCCGGATACCGGCTGCTGGCCAGTAGGTCTTCCCACGTGTCTGCCAGCGCAGTGCCGCTGTCGAGCACTCGGTCGAGCCGCTCCGCGAAATCCTGTCGGCACCGCGTCGTGCCGTTTTCCACCTGCGTGATGTACGAGCGCGAGACGGCGGCTCCTTGGGCGAGGTCTGCACGGGAGAGCCTGGCTTGCTGCCTTAGTCGAGTCACCTCGGCACCGAACGCGAGGGTCTGCGGTGTCGGCTTTCGAGCAGCCATAGAGGGCTCCGTGGGGGACTTGGTGACACCCGCTGAGCAGCGGATGACACCTTGAGCACTGTGTTGCGCTGTTTTCCTTGGAAAACTACCCGTTGTTGCGGAGTCTTGCCTCTAAGTCACTGACTTTCCCGGAGGCGATCACCGTGCAGGACCCCGCAACACTCGTGATCCAGGCTGACCCGGACGCCTTGAAGGCGGCCCGCGACTGGGCCGGAAAGATCTTCGAGTCCTGGGGCCTGGACTCCTACCTGGGCAAGTTGATCGTCTCGGAGTTGGCCGGGAACGTGGTCCAGCACACCGACACCACGGAGATGGTCGTCAGGGTGTATCTGGCCGACGCCGGACCGGTCGTGGAAGTCGAGGACAGCTCTCCGCAACTTCCGGTGGTCCGCCCCCTGGATGATTCGTCCCTCTCTGGTCGAGGCCTCGCCATGATCGAACTACTCGCGGCCGAAGTCGGATGGAACGCCTGCGCCAGTGGCGGTAAATGCGTGTACGCCGTCGTCAAGCAGGGGGCGTAGCGAAATGAGCCCTGATGAGATCCTCAGCGCCCTCGTAGAGGCATTTCCGCGATGGACGTTCACGCGCGTGCAGGAAGTGTGGCGCGCCAACGGACCGGTGATCCTCACCGCCACCGAACTCGAACGCGACGAGCTACAACGGCGGCGCTACGCCCCCATCGAAGCGGGCAAGAAGGGCGAAAGTACGGGCACGATGTCAACGGAACCGACTGGATCCAAGGCCACGACCCGCGATGCCGAGTAGGACTCGACGAAGGGCCGCCCCGGCCGTATCTACCAACCCTGGTCACGTGCGGTGGTAGGTATGTGCGCCTGGCGGGCAGTGGTGTACGACCGACCGACGCAGACATCGACGCCACCTCACGGATCACGTCCGCACCCGGTTCCGGGGAGCCCCGAACCATCCGATTATCGGCATGAGCGGGCTCGATGGCAGGACGTTGAGCTACTTCCATGACCCAGGCCGGCAGGAGGCGCATAGCGCACTTCACCCGTCCAGCTCCCACCTGATGCACAACGCACCACGCGGGCGAGGCATGGGGCGGGGGCCGCGACCGCCTCAACTTCAAACAAAAAAGTCAGCGAACCCTTTGACGATGTGTGGGTACGCGTGGTGTTCGGGGACATCGGCGCGGTAACGGCCGCCGAGTCCGCGGGCAATGGCACCGGCATCGAGTCGGCGGGTGCGCGGGAATCGTCGCTTTCCGCCAGCGCTACGACGGCATCATGGGCGACGGCTGTCCGCAGCCGGGTTCCCACGCTGCCGGAACCGATCACGCGGGCGGACCGTCGCAGGGTTTCATGGTCGTTCAGGAGATCAGGGACGAGGCACCCGATGACTCAGTTTCCGCAGTTGCCGGCACCGGCGGACCTTGCCGCCGCCGGGCCTAGTACTGCAACGACCAGTTGTGATTCCTGAGAGTTGATCTGGGTTAGCCCGGCAGGCTGGGTCGGTGAGCATCGATGTCGAGGCTTGGGCGGCGGGGCTGGATGAGTTGGGCTGCCGGATGGGGCGCCTGTTCAGGCGGGTGGAGCCGCGGCGGCAGGCGCTGGCGTATGTGCGTGGTTTGCTGGCCGGGCTGGAGCGCAAGAACGGATGGACGCTGGCCGAGTTCGCCGGTGACAGCGCGCCAGATGCGATGCAGCGGCTGCTGCGCAGGGCGCGCTGGGACGCCGATGAGCTGCGCGATGATCTGCGCCAGTACGTGGTTGAGCACCTCGGCGACGCCGAAGGAGTGCTGATCGTGGACGAGACCGGGTTCTTGAAGAAGGGAACCCGGTCGGCCGGGTGCAGCGGCAGTACTCGGACCGCCGGCCGGACCGAGAACTGCCAGATCGGCACGTTCTTGGCCTATGCCTCGCCTCGGGGTCGTGCGCTGATCGACCGGGAGCTGTACCAGCCCGCCTCCTGGATCGATGATCGGGACCGCTGTCGCCGTGCGGGCGTTCCCGAGCACCCGGTGCGATCGCCGCCGGCGTGCCTTTTTGGTGGCTGACCGCCGACGAGGCCTACGGCCAAGGACGGCAGCTGCGGTGCTGGCTGGAGCAGCACGAGGTGTTCTATGTGCTGGCGACCAAGCGCAACGCCACCGCCCCGGCACCGTGTGCGATCGCCGAGAGTCAACTCGATGACCTAGTCGCCGCGCTGGGCCCTCGATCTTGGCTCCGCCGCTCGGCCGGAGCGGGCGCCCACGGCGAACGGTGGTATGGCTGGGCCCGCATCACCCTGCGGCCACCGGCGGCCGGGCGAGGCCGCTGGGTGCTGGCCCGCCGCCGCATCAGCGACGGCGAGCTGGCTACCACCAGTGCTACGGCCCGACCCGCACCACCCTGGACGAACTGATCAGCGTCGCCGGACGCCGGTGGCAGATCGAGGAATGCTTCCAGGCCGCCAAGAACGAGGCCGGACTGGACCACTACCAGGCCCGCCACCACGACGCCTGGTACCGGCACATTAATCGATGCTGGCCCACGCGTTCCTGGCCGTGACCGCAGCATCTTGCCAACCTGATCACCACGCCCAGGCAACGGCCGCCGCCGGTCAAAAGGGGACCCAGCACCTGTGGACAACCGGCCGGCACCAGCAGCGATCATGAACTGATACCGCTCACCGTGAACGAAGTCCGGCGCCTGCCCGCAGCGTTGAGCTTCACCAATCGGCCACAACTCGACCACGTCCGCGACTGGTCTGATCGGCGGCGGCCACGCCAAGCCCGCCGCTGCCACTACAAGCGCCGCGGTCACCCACCGCCGTAGTCACGATTGGCCGTTGCAGTACTAGTCCCGGACCCGGGTGACCCGGCCGACCGGCGCGCCGAGCTCTGCGGTCCACTCCGCGGCCTCGTAGACGCTCGCGTAGTTGGCCGGATCACCGAGCCTGCCCCCTTCCTCGAGCGCGAGCAGCCGGGCGCGGCGCGGCTCAATGATCATCCACTGAAGGTTGCCGGGGGGCGAGTCCGCGCGGTGGTACAGGGCCGTGCCGACCCGGCCGAGCCGGTCCCGGGCGCCTTGCAGCACCTTGATCCCGCCCGTCCTGGCGAGCATGCGGAAGAGCTCGGCCCGGACTCGCGGCGGGGCGGGCTGGGTCAGCGCGTGCGCCGTGAGGCTGAACAAGTGGCCCCTGTAGTCGCCGTCGCCTGGGTTCGCCTGGAGCCGCCGTACCAGCCGTTCCAATTCGGCGGGGTCGGCGGGCACGTCGCGCCAGGCGGGATATGAGGGATTCCCGAACACGCGGAGCGTGTCGGCCGCCTTGGGGTAGTCCACCGTCGCAGCCTTGGGCACCAGCGACGGCGATCCGAGCCGCCGCCAGGCCTGCCGGTCAGCCGGCGTCGGGAAGCTGACCACCGGACGCTGGTGGTTGACGATCCGGGCTCGGTTCGTCGAGAACCACTCGTCCCGGGTGACGGCGACCGTCGCGGTGAAGCCCTTCTTCACGACGGGTTCGAAGTAGCGTTCGCGGACATGCCAGTACTTGCCCTCCGTGGCCGGTGCGGCAGCCGCGATGTTGGCGCTGGCCAAGAGGAACTGCTTGGCGTCGGCAGTCGCGAGCGTGCTCGCTGAGGTGCGCGGTTCCCCGCCGTCCGCTCCCGGAATGAGGGTCGCTCCGGCGACGATCGCGGCCGTGGCGGCACCGGCGGCCAGGATCATGAACGACGGCCGCGCGTACCGGCGCCCGGTGCGGTGAGCGACCGCGGCGCGCGGCGTGGAGGTGATGCGGTCGAGATCGGCGTCCCGGCGCCGCTCGTACGTGGCGTCGATCGTTTCGTCGAGCGCGTCCGGCAGGACGGCCGACAGCCTGCTGATGGGGTCGGTCATTGCTGCTCCTGTGGGACGGCGTGCGTGAGGGGGGCGTGGTTCGCCGCCTGGCTGCGGTAGCGCGCGGCCAGGCGTTTGCGGGCCCGATGCAGGCGTACGTGGAACGTGGCGGCCGAGCAGCCCGTGACCCGGGCGGCCTGTTTCGGCTCCAGGCCATGCCAGGCCACCAGCGTGAGTGCCTCGACATCCTTCTCTGGCAGCGCGGCGAGCGCCCGCAGGAGGCTGTCGCGCTCGACCACACGATCGGCGAAGTCCCAGTCTGTGAGCTCCCCTTCGGGGGTCAGGGCGGCGATCCGGTCGGCGAGCGCGTCGCGGCGGCCCGCGGTGGCGTGCTGTTTGCGCAGCAGGTTGCGGGCGACCCCGAGCAGCCAGGGCAGTTCCTGGTCCGGCAGGTCGTCCAGCCGACGCCAGGCGACGAGGAACGTCTCGCTCACGACGTCCTCGGCAACGTCGGGTGCCGCGCGGATCAGCGCGTAACGAAGGACGCTGCGATAGTGCGCGTCGTAGAGCCGGGTGAACCGGCCTTTCGGGTCGTCCATGCCCCTTAGTGCCTCCGCGCGCCCCGGCCCTTACCGGCGGGACGGAAGAAATTCTCCTGCAGCGGTAGCGTTCGGAGGCATGGAGGTACAGGAGTCGCACGAGTGGCCGTCCACGGCGGAGGAGGCCGAGGCGATCCAGGATCGGCTGCGGTCGTCGCTGGAACTGGGCGACCCGGGTCCGCAGCGGCCCGCGACGATCGCCGGACTGGACGTGTCGTACGCCGAGGACGGCGACCGGTTGGCGGCGGCTGTGGTGGTGCTGGACGGCATCACGCTGGAGACGGTCGAGGAGGCTGTGGTGACGGGTGTCGCCACGTTCCCGTACGTGCCGGGGCTCTTCGCGTTCCGTGAGTTGCCGACGCTGCTGGAGGCTCTGCGGCGGCTCGACACCACGCCCGACCTGCTCGTGTGCGACGGTGCCGGGCTAGCTCATCCGCGCAGGTTCGGGCTGGCCTGCCATCTCGGCGTGCTCACGGGGCTGCCGACCATGGGGGTGGCCAAGACCCGGCTTTTCGGGAAACACGATGAGCCGGGGCCACGGCGGGGCGCGACGGCGGACCTCCTGGACGACAGCGGCGACGTCGTCGGGCGGGTGCTGCGGACGCAGGACGGGGTCAAGCCGGTGTACGTGTCCGTGGGGCACCGCATCGATCTGGACACCGCCTGCCGGCACACCCTCGCACTGAGCCCGGAGTTCCGGCTGCCGGAGACGACGCGGCGGGCCGACCATCTGTCGAGGGCCGCGCTGCGCGACGCCTGATCACACCCTTGTCCGACCAACCAAGCGTGCGCTAGGTTGGGCCGCGATGGACCACCCGCGCCCCGTGCCCGTTCCCGCGCCGCTGACCGAGCCGTACTGGACGGCCTGCCGGCGCGGCGAGCTCGTGCTCCAGCGCTGCTCGGGGTGCGCACGGTTCGTGCACTTCCCCGAGGCCACCTGCCCGTTCTGCGGCGGCGACCGGCTGTCGTACGAGACGGTCGGCGGCCGCGGCACCGTGCACACCTTCAGCGTCGTGCACCGCTCTTTCCTGCCCGGCTTCGAGCCGCCTTACGTCGTCGCCTGGGTGGACCTTCCCGAGGGCGTGCGGGTGTTCGGCGACGTGACCGGGTGCGTCCCGGAGGACGTGCGGATCGGGATGCCGGTCGGGGTGCATTTCACCGAGCTGGACGGCTTCGGCCCGATCCCCACCTGGAGGCCCGCATGACCCGTATCGGCAACGTCCTCTACGGCGCCAAGGACGTGGACGAGGCCGTCCGCTTCTACCGCGACGCGCTCGGCCTGGCCGTGAAGTTCCAGGACGGCGACCGGTTCGCGGCGCTGGACGGCGGCGGCACCACGTTCGCGATCGCCGGGCCCGAGGAGGACGTGACCGGCGGGACGCCCGCGGTGTCGTTCAAAGTCGATGACGTCGCCGCGCTGGCGGCGAAGCTGACCGCGGCCGGCGCGACGCTGGTCCGCGGTCCCGAGGAAGGGCCGCACGAGGTGCGCGCCGTGCTGCGCGACCCCGCCGGCAACCCGTTCGTGCTCTACGCGAGCCGCAAGTAGCCCCCCGCCGCCCATCCCTCTGCCGGAGTCGAAGGAGAGACCAGCCGTGGCGCGAGAGAACTCCCCCTTCAGCAACTACGCCTACGCGATCCTGACCGCGAACGCGCTGCGCACGCCCAACAAGGTGGCGCTGACCTATTGCGGCGACCAGAGCTTCACCTATGACCAGCTGAACCGGAAGGTCAACAGGGTGGCGCACGCGCTGCTCGCGGCCGGGGTGACGCCGGGCATGCGGGTGGCCTCGCTGATGAACGAGACGTTGCACGTCGCCGAGGTCTACCTCGCGCAGATGAAGATCGGCTCCACGGTCGCCGCCCTCAACCCCTACTGGCCGGCCGAGACCCTGCAGCAGGTGGTCGAGCATTCCGAGTGCACCGCGTTCGTCTACGACGCCACGGTCGAGGAACTGGTCGAGTCGATCCGTCCCAAGCTGCCGAACGTGAAATTGTGGCTCCGCGTCGGCGGCGCGGGAAGCGACTCGGTCGATCTGGACTCGCTCGCCGAGAGCGCGAGCGACGGGGAGCCACCGCTGGGCGGTTTCGGCAACGACCTGCTGGCGCTCTACTACACCTCCGGCACGACGGGCCTCCCCAAGGCCGTCATGCACACGCACTTCAGCTCGCTGTCCATCGCGCAGATCTGGCTGGACGTCGACTGTGACCAGGATTCGGTGATGGGGACCGGCGCCATCATCTGGGGCATCGGCTTCCCTGCGCTCGTAGGCCCGGCCTTCTACGCCGGGATGAAACTCGTCCTGGAGCAGGACTGGGGCCCGTCCAACTTCCTCAAGGTCGTACCGCGCGAGAAGGTCACGCACGTCAGCCTCATCCCCAGCTTCTTCTCCGCCCTGCTGGGATCCGACGAGCACAAGGACGCCGACCTCTCCTCGCTCAAGGCCATCATGCTCGGCGGCGAAGCGTTGCTGCCCGCGCTGCGCGAGCGCATCATGGAGCGCATCCCCGGCGCCGCGATCTACAGCTATTACGGGCAGACCGAGGCGCCGTACACCTGCTTCGGCCGCCAGGACGACGGCAGCCAGGACATCTCCTCGTCCGGCCGGGCCCGCATGTCGTGCGCGGTGCGGGTCACCGACCCGAACGGCGAGCGCGTCGTCGGCGAGGTCGGTGAGATCAACCTCAACGGGCCGCACGTCATGGTCGGCTACGACAAGCAGCCCGACAAGACCGCCGACGTGCTGAGGGACGGCTGGTACGTGGGCGGCGACCTGGGCCGCGTGGACGAGGACGGCTTCCTGTACGTGCTCGGCCGCCGCGAGGACGCCATCCTCAAGGGCGGCCAGTGGACACAGCCCGTCGAGATCGAAGGCGCCGCCATCAAGGTCGACGGCGTGGCGGAGGCCGGCGCGGTCGGCGTGCCCGCGCACCCGGAGGGCCAGGACGCGGCCGAGCAGAAGATCCTTCTGGCCGTGGTCCCGCGCGCCGGGTCCACACTGGACGCCGAGGCCGTGAAGGCCGCGCTGGTGGAGAGCCTCCCCGTTCACCTGGCGCCGGACACGGTCGTCGTCGCCGATGAGCTGCCGCACACACAGGACGCATCCGGCGGCCCGGGCAAGCTGCTGCGCCGCGGCATCCGTGACCAGTACGCCGACCAGGTGGGTTGATTTTGAGCCATCTCCCTGAGCACGTCGTCAAGGCATGGGTCTCGGGGTTCGGGGTGGACGTGCCGCGCGGCGCGACCGCCGCGACCCACGAGGGTCTGGAAGCGGTCGCCGCGGAGTTGGCCCCGCCCCTGGTGGTCAAGGCGTACGGTCCCCAGTTGCTCCACAAGAGCGACGCCGGGGCCGTCCGCCTGAACCTAGGCTCGGCGGGCACCGCGGCTGCGGCCGGGGCCGAGATGCTCTACGCCCTCGCCGGGCAGGACATCGTCCCGGACGGCTTCCTGGTGGAGGAGCAGGCCGCGCCCGGCGTCGAGGTCATCGTCGGCGCGGTCCGCGACCCCGCGTTCGGGCCGGTCCTGCTCGTGGGCCTCGGCGGCGTCTGGACCGAGGCACTGCGGGACACGTCGCTGCGGCTGTGCCCGATCACCGAGGCCGACGCCCGCGCCATGCTCGACGAGCTGCGCGGCAAGGCCCTGCTGGACGGTTACCGCGGCCAGCCGGCAATCGACAAGGACGCCCTGGTCAAACTGCTCCTGGCGGTAGGCGGCCCCGGCGGAATCGTCGAGACCCTGGGCGAACGCCTCGTCGAATTCGAGCTCAACCCAGTGATCTGCACCCCGGCGGGTGCGATGGCCGTGGACGCCCGGATTGTCGGGCCCGGCTCGCTCGACGGGCCTTCGACCATGCAGGCCGAGACTGCGGTCCCGCAGGGGGACTTCGGGCGGTTGTTCGCGCCTCGGGGGATTGCGGTGGTCGGGGCGTCTACCAAGAAACCCAACTTCGGGAACATGTTCCTGGGGTTCTACAAGGCCATGGGTTTCAAGGGCCGGCTTGTCGCCGTGCATCCGGCGGCCTCCGAGATCGATGGGGTTCCGTGCGTCCCCTCGCTTGCGGAGGCCGGGGAGGACATCGACTACGCGTTGGTGGCGGTGCCTGCCAAGCAGTGCCCCGATGTCGTACGGCAGGCTTCTGGAATCTCCTTTGTGCAGGTGATGAGCGGCGGCTTCCGGGAGATGGGGAATCCGGAGCTGGAAGCCGAACTGCTCGCGGCGGCGTGGGAGGCCGGTGTACGGCTCCTCGGGCCCAACTGCATGGGCGTCTACTCCCCCTCAGGCGGCCAGACGTTCATCGGCGGCGAGCCCGGACGGCCGGGCCGGATCGCCGTCATCTCCCAGAGCGGCGGGCTGGCGGGCGAGGTCATCAAGGTCGGTGAACGCCGCGGGCTCTCGTTCTCCAAGGTGGCGACGGTCGGCAACAGCGCCGACGTGACGCCCGCCGAGCTGCTGCGCTACCTGGCGGACGATGACGAGACCGGCTCGATCGGGCTGTATCTGGAGGATCCGCGCGACGGGCGCGGGCTCTTCGAGGCGCTGCGCCACGTTCACAAGCCGGTCGTCGCGCTCATCGGCGGCCGGAGCGGGCAGGGGCAGAAGGCCGCCGCCTCGCACACCGGCGGCATGGTCAGCGACACCCGCGTCTGGTCGGCGCTGGGCGAGCAGACGGGCATGGCCATCGTCACCAGCCAGGACGACCTCATCGGCACGCTGGACTTCTTCGACCTGCACGCCGGCCGGGGTGCTCCGGGCACGCCGCCCGGAACAGAGAACGAGATCCTCATCATCGGGCCGAGCGGCGGCGCCAGCGTGCTGGCCGCCGACGTCTTCGACGCGGCCGGGCTGGACCTGGCCGCGCTCCCCGAGGAGGCACGGGTCGCATTGAAGGAGCTCGGGCTGGGCGCGGGCAGTTCGCTCGCCAACCCGCTGGAGATTCCGGTCGGGCCGCGCGGCAACCCCGACCTGGTGCGGCTCGCGGTGACGGCGATCCTGGCGGAACGGCCGTACGCCGACGTCATCACACACGTCAACGTGCAAAGCTTCTTCACCTTCGGAAACAGCGCCGATCCGCTGCTGGCGTACACGCGCAGCGTGGGCGCGCTGCAGCGGGAGCTGCCCGGCACCCGGATCACACTGGTCACGCGTAACGCCGAGTGTGCTCCAGCCGGGGTGGAGGACGCCGTGCGGGAGGTCGCGCGGGAAGCCGGGGTACCTGTCTACCGGAACATGGAGGCCGCGGCGGTCGCGGTGGCCGCGGGCAAGAGGAGCGTGCATGGGACAGCTTGACGGCAAGGTGGCACTGATCACGGGCGGTGCCCGCGGCATGGGCAAGTCCCATGTGCGGCGCTTCGTGGACGAGGGTGCCAAGGTCGTCTTCGGGGACCTGCTCGAGGAGGAGGGCGCCAAGCTCGCCGCCGACCTGGGCGACGCCGTGCGGTTCCTGCGCATGGACGTCACCGCCCCGGACGACTGGCGGTCCGCCGTGGGCACCGCCGTCGAGGCCTACGGCGGGCTGCACGCCCTGGTGAACAACGCCGGGATCATGCGCCACAAGAAGATCGAGGACATGGCGCTGGAGGAGTTCAAGCAGGTCCTCGACGTCAACCTGGTCAGCCAGTGGCTCGGGATCAAGGCCGTCACGGCCGCGATGCGCGAGTCGGGCGGCGGCTCCATCGTCAACGTCTCGTCGACCGAGGGCTTCATCGGCGGGTCCGGGCTCGCCGCGTACAGCGCCAGCAAGTTCGGCGTGCGCGGCCTGACCAAGGCGGCCGCGCGCGAGCTCGGAGAGTACGGCATCCGGGTCAACTCGATCCATCCCGGCGGCGTGCTCACCGCGATGTCGCTCCAGGAGGACGTGGTGGCCGCGACCGCCGAGTCCGCCGACGCGTTCATGAAGGCGCTGCCCCTCGGCCGGATGGGCAAGACCCGGGAGGTCTCCGGCCTCGTCGTCTACCTCGCTTCCGACGACTCCTCGTACTGCACCGGAAGCGAGGTGCTCGTGGACGGCGGCATGCTCACGGGTGCTGGTTACTGACCGGCTCCTGGCCCGGGTGTCGTTCGGCCCAGCCCTCCGCCTTCTCCAGCTGGGCGGCGAGCGAGATGAGCGTCGCCTCGTCGGAGTCGTGGCCGAGCAGCTGCGCGCCGATCGGCAGACCCGAGGAACTGAATCCGGCGGGGACGTTCACGCCGGGCCAGCCCAGGACGTTCCACGTCCACGCGTAGGGGCAGGCCGCGGCGACGCCCGACTGCGTCTTCTGGTAGCCCGCGCCGTCGAACGCGCCCACCTTCAGCGGCAGCTGCGCCGTCGTCGGGGTGAGCACCACGTCCGCGTACTGGAAGATCCGGCCGACCCGCCGCCGCAGACCGGGGTCCATGCGCTTGGCCAGTGGCAGCAGGCGCTTGCCGACCAGCCGCCCGAGCCGCGCCTCGACCGCCGTCCGCGGCTCCGGCACGGGGTTCGGTATCGAGTCGAGCCAGTCCGCCACGCCCGCCGTCCCGCGCGGGACCAGCCCGAGGGCGATCAGCCCGTAGTCGGGGTCGGCGGGGAAGACCTTGTGCCCGAGGTCCGTCAGCCGCCGGGCGATCCGTTCGACGGCGAGGCGGATCTCCGGGTCGAGCTTGCCGCTGACGCCGAACGCCGTCTTGAACGAGATCGCGATGCGCAGCCGCCCCGGGTCCCGAGTCGCCGCCGCCGCGAACGGGGTGCCGGGCGAGTCCAGCTGGTAGACGTCCTCCGCGTGGCAGCCGGTCAGGACGTCCAGCAGCAACGCCGCGTCCCTCACGTTCCTCGCCAGCGGCCCCCAGACGGTGATCCCGTTGAACGGATCACGGTGCGGGAAGCCCGAGACACGGCCCCGCTGCGGCTTGATCCCCACCAGCCCCGTCCAGGCCGCCGGGATCCGGATCGAGCCCGCCCCGTCCGAGCCCACCGCCGCCGCGACCATCCCGGCGGCCACCGCGGCAGCCGAGCCGCCGGACGACCCGCCCGGCGTGTGGTCCGGGTTCCACGGGTTGCGCGCGCATCCGTACCCCGGCGACTCGCTGAACGGCCACAACCCGATCTCGCACGTCGTCGTCTTTCCCACGATGATCGCGCCGGCCGCGCGCAGCCGCCGCACCTGCTCGGCGTCCCGGGTGGCGGGCTTGTGGTCGCCGATCACCGCGAACGGCGTGGTCTCCCCCGCCAGGTCGGTGTCGTCCTTGATGGCCACCGGCACGCCGAGCAACGGGAGGCGCCCTGTTTCACCCCCCTGGCTACGCCCCACCGCCCCCCTGGCGTCTTGCAGCCGCTTGTCCGCCTGGGCCGCCTCCGCCAGCGCCGCCTCGGCCCGCACGACACGGAACGCGCCGAGGTCGGCTCCCGCCTCGATCCGCGCCAGCGAGTGCTCGACCAGTTTCACGGCCGAGATCTCACCGCGCGCCAGCAGTTCCGCCTGCTCGGCCAAGCCCAGATAGTCGCGCACGACCGCCCCTCTCACGTATCGTTCGTTCGAACGAACGATAGCGCCCGCATGGGCCGTACGGAAGACTGGGCCAGTGAGCACCTCGCACGCGGCACGTGACCGGATCCTGACCGCCACCCTGCGGCTGATCGGCGAGCAGGGCATCGGCGCCGTGACCAACCGCGCCGTCGCGAAGGCGGCCGGTGTCTCGCTCGGCTCGCTCACCTACCACTTCCCGAGCCAGACCGATCTGCTCCGGGAGAGCCTCCAGGCCTTCGTCGACTCCGAGATCGCCCGCATCACCGCCTACGTGATCCGGCTGCGCGACGCCGATGTCGACCCCGACCAGGCCGCCGACCTGGTTGAAAAGGCCATCATCGACTTCGCGTACGGGCCCGAGCAGATCGCCAACCTCGAACTCCACCTGCACGCCGCCCGCGACCCCGGCGTGCGCGACACCTCGGCCCGTTCGGTCGCCGCCTACGACCGGCTCGCCACGGCCGTCCTCAACGCGCTCGGCATCCCCGACGCCGAACGCCACGCGCCCGCCGTCGTCGCCATGTTGTACGGCCTCGCCGTACGCCGCCTCTCCACCGGAGACACCTCCGCCGCCGGCACCGCCGACGCGTTCCGTCTCCTCCTGCGCGGCGCTCTCAACTCCACCTCGGACTGACTGAACCTGCGAACGTCTCGGCTGACCTCGGAAAGCTCTCGGAACGACCCCGGGAACGCCTGCGGCCCGCACGGCCCCCGAGCGGGGTACAGGCCGTACGGGCCGGAAGCTCGTCTCATTCAGGAAGCTAGGTCGGAACCTCAGCCGACGTTCACCGTGCTCTCCAGCCTGTGCACCTCCGCCGTGTCTCCGATGTGACACCTGAGACGTTATGGCGCTCCACTCCCGTAAGGAACGCGCTTAAGCCTCCTTTAAAGAGCGCCTGAGGAGGGGCTAATCAGAATCGGGCGCCAGGGACGGAATCGCCGATCTGGCAACACTTTCCACGTGTTGCACGGCCGATCCGAATTGCGGTCCTTCGTTGACCGGAACAACGGAACGTCCCGAATCAGGCCCTGAAAGGGGGTCCAGGTAGGTACGATCTTCATGATCGACGACTTCCCCCGTCAGCCTCCCGGAGGTGGCCCCATGTCCGAACGCAGGGAACCGCCGTGGCGGCTGCCCTCCGCCGCCGAGGCGGAGACGGTGATGCCGCCTGAGATCGACACCACCAAACCGCACACGGCGCGGATCTACGACTACATGCTGGGCGGCAAGGACAACTTCGAGGCCGACCGCCAGGTGGCGGCGAAGATCATCCAGGCGATCCCGGACATGCAGAACTCGCTGCGCCTCAACCGGCAGTTCCTGCGCCGCGCGGTCCGCTACACGGTGCGCCGCGGCGTGACGCAGTTCCTCGACATCGGGACCGGCATCCCCACCGCCGGCAACACGCACGAGGTGGCGCAGGAGCTCGCGCCCGAGGCACGCATCGCCTACGTCGACCACGACCCGATCGTGCTGGCGCACGCCCGGGCGCTGATGACCAGTGACGGGCGCGGCCGGACCACGTTCGTGCAGGCGGACCTGCGCGAGCCGGAGAAGATCCTCGCCGCCGACGAGATCCGGAACGTGCTGGACCTCGGCAAGCCGGTCACGCTCATGCTCGTCTCGATCCTGCACTTCATCCGCGACGACGAGGACCCGCACGGCATCGTGGCGCGCCTGGTGGACGCGCTGGCGCCGGGCAGCTACCTGGTCCTGACGCACGCCTCGCTCGACCCCAATCCCAAGCAGGGCGCCGAAGGCGCGGCGCAATGGCGGAACGCCTCCTCCCCCATGACCATGCGGTCCCACGCCGACATCCTCCGGATGTTCGAAGGCGTCGAGCTGGTCGAACCCGGTCTGGTGAGCGACTGGAACCCCGACGGAGAGCCTGACGATCCCAGCTTGAGCCTGGCCAACGTCTGGGGTTACGGCGGCGTGGCCGTCAAACGCTGAACGTATGGCCGGGGGTTCCCAGCGGTGCCCCCGGCCGTACGGTCTCCCTAAGTCTTCTCTCGGCTTCTCTACGTCTCTCTCGGTCTACGCCTTCGTTACGTCCGCGAGTGGCGGCGGCGGACCAGACGGCGGGAGCGGCGCTGCGGAGGCAGCCACCGGGTGCGGAACCACATCTGCACCTGCGCACCGCCCAGGACCGAGCGGTGGATGCGCACGTAGCCGCCGGTCGCCTCGGCGGCGCGGCGGGCGATGTCCAGCCCGAGGCCGGTCGAGCCGCCGGTGCTGCGACCGCGTTGCAGGGCGGCGTCGGGGTCGCCGATCCCGGGTCCGGCGTCGGCGACGAGGATTCCGGTCACGCCCTGCCCCACATGCAGCGTCACCGCGAAAGCCGTGCCTTCTGCGGTGTGCCGGAACACGTTGCCCAGCAGCGCGTCCACGGCGGCTGCGAGCTCGCTGGCCGGCAGCGGCAGCTCCGCGGGCCGGTTGGCGCCGATGAGCTCGCAGGACCTGCCCTCGTCCTCGGCGAGCACCGACCAGAACGCCACCCGGTCGGCGAGCACCTTGGAGGCGTCGCAGCTGCCGCGCCCGGTGGGGCGCCGCACGGTCCGGATGATGAGGTCCACTTCGCGTTCGAGACGGTCCACGGCATCCCGGGTCTGGTCGGGGACCGGGCCGTCGCCCAGCGCCTCGGCGTTGAGCCGGAGAGCGGCCAGCGGCGTCCGCAGCCGGTGGGACAGGTCGGCGGCCATCTCCCGTTCGGCGGCCAGCAGCTGGACCACGTGGTCGGCCATGGCGTTGAACGCCACGCCCGCCTCGACCAGCTCCGGGGGGCCGTCGGGGTCGATCCGCACACTCAGATCGCCGTCGCCGAACGAGCCGGCCGCCTCCGCCAGCCGCCGGGTGGACCGGATCACCCGGGCACCCAGCCGGTCGGCGACCGCGACGGAACCCGCCACCAGAGCGCCGGCGACCAACGTCATGACCACCCAGGCCTTCCAGACGCCCTGAGAGAGGTCGCCGTCCGGCACGTACACCTCGACCACGGCCGCGCGCCCGCCGTCCAGTGAGACGGGCTGTAGGAGCGCGTAGCCGCCGTCTACGCCTGCGGTGTAGGAACGGCCGCGCCGACCCGCCTCCGCCAGCTGGGCGGGCTTGGCGCGCCGCCCGGTCTCGCTCTCGGCCCTGGGAATGGTCTGGCCGTCGGGCAGGTGCACCCGCATCCGCTGGCCGGCGCCGGCCTGGGTGCTGGCGACGGCCCGTTCGAGCGCGGCGGGGTCCTGCGTGACGACCAGGACCGGGCCGAGCGCACTCGCCTGACGTTCGGCGGTGGTCAGGGCCCGGTCACGGGCGATCTCCCGCACCGTCAGGCCGAGCGGGATGAGGAAGGCCAGCGCGACCATCGACGTGACGGCCAGCGAAACCAGAACAAGCGTGCGCCTCATGATGGTCCGGGCTCAGCCAGCCTGACCCCGACGCCGCGCACGGTGTGCAGATAGCGCGGGGCTGCCGCGGTCTCACCCAGCTTGCGGCGAAGCCACGACAGGTGGACGTCGATGGTCTGGTCGTCGCCGTACGCCTGCCGCCAGACCTCGGCCAGGAGCTCGCGCCGGGCCACCACCCGGCCCGGCCGCGCGGCCAGGTAGGCCAGCAGGTCGAACTCCCGCCGGGTGAGCTCCAGCGCCGTGCCGTCCAGCGTCACCTCTCGGCGGTCCAGGTCGATGCGGAGCCCGCCGACCGACAGCTCCGCGGTGGGCCCGGTCCGTCCCGAACGGCGCAGCACCGCGGACAACCGGGCACTCAGATGCTCGGCGGAGAACGGTTTGATCAAATAATCGTCGGCGCCCGCGTTCAGCAAGCGGACTATCTCCGGCTCATCGTCACGCGCAGTCGCGATGATCACCGGTACGTCTGTCACCCCCCGCAACATCTTGAGCACCTCGGCACCGTCCAAGTCGGGCAGCCCGAGATCGAGAATCACCACGTCGGGAGGGGCCTGCGTCACTTCACGCAGCGCGTCCATCGCGGTCCCGACACTGCGCACCACATGGGATCGCGCACTCAGCTCCCTGATCAAGGCGGTACGGACGTTCGCGTCGTCCTCCACCACCAGCACACTCGCCATGCCCGCACCGTATGCCACCATGTGCGAATGCGTCGCACGATGTCGTATGTTGCCCCCTGGGTCGGGGTCACGGCGCTTGCTGTGACTCTCTCGTGGCTTGGAGTACGCAACGTCGTACGCAGCGCTGTGTCCGAAAGGTCCATGCCGCCGATCGCGGGTCAGGTCATCAACGCCAGCCCGTCCAATTTGCCTGGCCCCACCAGTCTGGGCACCGCCACCGCCAAGCCGCATCCCTCGGGCGTTCCCGACGACCGGACCACTCCCACTCCCCGCCCTGCCCCCACCCCGCAACGCTCTCAGGGTCCGTCCGGATCGGGTGGGCGGGACGAGCCGCGGACGGGCAATGTGCGCAGCTACGCGACCAAGGGCGGCCGGGCCGCCCTGTCGATGACGGGCGGCAAGGTGCGGCTGGTCTCGGCGATCTCCAACCCCGGATACGCGACCCGCGTCACCCCGGGTGCGGACTGGCTGCGGGTCGACTTCCTCGGCGGCGACCACACCTCGTCGGTGATCGCCACCTGGTACGAGCATGACCCGGTCGTGCAGGTGTACGAGTACTGAGTCTCTGGGTTCTAGGTGATCTGGGTTCTAGGTGATAGGTGCTAGATGCTCAGGCCGTAGTCGGCGGCGAACGCTGCGAGCCTTTCGGCGGCCTCGCGGGTGCGCTTCCAGGGCCGGACGATGAGCCGGTCCACGCCGAGCCGCTCCCACTCGGCGACCTCGCCGGGTCCGGACAGCTCGTACGCGTGCACCGTGATTTCGAACGGCTCGTCCTCCCGCCCTGCGGCCTTGCGGAGCTCGTTCAGCCGCTCGATCTGAGGCCGGGCGCCGTCCAGGGTCTGCGGCATGCTGATCCAGCCGTCGCAGCGCGTGGCGGCCCGCCGCAGCGCCGCGCCGGACTCCCCGCCGGCCACGACCGGCAGGCGTGCCTGGACGGGCTTGGGCTCGAACGCGACCTCAGGGAAGTCGAAGAACTCCCCGTGGTGTTCGACGGCCGTCTCGGTCCAGAGCCGCCGGGACACGTCGATCGCCTCGTCGAGCCGCCGTCCCCTGGTCGTGAAGTCCACCCCGGCGGCGATCCACTCCCCCTCGTACCACCCGGATCCGACGCCCACGATCGCGCGCCCACCGGAGATCTGGTCGAGGGTGGCGAACGCCCGTGCCGCCACGAACGGGTGCCGCAGGCCGTAGAGGTAAACGGCCGTGCCGAGCCGCACATGTTCCGTCACGGCGGCAAGCGCGCACAGGTAGGCGGGCGCGTCGAACAGCGGGGTCTCCGGCTTGATGCCCGGCTCCTGGGTCCCCGGATATTTGGCCGTCGAGAGGTCGGTGGCGAAAACGAGGTGTTCGGGCAACCACACCGACTCGAAGCCGAGCCGGTCGGCCTTCACCGTGAGCTCTCGCCAGATGCCCGGGTGCACCAGCCCGAGCGGTACTCCGAACTTCACTCTGCCTCCCCATGCTTCATGGGGCCGTATCCGCCGCCGCCCGAGGTCTCCACGACCAGTGCCTCGCCGGCCGCCAGGGGCTGGCGGGTGGCCTTGGTGCCCAGCGGCTCGCGGGTGCCGTCCGCGCGTTCCCGGTAGTAGCCGCCGGCGCGGCCCGGCAGGCCGCCCGCTGCTCCGGGCGGTGGCCGGAGCAGCCGGTCGCCGCGCGTGTCGACGCGGGCGTCCTCCAGCATCCGGATCACGGTGCGCGTGCCCCTGCCGCCCCGGTGGCGGCCCGCGCCGCCCGAATCCGGAATCAGGGAGACCTCCTCCACCCGGACGGGCAGCCGTGCCTCGATCGGCTCGACCTGCGGGATGATGTTGCGGCCGCCGCCGAACAGCGCCCCGGTCGCGTCCGCGCCGTCGTGGTCCTGCCGGGCACCCGTGCCGCCGAGATCGAACGACATGTGCAGCCACGGCCGCCGGACGCCGCTGATGCTGAACGCCTGCAGGATCCCCGACGCCGCCACTCCCCCACTAGGCAGTGCGCCCGTGAGGGCCGCGAAGATGGCCTCCTCCGCCGCCGCGACGGTGCCGAAGCGTCCGCCGCCGGGGTACGGGGGCGTGCAGTGGACGAGCGTGCCCCGGGGCATGCGCACGTCGACGGGGGTGAAGCAGCCCTCGTTCATCGGCAGGTCCGGATCGACGAAGCAGCGCACCGCGTACATCACGCCGCCGTGGGTCTGCGAGAAGCCCGAGTTGATCGGGATCGGGACCTGCTCGTCCGTGCCGTCGAAGTCGACGACCACGCCGCCGGAGCCGTCGGCGGTCACCGCGACACGGATGTGGTGGCCGTCGTCCAGCTGGTATTCACCTCGGTGCGTTCCGGCGGGGAGTTGCGCCAACCCTTCTCGCATCCGCCGTTCGGTGTGCGCGAGATAGTCCTCGATGCCGCGTGCCAGCCCGGCCGGCGTATGCGAATCGACGATCTCTGTGAGCCGCCGGGCCGCGACGTTGACCCCGGCGATGAGCGCCCGCAGGTCCCCGACCAGCTTGTCCGGTGTACGGCTGTTGGCGGCCAGCACCCGTACCAGATCGTCGGCCAGGCCCGCGGCGGTGGCGATCCGCACCGGCGGCAGCTGGACGCCCTCCAGGAAGATGTCGGTCGCGTCAGAGGCCATGCCGCCCGCCGAGAGCCCCGATAGGTCGGCAACGTGGATGAGCGTCCCGGTGAAATACGCCACGAGCCCCTCCACGAACACTGGCCGGAACACCAGCAGGTCGTTGGCGTGGATGCCGCCCTGGTAGACGTCGTTCAGGACGAACACGTCCCCGTCGGCCATCGTCTCCGCCGGGTAGGCCTTGAGCACGTACGGGAGCGCGCTGCGCAGGCTGGCGCACTGGATCAGCGCAGTGGACAGCGAGTGGGCGATGAGCCGTCCCTGCGCGTCCAGGATGGCCGCTGCGGCGTCCGCGCCCTCCACGATGAACGTCGAGTACGCCGAGCGCACCACGACGATGCTCGCCTCCTCAGCGGCCACGCAGAGCGCGTTCCGCAGAATCTCGGCAGTCAGATCCTCGCTCATGAGTGCGTCCTCTCCAAAAGGATCGCGCCGCGTTCATCGACGATCCCGTGCCAGCCCGGCGGCACGAGCAGCGAGCACTGCGGCTCGGTGATGACGCAGGGACCGGCCAGTTCCTCGCCCGAACGGCAGGCCGCCCGTTCCAGCACGGGCACATCCCCGAAGGCACCGTCCAACCAGATCTGCCGGGTGTGCGGCTCGGTGTCCTGCCCGGCGTCGGCGCGCGGCAGGGGTGGCGGGTCGGACGGGATCACGACGCGGACGCGGGCGGTGGTCAGCTCCACCGGATCGCGCAGGTCGATGCCGTACGACTCGTGGTACCGCTTGTAGAACTCCTCGGTGGCGCGCTGCACCGTCTCCGGGGTGATCTGCCCCGGCGGCAGCTCGATCGTGAACGCGTGCGCCTGCCCGATGAACCGCACCCCCACCGACCGGACGACCGTCGCGTCCGTCTCGATCGACAGATCGGACCGGGCGGCGCGCTCCAGGTCGGTGAAGATCTCGGCCAGCTCGCCGAGCACGTCACGGCTCGCGGAACAGGACACCAGTGTGCCGGCGGGCGCGAGGAAGGTCCGCGCACGTTCGATCGCCAGGTCGGCGTGCAGCAGGCCCACGGCCGAGCCCACCCCCGCCTGCGGCGGCACGAGCACCCGGCCGATCCCGAACCGCTCGGCCAGCCGGGCGACGTGCGTGGGAGCCGCGCCGCCCAGGGCGACGAGCGTGAACCCGCGCGGGTCGATCCCCCGCCGGACCGTGACGACGTGCACGGCCGCGCCCATCTGCGCGTTGGCGATGTCGTGGATCGCGGCAGCCGCCTCGACGACGTCCACGCCCAGCGGCCCGGCGACGTGCTCGGCGATCGCGGCCCTTGCGAGCTCGGCCGACAGCCGGAACTCCCCGAACCCGTCCGGATCCAAATAGCCGAGAACGAGATTCGCGTCCGTGACCGTCGGCAGCATGCCGCCGCGCCCGTAGCAGGCCGGTCCCGGGTCGGCTCCCGCCGATCGGGGTCCGACGCGGAGCGTGCCCGCGTCCGCCCAGGCGATCGAGCCGCCGCCCGAGCCGACCTCGGCCAGGTCGATCGCGGGCACCTTGATGGGCACACCGGTGCCGGGACGGCGGCCACCGAAGCTTCCCTTCCCGCCGACCTGGAACTCGTGCGTGATGCCGGGGCGCCCGCCGCGGACGAGCCCGGCCTTGGCCGTGGTGCCGCCCATGTCGAACGAGATCAGATCCGCCAAGCCGCGTTCGGCTCCCTGGCGGGCCGCCGCGATGACCCCGGCCGCCGGGCCCGACTCGATCGTGTAGACCGCGCGGGAGGCGGCGAGCGCGGCGGGCAGCACGCCGCCGGCCGACTCCATCACATGGATCGGCGCGGTGATGCCCAGCTCGGCCAGGCCGCCGCCGAGGCGGTTGAGGTATGAGGCCATGACGGGGCCTACGTAGGCGGACATCAGCGTCGTGGTGGCGCGCTCGTACTCGCCGAGCTCCGGCCAGACCGCCGCCGACTCCACGACCGGTGTCCCGGCCGGGAGGCGGGCCGCGATGATCTCCGCCAGCCGCCGTTCGTGCGCCGGGTTGAGATAGGAGTGCAGCAGGCAGATGGCGACGGCCGAGACACCGAGCGCCGCGATCTCACGCGCGACCCGTTCGGCCGCCTCCTCATCCAGGGGCAGCAGCACCTCGCCGGTGGCCCCGACACGTTCCGGGACGGAGAAGGTGTGCGTCAGGGGCACGGGCGGATCGGGCTGCTCGTACGCCAGGTCGTAGCGTTCCTCCTCCACCCGTGCCTGCCGCCCGAGCGCCAGCATCGACCGGAAGCCCTCGGTGGTCACGAACGCGACCGGGACGCCGGTGCGTTCGAGGATCACGTTCGTGGCCAGCGTCGTCGCGTGCACGAACCGGCCGACCCGCGCCGGTGCCACACCGGTCGCGTCGAGCACCTGCCGGACTCCCCGCAGCAGGCCGATCGCGGGATCCGCCGGGGTGGTGAGCGTCTTGGCGACCTGGACACGGCCGTCATCGCCGGTGAGGACGACATCGGTGAACGTGCCGCCGACGTCGCTGGCCAATGTGAGCTCTGCTCTCAAAACGGTCATGGCAGTCGCACCGTCCTGGGTTCGTGCGGACCTTCGAGAAGTGCCGTGCGCAGCCGCGCACGGTGCAGCCCGTCGTCACCCCAGGCCGAGCGCAGGGCCCACACCCGGTTGAGCCACAGCTGAAGGTCGAGCTCGTCGGTGTAGCCGATCGCGCCGTGCACCTGGAGGGCGGTGCGCGCGGCGCGGTGGGCGGCACGGCTCGCAGCCGTCTTGGCCGCCGACACGTCGCGTCCGGCGGTGGGGGCGCCGTGCGTCAGCGAGTACGCGGCGCGGTGGACCAGCGGGGCGGCGAACTCCAGCGCGATCGCCACGTCGGCGAGCTGGTGCTTGAGCGCCTGGAACGAGCCGATGACCTTGCCGAACTGGCGCCGCTGTCCCGCGTACCCGACCGCCTCCTCGCGCAGCCGTCTGCCGAGACCGACCAGCTGGGCCGCCGTCGCCAGAGCCGCTCGATCGAAGGCCTCCTCGCCGCTGGGCCCCGCGCCGGGCCCGGTGTCCAGGTCTGCGGTGAAGAGCTTGCGGGTGGCGTCGACCGAGGCGTGCGGTGTCAGCGTCACGCCCGCGCGCGGCACGACTTCCGAGCCTGCGACGAGCAAGTCCGCAACGTCGGCGTCCGGTAGGTACGGGGTGCACGCCGGGCGTACCGACACTGTCACGGCGCCCGCCGCGATGCCCGCGAGATGCTCCGCCGGGACGAGCAGCGGAGCGGCGACGGCGGTCTCGACCAGCGGGCCGGGGACGGCGTACCAGCCGGTCTCCTCGTAAGCCAGCACGGTGTCGAGCATCGTCAGCCCGAGCCCGCCGTGCTCCTCAGGTATGTGCGCGCCCAGCAGCCCGACGTCAGCCAGTGCCTTCCACGCCGGTCCGGGCCGTTCTGACTCCTGTTCCGACTCTCCGGCGGCCCGTACGGTCTCGGGAGGGCAGGCCTTGTCGAGCACCTCGCGGACGGTCTCCGCGAGCAGCCGCTGGTCTTCGGTGAAAGAGAACCTCATCGGGGCAGCCCCAGGACTCGCTCGGCGATGATGTTGCGCTGGATCTCGTTCGTCCCGGCGTAGATGGGCCCGGCCAGCGCGAACAGGAACCCGTCCAGCCAGCGCCCGGCGACCGGCGCCCGTGGCCCCAGCAGATCCAAGGCCAGCTCGTGCATCCGCAGGTCGAGCTCCGACCAGAAGACCTTCATGAGGCTGGAGTCGGCGCCCAGTTCGATCCCCTCAGCCAGCCTCGCGGCGGCGCGGAACGTGTGGAGGCGGTAGGCCTCGCTGTCGGTCCACGCCTCGACGGCGGCGTCCCGCAACGTCTGGTCGTCGCTCTTCCGCGCCAGCTCCAGCAGCCGGTCCGCGGTCGCCATGAAGCGGCCCGGGCTGCGCAGCGTCAGCCCGCGTTCGGAGCTGGTGGTCGCCATCGCGACCTTCCACCCCTGGCCGAGCTCACCGAGGACCCCGTCGCCCGGCACGTACACGTCGTCGAAGAAGATCTCCGCGAAGCCGTGCTCGCCGTCGAGCTGCGCGATCGGCCGGACCGTCACGCCCTCGGTCTCCAGCGGCAACATGAAGTAGGTGAGCCCCCGATGTCGTTCGGAGTCCGGGTCTGTGCGGAAGAGCCCGAAGCACCAGTCGGCGTAGACGGCCCGCGAGCTCCAGGTCTTCTGCCCGTTCAGCCGCCAGCCGTCACCGTCGCCGTCGGGCCGCGCGGTCGCGCGCAGGGAGGCCAGGTCGCTGCCCGACTCCGGCTCCGACCAGGCCTGTGCCCAGACGTCGTCGGCGCGGGCCATGCGCGGCAGATGGCGGCGCTTCTGCTCGTCCGTCCCGTACGCCATGAGCGTGGGCGCGAGCAGGAAGATGCCGTTCTGGCTCACCCTCCCGGGCGCTCCGGAGGCCCAGTACTCCTCTTCGAAGATCAGCCAGTCGATCAGGTCCGCGCCGCGGCCGCCGTACTCCTCTGGCCAGGAGACCACCGCGAGCCGTGCCTCGGCGAGCCGATGTTCCCATTCGCGGTGCCGTTCGAAGCCCTCCGCGGTGTCCATCGAGGGCAGCGGTTCCGCGGGCGCGTTGGCGGCCAGCCAGTCGCGTACCTCGGCGCGGAACTCCTGCTGATGCGGGGTGAAGGTGAGATCCACGCGACCTCCGGAAAGTAACCTAACTAGCGCTTGGTACGCTAATGCCCATGATGCTGGAGGGCAAGGTCGCGGTCATCACCGGGGCGGGCCCGGGCCTCGGGCGCACCCTCGCGGTCCTGATGGCCCGGGAGGGCGCCGACGTCGCCGTCGCGGCGCGCAGCAAGGACACCCTGGAGTCGATCGCCGAGGCCGTCCGCGCGGAGGGCCGCGACGCGCTCGCCGTCCCTGCCGACGTCTCGCGGCCCGACCAGGTGCGCCATCTCGCCGGCGCCGTGATCGAACGCTTCGGCAGGGTGGACGTGCTGGTGAACGCCGCGTTCCCCGGCACGCACCGCAAGAACGTCCTCGACATGGACGACGACTACCTGGAGCTGTGGCGCTCGGCGGTCGAGATCGCCACGTACGGCACCCTGCTGGCCTGCCGCCATCTCGCCCCGCACATGGTCGCCGCGGGCGGCGGCTCGATCGTCAACCTGACCTCGATGTCCAGCCGGATGGGGTACGCGGGCCGGTCCGACTACGCGGCGGGCAAGGCCGGGGTCCACTTGCTCTCGCACTGCCTCGCCGACGAGCTCGGGCCGTCCGGCGTCCGGGTCAACTGCGTGGCGCCCGGCTGGATCGCCAGCGACGTCCTCGACGACTGGATGCGCACCCGCGCCGAGGCCGAGGGCGTCCCGTACGAGGAGATCCTGGCGCGTGACACCGCAGCGATGGCCCTGCGCCGCATCGCCTCGGAGGAGGACGTGGCACGGGCCGTCATCTTCCTCGCCTCCGACCAGGCGAAGGCCACCACCGGCGCCACCATCGACGTCAACGCCGGCCAGCACTTCACATGAACCGGACCGTCCATTCGCCTGCGGCACGGAGGTGGACCAAGGCGGGACCGGGCAGGTCGCCCTCGGCGTAGGTCGTGCCCATGCCGGTCAGGATCGGCTCTCCCTGGTTAAGGGCGGGTGTGAGCGTGCTGAGCGAGTAGGCCCCCCGGCCCTTGTGCTCGATGGAGATCCGCCTGGGCTCGCCCTCGTACCGGAAGACGAACCAGCCCCGGCCGCTGAACCGTTCGGAGACCACGGGCGCCGCGTCCACCGGGAGCAGCCAGGCCCACCATCTGTCGGAGGTCTCGATGTGCACCCGCACCTCCCGGACCTCGCGAGGCGACAGGGGCACGACGAGGCGGGTCCGGCCTTTGTCACGGAGGAGCGCCCTGGTCCCGAACTCCTGGACCAGGTCCACGCGATGCTTGCCGTGCCCCTGAAGACGGACCACCAGCAACAGCGGGCGGTTGAGGTAGGGGCGGAGAAGGGTCACCTTCGCGCCGCGCTGTCCCTCGGCACGCTGTGCCTTGTCCAGGCCCTTCGGCCACATCGTGTAGGGAGGCTCCGCCTTGGCCTTGGCAGCGCCGCCTGGACGCTTGGGACTGCGAACGGGGGCAGGACCAGGAACGGGTTGGGGGCGCGGCGCCGTCACCGCTTTGGGAGACCGCCCGGTCGCGATCGGCGGCAACCCCTCCCTCAGCCTGACCGCGTCCGCCGCGCAGACGTCGATGAGACGGGCGGCGCCGTCGGGCGGCGCCCAGTCGACCTGCTCAGTAGACGGGCCATGGCGTGCGTCGAAGAAGCACAACGGATGCCGCATCGGCAGCGGCTGATCGGACAACCGCGCGTCGACGCAGGCCAGTGCGTGACGTCCCTCGTCCAGCGCCCGGAGCACGTCCGAGGCGTCCGCGCGGTCGCGGTCCCCCACGAAGTCCCGCTTGGCCTGCTCGTACGCGTCGAGAGCGCGTCCGTAGTCCGCCAGCAGCGCCTCGTCTGCATCCCCGTTCTCCGGGACGAACGCATGCCGAGCGAGCGCCTCACCGAACGCGGTGATCTCGGCGTCGATCTCCGCCAGCTCGTCCTCGCGGCGCCGCCGGAAGATCCTCCGCAGCCCCTTCACGCTCAGATCCGCTTGGCGGAACGGAAGCTGTCGCTGTAGAGCGCCCCCTTGCGGTTGAGCACCGAGCGGCCGCCCACGTCGCCCAGGGTCGGGCCGTCGGCGGTCTTGCGGCTGGAGATGAACCTGTAGGCGCCCTGCGAGTCCTTGCCGACGAAGATCCCGACGTGGTCGACGGCCTTGCCGTCGCCCTTGTCGGCGTCCCAGAAGAGCAGGTCGCCCGCCTGGAGCTGAGCGAGGCTCGCGGGTTTCTTGCCCTTGTTGGGGATGACGACCCGGCCCGGCGCGTACCGCTCCAGTTCAACTGCCCTGCGCGGGAGGCGCGTACGCGTGTACTGCTTGTTCTCCAGGGGCCAGCCCATGCGGTAGCCCGCGACCATCCGGACGAAGCCCGAGCAGTCGAGCGAGCCGTACTGCGCCTTCTCCGGCTTGTCGATGCTGTTGTCGAAGTACCGCCAGGTGATGCCGAGGTAGTCGTTGAAGTCGGAGCCCTCCTGCCGTTTGCCGTCGACCATCGGCCCGTAGTGCGCGTCGCCCGCGTAGCGCAGGCCCTGGGCGTTCTTCTTGGCGGGCGCGTCCACGACGTACTGCATGGCGATCGCGAGCATGTCGGGCGACTTCGAACTGATCAGCCCGGCCAGCTCCTTGCGGAACGCCGCCTTGCGGATCTGCGCGGTGGCGAACGGGGCGCGCAGCTTGCGCACCCAGGCGTCCGTACCGACCGTCGCCTTGGTGGTCTTCTCGCGGAACGTCCGCTTCGTTCCGTGGACGAGGGCGGTACGGGCACCCACGGTCAGCTCGGCGACGTGCCGGCGGCGCGCGTTGTAGACGTGGTACTGGCCGTCGGCCTTCGAGTAGACGAACCGGTGGCCCCTGAGTGGGTCGGCCGCACGCTGTGCGGAGGCCTGGGCGGCTTGGCCGGGCAGGACGGCCAGCGCGACCACCGAGACGAGGCCGAGGCGAGTCGAGAACATGACCCACTCTTCTCTTGAGTTGCCGTGGAGAACGCGCGCCAGCCTACCGATCTTGAGCTCACCTCAGGGGCATCACGAACGTCGCCGTCGCCTCGACCGTGGTCCGCTCGTCCGGCCCGATGATCCGAGCGTCCACGAACGTCTTTCGTCCCTCCGTTCGGTCGACCTTCGCCTCCGCGATCAGGGGCACCCCATGCGGCGTGGGACGCCGGTAGCGCAGGTCGAGCGTCGCGGTCATGCCCGGCGTGCCGTTCGCCGTCGCCGCGACCCCCAGCAGCTGATCGAGGATCATCGCCGACACGCCGCCGTGCACAAAGCCCGGCGGGCCCTCGTACAACACGTTCAAGATGAACTCCGCGCGCGCCGTCCCGTCCGGCTGCACCGCGATCGCCACCGGGGGCGCGATCGGGTTCAGGACACCGCCGACCGGCCCGGCAAGCTGCCGCACCGTCCCGTCCTCCCCCACCCCTACGAGCGGCGGATGTTCCCGCCGCGCCGCCGAGAGCCGCGCGGTGAGCGCCGCCACCTCGTCCCGGATTGCGGCGACCTCGTCGACCTCGACCTCGGTGTGCACCACGGCCTCGTTGAGCTCGCGGACCCGTTGGGCCAGCTCGGCCAGAGCGGCCACCTGCTCACCGTCCAAAGACGCACGCTCCCTTGACTCGAGCACCCGCCGCATCGCCGCCCCGGCCCCTGTCATCCAACCTCCCGGTCCGCAGAAAAACCGAACCGAATTCTAGATCACCCCCGCCGCGGCCGCCTCACCAGTTCGCCGCCGCAGTTCGGACAGACCGCGTCCATCTCGGCCGTGCACGCCGGGCAGAAGGTGCACTCGAAGCTGCATATGAACGCCTCGTCGCCGTGTGCCAGCGTCGTCTTCTCGCACTTTTCGCAGATCGTTCGCATCTCAAGCGTTCCGACACCTTATTGATGTCGATCCAGGCAGTGGCCGTTCGTATAGAAGGCGAGAAGGGAAGGAGCACACGATGAAATACCTGCTCAGCGTCTACCAGCCCGAGGGCGAGGCGCCGCCCGAGGTCCTCGGCGAGGTGACGCGCAGACTCGAAACACTCAACAAAGAACTCCACGACGCGGGCGCCTGGGTCTTCGCCGGCGGCCTGCACCCGCCGAGCACCGCCACGGTCATCCGCGCGAACGACGGTGACGTCCTCATGACCGATGGCCCGTTCGTGGAGGGCAAGGAGTTCCTCGGCGGATTCACGATCATCGAGGCGCCCGACCTCGACGCCGCGCTCGGCTGGGGCCGCAAGCTGGCCGAGGCGACGACCCTTCCGATCGAGGTCCGCCCGTTCCAAGGCTGATGGACATCGAACGCGTCTTCCGCGAGGAGCACGGCCGCGCCGTGGCCGTCCTGGTCCGCGTCTTCGGCGACATCGACATCGCCGAGGAGGCGGTCCAGGACGCGTTCACCACCGCGGCCGAGCGCTGGCCGTCGACCGGCCTGCCGCCCAGTCCCGCCGGGTGGATCATCACGACCGCCCGCAACCGCGCCATCGACCGCCTCCGCCGCGAGTCCGTGCGCGACGACAAGCACGCCCAGGCGGCGCTCCTCCATGCCCAGGACGACCCTGCCGAGGAGGGACCCGTGCGCGACGACCGGCTGCGCCTGATCTTCACCTGCTGCCATCCCGCACTAGCCCTGAACACCCGTGTCGCCCTGACCCTCCGCCTCCTGGGCGGCCTGACCACGCCCGAGATCGCCCGCGCCTTCCTTGTGCCCGAGCCCACCATGGCCCAGCGCCTCGTCCGCGCCAAGGGCAAGATCCGCGACGCCCGCATCCCGTACCGCGTGCCCCGCGACGCGGATCTCCCGGACCGTCTCAGCGCGGTCCTAGCGGTCATCTACCTGATCTTCAACGAGGGCCACCTCACCCGCCAAGACCTCTGCGCGGAGGCCATCCGCCTGGGCCGGCTCCTCACCGAGCTCATGCCGGACGAGCCCGAGGCCGCAGGCCTTCTCGCCCTCATGCTCCTCACCGAGGCCCGCCGCCCCGCCCGCACGACCCCCTCCGGCGAGCTGATCCTCCTCCCCGACCAGGCCCGCGCCCTCTGGAACCACGACCTCATCGCCGAAGGCCGCTCGATCGTCCGCCGCTGCCTCCGCCGCAACCGGCCCGGCCCGTACCAACTCCAAGCCGCGATCAACGCCGTCCACACCGACCCGCCGCCCACCGACTGGCGGCAGATCGTCCAGCTGTACGACCACCTCATGACGATCGCCCCCACCCCGGTCGCGGCCCTCAACCGCGCGATAGCAATCGCCGAACTAGAAGGCCCCGAGACCGCCCTATCCGTAGTCGAGACCCTCCCCCTGGACGACTACTACCTCTTCCACTCGACCCGCGCCGACCTACTCCGCCGGCTGGGCCGCGCCCACGAAGCCGCCGCAGCCTACAAAGCTGCCCTGGCCCGCACCCAAAACCCAGCCGAACGCGCCTTCCTCCAAGGCCGTCTCGGCTAGGTGTCAGTGGCCAAACGTGCGGCGAGTGCGGCCATGACCGTGCCGGAGGCACGGTGGAGCCAGCGTTGGACCGAGGGCCGAGTACGGATGAAGTCGCCCAGGCGGCCGGCAAGAAGACCAGCAGACGCGTCAACCGTCAGACCCACGGCAATGAAGAGCGCGCCGAGAACAAAGAACTGCGTCGCGCGCGCCAGTTCGCGCAGGACGTGGGCGTAGTCGCCGTCGAACTCGTCCTGGTCCTGCAGTGGCGGCGGGCAGGGCCTCGGCCAGGCGGGTGGTCAGCTCGGTGGCGGTCAGGGTCGTCACGGTCGGCCTCCGGGGCCGGGTCCCGGCACCGCGCCAGGATGCACTCCTCGCCGGCCCTCGACATCGGCCTGGACCTGCGCGACTAACGGACGGACGCCCGGAAGGCGCCCGGCGGCAGCCCGGTCCGGTGCTGGAAGAACTTGGCGAAGTTGGTCGGGTCGGCAAAGCCCAGGCGGGTCGCGATCGACGCCGCGGGCAGGTCGGCGTGCGCGAGCAGCCGTTTCGCCTCGAGGGTGACCCGGCGGTCGATGAACTCCTTCGCGCCGACACCGGCCGCGGCCTGGGTCGCCCGGCTCAGCGTGCGGGCGGAGTAGCCGAGCGCGCCGGCGTATTCCGCAACCCGCCGAGTGCGGGCGAAGTCCCGTTCGACCAGGGCGCGGAACCGGACGAAGGTGGTGTCGGCCGCGCTCACCGGCTGAGCACACAGCGCGGCCACCCGCACCGCGACGACGGCGAGCAGATTGCGTAGAACGTCGCGCCGGGCGTCCACCGGCAGGCCGCCCGCATCGGCGGACTCCGCGGCCAGGTGAGCGACGGACCGCTGCAGCGCGACCGTGCCGGGGTCCGCGGCAGAGGCGACGGCGCGGCCAAACGGGTCGTCCAGCCGTGCGGCGGCCGCAGTCGCCGGATCGACCGAACTGGCCTGAAACGCGGCCAGCACGCCGTCGGCCGCGGTCAGGTCGCCGAACTGCTGGACCTGCCCCGGTCGCACCCAGAGGACCGAACCCGCGCCGACCCGGTACGCGGTGAAGTCCACGCTGTGCCGCAGCGTGCCGCGGGTGACCGCGAAGAGCAGGTGAAACTCCGGCTGCTGAGGTGCACTCAGGTCGGCGGAGCCGGCGCGGGCCGCTAGATCGGCGAGCGTCATCACCTCGAGCCCGGGCAGCGGCGTGCCCTCGGGCGGCGCGAACCCGATCAGCGGGATCGGATGTCTGTTTCTCACCATGACTAGTCCGCAATCTACCTGTTCGCACACCCAGATCGACGGAAAACTACAAGCAAGAACCCCAAGGAGGAGCAGAAATGGCAAGAATCGCCGTCTTCGGAGCCAACGGAACGATCGGCAGCCGCATCGCGGCGGAAGCCCTGAGCCGCGGACACGAGGTCACCGCGGTCGTCCGGGACCCGGCCAAGATCAGCACGGACCACGAGAACCTGACGGTCGGCGAGGGCGACGTGCTCGACGCCGCATCGGTCGTGGCCGCGGCCAAAGGCCAGGACGTGCTGGTCAGCGCGGTCGGTGGCGGCGACGGCCCGGGCGCCATCGCCACGATCAAGCCCGCGGCCGAGGCGCTGGTGGACGGCCTGCGCTCGCTGGGCACGAACGCACCCCGGCTGATCGCCGTCGGCGGCGCAGGGTCGCTGCGCACCCCGGACGGCAAGCAGGTGTGGGACGCCGAGGGCCTGCCCGAGTTCCTGCTGCAGATCATGCACGCACACGGCGATGCCCTGGACTACTACCGCACGGTCTCCGACGTCCAGTGGACCAACGTCACACCGGCCGCCCACATCGAGCCGGGCGATCGCACCGGGACCTACCGCACGGCCGCCGACGACCTGCTGACCGACGACGCGGGGGAGAGCCGCATCTCCGCGGAGGACTTCGCCGTCGCGGTGGTCGACGAGATCGAACGGCCGCAGCACGCCGGCCGCCGGTTCACCGTCGCCTACTGAGCCCGCGGGCCTACCAGCCGGCGGTTGGCCAGCACGGCGGTGGCTGTCCGGGAGCGGTCGGCGACGCCGGCGCAACCCTAAGGAGACCAGGCATGCTCCGGATCGGCATCATCCTCGGCAGCACCCGACCCGGACGCAACGGCGAAGCCGTGGCCCAGTTCGAGGCGATGGTCGACCAACTCGTCGCGTGGAGCCGTGCCCTTGCTCCGCTCCGCGTCGATGCCGCGGCGGCCTGACAACCGTCGGCGCCCACTGCGCCGCACCCACCGAACCGTCGAAGAAGGGAATCAGCATGTCCAGCAGTTCAAGTCCGTCCGACACCGTGACGGCATACGGAATCGCGTTGCAGGCCGGGGACAAGTCCAGCGTTCTGGCCCTCTATACCGATGATGCCGAGATCGTCCCCGACCAGATCCCCAGCTTGTCTGGCCGGGCGGCCATCTCCCAGTTCTATGACGACACCTTCGCGACCATCTCCATGAAGGTAGAGCTGCAGATCGTCGACGTCGTAGAGCTCGACGGGGTGGCGATCGTCCGCTCCGAGCAACCGGTCGATGTCGTTCACCTCGCCAACGGCCAAGAGACCAAGTCTTACTTCCGCGAACTGTTCGTGCTGAAGAACGTCGACGGCTCTTGGAAGATCTTCAAGTACATGTTCTCGGAGAACCCCGCCCAGGCGCCCACGGACGTTCTGCCTCACACCGGCTAAGACGCGGAGAGAACGCGGGAGAAGGCGCGGTGTGGCGCCGGGGCCCGCCCGCCAACGTCCACCAGTCGTACGAGGTCTGGGATGACGGGTCGGCGTCTCCAGCGCGCGGCCCCTGAGCGAGGCCGGTTGCGGCAATGAACAACATGTCGGGCCCGGGAGCGAGGGCCATGATGAGCGCGGCCAGACAGAAGGCCGCTGCAACGCCAGGCTCGATCAGCATTTGGCAGCAGAAAAGATCATCATCCCGTCATCGTACGACAGCCCCTCACGACCGAGCCCGTAGCACCTCCAGCACGGCCCGCGTGTCGAGGTAGAACGGCCGCACCTCGGTAATGAGCCCGTCCTTGAACCCGATCCACTGCATGACCGAGGTCTCCAGCTCCCGCCCGCTCTCCCTCGCCCGGAAGACCACGCGGTTGTAGACCGCGACCGCGTTCCCGTCCACAGCGAACCGCTGCTCCAGCATCTCCAGCGACGACCAGGCCCGGCTCATCTCCCCCATGAAGCGTTCAAACCCCTCGTGCCCTGACCACTCACCCCCGTACAGCAAGCACTCCGCCTGATACATCACCACCCCGGGATCCAGATGAGCGGCCATCCCCGAGAAGTCGGCCCGTCCCGCCACGTACTCGGTCTCAGCGGCATAGAACGCCTCAAGCACCGCAAGCGAATCACTCATGCCCACCCAAACCCCGCCCCCACCCCTCCGGTTGCACCGGAACTGTCCGCATCGCGGTCGCCGCACTCGCGGCGACGTTCGTGAACGAGCAGATGACGCGCTGCGCCTCCCGCCACATCGTCCCTGCTGCTCGACTGCTGCTACAGCGGCGCGTTCGAACGAGGCAAGCTCGCGCTCGGACAAGGCTTGTCCGTTGTGTGGTGGCCAGGTCCAGGCGGCACAGGATCAGGCGAATGAACTGGTCGCCGTCCAGCCATGCGGCTGCACGGTGGAACTCCCGCAGTCCGGTGCCATGAGCCGGCCTCCGGTGGAAGAGTCCAAGATCGAACTCACACAGCGGCGTGAGCAGCAGAGGTCCGTCAACCAAGTTGGCGAGCAGTTCGCCGCCGCTACCGTGGATCTGGAATCGGTACTCGGGCCTGGCCGGATGGTTTCTGCTGGTGTTGGCGGCGGGCATTCGGTGGCCGGTAACGGCTTGGAGTCTTTGCCCAGATGTGTTGTCGCCACACGGGCTGGCCGTGATCATTGTGGAGTGAGCGGCGCGGGTGATGACGAGGGCAGCCGCGGTCTGGCTTATGCGGTGGCGACTTTGCTGCTGGGGATCGCTCTCGCGCTGGTGGGGAATCTGGCGACCAGCACCGTGCAGGTAAAGGCATCGTGGTGGGTGCCGACGGTTTGGACAGCGACCGCCCTGCTGGTGGTGGCTGCAGTGGCTCTGCTCGGCGTCAAAACCAGGACAGGGCGGGCGCAACTGCTCCGGGCGCATGCGCTGAACGCGAGCCGACGCGGGCGGCTGCCGAAAGTCCGCACCCTCCCCCAAGGCCCCGATGCGCGGGGCCGCGAACGCGGTAGCCGGGCTGCCTACATCGGCCGGGACGCCGATGACGACATTGACACTGCGCTGTCGCTTCGCCGTGCTGTACTGCTACAGGGGCCTTCGGCATCGGGCAAGACGCGTACCGCCTGGCAGGCCGTATGCCGGCTTGCCGCTGGGCAGCCTGGTCTGCGGGTGCTTGTTCCTGTAGCCCCGGATTCGCTCAGCAAGCTGGCCGAGGCTGACGTGCGGCTGCGCGACACGGTGATCTGGCTCGACGATCTGGAGACCTATCTCGGGCCGGGCCAACTGGACCGCTGGACATTGACGCGGCTGGCCGAAGGCAACGGTGTGTTCATCGTCGCAACCGTCAGGACTCGGGCGTTGGCCGGCGTCAGTGCACCGGACGGCACGCTCAACCGGTCTGCGGCCGAAGTACTCGGGATACTGCGGCCACCGGTCCGGCTGGTGCGGGAGCTGACGAGCACGGAGCTGGAACGGGCTGAAGCGCATCGCGACGACGCGATGATCGACGCTGCGCTGCAGAGCGGCTCGGTGGTCCGGCTGGCGGAGTATCTCGCTGGTGGTGGCGTCGCGCTCGACCGGTGGCGCAGAGGCCAGGACGGCGACCAGCCCGAGGGGGCCGCGCTGGTGTCCGCGGCGGTCTACGCTCGTGCGCTGGGCCACGGCGGTACCTTCACCCAGACTGCACTCGAACGCCTCGCTGCTCACTTCCTGGATGCGCCTCTCGCAAATACGCAGGAGGCGCTGGAGTGGGCGACGATCGTTGAGGACGACATCGTCGCCTGTCTGCGAAGGACCGCGGACGGGCTCTTCCAGCCCTTCGACTACCTCGTCGATCACGTACAGGATGAGCCGTTCGATCTGCCGGAGTCGTTCTGGCGGACCGCACATGACCTGGTCAGCCCTGAGGACGTTCTGCAGTTCGCTGCCACGGCTCTTCAGTTCGGGCACGCCGACCTGGCGGTCGGTGCCCTACGCCGAGGTGTCGCGGAACGTCCAGGCGATAACGCTTTGCTGTTCGCGCTCGGCACGCTGTTGTGGGATCACGGCGATTCCGAGGAAGCCGAACCGTTTCTTCAAGCCGCTGCCGGCCTTCCCGCCGCTGCTAACAACTTGGCTGCTTTGTTCCTGGAGCGCGGGCAGCATGCCGTGGCGGTCGATCTGTTTGCGCGGGCGGCCGAAGCGGGCTCAGCCGAAGCGGGCAACAACCTTGGCTGCCTTCGATTCGACGAGGCCGCCAATGCCGCCGACGCAGAGCGGGCTTTCCGTACTATGGCCAACACGCCGGAGGCGATGAGCAACCTGGCTGTCTTGCTGACGACGACAGGACGCTTCGAAGAAGCCGAGGGCTGGTTCCTCAACGCCCTGTCCTCACACGTTGTCGCGGCTCGCAACAACTACGGGCTGCATCTGGCTGAGATCGGCCTTTTCGAACGTGCCGAAGTCGAGCTGCGTCAGGCTGTCGACATCGGGATGGCGGCAGCGCAGAACAACCTCCGCCAGGTGCTCGATCGGCTTCATGGTGTGGACGATGCCGCGGGTGAGGTCTCGTTCATCCTGCTGGGCGTCCGGACGGCCGCTGACGGGTCGGCCGTCTCCTTCCCGATCCCATACCAGCGGGCATCACGGATCCAAGTGCCTGAGCTGTCCATGGGCAATGGAGCCGACCCGTGGTCCGGGTCACCGGGCCTGTACTCCCGCATCGCCGCAGCCTCGCCTTATCCGGCCAGGCGGCGACGGTCACCTCTGTTCGATCGTTTTCCCTTGGGACTGCTGAGCGAGCTTGCTGATTACAGAAGCAGATGGACAGGGGACACGCATGTTCTCCGCCTCAGGCGTCAGTGGGTAGGACTGCCAGGCGACCAAGTCGTTCATCACCGCGACAGCGATGAGTTCTCCTTCCTGGTGCTCGGCAGCACCGGCGGGGCAGGCGGCCCTTCCCAGTACGCGGTCGTACCCGGCTTGCTGAAAGTCGGCGCTGACACCGACTTCATGATCATTTGCGGGGACGCGCTGCAACCCGCTTCGGACGCCGGTTCGGCCGGGCCGGGCTTCTTCGCCCCCTACCGGGCCTACCAGGCGCCGATCTACGCCGTGCCCGGTGCGCAGGACTGGCGCGACGGCCTGGTCGAGTTCATGGGCGTGTTCTGCGATCGGTCGCTGCAGAGTTCCGGGGACGACCCGGCCCTGGCCGACGCTCGCCGCCTGCGATCCGCCGCCGCCCAACAGGCACTTCAGCCGGGCCCATACTGGATGATCGACAGCCCCGATCTGCGGATCGTCGGGATCGACACCGGCATCGACGGAACGATCGACCGTGACCAGGCGGACTGGCTCCGGCAAGTCTCAACCGGGCCGAAGGCCAAACTGCTGATCACCGCCAATCCCATCTACGCCGACAATCGCCATCGGCCCGGCTACATCGAAGACGGCGGCGGGACCATCGACGACATCGTTCGCGATTCCAACTACATCGCTGTGATCGGCGGAGGCGTTCACAACTACCAGCGCTACCCCGTCCACGTCGTCGATGACGATGCCGGCAGTCGGACAGTGCAGTACCTGGTCGCAGGCGGCTCCGGGGCGTTCATACACGCCACCCACACCATTGGCCGCACCAAGTACGTCCCCGAAGAGACTTTCGACTGCTATCCACTGCGGAGCGATTCCCTGCTCTTCTACAGCCGCATGTACGGCTCGCGCCTACGACGGTTCGGTCTGCGACGTTTCTTCGACCTTGACCGCCGGGAGGCTGCCGCAGTGATCTCACAGCGGCTGAGAACCACGGTGCGTTCCCACCCCGACCACGAAGGTGTCCGCCCGGGCCTCCGAGCCCGCTACATCGCCGCGCTGATGGGCGTTCCACGCGCGCACAGGCGATCTCTCGGCTGGAAGCGACTGCCCGTACGCAAGATCAGCGAACGTTACTTTGTCGAGACCACACAGAACGCCCTGCCCCCATTCTTCAAGAGCTTCCTACGCATCGACGTGACAGCTGACACCCTGCGCGCCCGCTGTTATGGCGTGACCGGCCTTCGCGAACACGAGATCAATCCACCCATCGTCACAGAGTTCGTCATCCCCCTCCGCTGAAAGAAGCGACCTGAAACTCGAGGGGCGCCTCGGCGGCCGAGGCCGCGCCGCCATCACCGCGTCGAGCACGCGCGAAAGCGCATTGGAGAACGGCAAGCTCGTTGACTCAGGCGGCTTGTTGTGGTGGCAAGTCCCCTACCGTACTTGCCTATGTTGTGGGGCTGTCCGGCGCCGGCCAGCTTTCCGCGTCCGGTGCTTGGTACCAGAGGCGTTGCTCATTGGGGCTGACGGTGAGTCCGAACGACTCGACGTCGGGGTGTCCGTGGTCGGTCCACCATTTGTGAGCCTGCTCGACCTGGGTCCAGATGTCGGCTGGTCCGCCGTGTTCGATTTTGGCGGGGGCGGTCTTGGTGGCTTTGGCCCATGATCCGTCCGGGGTGGTGATCTGGGTTGAGTCAGGGCCGGGGAAGGCGTTGATGCCGGGAAGGCGCTGCCATATCAGCAGAGACAAGCCGGGAGTGCGTAGTGCGTCGCTGCCGATCTCGCTGGTCCGTGTGTGCACGGTGGTCGCGTCGATGGGAACCATGTCAGGTGTGCCGGGCCGCGCGACGTCGGGGCGGGTGGACATGAATCCCCAGGTGCACGAGATCAGGGGTCCGCTTGCTGTTCCGTCGTCGGCGACGGTGAGGCGTGCGAGTGCTCCCGCCCACGTCATTCCGCGGGGTCGGATGTCGGCGAGTATGAGCCCACCGGGGTGGGTCTGCTCGACCCACGGGCGTGGCACTTGTTCGGTCGCGACGGTGGCGATGATCCGATCGTATGGTGCTCTCGGGGGGTAGCCCTGAGGTCCGTCGTGCGGGGCGACGGTCGGGGTGTATCCGGCTTGTGCGAGTCGAACCCGTGCGGCGTCGGTCAGTTCCGGGTCTATGTCCACGGTGGTGACGCGCGCGGAGCCGAGTCGTTCGGACAGCAACGCGGCGTTGTATCCGGTGCCAGTACCGATCTCCAGAACGTTCATGCCGTCGTGCACGTTAAGGATGTGCAGCATTCGCAGCATGAGACTGGGGCGGGTGCTGGAGCTGGTCGACCATGCAAAGCCGGGTTGATCGGGGTGTTCTTTGCGTTGCGTCACGAGGGTGTCGTCGGAGTAGGCCAAGTCCAGCCATCGGCGGTCGTCGGCGGTGAGGAGTTGGGGCGGGTCGTCGTCGCTGTAGAAAGTGGGCACGAACACGTGCCGGGGAACGGTTGCGACCACCTGCCGCCATGCCGGATCGGTGGCGATACCTTGCTCGGCAAGCTGGTCGATAAGTGCCGCCGCGTGAGCTTTCCAGTCGTCGGAGTTGGTCATGCGGGTACTCCCGTGAGGGTGTCGGCGATGGCATCGGCGATGGGTGCCCCGGTCTCCTCTTCCAGCCATGCCCATTGCGAGCCGGGGCCGCATTCCAGGAACCACCATGTCCCGTCGCCGGTCACGCTGAAGTCGAATACGCCCAGTTCCAGACCAAGCGTCTTCAGGAAAGCGTGACAAGAGCGAGCGACGTCGACGGGAACGGCGGTGATCTCGTATGTCAGCGTGTCGTACCTGGTCCGGAAGTCTTGACGGGCGTCCGGATCATCGGTGTGTATTGCGACGGCGTGCAGGTGCCCGCCGCCGGTCGCGACCACACGAACATCGTGGGTCTTGGGGATGTTGCCTTGGAAGAGGTGCAACGTTGTGGTGACCCGGTCGTCGATCGTGGTCGGGTCAACGGGGGTCGTGTAGATCAGCTTGACCCGGTCGTCCTCGCTGATCAGCTTGTGCATTGTCGCTTTGTAGACGGCGCCGTCGCCGGAACAAGTGAAGTCGCGAGCGTCGTCGGGGTGGTTGGTGAGCAGGCTCGCCGGAGTGGTGAATCCGCACCGTGCGGCGGTGGCCATCTGAAGCGGCCGATACTCGGCGTCGGCGACCCGCGCAGGATGCGAGACCCAACGGGCGGGGAGCGACATGAACAGTCCGCCGAAACCGAACCGGGCCTCGACGGTGGCGAACCGCCGTTCAGGCTCGCTCAGGCTCTTGGGGAAGGTGAACGGTTGAGACTGGCGGTAGTACACCGCCGTTACATCTTCTAGCCGGACAACCCCGTCAGGGGTGGTGATCTCACCGTGCCAACCATTGAGCCCAAGGCGGGCACTGACGCCGGCTCGGGACGGGAACCATGCCGTGTCGAAGTGCACGACGCGCGCACCTCGCATCGCGAGCGCGTCGGAGACGTACACCGCTTCGCCGTCGTCATGCTCGGCGAGCATGAGCACCGTGTGAGCGTTCATCAATCGGTCACGGTCTCGGTCACAGTGTCCTTGCGGGTCTTGCTGTCGTCGGTGTACTCGGTCGGCTTGTTGACGCTCTTGGTGCTAGTGGGCTTCTCATGCTTGCCCATGAACCGGATCGGGGCGGGGGTGACGGCGTGGTCCATCCCCCAGGGCCTACGGGTCTCAGTGGGTGGTTCCGAGCTGACAGGCACCGTGTGTCCAGGGAGCCCGAGGGGAAAGCGGTCGCGCGGGTTGACCAAGGGGTTCTCGCTCATCGCGAACGGTCCTTCCGTGGGAGGGCGGGAGGTTTCGTGAGTGCCGGAGGCCACGTCCAACGGGGTGGTTCCCTCCGGCCGGACAGGTGAAGACGGATACGGCCGGTAAGCGTGCTGAGACAGCCCGAGTTGGGCGACCTTGCGGCGCGCGACGATCAACGTTGCCTCGACCGGCACCCACCCGCCCGCACCGTTCATGGCCACGGCCACCCCGCCCCCTGCCGTATCGCTGTCGCCAATTCCGCCGGGCTCAGCGCCTCAACGAGCCGCCGCTTGTTGGGGAGCATCGCCCACCACCGGCCCGTGAACCGCCCATACCATGCGGATACCCCGGGGAACTCTCGTTCCAGCCCTCGCACCGCCGCCGTCCGCTCCACTGCCGACATCGCCTGGTGTTCCGTCTCGGTACGTGCCATCTGCGCCGTCACTGGCCGACCTCTCCGAGCGCGGTGCGGAGCTCCGCCGGAGTGTCCGCGTCACACGCGTCGACTTCATTGATCCGATCGGGCGGCAACGGTCCACGCAGCGCCCACCATCGGCGCCGGTTGCTGAGGATGAATCGCCACCCGGGGAAGTCAGCGCGAAGCGCGTCCAAGGCTCGGACGTCGGAGGGGGAGCGCCTACCGGAACTCATGGGCCGTCACCTGCTGTCCACATGTTGTGACTTCTCGTTATCTACTGACGAGAGTGGCCCCGACGACGTACTTTGTCCCGTGTCCAGATGTGTTCTGAGACATCTTGAGACGGAGAGTGTTACGGATGGCGAGGAAGCGGTCACCGGAGGAGCTGCCCAATCCGAAGGCGAGCATGTGGGACTTCATCGCCGTCTACCTGCGCGCTCTTCGAGTCCAGAAGGGACTTTCGGGCGAGGCGCTTGGCCGCGTTCTCAAGGTCAGCAAGGCCAAGGTGTCTCGGATAGAGGTTGGCAAGGAGAGGCTCGACTGGAAACAGGCTGAGATCCTCGACAAGGCGTGGGATACGTGCGATCTGTTCACCCTGCTTGTCTGGTACGCAAGCATCGGACACGATCCGCAATGGTTCGCGCAGTACGTCGAGCTTGAACAACGCGCGGGGATGGCGAAGATCTACGAAGCGAACGTCATCCCGGGTCTCCTCCAGACCGAGGACTACGCGCGGGCGCTGATCCTCTCAGGTATCGAGCCAGATCCCGAGAAGGTCGTGATCGAGCGGATGCAGCGTCAAGAACTCCTCACCAAGAAACCCGCGCCACACCTGACGGTAATTCTTTCCCAGAACGCCATTGAGTGGCCCGTCGGAAGCCCCGAGATCATGAGGGCCCAACTGTCACGCCTACTCGACGTCGCCGAGTGGCAAAACATCGTGCTCCGAGTGGTGCCACGCTCATGGCATGTTGGCGCACACGCTGGGCTGAGCGGCTCCTTCCAGCTCCTCAACGGAGATGACTTCGGAGAGGTCGCCTACACTGAGTCACCGGGAGCCGGACGTTTGGTGTCCTCCCCACCGGACGTTAGGTCGTATGAAATAAGGTACGAGCGCATTAGCGCAAAGGCGCTCATCGAAGGTCCGTCGTCGGACCTCGTCCGCAAGGTGATGGAGGCGTTCACGTGACTGGTCCCGTGTGGCGGAAATCAAGCCGCAGCGGTACTGAGCAATCGGCATGCGTCGAGGTCGCTGGCCTTGCTCCCGCCGTCGCCGTGCGGGACTCCAAAGACCCGGACGGACCCAAGCTGATCATCGACGCCGACTCGTGGCGCGCGCTCACACGCCGGATCAAGGCGAGCCAGCACGACCTGGCCTGACCTACTCCGCCCCCGACGAACTCTCGACCCGTTGCCCAGGTCAGGGGCTTTCGTTGGTAGTCCCTGAGACTCCATGACAGACGAGAACGCCCCGCATGACTCTTCTTGGAGGACGCGGGGCCTATCTCTCTTCCCGAGCCCGATACCTGCGAGCTGAACGTGCGGGACGGGTGACTGGTCAGGTGGCTCAGGTCCGGTCGCCGGGACTATTCGGGTCAGCCGAGGTAGGCGGCTCTTACTGCTGGGTCTTCGCGGATTTGGGTGGGGGTGGCGTCGGCGATGACCTTGCCCAGGTCGAGGACGACGATGCGTTCGCAGGCCTCCATGACGAAGCCGACGTCGTGCTCGACCAGGAGGATGGTGGCGTCCAGGTCGCGGACGACGGCGGCGAAGAGGGCGGCTTGGTCGGCGTCCAGGCCTGAGGTGGGTTCGTCCAGGAGGAGGACGTCCGGGTCGTCGATGATCGCGCGGGCGAGTTCGACCATGCGGCGCTGGCCTATGGGGAGGTCGGCGGCGTAGGCGGTGGAGAGGTCGGCGATGCCGCAGCGGTCGAGGATCTCGAGGGCCTTGGTGCGGCGGGAGACTTCGAGGCGGCGGCGAGTGCGCCAGCCGACGAGGTCGGCGGCCAGGCCTCCGCCGCCGCCGTGCCATTCGACGGCGGCCAGGACGTTGTCGAGGACCGTCAGGCGGCCGAAGACCTGGGGGCGTTGGAAGGTGCGGCGCAGGCCGAGGCGGGATCGTTTGACTGCGCTGGTGGTGGTGACGTCGGCGCCGTTGAGGTGGACGGAGCCGGCGGTGGGGCGGCGGAGGCCGGTGACCACGTCGAAGAGCGTGGTCTTGCCTGCGCCGTTCGGGCCGATGACGCCGCAGGTCTCCCCTTCGGGCACGGTGAAACCCACGTCCGTGAGGGCGTGGACGCCGCCGAAGCGCACGCTGACGCCGGTGATGTCGATCATTGTTCCCCCACTCCTGCGAGGCCGAGGTAGGCGGAGGTCAGCCGCTCTTCGTCGACCTCGGAGCGCGGGCCGGTCCAGGAGATCTGGCCGAGCCGCATGAACGCGACGGTGTCGGCGAGCGCGAGCACCTCGCTGGCCTTCTCCTCGACGACGAGGAGCGCGATGCCCCGGTCGCGGAGTTCGCCGAAGAGCTCGAAGATCTGCTCGACGATGAGCGGGGCGAGGCCGAGGGACGGTTCGTCGGCTATCAGCACGCGCGGTGGTCTCACGAGGGCGGGGGCCAGGGCTAGGATCTGCTGCTCGCCGCCCGAGAGGGCCCCGGCCGGGACGGTGCGGCGGTCGGCCAGATGGGAGAGCCGCTCGTACACCTGCTCGCGGTCGGCGGCGGACGGCAGCCAGGTCGTGAGGTTCTCTTCGACCGTGAGGGACGGGAAGACCCCGCGCCCCTCGGGGGCCAGATAGATGCCCGCGCGAGCCCGTTTGTGTGCAGGCCAGTTCGTGATGTCCTCGCCGTCGAGCAGGACGCGGCCCGCGGTGGGGACCATCGATCCCGCGACTGCGCAGGTCGTGGACTTGCCCGCGCCGTTCGCGCCGAGGAGTGCGACCACCTTTCCGGCCGGGACCGCCAGGTCGACGCCGCGCAGAACGGTGGCGTCGCCATATCCAGCGACGATTCCCTCCAGGCGTAGCACCGCGTCGGGTTGGGCCGGTCGAGGTGTGGCAGGCACGGCCTCGGCTTGTTTCTCGGTGCGTTTGCGGCGGCGGTAGCGGCGTTCGGCCATCTGGGCGAGCACGCCGTCGGGATGCTTGGCGAGGATCATGCCGCCGAGACCGAAGAGGATCATCCCGACGTAGGCGGAGTCGGTGACGTTGTCGAGCACCTCAGGGAACAGCGCCATGATGAGGCCGCCTAGGACGGCGCCGCCGACGCGGCGGACGCCCTGGAGCACGACGACGGCCAGCCAGACGAAGCCGGTCAGCGCGGGCAGGTCGGTGGCGGTGATCTGGCCGTTGAACGTGGCGTACAGGACGCCGCCCAGCCCGGCGATGCCGGAGGCGAGCGCGAAGAGGGTGATCTTGGCTCGGGTCGCGGAGATTCCGACCGAGAGCGCAGCGGTGGGCGCGGAGCGGACGGCGAGGATCGCGCGGCCGGACGCGGATCGTTCCAGGTTGCGGATCAGCAGGCCGACGAGACCGATGACCACCAGGAGGATGACCACGCGCGCGCGAGGGTCGTTGGTATCCGCGAAGCCAAGCGAGAACGCGGGGAGTTTCCAGCCGACGGTGCCGTTGCTGAACGCGTCGATCTGGAACAGCACCTGGTCTGCGAGAAGCGCCAGGGCGAGCGTGGCGAGGGCTAGGACGCGGCCGCCCAGGCGTAGGGCTGGGAGGGCTACGAGGACTCCGGCGGCTACTGCAGCCAGGACTCCGAGGAGGACGGCCAGGGGGAAGGGCAGGCCTTTGCTGAAGGCCAGGCCGGCGGCGAGCGCGGCAAGGGCGGCGAAGCTGGCCTGCGCCAGGTTGACCATGCCGCCGATTCCGGTGACGACGACGAACGAGCAGAAGATGAGGGCGAGGACGAGGCCTTGGGCGACCAGGCCGACCCAATAGTCGTCCCCGACGGTGAACGTCCAGATGAGCAGGGCGACAACCGAGATGGTCCATGGAAGGACGCGGCGCCAGCGCGGCAGGTCGGCTAGATAGTCGGGCGGCGGCGCGTCCTCGGCGATCGAGCCCGCCACGCGGGCCCGGGTCCGGCCGAGGACGAGGAGGCCGCCGAAGAGGAGGATGGCCGGGATGGCCGTGCGGAAGCCCGTCACCTTCTCGGCGAAGTCGGCGTAGCCCGCGACCAGGTTCTGCACGACGCCCAGCGCGAGGCCCGCGGCGAACGTGATCGGGATCGACTGGAGGCGTCCGAAGACGGCGGCGGTCGCGGAGGCGAAGAGCAGGACGGTGAACGCGTTGGAGTCCAGGCCGAGAGCGGGCACGGCCAGCACTCCGGCCAGCCCCGCCAGGGTGGAGCTGAGCATCCAGGCCTGGGCGGACGCGGCGTCGGCGTCGATGCCGCGCAGGGTGGCCAGCCGCCGCCGGTCGACCGTGGCGCGCATGCGCAGGCCCAGCGGCGTGTGCCGCATGACCGCCCACAACGCGACCGCGGCGAGCACGGCGAAGACGAACGTGGTCAGCTGGTCGGAGTCGATCGTCACGCCGCCGAACGGATTCCAGGTCTCCACCGGCCGCGGGCCGAGCCCGCGGGCGGCGGCGCCCTCGGTCACCTTCGGCAGGTCCGCGCCGAAAGTGTCCACGAGCACGTCCACGGTCCACAGGCCGAGGGCCGGGAGCGCGATCGTCAGGCCGATGGTGGCGACGATCTGCGCGGTCTCCCCGGCCGAGGCCAGGCCGCGGAACATCAACCGGTGCAGCGCGTACCCCAGCAGCGGGGCGACCCCGGCGACGGTGACCGGCCCGGCCAGCCACACCGGCCAGCCGAGCCCGGTCGTCAGCTCGAAGAAGACCAGCGCGGTCAGGAATCCGATCGCGCCGTGCGCGAAGTTGAAGACGCCCGTGGCGGAGTACGAGAGTGTCAGCCCGGACGCCATCAGCGCGAAGATCGCGCCGGTGACCAGGCCGCTCAGGACATACCCGACGAGTTCACTCACCCCTGGTCCTTTGCGTCAGAGGGTCGTGTTGTCGTAGCACTTGAGGTTCTGCGCGACCTTGAACGCGCCGCCCTCCAGCCTCACGAGGGCACCGCAGCCGTTGGACTCGGTCTTGCCCGCCGGGTACTGGATGCGGCCGAAGCCCTTGTTCTCGTACGAGAAGCCGTTGGCCGCCTTGAAGAACGAGTCACGGGTGAGGTCCTTGCCCGTCTTCTCAAGCATCTTCAGGAAGACGTCAGCCGACCAGTAGCCGGTGGCGGTGTGCTGGTCGAGCGTCCCGCCGACCTTCTGCACGTCGGCCTTCATCTGCGCGACCTCGGGGGCGTCCGACTCGTACGGCTCGAACTGCGGGGCCGCGTAGACGCCCTCCAGCGCCTGTTTCGTCTGCGGATCGGCCAGGACCTTGGGGTCGTACGAGGTCGCGTCGGTGATGAGGCCCTTGTAGCCCGCCCGCTTCAGCGCCGCGTAGAGCCCGGAGTTGAACTTGCCGCCGGCCATGACCGACACCACCACGTCGGGCGCCTTGCCGCCGGCGCTCTTCATGATCTTGTTGACGTACGGCGACCAGTCCTGCGGCGGCGCCTGCGCGGGCAGCGCGGCCGACGAGCCCGCGATGTCGAAGCCCGAGGCGCTGAACGACTTGGAGATCGTCGAGATGCCGTACTTGCTGGCCGTGGAGTCGGTGGCCTGCACCCAGACCTTCTTGCCCTTGGATCCGCCGAGCTGCGCGGCGACCTGGTTGCCCCACCACGTCTGCGTCTTCTCGCCCGGCTTGGGCGCGAGGCAGCCGTTGAAGCCGAACGCGCTCTCCTTGCCGCACCAGAACGGGCCGGTCGCCCAGCCGAACCACGGCACCTTCTGCTGCTCCAGGAACTCCGCGCCGCCGAACTGCGGCGCGCTGACCGGCAGGACGGCGAACACCTTCTCCTTCTGGACGAGCTTCTTGGCGGCGGCGGCGCCCTTGTCCGGCGTCATCGTGTCGTCCTCGACCCCGACGAACTCGATCTTGCGGCCGTGCACGCCGCCCGCCGCGTTGGCCCGTTCGAACCGGGCCTTGGCGCCGAGCTCGGCGCCGCCGGTCGAGTAGCCGGTGGCGCTGGTCTTGGTGAGCACGCCGCCGACCTTGACCGCCGAATCGGTGACCCCGGCCGAGCCCGATCCCGACGAGGACTCGTTGCTGGTGGCGCACCCGGCCAGCAGTACGGCGGACGCCGCCACCGCCGCCGTCCGAAGTATCGCCGAGGTCGTGAGAACCGATGTCTTCATGTCGCGCCTCCGGGGGTGACAGGCAACACGGACGAGCCGACGGCACCGATGTGACCTAGCGCTCGTTTGGGCGTGAGCGTAAGTTCGACCCGGAGAGCGTGTCAACGATCTCGACCAAGCAAGTGCTTGGTGTTAGCGTGACCTTGGCCGCGCTTCCGGCGGCGCGACACGGAAGGTGAGACGACTTGACGGCATCTCCCGAGGGGGGCCGACCCCCCACACCCCCCGAGCCGACTCCGTCGGCATCAATGACGGTGATGCGCGCGGCGTTGCTGCGGAGGTTCGGCGCTCCGATGGAGATCGCCGAGGTGACGGTCGAGGACCCCAAGGCCGGCGAGGTGCTGGTCAAGGTGGCGGCCTCGGGCGTCTGCGGCTCCGACATCAAGGCCATCGACGGCAAGAGCCCGGTCGTGTCGCATCTGCCCTGCGTGCTCGGACACGAGAGCGCGGGCGTCGTGGAGCGGGTCGGGCCGGGAGTGACCGCCGTGAAGCCCGGCGACCATGTGATCGTCGCGATGAACGGGCCGTGCGGCCGCTGCCGCAACTGCGCCCGCGGCAACGCGCACCTGTGCAGCGGCAAGAGCCGGATGTCCGCGATCATGGGCCTGATGGGCGACGGCACCACCCGCCTCTCGGCCGGCGACGAGGTGGTCCGCCCCTACATCGGCATCGGCTCGTTCGCCGAGAAGGTCGTCGTCGCCGAGGCCATGTGCGTCAAGGTCGCCAAGGACGCGCCGCTCGACCTGCTCGCCCTCACCGCCTGCGGCGTGGTGACCGGCGTGGGCGCCGTGCTCAACACGGCCCGGGTCGAGCCCGGCTCCTCGGTGCTGGTCGTCGGTGCCGGCGGCGTCGGCCTGAACGTGATCCAGGGCGCCGTGCTCGCCGGAGCGACCACGATCATCGCCGCGGACGTCGTCGAGTCCAAGCTGACGCTGGCCGAGGAGTTCGGCGCGACGCACACCGTCCTGTCCGACGACCTCCCCAAGCAGGTGGGTGAGATCGTCCGTGGCGGCGCCGACTACGCGTTCGACGTCACGGGCATCGCCGAGGTGCTGACCAAGGCGTTCGCCGCCACCCAGCCCGGCGGCACCACCGTCATGGTCGGCAGCCCGGCCGCCGGGAAGAACCTGGAGATCCCGCCCGGCCAGCTCTTCGGCTCCCGCCGCCTCATGGGCACCCAGGGCGGCGACGCCACCCCGGCCCGCGACCTGCCGCTGCTCGTGGACCTCTACCGGCGCGGCCGCCTCAACCTCGAAGGCCTGGTGAGCGAACGCGTCCCCCTCGACGCCGTCAACGACGCCGTCGCGCACGTCCGGTCAGGCGCGGTCGCCCGCTCGGTCATCGTCTTCGACTGACCGCCCTCAGCTGCGCGTCAACGGCCCTATGAGCGTGTAGGTCTGGCTCTTCTCGGTCCCGGTGTAGCTGTAGAAGAGGGTGCCGCCTGGCTGGCGTGTGAGGTTGACGGTGCCGGTGTTGATGCAGTGCTCCGCGCCCGTTGTGATCACTTCGCGCAGAGTCAGCGCGTTATCGGCGGTCCCGGTCAGGGAAAGCACGCCCGAGCATTGCTCGTTCGGATAGGTGACCTGTCCGCTGGTCCCGCCCTTCGGCAGGACGACGAGGGCGCGCAGGATCTTTCCGTCGCTCTGCCGCAAGCTGCCCGTCCAGTTCCCGGCGAACGGGTCGGTGAAGCCGGACGGAGGGCTGGACGTCGACTTCGTGGAGTCCCCATTCGGCGTGCCGCCACCACGTCCCAGGCCGTCGAACGCGAGCACACTCACCACGGCGACGGCCGCGACCGCGATCACCGCACCGGATACGGCGACGACGCCCGGGGTCCGCCGCGGCTTGTGCGGCACGGGGACGCGCTCGGTATCCCGCGACAACGGAGGCGGAGGCGGTATCGGGCTGGTGGCGCCCGATTCGACCTGACCGAGCAACCGGCGCAGCACCTCGCCGGACTCCGGCCGGGCCGCCGGATCCTTGGCCAGGCAGGCGGCCACGATCTCGCGCAGGGGACCGGTCAGCGCGCCGAGATCCGGCTCCTCGTGCAGGACGCGGTGCAGCACGGCGTGCATCGAGTCGTCCCCGAACGGTGGCCGCCCGCAGGACGCGAACACCATCGTCCCCGCCCACGCGAACACGTCGGCGGCCGGTCCGGCCCGCTCCCCCGTGACCTGTTCGGGCGCCATGTAGCACGGCGTGCCCAGCGGCCCGCTCCCGGTGACCGTCGTCCCGTCGGGCGCGCGGGCGATGCCGAAGTCGATCACGCGCGGGCCGTCCGGTCCCAGCAGCACGTTGTGCGGCTTGAAGTCGCGGTGCACGACGCCCGCCTGGTGGATCGCCACCAGCGCCGTCGCCGTCCCGACCGCGAGGCGCTCCAGTTCCCCGCCGACCCGCGCGCCCTCGGCCGCGACCACGCGCCGCAGCGAGAGACCACTCACATACTCGCTCACGATGTACGGCTGGTCGCCCGCGACGTCGGCGTCCAGCACCGAGGCCGTGCAGAATCGTGCCACGCGCTGGGCCGTCTCGGCCTCGCGCATGAACCGCGCCCGGGCCTCGGAGTTCGCGCCCAGGTGGCCGCGCAGCAGCTTGACCGCCACCTGGCCGCCGTCCGGCGCCTCGGCCAGGTAGACGACACCCTGCCCGCCCTCACCCAGCCTGCCCGAGAGCCGGTACGGCCCGAGGCGCACGGGATCGTCAGGGCGCATCTCTTCGACCATGGGCATGGCTTCGCCCCCTTCCGCTGACTGTGAGACGCCACGCATGGTCGTCCAGTTCAAGTAGATTTCAGAACAATCTCACGTAGGAGCGAGAGGACACTTCCGTGACCGACCAACCACCGCCGCACCCCTCGCCCTACGGGCAGCCGCCCTCCGACCCCCCGCCGCCCGGGTACGGGCAGCCGCCCTCCGACTCCCCGCCGCCCGGGTACGGGCAGGTGCCGCAGTACGGACAGCCTCCGGGCTACGGACCGCCCGGGGATGGGCCGCCGCCGGGAGGCGGACCGCCGCCCGGCGGGCCGTACGACCCGCAATGGGGGTACGGGCCGCCCGGAGTACCGCAGGGGCCGCGCGTCCAGCCCAGCGGCGACGACAGCACCTGGGCGATCATGAGCTACGTGGGGACGATCATCGTCGGCTTCCTGGCCCCGCTGATCATCTACTTCGTCAAGCGCAAGCATTCCGCGCTGGTCAGATTCCACGCGGCCCAGGCGCTGAACTACCAGATCACCGCCCTGATCCAGATGCTGGTTCCGCTGGTGGTCGCGATCCCGATCGCGATCCTCCTCGACCAGCCGCTCTGGTTCCTGATCGCAGTGCCCGTCTACGTCTTCCACGCCTTCGCGCAGTACGTGGTGCTGATCTTGGGTGCGGTCAAGGCGGGCAAGGGCCTCTACTACCAGTTCCCGACCTGGCTCTGTTTCCGCATGATCCGCTAGGGCGTGACTCACTGGTCTCGCAGGTAGGTCGTCGCGTACTCGTCCAGCACCGGCAGCACCTCGTCTCGCCCAGCGGCGGGGACGCGTAGCACGACCTCCTGGACGCCAAGGGACGCGTAGTAGTCGAGCTTCTCCGCCGTCGGCAACGTCCCGAACGGGATGACCGGCACGGTCTCGCGGCCCGCCTTCTCGCACGCGGCGCGCAGCGCGGGCAGCGCCTCGCGGATGCCCGCCCCGCCGATCGGCATCCATCCGTCGCCGTACTCGGCGATGTGCGAGAAGAGCAGGGGGCCGGGCGCGCCGCCCAGCAGGACGGGGACGTGCCCGGCCGGCTTGGGCCACGACCAGCTCGGCTGGAACGACACGTACTCCCCCTTGAAGGACGCCTCCTCCTTCGTCCACAGCTCACGCATGGCAAGCACGTGCTCGCGGGCGATGCCGCGCCGCTGTTTCCAGGGCACGTCGTGGTCGGCCGCCTCCTCGCGATTCCACCCGTATCCGATCCCGAGCACGAATCGCCCGCCCGAGATCTGGTCGAGTGTGGCGACGGCCTTAGCGGTGACGATCGGCTCGCGCTGCGCGGGCAGGCAGACGCCCGTCCCGAGCCGAATCCGCTCAGTCGTTGCCGCCGCCGCGGCCAGTGCCACGAACGGATCGAGCGTGCGCGCGTACTCCTCAGGCAGCGAGTCCACGCCTGTGGGTGGCGGGGTGTCCCGCGAGACCGGGATGTGGGTGTGCTCGGGGATGTAGAGCGAGACGAAGCCCCGGCTCTCGGCCTCTCTGGCCAGGTGGTGCGGCGCCATCGTCCGGTCCGTGGCGAACATCGTGATCCCTAGCCGCATCCCATGCCTCTCCCTCATACGCGACATCCGTCACATGCTTTGTACTCGACCAAGCGATTGCTCGGCTAGTGCGAATTGATGTAGCGTGCGCTTGTTCGGTCCATCGCCACGGAGGGGTGCCCATGCCATTTGCTGAGCTGGGTGATGTTCGTCTGTTCTACACCGACGACGCCCCCTCCGCAGCAGCTGGTTCCGCAGGAGTTGATCTCACGCGGGCGGGCGGCACGCCCCTCCTCCTCGTGCACGGGTACGCCGCCGACTCCCAGGACTGGGCCTGGCACATCGCCGGCCTGACCGCCGCCGGTCACCGGGTCATCGCACCCGACCTGCGCGGCCACGGGCACTCCTCCGCCCCGGAGACCGGCTACCGCCCGCAGGAGCTCGCCGCCGACCTCGCCCGCCTCCTGGACCGGCTCGGCGTCGACCAGGTGATCGCCATCGGGCACTCGATGGGCGGGATGGTGGCGAGCGCGCTGGCCGTGGAGCACCCCGGCCGGGTGCGGTCGCTGGTGTGCGTCGACCCCGCGTACGGGCAGCCCGCCGAGATCGCGCAGTTCTTCCCCGGGATGGTGGAGGCCCTCCGCAAGGATCCGGTCGCGACGGTCCTCGGCATGGAACCTGTCCTCTACACCGCCGCCACCCCCCGGCACCTCCGGACCGCGCACGCCCGCAAGATCCAGGCCACCCCGGAGCACGTGCTCGCGCAGGCGTTCCCGGCGATGTTCACCGACGAGGGCCACTGGGGCACGCGCCCGGCGTCCGAGGCCTATCTCGCCCGCCGTGCCTGCCCCGTCCTGACCTGCTGGGCCGAGCCCGAACGCGCCGCCTGGGAGACCGAACTGTTCAAGCATCCCGCCTCCCGGGCCATCGCCTGGCCCGGGGCCGGGCACCGGCTGCACGAAGAGCGGCCGGCCGAATTCCTGCTCGTCGTCAAGAACCGGCTCGAGGAAATCGAGAAGCTCGACAAGGAGAAGCCCGCGTGAAGTTTTCCATCTTCCTCAACCCGCAGATCCCGGGGTCGGGCTGGGCCGCCGAGGAGAACGCCAAGGCCAAGCGGCCGATCGGACGCGACGTCGAGTCGTACCAGAAGCTGCTCCACGAGGTCCGTGAGATCGCCGTGCACGCCGACCAGGTCGGCTTCGACGCGCTCATGATGACCGAGCACCACTTCCACTCCGAAGGCTTTGAGTTCTCGGTCAACCCGCTGATGTTCCTGACCGACCTGGCGGCCCGCACCGAGCGGATCCTGCTCGCCCCGCTGGGGATCGTGCTGCCCGCCTGGGACCCGATCCGCGCTGCGGAGGACGTCGCGCTGCTGGACCACTTCTCCAAGGGCCGGCTGCGGCTGGGCGTCGCCCGCGGCTACCAGAACCGGTGGATGAACGTGCTCGGCCAGCGCTGGCACGCGGCGGCGGCCCGTTCGGACGGCTCCAAGTCGGACACGCGCAACTTCGACGTGTTCGGCGAGGTCCTGAAGATCATGAAGATGGCGTGGGAGCAGGACACCGTCCGCTACAAGAGCGACGTGCTGGACTACGAGATCCCCGCCCCGTTCAGCGGCATCGAGGGCTGGCCCGCGCAGGAGTGGACGCAGACGTTCGGCGCGCCCGGCGAGATCGACGAGAACGGCGTGATCCAGTCGGTGTCGATCTGCCCCAAGCCGTACCAGTACCCGCACCCCGAGCTGTGGCAGCCGTTCACCGTCTCGGACCGGTCGGTCATCCGGGCAGCGCAGGAGGGCATCATGCCCTGGATGTTCACCCCGAACCCCGACGACCACGCGGCCAAGGCCAAGCTCTACCAGGAGGAGTGCGGGCGGCAGGGCAAGGACTACAAGCTCGGCGAGCACACCGGCATCCTCAAGATCGTGGGCATGGCGGACACCCGCGAGGAGGCCATCGCCACCTACGGCAAGGGCATGCAGAAGGACTTCGCCTCGTTCTTCGGCCCCTTCGGTTACCTGGAGGTGCTGCGCAAGAAGGAGGACGACAGCCACAAGCCCATCTCCCCGGAGAAGGGCGACTTCAAGCGCATGAACGAGGTGGAGATGGCCCTCCTCGGCACCCCGGACGACGTCAAGCGCGGCATCCAGCGCATGCTCGACCGGATGCCCGACCTGGAGTGGTTCGGTCTGTTCATGCAGGGCCAGCAGGGTGTGCTGCCGCTCGACACGGTCAAGCGCAACCTGGAGATGTTCGCCACCAAGGTCATTCCCGAGTTCCAGGACTGACACCATGGAGTTCTGGCTTGGCGCCGCGTTCGTCGAGACGGGCGAGTTCCTCGGGCTCGCCCGGGCGGCCGACCGCCTCGGATACGACACGGTCGCGATCTCGGATCACATCTTCTACACCGACTACGACGCGTCCTACCCCTACTCCGACACCGGCGCGCCGCCGTACAAGCCCGACACCCACTGGCCGGATGTGTGGGTGACGATCGGGGCGATGGCGGCGGTCACCGAGCGGGTGCGGTTCGCGACCAACGTCTACATCCCGCCCGCCCGCGATCTCTTCACGGTCGCCAAGGCCGTCTCCACGGCCGCGGCGCTGTCGGGCGACCGGGCGATCTTCGGCGTGGGCGTGGGCTGGTGCAAGGACGAGTTCCTGCAGACGGGCCAGGACTTCCACACCCGGGGCAAGCGGCTGGACGAAATGATCCCCGCCCTGCGCACGCTCTGGCAGGGCGGGATGGTCGAGCACCACGGCACGTTCTACGACTTCGGCCCGCTCAGCATCGCGCCCGTTCCGTCCAAGCCCGTCCCGGTCTACATCGGCGGGGACAGCGACGCCGCGCTGCGCCGGGCGGCCCGCGTCGGCGACGGCTGGATCGGCAACCGCATCTACTCCGAGGACCAGCTCGGGGACCTGCTCAACCGCCTCAGCGGTTTCCTCGCCGACCACGGCCGCACCCTCGACGATCTCAAGGTGATCGCGCCCATCGGCGCGATGCCCTCGGCCGATCTCTACAGGAAGTGGGCCGACCGCGGGGTGAACGGCACGATGGCCGCGCCGTGGTGGCTGGCGTCCCGGGACGAGAAGGCGAAGCACGGCGAGGGCCTGGAGCTCAAGGTCGCCACCATGGAACGCTTCGCCGGCGAGGTCATCGCCAAGATGTGATCGGCGCGCGGATCTGCGGATGCCCGCAGGTGCGCTCAGGGCAGGCGGGCAAGGCCGCCGTAGGCGGAGACTTCGGCGGGGGTGGGGACGGGAGGGTCGTCGGGGTCCCGGCGCCACTGCGACACCAGCACCACTCCCGGCTCCACCAGTTCGAGCCCCTGGTCGATGAAGACCAGTCGTTCGAACTCCGCCCGGGTCCTGGGCCGGGTGCGCACGCCGTCGTCGTTGTAGCCGTCGCTGGCCTGCCGCAGCCGCCCGTTGTGCTCGGGGGTGAGGTGGCTGGCGAGCACGTGGCTGCCGGGCGGCAGTGCGCCGATCAGGGTGCGGAGGATCTCGTCGGGGCGTTCGTCGTCGGGGATGAAGTGCAGGACGGCGTTCAGCACCAACGCGACGGGCTCGTCGAAATCCAGCATGTGGCGGACCAGGGTGCTGCCGATGATCGAGCCCGGGTCACGGATGTCCGCCTCCAGGTAGCCGACCTCGCCGGCCGGCCCCGAGACCAGGAGCGCGCGGGCGTGCGCCAGGACGACCGGGTCGTTGTCGACGTAGGCGACCCGCGCCGCGGGCGTGACGGACTGGACGACCTCGTGCACGTTGGGCGAGATGGGAATGCCGGTGCCGATATCCAAGAACTGTCGCATTCCGATCTCATCCGCCAGATAACGGACACCGCGGAGCAGGAACCGGCGGTTCTCCTGCGCACCGATCCGGATGGAAGGAAAGGCGGCCACCATCTTTTCCGCGGCGATCCTGTCGGCCGCGAAATTGTCCTTGCCGCCCAGAAGGTAGTCGTACACACGGGCAGGTGACGGACGGGTCGCGTCCAGCCACGGAGTGCGATGGCTTGGCGCGGACTCCGGCTCCGCCGAGGCGGGATCATGTGGCTGGGTCACGGTCGCGGATTCTCCAGCGGTAGCGGCAATGGCGGCGAACGCCCTAACGTTACGCACACCGTATCGAAATCCGAAGAAGGCCCCGGGCCCCGGCAATCGATTGATTTGGGATGGTTGGTTTGGGATGGTAACGAGAATTCTCATCGCAAGCGCGTCCGGACAACTCGGCCGCGCGACCGCGCGGTACGTGCTGGACAGGGTCCCGGCCGGCGACGTCATCCTGACCACCCGGAACGTGGACGCGCTGGCCGACTTCTCCGGCAACGGCGTGACCGTGCGGCACGCCGACTACGACGAGCCCGAGTCGTTGCCGGCGGCCTTCGAGGGCGCCGACCGGATGCTCCTGATCAGCCTGCACGAGCTCGGCCGCCGCGTCACCCAGCACCGCAACGCCATCGAGGCGGCCTCGGCAGCCGGGGTCCGGCACATCGTCTACACCTCCTACGTCATGGTCGACCCGGACTGCCCGTCGACCGTGGTGCCCGACCACCTGCGCACGCACGAACTGCTGGACGACTCCGGACTCGACGTGACGTATCTGCGCAACGGCCTGTACGCCGAGACCCCCGTCACCCAGATCGTGCCGCCCGCGATCCCCCGGGGCGTCCTGGTGGACAACACCGACCACGCCCGCGGCGCCTTCGTCCACCGTGACGACTGTGCCGCCGTCGCCGCCGCGGTGCTGACCTCGTCCGGTCACGAGGGCAAGGCCTACGACGTCACCGGGCCGGAGTCGCTCAGCTTCGCCGACATCGCCGCGCTGGCGAGCAAGGTCTCCGGCCGTCCCCTCGGCTACGCCAGCGTGGACGACGTGACGCTCGACGAGCAGCTGCGCGCCGCCGGGGTCCCGGACGAGGTGCGCGGCATGATCGTGTCGTTCGGGGTGTCCCTGCGCGCAGGCTACGGCGAAGCTGTGACCGACACCGTCCAGCGCCTCACCGGCCGCCCCGCCCGCCCGATGATCGACCTGATGGAGCAGCACCGCACCCTGCTCGCCGGAGCCTGACCCGCCACGGACGCTAGGGCGTGTCCTTGGTGTCCGAGAGCCCGTGGGCGACGGCGCGCGCCGGTGCGCCGTCGCCCGGCAACCGGAGCGGGAAGACCATCATCGAGATGAGATAGCCGTCGGCCTTGGCCTCCAGGACCTGGTCCAGATTGGTGAGGTTCTCGACGACCATCGGCCCGCCGAACGCCGCGTCCTCCCGGGCGAGGAGCGACCGGTGCGCGGCCAGCGTGAACGCCTCCGACCCCGGCTCAGGAGTTGGATCCACGCTCGGCGCGTCGATGCCGACCGTCAGCCAGTTGTACTCCTGCGACGCGATGGCCGCCGCCGTCTCGGGCGCCAGATAGGGATGGGCGAAATACTCGTCCGTTCCCCAGTACCGCGACCACCCCGTGGCGAAGACCAGGATGGAGCCCGTGAAGGCCGGCCGCGCAGGCAGCACCTCCGGCCCGATGGCCGTTCGCGGCGGCAGCCCGCGGACGTCCACGATCTCGGCGGGCCCCACGAAGACGCCGCCGCCCGGGAGCTCGTGGAGCCCTGGCAATGAGTCGTCGATATGGAATGGCGCGTCCACGTGCGTCCCGGTCTGCGACCCCAGGTGCAGCCGCTGCACGTTCACGCCGTCCTTCGCCACCGTCAGCGCGGCGGACAGTTCGACCTCGGGGTCGCCCGGATACACCGGCATCCCGGTGCCGATCGGCACCGAGAGATCGATCGTCACCTCGAACATGTCACCGATTATCGCCGCCGAGCGGCCACCCGATAGCGTGATCGGCGTGTTGCCTCTCGTCACCGCCATCCGGTACGTGACCCCGCTGCGTGAGGGCGGGTCGCTGCCGGGGATCGTCGAAGCCGACGACCTGGGCACGTACGTCATGAAGTTCCACGGCGCCGGGCAGGGCCGCAAGGCGCTGATCGCCGAGGTCATCGCGGGCGAGCTGGCCCGCCGCCTCGGGCTGCGCGTGCCCGACCAGATGATCATCGATCTCGATCCAGTGATCGGGCGGCACGAGCCCGACCCCGATGTGCAGGACCTGCTCAAGGCCAGCACCGGCTGGAACCTCGGTGTCGACTTCCTGCCGGGCTCGCTCGGCTTCGACCCGCTGGGCTGGAAGCCGGACCGCTCATGGGCGTCGCGCGTGGTGTGGTTCGACGCGTTCATCGGCAACGTCGACCGCAGCTGGCGCAACCCCAACATGCTGGTCTGGCACGGCGATGTGTGGCTGATCGACCACGGCGCGAGCCTCATCTTCCACCACGCCTGGGCCAACGCGGCCCGCCTGTTCACGGGCCCCTACGACGTGGACGACCACGTCCTCACCCCGTTCGCCGACGACCTGCCCGGCGCCGAGGCCGAGCTCGCCCCGAAGATCACCGAGGACCTCCTCCGCGAGGTCGCCGCGCTGGTCCCCGACCGCTGGCTGGAGAACGAGCCGGGCTTCGCGACCCCCCACGATGTTCGCGCCGCATATGTGGACATCCTTCTCACACGGGTAGGCAAGCCGCGTGACTGGCTGCCCTCGCTCGACCTCAGCGACTCCAAGGCCGACACGGAGTCCCGTCGCGGCGAGAAGCGCCCCGGCTGGCTGGGCGGTCCCGCATGAGCGACAGGACCGTCTTCGAATACGCGGCGCTGCGCGTGATCCCACGCGTCGAACGCGGCGAACTCATGAACGTGGGCGTGGTCGTCTACTGCCGCGCGCTGGATTACCTCGACTGCCGCATCCATCTCGACGAGGCACGCCTGCGCGCGCTCGACCCCACCCTCGACCTCGACGGCGTCCGCCACGCACTCAAGGCGGTCGACGCCCTCTGCTGCGGCGGCGACCGGGCCGGGCAGGCCGCAGACGAGCCGCCCGGCGCCCGCTTCCGCTGGCTGACGGCACCGCGCAGCACGATCGTCCAGCCTGGTCCCGTACACGCCGGCCTGACCACCGACCCCGCCGCCGAACTGGACCGCCTCCTAGGCCTCCTCGTCACCTAGCTAGCGGCAGAGCTAATCCCACTCCCATCGCATGCCGTGATAGCCGGTGGCCATGCCGAAGTCGATGAAGTGCACGCTGTGGTAGCTCGACATCCTCAGGTCGGTCAGGTCTTTCAGGGCCGTCTGCGCGTCCGGCCGCCAGGTGCGATAACAGCGGGCCGGGAGCGATGCCGGGTGGAACCTCACCTCGATCAGGTATTCGTGCTGGGGGGTGCGGAAGCCGCGGCCCTCCTCGGTCACCTCCGGCCCGGGCTCGTCGAACCCGAAGCCGTACTCCAGCAGGTAGGTCTCGCCGCGGGCGAGCGCCCGGTCGAACAGGAGCTCGGCGGCGATCAGCCCGCTCGCCTCGTCCACCCGGACCCGCCCGAACCGGCACCCGCGTGCCGTCCGGGAGGACGGGATGACGCGATGCGGATGGTGGTAGACGGCGATCCAGCGATCGACCCCGCGCTGCTGCGCCTGGAAGACCGCACGGGTACGGACCTCGCGCAGGTCACGGCCGCGCCCGACGACGTACAGGTCGTGCAGGCTGAGGCCGGTCAGCTGGCGTTCGCCGCGTTCGCCGATGTCGGCCATGAGGTCGCGGACGCCGGGTTCGGGGCAGAGCTCCTCCACCGGCAGCCAGGATCCGGCCGCGCGTTCGCCGGACGGTTTGAGAAGGGTCAGGAGTGAGTGGCGGGGCAGTTCGAGGATGACCTCGAGACCGCGTACCGCGCGGAGTGAATCGGCTCGTTCGGGACGTGTCCGGCCCCGCTGCCAGTAGCTCAGGGTAGAGAGGCTGACCGCGATGCCCTGCTGGTCGAGTCGTCGCCGCAGGGATTCCAGACTGAGCCCGCGTGCTTGGATCGCCGCATGCAGGGCCACGTTGAAGGGGCCGTACTGCAGCATTTGGAGGAGGTCTTCCTCCGTGACTGTCTGCACCGCTATCGGCCTCCGGAAGGGCTTGGGCCGGCCCCCGCCCTCGGCCTTGACAACAGCACTTGCTATACCAGCGCTCACTGTAAATCCCCAGGAACGTGCTGCCAAGCGTAAAAGTACACAAACAACGACGACGCGTGGCCGTGATCAGGGGAGATCTTGCCAAAGGGCGCCCGGGGTCAGTCCCATTCCCATTCGAGGCCCAGGATGCCGAAACGCACGTCTCCCGCCGCCATATGCGCGCTGCCCGACGTGCCGATCCAGAGTTCGCCGAGTCGTTCCCGCGGGGCGTGCGCAGATTCCCCAGAGAACCCGTAGCAACGCGCGGGAAACATTTCCTCATGAAACTGCACGACGGCCAGGTAATCGCGGATCGGCCGGGCGAACCGCCGGGTGTATTCGTCGGCCTGGCCCGTCCCCGGGCCCGCCTGGAGGTCGAGTTCGTACTCGACGACGGCCGTGTCGCCCGCCGCGAGCACGCGGTCGAAGACGAGCTCGAACGCCAGCAGTCCCTCCTCGGCCCGCACCCGTCCCGGGCGGCAGTAGCGGAGCCCGGTCAGCTCGGCCTCCGGCTGCCCCTCCCCCGCCGGATGCACGCACACGACCCGGTCGACGTCGTCGCCCGCGGCCCGCAGGACCGTGCGCACCGACAACCTCCCGGGCCGCCGGTCGGCGTCGAGACGGTAGACGTCGTGCGTGCTCAGCCGTTCGAGCCGGTGGTCTCCGGACCGGTCCAATTGGCCGACGACCCGGGCGTAGCGTTCCGGGTCCGGCCACAGGTCGCCGGCGGCACGGCCGCGTTCGAGCCGTCCCGCGCCGGTGCGGCCCGCACCGCCGCCGCCGTGGCGCACCGGGTGGGCGCCGTGGTCGGCCGCCTCCAGCAGTCCGGTGAGCGAGCCGGCGGGCACCCCGAGGATCTCCTCCAGCGCGGCCACGACCGCGCGGGACCTCGGTCTGCTGCGGCCCCGCTGCCAGTAGCTCAGCGTGGCCACGCTCACCGGCAGGCCGCGCTGGCCGAGCCTGTGCCGGATCCGCTCGAGGGTCAGGCCGCTCGCCTGGACGGCCTGTCTCAGCGCACCGGCGAACTCCACGGCCCGGATCGTACCTGGTCTGGCGAAGTGACCTGATATGTCTAGAAAAGAACGGACATGAACGTATCGATCTCATCGAAGCCGACGCGCCGGTACGTGGCGCGCGCCCGCGCGTTGAAGTCGTTGACGTACAGCGAGACGGTCGGCGCGATGGACCGCAGCGACTCCTCGATCAGCGCCGCCATCCCGGCCACCGACAGTCCCTGCCCGCGCAGGTCCGGCGGCACCCAGACGCCCTGCACCTGGCAGGCGTACGGGGTGACGGCGCCGACCTCGGCCTTGAAGAGCACCCGGCCGTCCTCGATGCGGGCGAAGGCTCGCCCGGCGCGGATGAGCTCGGCCACCCGGGCGCGGTAGAGCACGCCGCCGTCGCCGGCGTTGGGCGAGACGCCGACCTCCTCGGTGAACATCGCCACGCACGCCGGATAGATCACGTCGAACTCTTCCATGCGGACCCGCCGCACATGCCGGTCGGCGACCACCGGCGGCACCGTCGACGTGGCCATGACGGGCTGGGTCGCACGGACCGCGCGGGCGGGCCCCCAGTAGGGCGCCAGGATCTCCCAGAACTCGCTCACCGCGCTCTTGGGTCCGACGATCGACGAGCACCGCCGTCCCTGTGCCTGCGCGCGTTCGGCGAAAGCACGGACAGCCTGGGAGTCAGCGGCGACCGGGATCAGGTTGGCGCCGGCATAGCAGAGCGAGGCCAGCCGGCCGTCCCGCATGTAGCCCCACATCTGGGCACCGAGACGGCCGGAGTCGAGACCTACCGCGTTCACGCGCGAGCTGACGAAGACGTTCGCCACCGGATCGGCGTCGAGGATCGCCATGACCTCGTCCCGGTGCCGGTCATCCAAGACCCGCACCGGCAGCGACCCCAGCATCCGCACGGCTTACCGGCTCCAGAACCGGGGCAGGAGCCGGTGCGGCCTCTCCACTGTCAGCACCACGCCAACAAGCCTATGACGTCTGCCACCGGTACGGGTCCACCGGCTCCCTCCTCAGCGGGTGCCGCTGGGCCTGGGGGCCTGGTTCAGGTGGCTTCCCGGCGGGACAGGAGGCGTCCGGACCTGGCCGCTGGGCGGGCAGCGAGCCGTTACCCAGGTACTTCGCGACGGCCTTGTCGATGCAGCGGTGGCCGGTCAGCGCCACCCCGTGATCGCCCCCGCCTGCCTGTACGAGCAGCCGGGATCCAGGGAGGCGCCGGTGCATTTCCAGCGCGCCGCGATAAGGCGTGGCGGCGTCCTCGGTGCCCTGGACGAGCAGCAGCGGCAGGTCCGGTGCTCCGTGGACCTCCGGGGCCGGGCCACCGGGATGCGCCCAGAACGCGCAGGGTGCGTTGTACCAGGCGTTACTCCAGGTCTCGAAACGGTACCCCGAGCGATAGAGGTGCCAGTTGTCGCGGTGCCACCGGGCCCAGTCCCGCGGCCAGGCGGCGTCCCGGCACTGCACGGCGGTGTAGACCGCGTAGTTGTTCTGCTCAAGCCAATCCGGGGCTTGCCAGGCCTTGGCGAGCGGCCGCGGGTCACGCTTGACGATCAGCGCTGACAGCAGGCGGGCGTTCGTGGGCCAGCTCTGCTGCCCGTACCCGCTGTCGAGGAAGATGTCGTCCAGCTCGGTGGGGCCCACCCGGCCGCCCGCGGGCTTGGCCGTGAGCTTCCGCCGGGCCTTGGCGTAGGCGGCGGCAACCTTCTTGGTGCTCCGCCCCAGCTTGTACGTCGCGTGGTGCCGCGCGATCCAAGCGAAGAAGACGCGGATGCGCTTCTCGAACGCCACGTTCTGGTCGAGGTTGTTGTCGTACCAGACACCGCTGGGGCGGACGACGCTGTCGAGCACCATCCGCCGGATACGGTCAGGGAACATGGTGGCGTACACCGCGCCGAGGTACGTGCCGTACGAGTAGCCGAAATAGTTGATCTGGCTCTGGCCGAGCGCGACTCGGATGGCCTCCAGGTCGCGCGCCGAGCTCACCGTCGCCATGTGCGGGAGAAGCGAGCCGTACTTTTTCGCGCAGTCGGCGGCATAGGCCCGTGCCCGCTCGATCCATGCCCTCTCGGCGGCCGGCGAGGCCGGGACGGTGTCCGGCCGCGGGCGACCTGGGTTCTGGTAGGTCTTGTCGCACACCATGGCGGGCTTGCTGGCGCCGACGCCGCGCGGGTCAAAGCCGATCCAGTCGTAGGCCGCGGCGACCTTCTTGGGCAGCCCGTCGGGAAGCACGGCGGCCATGTCACGGCCGTGCGCGCCGGGCCCGCCGCGATTGAGCAGCATCACCCCCTGGAACTTCCCGGCCGTGTGCCGCGCGCGGGTCAGCGCGAGGGTGATCTTGTCTCCGCCCGGGCGGTCATGGTCGAGGGGGACGGCCAGCTTGCCGCACTCCAGCCCCTTGAGCCTGTCCTTCTCCACCGGATCGGACTTCGGGCATGGTTTCCACTTGATCCTGCCGACCATGCCGGCGGCGGTATCAGTGGCCGTATCGGCAGCCGTATCGGCGGCCATGTCCGCGGCTGCCCGCGGGGTGAGTGGTCCGGTCAGGGTTCCGATGGCCACGGCGGCTGCGGCCGCTCCGGCGACAACATTGCGCACCCCAGAAGTTCTACTGGCGACGGTCGCGCGGGAACCGCACGCACGTACATCCCGCGATTCTCGCCGGAAACGGGAAGATCGGAAACGGGAGGCCGGAAAAACAGGAGGCCGGAAAACGGAGGACCTCCCTGGAAGGCCAGGGAGGTCCTCACGTTCGAGCGTCGTGCGTTACGGGCGGCCGACCGGAAGGTCCTTGCCCGCGTAGCCCGAGGCGGCCTTCGCCGCGTTCGGGTTGGGGTCGTTCAGCGCCGGGACCGCCTTGCAGTAGGCGTCGGCACCGCGACGGCTCTTGGGCAGCTTGCCCGTGTCGAGGTAGGCCGCGACCTGGTCGTCCAGGCACTTGTTTCCGTTGAGCGTGTTGGAGTGGGTCTTGCCTCCGCGCTCAAGGATCAGCCGGGAGGACGGGAACACCTTGTGCAGGGCGTAGCCGCCGGCGACCGGGGTCGCGCCGTCGAGCTCGGACTGCACCATCAGGATGCCGGGCAGCGCCTTGTTGCTCTTCAGCTTGAGGGCGGGGCCGCCCTTGACCGGCCAGAACGCGACCGGAGCGTTGAACCAGACGTTGCTCCAGGTGTTGAAGCGGTAGCCCTGCTTGTAGAGCCGGACCGCGTCCTTGTGCCACTTGCTCCAGTTGCGCGGCCACTTGGCGTCGGCGCCCTGGACGGCGTTGTAGACGGCGAAGCCGTTGTCCTCACCGCCGGGGTTCAGCCATTCCAGCAGCGGCTTCGGGTCCTTCTTCGCGGACCAGGCGGACAGCGCCTGCGCGAACGGGACGTAGTAGGCGGTGTTGTAGCCGGCGCTCAGCACGATGTCGTCAAGCTCGGACGGGCCGATCTTGCCGCCGATCGGCGCCTTCTTGGCCGCCGCACGCAGCTTGTAGTAACGCGCCTCGACGGCCTTCTGGGTCTTGCCCAGCTTGTAGATCGAGTCGTACTTGGCGGTCCAGCGGAACCACAGCTTGATGTTCCGCTCGAAGGCCTTGTTCTGCTCCAGCTGCGCGTCGTACCACACGGTCTTCGGGTTGACGTTGCCGTCGAGGACCATGCGCTTCACGCGCTTGGGGAACAGCGTGGCGTACGTGGCGCCGTAGTAGGTGCCGTACGAGAAGCCGTACCAGCTGATCTTCGGGGCGCCGAGCGCCGCGCGGATCGCGTTGACGTCGTGGGCCGCGTTGGTGGTGCGCATGTGCGGCAGCAGCCAGCCGAACTTCTTCTTGCAGTCGGCGGCGTACTTGCGCGACTTGGCGATCCAGGCGCGCTCCTCCTTGGCGTTCCGCGGGACGTAGTCCGGGCGGATCGGGTTGGAGAAGTTCGGGTCGCAGGTCAGCGCGGGCTTGCTGGAACCGACGCCGCGCGGGTCGAAGCCGATGATGTCGTACTTGGCCGCGACATTCGCGTGGCCGACGCCGGCGAGCCAGCGCTTCAGGCCATCCGAGTAGGCGAGGCCGGAGCCACCCGGGCCGCCCGGGTTCACGAAGAGCACACCCTGGTAGTTCTTGGTGTCGGTGTGCTTCACGCGGGAGACCGCGATGGAGATCTTCTTGCCCTTGGGCTTGCGGTGGTCCAGCGGTACCTGGACCTGGGCGCACTCGGCCTTGCCGGCCAGTGAGCCTGTGCAAGCGGCCCAGGCGATGCCCTTCGCCGCGACCGGCGCGGCGTCGCGCGCGGTGCCGCCGGTGCCCGCCGTGACGGCGACGGCGGTGCCGCCCACCCCCAGGACCGTGGCAGCCGTGATGAGTACGAGCCTCTTCACCGAACCCCCTTGATCACCGGCGAGCCGTCACGCCGTAGTGACTACGCGGGAGCATTGCCGGTGATTAGCTGATTTATGCGTAACAGGTGGAGATTGTGACGGTTGGGGCTGAAGTGACAACAGAGGTTCCTGGGCGAGGATGCCGAATCGTGACATTTAGCCCGGAAAGGGCCCCCGTCCGCGCGGCGCGCGCGGGCGGGGGCCCTTTGCTCGAATGGCCGTGTCACCGACCGGCTGGCCGTGCTTCCGGCTGAACCGACCTGCTTCCGGCTGAACCGACCTGCTTCCGGCTGAACCGACCTGCTTCCGGCTGAATCGACCTGCTACCGGCCGAACGGACCTGCTATCGGCGGATCGGGGCGACCGGGTCGTCCGCGGGAGCCGACTTGACCGACACGGCCGCCGGGTTCGGCGCCGGGTTGGCCTTGCAGGTCGCGTCCGCGCCCTTCTTGGAGCCGGGCAGCGCACCGGTGGCGAGGTACTTCGACACCCAGTCGTTCATGCACTGGTTGGCGTTCGGCGTGAGCGCGGTGCCGTGGTTGTTGCCGCCGAGCTCCAGCACGAGCCGGGAGTTCGGGAACAGCCGGTGCACCTCGTACGCGCCGGGCGTCGGGGTGGCCGCGTCGTTCTGCGGCTGCGTGAGCAGGATCTTCGGCATCTTCGCACCGACCTTCTGCGGCTTTCCGCCGGGGACCGCCCAGAACGCGCTCGGGGCGTTGTACCAGGCGTTACCCCAGGTCAGGAACGTCGCGCCCTGCCGGTACTGCCGCGCGTGGTCCTTGTGCCAGCGAGCCCAGTTGCGCGGCCAGGCGGCGTCACGGCTCTGCACGGCCTCGTAGATCGCGTAGCTGTTCTGGTCCAGCCAGGCCGGCTCGGCGAAGTTCTCCCGGAGGCCCTTCGGGTCGTTGCGCAGCACCCAGTCGGCGATGACCTTGGCGTGGTCCACCCAGAAGTAGTTGCGGTAGCCGCTGGGCAGGAAGATGTCGTCGTACTCCGACGGGCCGATCTTGCCATCGACCGGCTTCTTCTTGATCTTGGCGCGGCCCTTGTAGTAGTTGGCCTCGACCGCCTTCTTCGTCTTGCCCAGGTGGTAGACCGAGTCGTACTTGGCGATCCACGCGAAGAAGATCTCGGCGCGCTTCTCGAACGCCACGTTCTGGTCGAGGTTGGCCTCGTACCAGACGCCGCTCGGCCGCACGACGCTGTCGAGCACCATGCGGCGCACCCGGTTGGGGTACATCGAGGCGTAGACCGAGCCGAGGTAGGTGCCGTAGGAGTAGCCGAAGTAGTTCGTCTGCTTCTTGCCGAGCGCCGCACGGATGGCGTCCATGTCGCGGGCGACGTTCTTGGTGTTGATGTGCTTCAGCGTGGCGCCGTACTTCTTGCCGCAGCTGGCCGCGTAGGCCTTGGCGCGCTTGAGCCAGGCACGCTCCTGGGCGGCGGTGCGCACCACGTAGTCGGCGCGCGCCTTGCCCGGGTAGAGGTAGCTCGGGTCACACGACAGCTTCGGCTCGCTGCCCGCGACACCGCGCGGGTCGAACCCGATCCAGTCGTACTGCGCGCCGATCGTCTTCGGGAGGCCGTTGCTGCCGGTGGCGAAGCGGGTGGGCAGGTCACGGCCGTAACCACCGGGGCCGCCGCGGTTGAGCAGCGCGATGCCCTGGTAACCCTTGAGGTCGGTCGCCTTGGCCCGGGTCAGCGCAAGCTTGATCTTCTTGCCCTTCGGGCGGGCGTAGTCCAGCGGCACCTGCAACGAGCCGCATTCGAGCCCCTTGAGCAGCTCGCCGAGGACAGGGTCCTTGGCCGGGCACGGCTTCCAGGCGATGCGTCCCGCCGCGGCCGCGACCTGCGTCGCGTTCGGGCTCGGGGCCGATGTCCCCGCCGTGGCGGCCACCGCGGTCCCCACGAGCCCGACGCCCGCGACCGCAGCGGTGATCACTACGAGTTTCCTCACGGAGTCCCCTTCGTTCCGCGCGGGCTCGTCAGTGAGCCCGGCATGCGGCATAACGGAAAGATCCTGGCGATTGGGACACCTGTGAGGCGAGAGAAGAGGGAGAGTGGTTGCACAATCGTGACAAGTTCCTGCGATTCACCATGAACGCGGGATCCGCGACATTGCGGTCAGACGCGGCGTTCAGTGGGGATCCGGACAGCACGAACGCGCATCCGGACAACACGAAAAAGGCCCACGGGATGATCCCGTGGGCCCTGACCGATCAGTTGTCAGCTGACGACGACCTCAGCGCCCGGCCCGCTGACCGAACCGTCCTCGGCGATCTCGATGCCCATCTCCTCAGCGATGCGCATCGCCTCCTCGATGAGGGTCTCGACGATCTGCGACTCCGGCACGGTCTTGACCACCTCGCCCTTGACGAAGATCTGGCCCTTGCCGTTACCGGAGGCCACGCCGAGGTCGGCCTCGCGCGCCTCGCCCGGGCCGTTCACCACACAGCCCATGACAGCGACCCGCAGCGGCACCGGGAAGCCCTTGAGGCCCTCGGTGACCTGCTCGGCCAGCGTGTAGACGTCCACCTGCGCGCGGCCACACGACGGGCAGGACACGATCTCCAGGCCGCGCTGCTTGAGGCCCAGCGACTCCAGGATCTGGGAGCCGACCTTGACCTCCTCGACCGGCGGGGCCGACAGCGATACCCGGATCGTGTCTCCGATGCCCTGCGACAGCAGCGCACCGAACGCGACCGAGGACTTGATCGTGCCCTGGAACGCCGGACCGGCCTCGGTGACACCCAGGTGCAGCGGGTAGTCACACGCCGCGGCCAGCTGCCGGTACGCCTCGATCATCACGACCGGGTCGTTGTGCTTCACCGAGATCTTGATGTCGCGGAAGTCGTGCTCCTCGAACAGCGAGCACTCCCACAGCGCCGACTCCACCATCGCCTCGGGCGTGGCCTTGCCGTGCTTCTCCAGCAGCCGCTTGTCCAGCGACCCCGCGTTGACACCAATCCGGATCGGCGTGCCTGCATCCTTCGCCGCACGCGCGATCTCGCCGACCTTGTCGTCGAACTTCTTGATGTTGCCCGGGTTGACCCGGACCGCCGCGCAACCCGCGTCGATCGCCGCGAACACGTACTTGGGCTGGAAGTGGATGTCGGCGATCACCGGGATCGGCGACTTGCGCGCGATCGCCGGCAACGCGTCCGCGTCATCCTGGGAGGGCACCGCGACCCGCACGATCTGACAGCCCGACGCGGTCAGCTCCGCGATCTGCTGCAGCGTGGAGTTGACATCGGCCGTGAGCGTCGTGGTCATCGACTGCACCGACACCGGGGCGTCGCCGCCCACCGGCACGCTGCCGACCATGATCTGCCGGGACTTGCGGCGGGGCGCCACCTGCCGGGCTGCCCCCTCCCCGCCACCGTCGCCACGGACCACCGGAATTCCGAGTGAAACGCTCATCCCTCTCCTCTGTTAACCCCCCACTAGCCTAGGCGGCCGACACCACTGCCATGACGTACACGTGGGACAAATCTCGTAACCGCATAGACACTGTAAGTAACCAAGCGGTGCCCGTTGCGGCAGCACGCCGGTCACTCTGGCAACCGCAGCGGATTGATGAGGTCGGCGAGGATCAGCAGGACGCCGAGACCGATCAGCAGGACGACCGCCAGGTAGGTGACCGGGAGCAGCTTGGTCATGTCGACCAGGCCGGGATCGGGACGCCCGCGCCGCCGCGCGTACCAGGCGCGGAGCCGCTCGTACGCGACGACCGACAGGTGACCGCCGTCCAGCGGCAGCAGTGGCAGCACGTTGAGCGCCCCGAGGAAGATGTTCACCGAGACGACCAGGGACAGATAGAGCGCGGCCTTGTCGCGCCACGAGCTCTCCGACGAGAAGATCTGGCCCGACACGTCGGTCGCGCCCACCACGCTGCCGACCTGTCCGCCGGGCGTGCTCGCACGTTCGGGCGAGAACAGCTTGGGAATCGCGGCGGGCAGGTCGACGACGACCTGGCCTATGCCCGCGACCGTCTGCCCGATGGCGCGCCCCGCGAACACGGCCGCGCCGATCGGTCCGGTCCGGTCGTACCCCTGGCCGACGACCGCGGCCTGCATGCCGAGGAACGACTCGCCGCCGACCTCCGCCAGCCGGGCCTGCAACGTCGCCTGCCGCCCGCCGCGTTCGACGACGATCGGCACGGTCTGGCCCGGCCGGGCCGCGTCGATGGCGTCGCGCAGTTCCGTCCAGTCGCCGACCCGCCGGCCGTTGAACGACAGGACCCGGTCGCCCGCGCGCAGTCCCGCCGCGGCGGCCGGGGACTGCGGCCAGCCGTCACCGCACGGCTCACTCAGGCTCGCCGGAACGCACGTGGTGACCTCGTCCACGGTCGTGGTGGCCGTGCCCGGCTGCCGGATGCCGATCGTCATGGCCATCGCCATGAGCAACACGAACGCGAACAGGAAGTTCATGACCACGCCGCCCGCGATCACGATCGAGCGGTGCGAGGCCTTCTGCCGGTAGAACGCGCGCGGCTCGTCGGCGGGGTCGAGCTCCTCCAGCGGCGTATAGCCCACGATCTTGACGAAGCCGCCGAGCAGGACGGCCTTGATGCCGTACTCGGTCTCCCCGCGGCGGAACGACCACAACGTCGGCCCGAAGCCCACGAAGTACTGCGAGGCCTTCATCCCGAAGCGCTTGGCGGGCACCAGGTGACCGGCCTCGTGCAGCATCACCGAGACCAGCAGCGCGATGACGAACGCCACGGCGCCGAGGAGAAAGGCCATCGGAAGGCCCCCTTTGCCGGGGACGCTCTCCCCCGGAGGTCAGTCGAGTCCGGTCAGTTCCCGCGTCAGTTCTCGCGTCCTGGCCCGCGCCCACCCGTCGGCCGCGAGCACGTCGTCCAGCGTCAGCTCGCCTGACGGAACGACGTGCTCATCCACTACCCGCGCGATGGTGTCGACTATCCCCAGGAACGGCAGCCGTCCCGCGCGGAAGGCCTCGACGCACTCCTCGTTGGCGGCGTTGTAGACCGCGGGGGCCGTGCCACCCGCCTCGCCCGCCAGGCGTGCCAGCGCCACTGCGGGGAACGCCTCGTCGTCCAGCGGGAACAGTTCCCAGGTATGGGCCTTGGTCCAGTCCACGGCGGGCGCGGCGTTCGGCACCCGTTCCGGCCAGGTCAGGCCGAGCGCGATCGGCAGCCGCATGTCGGGCGGGCTGGCCTGGGCCAGCGTCGAGCCGTCGACGAACTCGACCATCGAGTGGATCACCGACTGCGGATGCACCATCACCGCGATGCGGTCCATGGGCACGTCGAAGAGAAGGTGCGCCTCGATGACCTCCAGGCCCTTGTTGACCAGGGTCGCCGAGTTGATCGTGATGACCGGGCCCATGTCCCAGGTCGGGTGGTTCATGGCCTCTTCGGGTGTCACGCCGGTGAGCTCGGCGCGACTCCGGCCGCGGAACGGGCCGCCGCTGGCGGTCAGCACCAGCCGCCGTACCTCCTCGGCGCCGCCACCGAGCAGGCACTGGGCCAGCGCCGAATGCTCGGAGTCGACCGGCACGATCTGGCCTGGCCGGGCACGCTTCTTCACCAGCGGGCCGCCGATGATGAGCGACTCCTTGTTGGCGAGCGCGAGGGTGCTGCCGGCGTCCAGCGCGGCGAGCGTCGAGGCGAGGCCGAGCGCTCCGGTCACCCCGTTCAGCACCACGTCGCACCGCCACGCGGCGACCTCGGCCACCGCCTCCGGACCGGCGACGATCTTCGGGATCGTGTACTCGCCGGCGGAGAAGCCGCGGCGCTGCGCCTCGGCGTAGAAGGCCAGCTGCAGGTCCTGGGCCGCGGAGGCCTTCGCGACCGCGACGACCTCCGGGCCGAACTCCAGTGCCTGGGCGGCGAGCAGATCGACCCGGCCGCCCCCGGCGGCCAGTCCGGTGACCCGGAACCGGTCCGGGTTGCGGCGGATCACATCGAGGGCCTGGGTGCCGATCGAGCCGGTGGAGCCCAGCACGACCACGTCTGAGGAGCGCATCACGGGACCATTGTCGGCCATCATGAGGCGAATGCGTTCCGCTGTGGCCCGGCAACACTGTGTCCACATGGGTGAATGGGGAGAAATGCGAATCTTTCTCACCCTGTTTGTCCACTTATGCCACTAGCCGGGCCATGAGCTGTGAAAGTACCGTCCGGTCACCGTCTGCCCCCCTCGACGCAACGGAGACCACATGAAGCGCAGCTCCCCTCTCCGCTCCCTGGCGCTCGCCACGTTCGGCGGCGCCGCGCTCGTGACCCCTCTCCTAGCGGCACCGGCCCACGCCGCCGCTCCCCCCGGCCCCTCGGTGCGCACCCAGGCCACGGCCGCCGCGGACCAGCAGCGCGTGCTGCGCTTCTGGACCTCGCAGCGGATGCGGTCCGCCACCCCGATGGAGAAGCTGTTCAAGCCGAAGCGGACCACCCGCGAGGAGGTGCGGCGCGGTCTGGCCAAGGTCCTGCCGCCCGTCTCCGTCCAGTCGATCCCGAACGGCGGCAGCCCCTGGACCGGCGGCGGCGCGGTCACGCGCACCGGCGGCCGGGTGTTCTTCACCTACCAGGGCCGCACGGCCTCCTGCTCCGGCGACGCCGTCACCAGCGCCAACAAGAGCACCGTCATCACGGCCGGGCACTGTGTGAGGCTCGGCGGCGCCTGGCACACCAACTGGGTGTTCGTACCGGGCTACAACAACGGCAACACCCCGCACGGAACCTGGTCGGCCGCCCGCACGCTCGCCACCCCGCAGTGGACCGCGAGCGAAGACCTCAACTACGACGTCGGCGCGGCCGTCGTCAACCAGCTGAACGGGCAGCGGCTCACCGACGTCGTCGGCGGCCAGGGCATCGCGTTCAACCAGGCCCGCGGGCAGGCCATGTACTCCTTCGGCTACCCCGCCGCCGCGCCGTACGACGGCTCGCGCCTCATCTACTGCAGCGGCACGACCATCAACGACTTCCTGGGCCAGTCCACCATCGGGCTGCGGTGCAACATGACCGGCGGGTCGAGCGGCGGGCCCTGGTTCCAGAACTTCAACGAGAGCACCGGCGCCGGGATCCAGAACTCGGTCAACAGCTACAAGTACAACCTGCCGTTCCTCAACGCGTACATGTTCGGGCCGTACTTCGGCGCCGACGCCCAGAACCTCTACAACACGGCCCAGGGGAGCTAGGTCCTCGACCCGAGCAGATGGATTCACGCGAAGTAGTCGCCCGTAAGCGGTGAGTGCTGGACACTGCGAGCATGGCCCCTCGTTCGATCGGGTTCCTGCTCGTCACCGCGGCCCTCGCGATGCCGCCCGGTTCGGCGGCCGACGCAGGTGCGTCGGCCGCCGTCCGGGTGGTGACGCATGACGTCCCGCTCGACCCCGATCTCGAACGGCACGTGCGCCGCTACTGGACCCCCGAGCGGATGACGGCGACCGCCGCCCGCTCCACCACGGGCTCGCGGTGGATGTCATATGGGCAGGTCGGCCGCACCACCGGCAAGGTCTTCTTCAGCATCGGCGGCCGCGACTTCCTGTGCTCGGCCAGCACGGTCCGGAGCGCCAACAAGGACGTGGTGGTCACCGCGGGCCACTGCGTCAAGGCGGGCCGGGGCGCCTGGGCGGAGAATTGGATCTTCGTGCCGGGTTACCGCGACGGCACCGGCCCCTTCGGCGGCTTCACCGCACGCCGCATGTTCACGCCCGACCCGTGGTCCCAGGGCGGGGACGGCGACTACGACGTGGCGATGGTGGCCGTGGCCCCCTCGGGCGGCCGGCACGTCGTCGACCTCACCGGCGGGCAGCACATCGCGTTCGGCGGCCCCGACGGGCGGTCCTTCGCGTTCGGCTACCCGTCCACCGGCGCCTACGACGGCGAACGTCTCGCGTACTGCGGCGGCCGCCCGACTGCGGACCCCCGCGGGGAGACCACCGGCCACGGCCTGCGCTGCGACCTCACACGCGGCGCCAGCGGAGGCCCCTGGCTGTCAGGCTTCGACCCCGCGACCGGCACCGGCGTGGTCACCTCTGTGAGCAGCTTCAAGTTCGCCGACGACCACGGCACGATGTACGGCCCGCGCTTCGGCGACGCCGTACGGCGCATCTACGAGCGCGCCCAGAACAGCTGAACAATGTTGTGACCTGCGCGAACGCCCACTATCGGCCATCGATCTTGAGACCGCCGCCGACACGCACAGACTTTGCCCGGCCTTGCACCTGCTGTAACAGCTTCAACACCCTTCCCCTCTTATAAAGGAAGTACGTGGAAGAAGGCTCCGGTCACGGGGGGTGAGCGATGGACCGTAGGGGCGAGCTGAAGTTCGACCCCGGCGCTCTGAGCGCCGCGCAGCGCAACGGCGACGCATGCGTCGCCTGCCACAAGAAGTGGCCGCGCCCGCGCGTGCGGGTCGGCCGCCTGCCGGACGGTCCAGGTGTGTTCGCGTGCGCCGATTGCGCAACCGCCCTGCCGCGGCCCCGTGAGCACTTCACGGAGCCGGCCACGAACGCCGGAGGCCCGGTGACGACACCGGCCCTGGCTGGAGCGACGGCCGACTAGGCCGACGCCGCTGGAATCTCTCCAGGAGGAAGGGTGACCCGGGCATTCGGGGGGAGGCCCGGGACCACCCGGAGAGGCGCGCCCGACTGGGGGCGGTCGGGCGCGCCTCATTTAATTGCTTTTTCGGCCTTGACCCCCTCGCCTGGCGGCTCGGGGGTCAAACCGCAAAAGCGGCGAGCGCGACATCGCTTCGCGATCTCTCGTGAAGCTTCGCCTCCGGCTCGCTTCACGACCCGTTAGCGCGCTCGCGTGCGGGCTGGGGTCGTTGGTCTGGTACTCGACCGCTCTGCGCGCCCGTCTGCCACCTGATCGTCTTACGGCGAGCGCGCTACTCGACCACCTTGCAGGTGCCGTGCCGGCGGCTACTTGATCGCCTTGGTGGCCTTGATCCAGGCTTGGGTCCACTCCGCGTAGTCGGTGCAGTCGCGGCGGCCTTCTTCGCCGCCTGGGCTGCCGCAGGCCTTGGCCGGGGTGTGCGCGAAGATGACCTTGTTGAGGTAGTTCCGGTCGCCGACGTGGTTGGCGTTGCAGAACGCGGTCTTGAGCCGGTCGGGGGCGCAGGCCTGCGGGTTGGCGGGGGCCAGGCCGTTCCATCCGGCGACCTGCTCCTGGACGTCGGTGGACACGGTCCATTCCAGCCACTGGTACATGCAGTTGGGGTGTTCGGGGCGGGCGCCGATCATCCACGCGGTCATCCAGCCGGTCACGCCCTCGGAGGGGGCGATCGCCTGGACGGCCTTTCCGGCGCGGCCCAGCACGTCCGCCTGGTAGGGCCACACGCCGCCCAGCACCGACTCGCCGCCGGCCAGTGCGCTGATCGAGTCGGCGGGCTGCTCCCAGTAGAGCTTGACGTGCGGGCGTTGTTTCGTCAGTACGCGGGTCGCGGCGTCGAGCTGTTTGCGGGTCAGGGAGTAGGGGTCGGTGATCTTGAGCTTGCGCTCTTTGCTCTTGAGGTAGAGCGCGGCCTCGGCGATCGTCAGCGGGCTGTCCCGGACGATGAGCCGCTGCGAGTACTTCTTGGCCTCGTCCGGGTCGTACAGCGTGGCCCAGGACGTCGGGGCGGGCTGGACGACGCCGGTGTTGTAGAGGAGCAGGTTCGAGCCCCACACGTAGGGGACGCCGTAGGTCTTGCCGTCCTTCTTGAGCAACGTCCGCAGCCGGGGGTCGAGCTTCTTGTAGCCGTCGACCAGGCCGGTGTTGACCGGGGTCGCCTGACCGCCGGCGATCAGCTGGCCGGCGACCTCCGGTGGCGCGGAGATGCCGTCGTAGCGGCGGGACTTGTTCTTGGTGAAGTCGGCCAGCTCCTGGGCGGTCTTCAATTCCTTCCAGGCGACCTTGCAGCCGGTGCGCTCCTGGAAGGGCTGCACCCAGTCCACGCGCGGGTCGTTGGAGCCGTTCTCGACGAGGCCCTTCATCGTCACGAGGTTGAGCAGGCCCTCGCCCTGGCCCACGGTGGCCGCCACCTGCGTGGTGCCCGCGGGTTCGTCCTCGCTGCAGGCGCTCAGCGCCATGACCAGAACCGTTGCGACCACCGAGGCGGTCACCTTGGCCCGCAGCCTCATCTCCGCTCCCGCCACTGTCCGTCTCTGCACGGTCCCGTCGGCGCAGCGTAGCGCGTCGCGGAGCCCGCGGTGCCCCCGGCCGTCATTTATTGCCGTGGACGCCCTGTGGGACAAGCCAAACGCCAGTCATTCAATGAAGCGTAGCCGAGTCCATTGAAAAGAGCCGTCTTCACTCATCTGACGGGATCAATAAAGGCAGGTTCCAGACATTGAAATATGTCATTTACCCCGCGGAAACAAAACCGTCGCGGTCCGGGAGGGACAGCGGGTGCTGGCGTCCGCGCCACACACGGAGGTTGCTGGAGAGGGATATGGCGCGGGCTACTGTCCTTCCCGGGGCCGCGACGGCACCGGCGTTACGTGGCCGAGGTTGGGGAACAGCGGATCACCTTGCAGTGCTGCCTGGCCACGCGACCACCGGTACCCGGCGGAACGGCGACGGTGTGACGCCCTCGAGACGGAGGAGATTCGAGGGGCGTCGCGCGTCCCGGCGGGAGTCGTACGAGGTCCGGGGAGTGCTCTCGATCATCGGCTGCGGAGGCTCAGCGTTCTGGATCACCTCGATGCGTGCGATCAGCCACTGGGGGGTCTCGGCCTCGACGAACTCGTTCACGTCACTGTCGCGGGGCGGAAGCGCCCACCAGTGGCCGGTGAACAGACCGAACCAAATGGTCCAGCTCGGATAACGCCTTCTGAGGGCGGCGACCTCAGCGGCGTGATCGTCAGCCATAGCCTTGACTCCGGACTCTGACCTTTTTGTAATTGCCTCAATTAATTGAGACAGTCAGATTGTGTCGCCGGTCACAGAGCGAGTCAATACTTGTAGCTATTATTTGTCGAAGCGGAAAAGACGAAAATTGACGACGAAAACATGCGCGCGACAGAAAATCCCATCGCCGGGGACCTGCCGTTTCTCACATTCGGCGACGGCCTGTGACCCGGCGCTACCTCTCTCCAGTCACATCGTCACCGTCAATCACTTACGTGCGCCGCCGTGACAGCCCGGTGAGGCCGGTCCGGCAAAGTTATTTCAATCTATTTTGTGCAATCTGATGCAGTTCGTCCGGTCTCAGGGCGCGCGGAGACGGCGTATGGCGGGCCGGTGAGAAGTCACTGGCCCGCCATCTCAGCCGTTCGTGGGGAAGCCCAGGTTCACGCCGCCGTGGGACGGATCGAGCCAGCGGGCGGTGACAGCTTTCGTGCGGGTATAGAAGTGCACACCCTCCATGCCGTGCGCGTGGCTGTCACCGAAGAGCGAGGCCTTCCAGCCGCCGAACGAGTAGTACGCCATCGGCACCGGGATCGGCACGTTGATGCCGACCATGCCCACCTCGACCTCATTCTGGAACCGCCGGGCTGCACCGCCGTCGTTGGTGAAGATGGCCGTGCCGTTGCCGTACGAGTTGGCGTCCAGGAGTCCCATCGCGTCCTCGTACGAGCCGACGCGGACGATCGACAGGACCGGGCCGAAGATCTCGTCCTTGTAGGCGTTCATCTCGGGCGTGACGTGGTCGAGGACGGTCGGGCCCAGCCAGAAGCCCTCCCCCGGTATCTGGGTCTCGCGGCCGTCGACGGCCAGGGTCGCGCCCTGAGCGACCCCGCTGTCGAGGTAGGAGGCGACCTTGTCACGGTGCTCGCGGGTGACCAAGGGGCCCATCTCGGACTCGGGGTCGTCGCCGGGGCCCACCTTCAGCCGCGCCACCCGCTCGTTGATCTTGCCGAGGAGCTCGTCGCCCACGGGATCGACGGCGACCACCACGGAGATCGCCATGCAGCGTTCTCCCGCGGAGCCGAAGCCCGCCGAGACCGCCGCGTCGGCGGCCAGGTCCAGATCGGCGTCGGGCAGGACGACCATGTGGTTCTTGGCGCCGCCCAGCGCCTGCACCCGCTTGCCGTTGCGCGCGGCGGTCTCGTAGATGTAGCGCGCGATCGGGGTGGAGCCGACGAAGCTGACCGCCTTGACGTCCGGGTGGTGCAGCAGCCCGTCCACCGCGACCTTGTCGCCGTGCAGCACGTTGAAGACCCCGTCCGGAAGGCCCGCTTCGGCCCAGAGCTCGGCGAGCCTGACCGAGGCGGAAGGGTCCTTCTCCGACGGCTTGAGGATGAACGTGTTGCCGCAGGCGATCGCCACCGGGAACATCCACATCGGCACCATCGCCGGGAAGTTGAACGGGGTGATCCCGGCGACCACACCGAGCGGCTGGAGGATCGAGTAGGCGTCCACCCGCGACGAGACGTTCTCCGAGAACCCGCCCTTCAGCAGGTGCGGGATGCCGCACGCGAACTCCACGACCTCCAGGCCTCGTGCGACCTCTCCGGCCGCGTCGGAGACGACCTTGCCGTGCTCGGACGAGATGAGACGGGCCAGCTCGTCCCTGTGCTCGGTCAGCAGCTCGCGGAAACGGAAAAGGATTTTGGCGCGCTGGGCCAGCGAGGTGTCGCGCCAGCCCGGGAAGGCGGCCTTCGCGGCGGCCACGGCGGCGTCGATCTCGGCCGGCCCGGCAAAGTCGACGGCCCCGCTGAGCCGCCCGGTCGACGGCTCGTAGATGTCCCCCCGCCGGTCTGATTCCCCGGCAACGGCGACTTCATTCTGGGGGGACGACCCCCCAGACCCCCCGGCAACGGCATGGCCGTCTTCACTCGCTGCGCTCGCAAAGACGGCGCCGTCGAAGGGCTTGCCGTTGATCCAGTGGGTGACGTGCTTGCTGCTCATGATCCGTTCAACGCTTCCAGGGAGTCGATCAGGATGGTCAGGCCCTCGACGGCCTCGGCGGCGGTCAGGGTGAGGGGTGGTGCCATGCGGACGACATTGCCGTACAGGCCGCCCTTGCCGCCGAGCAGCCCCCGCTTGCGGGTCTCCTCCATGAGTGCGGCGGCGGTCGCGGCGTCGGTCAGCTCGATCGCGAACATCAGCCCCTTGCCGCGGACGTCCTTGATCACGGGCAGCCGGGCGGCGGCGTCCTTGAGGCCGCCGATGATGACCGCGCCCTGCTTGGCGGCGTTGGCCTGCAGGTCGTGGTCGAGCACGTAGTCGAGGGTGGCGTTGGCGGCGGCCATGGAGATCGGGTTGCCGCCGAACGTGGACAGCCCGACCGCGGGCAGCGCGTCCATCAGCTCACCGCGGGCCACCACGCCGCCGACCGCGAAGCCGTTCCCCAGTCCCTTGGCGAACGTCAGCATGTCGGGCGTGACGCCGTGATTGCCGATGCCGAAGAAGCTGGACCCCGTACGGCCCCAGCCGGTCTGCACCTCGTCGGAGATGAGAAGGATGCCGTGCTCGTCCAGGACCTCCTTGTAGGCGGCGAACAGCCCGTCAGGAGCCATCGTGAACCCGCCGACCCCCTGGATCGGCTCGGCGATGAGCGCCGCGACGTCGCCGGCCGTCGCCGTCGCCAGGACGTGGCGCAGGTCTTCGACGCAGACCTTGATGTAATCCTCGTCCGACAGCCCCGCGAACTGCGCCAGATGCCGGTCGGTGCCGTGCAGGAAATGCGCGTTCACCGGCGAGAACGAGGTGTTCTTCCAGCCGCGGTGGCCGGTCACGCCGATCGCGCCGAACGACCGGCCGTGATACGCCTGCCGCATCGCGAGGATCTGGTCGCTGCGGCGGGTGTACGCCGCGAGCAGGAGGGCGGTCTCGTTCGCCTCGGTCCCCGAGTTGGTGAAGAAGACCTTGGCGTCCGGAATGCCGGACAGCCGGGCGATCTTCTCGGCGAGCTCGACCTGGCCGCGCAGCAGGTACGCCGTGGAGGTGTGCACGATCCCGGTGGCCAGCTGCCGTTCCACGGCCTCGCGGACCTCGGGCACGTCGTACCCGAGCATGTTGGTGAGGATGCCCGAGAAGAAGTCGAGGTAGCTGTGCCCGTCGGCGTCGGTGACACGGTTGCCCTTGCCGCTGACGATCTCGAGGGGGCGTTCGTAGTTCAGCGCCAGCCAGTCCGGCATCACGGCCCGGTGGCGCCGGAGGAGGTTCTCGTTATCCGGCATGCCCCAAGTCTCGCCATCGGTCCCCCGCCGGACTACCCGCAGAGTGTCAAGACCGGAGCCCTTGGATTGACGGTCTGCTGCTTTTTACAAGGTGTAATCATCCCGACCTCTTGAGTTGACAGAATGCCGGGTTATGATCCAGACGATGCTGCCCACCCTCGCCGATGTGCTCCAGCTGGACGCGGTCCGCCGCGGCCAGCCGCGCGTCGTTGCGGGCGAGGACCGTCTGGACAACCGGGTGCGCTGGGTCCACGTGGCCGAGGTGACCGACATCGCGCACCTCCTGCACGGCGGCGAGCTGGTGCTGACCACCGGCATCGCGCTGCCGGACGAGCCCGCCCGGCTGCGCACCTATATCGGCGAGCTGTCAGAGGTCGGCGTCAGCGGGCTCATGGTCGAGCTCGGCCGCCGCTACGCCAGCGAGCTGCCGCCCGCGCTGATCGCGGCGGCGGAGGACCACGGCCTGCCGGTGGTGATGCTGGCGCACGAACCCGCGTTCGTCGACATCACCGAGTCGGTGCACGCGCGCATCCTGCAGGACCAGATGGCCGAGCTGCGCGCCTCCGAGGAGCTCCACGAGATCTTCACCCAGCTGTCGGTGGAGGGCGCGTCGACCGACGAGGTCGTCCGGCAGGTGGCGGCCCTCGGCGGCCATCCCGTGGTGCTGGAGAACCTCTCCCACCAGGTGCTGGCCGCCGACGCCGACGGCAAGGACCCGGCCGAGCTGCTGTCGGCCTGGGAGACCCGTTCCCGCGCCGTCCGGCCCGAGCAGCGGACCGCGTACGACGAGGCGTCCGGCTGGCTGGTGACCATGGTCGGCGCGCGCGGCGAGGACTGGGGCCGCCTGATCCTCACCTGCGACGCGCCCCCGACACCGCGCGAGACCGTCCTGATCGAGCGCGCCGCCACCACGCTCGCGCTCGGCCGGCTGCTGGACCGGCACGCCGAGAGCATCGAACGCCAGGCTCACGGCACGATCATCACTCGTATATTGGCCCACTCCTACTCCGACCCGCAGGAGGCCGCCGCCCGCGCCCGCGCGCTCGGCGTGCCCCTGTCCGGCCGCCGCCTCCTCGGCGTCGTGCTCCGGCCGCGCAGCGGCACCGCCGCCCCTCCGGCCGAGCTGAGCGAGCTCGCCGAGGCGGCCGCCACCGCCTGCAAGGACGCCCGGCTCGCCGCCCTGGTCGGCGTGCTCGACGAGAGCGGCGCGCAGGCCCGCGTCGGCGTGCTCGCGTCGTTGCCCGTCCGTGCCGACGTCGAGACCGCGCTGAACGAGGTGGCCACCCGCATCCGCAAGCAGTCCGGCGGCGACACCGTGATGGCCACCGGTTCGGTCGTGGAGTCGATCCGCGATGTGCGGCGCTCGTTCCTGGAGGCCGAGCAGGTCGCCGACGTCGCGTGCCGCGGCTCCGGCGGGCGGCTCTTCTACCGGCTGCCCGACCTGCGCCTGCGCGGCCTGCTGCACCTGCTGCGCGACGACGCCCGGCTGCAGACGTTCGTCGAACGCGAGCTCGGGCCGCTGCTGGAGTACGACGCGCAGCGCGGCTCCGATCTCACCCGCATCCTGGAGCTCTATCTCGAGTCGGGCCGCAACAAGGCCGTCGCCGCCCAGCAGGCACACCTGTCACGCCCCGCCTTCTACGAACGCCTGCGCCGCATCGAGCGGGTCCTGGACGCCGACCTGGACGACGTCGAGTCCTGCGCCTCCCTGCACGTGGCCCTGCTGGCACTGAGCTCCGTCCGGCTCAGCTAGCAAATCCGCTCGGCTAGCGTGTTGATCATGCCTGAGATCGAGGTGCCCTCCGAACTGGCCACGACGCAGTCCGAGTGCAACGGGGAGGCCGGCCGCGCCTGGATCGCCTCGCTGCCCGGCCTGGCCGCCGACCATCTCGACCGCTGGGACCTGACGGTCACCGGCGGCTCGATGCACGGCATGGCCTCCCTCGTGCTCCCCGTACGGACGTCCGACGGCACGCCCGCCGCCCTCAAGCTCCAGATCCTCGACGAGGAGACCGAGAGCGAGCCGGTCGGGCTGCGGCTCTGGAACGGCGAGGGCGCCGTCCGCCTGCTCAGGTCGGACCCGGCGACCGGCGTGATGCTCCTCGAACGGCTGGACTCCTCCCGTCCCCTCTCCTCGGTTCCCGACGGCACCAAGGCCCTCCAGATCCTCACCGAACTCCTCGCCCGCCTCGTGGCCCACCCCGCGCCCGAGGGCATGCGCCGCCTGGGCGACATCGCACAGGCCATGCTCGACCAGGTCCCCGCCGCGCTCCCCACGTTCCACACCGACGAGGAACGGCGCGTCGTGCAGACCTGCGCCTCCGTGGTCTCCGATCTCGTGTCCGAGCCGGGCGACCGCCTCCTGCATTGGGATCTGCACTACGACAACGTGCTGGCCGCCGAACGCGAACCCTGGCTGGCCATCGACCCCAAGCCCCTCGCGGGCGACCCGGGCTTCGATTTGCTGCCCGCCATCGACAACCGATGGGACGAGATCGTCGCGTCAGGAGACGTGGGCCGCGCCGTCCGCCGCCGCTTCGACCTCATGGTCGAGATCCTGGGCCTGGACCGGCAGCGCGCCGTGGGCTGGACGTACGGCCGCGTCCTGCAGAACGTCCTCTGGGACGTCGAGGACGGCGCGCTGGAGATGGACGAGGTCCAGCGCGCGATCGCGGAGGCCCTCTACCCGTACCTCTAGGATTCCGGCATGACGGGCATCAACGTGAGCCGGTACGGAGATCGAACGAACCGTCCGGTGCTCGCCCTGCACGGCATCAACGGCCACGGCGGCCGCTGGCGCAGGCTGGCCGAGCACCACCTGCCCGACCACCATGTCCTGGCGCCTGACCTGCGCGGCCATGGCCGCTCGACCCACGACGCCCCCTGGCACGTGGACCAACACGTAGCCGATCTCCTCGCGGTTCTGGACGCTGAGGACATCCCCCGAACGGACATCATCGGCCACTCCTACGGCGGGATGATCGCCGTACACCTGGCCCGTGCGGCCCCCGAACGCGTGCGGCGCCTCGTCCTCCTCGATCCCGCGACCGGCCTGGACCCGGCCCACGCACGCCGACGGGCCCACGAAGCCTGCACCCAGTCCTCGTTCGCCACCCCCGCCGACGCCCGTGCGGACCGCACTCAGAGCTGGCCGGAGGCCTACCCCGGCGCGGAAGACGACGAGGTGGCCGACCACCTTGACCAGGACGAGGACGGCCACTGGCGCTGGCGCTTCGAGCCCGCCGCCGTGGTGACCGCCTTCTCCGAGATGGCCCGCCCGCCCGTACCGCCCCCATCCGGCGTGCCCACGCACCTGGTCATCGCCACCCAGGCCGCCATAGTCCGCCCCACCTTCGTGACCGCCTGCCGTGAGGCCCTGGGCGACGACCTCACCATCACCGAGATCGACGCCGGCCACATGCTCTACCTCGACCGCTTCGAAGAAACCGGCACCCTCATCCGAAATTGGCTCGACAGCCGGGTGATCAGGTAGCCGCGCCCGGGTGAAGTAGGCCGGGTAAACCGAACGGCACTCGGTAACCGGTGGGCTCTGGGATGCACCTTCCGGGCTACGGCGGGCACAACAGGACAGTGGCACATCACGAACTGCGCACTATCGGGGTGGAAGAGGAACTCTTGCTCGTCGACCCGGTGAGCGGGGCACCTCAGGCGGTTTCGGGCGCCGTGATCAAGTACGCGAAGGATCACGCCGGCGTCACGCTCTCCAGCAAGAGAGCCGAGCCTTTCGAAACCGAGCTGCAACGCGAGCAACTTGAGACCGGCACCGCACCTCGCGCCTCCCTCGCCGAGCTCGCGGACGACATACGGGGCGGGCGGCAGGCGGCCGCGGAGGCCGCCAGGGGCGTCGGCGCGGCGGTGGTGGCGCTCGCGACCTCGCCGGTCCCCGTGCACCCGTCGATCACTCCCTCGCTGCGGTATCGGCGTATGGCCTACGCGTACGCGCAGACCGCTGACGAGCAGCTCACCTGCGGCTGCCATGTCCACGTGAACGTGGACTCACCCGACGAGGGCGTCGCCGTCCTCGACCGGATCAGGCTGTGGCTGCCGCCGCTCCTGGCGTTGAGCGCCAATTCCCCGTTCTGGCAGGGGCGCGACACCGGATATCACAGCTGGCGCCAGCAGGTCTGGGGGCGCTGGCCGTCCAGTGGCCCGACCGAGCTGTTCGAGTCGGCCAAGGGCTACCGGGCCGCGGTCGAGGCCATGCTGGACAGCGGCGCGCTGCTGGACGAGGGCATGATCTATTTCGACGCCCGGCTGTCCCGGCACTACCCCACCGTGGAGGTCCGGATCTCCGACGTCTGCCTCCACGCCGACGACACCGTCCTGATCGCCGCGTTGGTCCGGGCGATGGTCAACACCGCCGTGCAGGCCTGGCGGGCCGGCATCCCGCCCGACCGGGTACGGACCGACCTGCTCAAGCTGGCCGTCTGGCGGGCGAGCCGTTCCGGGCTGCTGGACGATCTCGTCCACCCTGTCACCAGGCGCCCGGCGCCCGCCCAGGCGGTCGTGCAGGCCCTCGTCGACCACCTCACCCCGGCGCTCACCGCCTCCGGGGACCTCGACACGGTCCAGAGGCTCCTCCGGAAGCTTCTCGAACGGGGCAACGGCGCCCAATGGCAACGGCAGGTCTTCACGCGCGCCCACGACGTGACAGCCGTGGTCGCCGAAGCCATCGCCCAGACGTCAGGGACGGCCGAGGAGCCGTAGCGTGCCCGGGCCACCACCGGCCCGGCTGAGAATGTCATCATGCTCCTGGACGACGCCGCACTCGAACGCTCCTCGGTCGTGGCCAACAACGCCATGAACCGCGAGCGCCCTCTCAAGAGCTACTCCCGCGAACTCGGGCTCGACCTCCTCGCCGCCGCCCCGGCCCGCTGGCTTGATCTCTGCTGCGGCTCCGGCCGGGCCCTCCTCGAAGCCGCCCCGCTGCTCCCCCGAACCGAGATCGTCGGCGTCGACCTCGTCGACCACTTCCTGAGGGCCGTCCACCCGCCCAACCTGACCCTGCTCACCGCGTCGGTCGCCGACTGGACCCCGGACGCCCCGTTCGACCTGATCACGTGTGTCCACGGTCTGCACTATGTCGGCGACAAGCTCGGGCTTCTCGCCCGCGTCGCGTCGTGGCTGTCCGACGACGGCCGCTTCGTCGCCGACCTCGATGTCCGCAGTGTCCGCGCACCGGGGCGGGTCTCCACGAGGCTCCGCGAGCAGGGCTTCGAGTACGACCCGCGGCGGCGGCGCATCAGCCTGACGGGTCGCCGCGACGTGCGGTTTCCCTACCGCTACCTGGGCGCGGATGACAAGGCCGGGCCCAACTACACCGGGCAGCCGGCCGTGGACTCGTTCTACGAGTGAGCGGGCGTACGGCGTGCCCGCCGTGGCGAGGTGGGCGACCTCGGTGTCGCCCACCTCGCGGCGGGAGGGATCAGGCGGCGGCGGCCGTGCGGCGCTGGAACGGCAGGTAGCGCTCGGCGCGGCGGGGGCGGGCCGGGAGACCGGTGGACTCCACGGCCAGGATGCGGTCGAAGCGGAAGGCACGGACGCCGCGGCGCATGCGGCACCAGCCGACGAGGTACCAGTGGTCGCGGTGGACGAGGCAGGTGACGGGCTCCACCTCGCGGATGGTGACGTTGGCGCCCGCGTCGCCGTAGCAGAGGCGGACGACGCGGTGCTCGGTGATGGCGGCGGCCACCACGCGGGCGCGGTCGGCGGTGGAGGCGTCGAGCGGGCGGGTGAGGGTGGCCAGCGTGGCGGTGACGACGTCGTCGTGGCTGTCGGTGTCGATGAGGTGGCCCAGGGCCCGGCGGGCGGTGGTGGCCTGCGGCCCAGCGCCGAGGTGGGCGAGCGAGAGCGCCAGGGCGGCGATCTCGGCGGCGGTCAGTGCGGCGCCGTCGGTGCGGTGTGTCTTGCCGGGGTACGTCGTAACGTTCGCCATGGTTCGATCATACGTTCGAACACTGACATTTTGGAGGCCTTGAGCCCGACCCTGCACATACGGGAAACTGAATCTTCAAAAGTGCACAATCCGGGGGAATCGGGGGCTAGATGTGCATGCTGCCGGTACCAGGCGACCGCTGATGAACCGCGACGACGTGGACCGGGCCCTGCGGAGCCTTCGGGACGAGAAGGAGCGCATCAGCCTCGCCCTTCTCGACCTGGAGGGCCACCAGGGGCACCGGCTGCTGAACGGGGCGGCGGTCACCGGCGAGACCGCCCGGCGGCAGGCGGAGCTGCAGTCCCGGATGACCATGTTGTGGAGCCTGTTCGACCACTACGGCGGCACGCTGGCCGCGGCTGAGGAGCTGCGCGCCCGCCACTCACGTCCCGGCCAGGCGCAACTGGCCGAGCTGACCCGGCTGCTCACCGGGCCGTCGGTCGAGCTTCCGGTCGAAGAGGTGCCGATCGAACGGCGCACGCTGCTCTCCTCGCCGACCGGCGAGAAGCTGACCCTCGGCGAGGTCGTCCAACGGATGACCCCGCTGTTCGAGGAGGCCGCGCAGATGGTGGCCGCGGTCGACGCGGTCTGGTCGGAGCTGCTGGCGGCGCTCGCCCAGGTCGAGGCGGACCGCAGAACCGTGCACGAGCTGGCGGCGTCCCTCGGCGGGCCCGATCCCGAGCTCGACCGCATCGGCCGCGAGCTCGACGGCCTGGCCGCCGCCGTGCGCACCGATCCGCTCTCGTTCGAGCAAGGCGGCCACGTCGACATCTCCCGGCTGCAGGCGGCCGGTACCGGCCTGATCGAGCTCCGGCGCAGGCTGGGCGAGGCCGCGGCCTTCCGGGACGACTCGGACACGCGGATCGCCCGCGCCGCGGCGGCCGTCGACCAGGTGCGCCAGGCCGAGGCGGCGGCCCGTGAGGCCCGCGACCAGGTCCTCATCAAGATCGCATCGCCGGTGCTCCCGGACCTGGCCGCCCGTTCGGCCGCGCTCGCCGACCGGCTGTCGGCGCTGCGGGTCCTGCGGGACGCGCGCCGCTGGAGCGATCTGGCGGAACGTGTCGGCGATCTCGAACGCGCCGCCGCCACCGCCTTCCAGCAGGCGCGGAACGACCACGCCCTCATCACCGGACTGCTGGACCGGCGCGAGGAGCTTCGCGGCCGGCTCGACGCCTACCGTGTCAAGGCCGCGCGGCTCGGCCTGGCCGAGGACGCCGAGCTCACACGCCGTTACCAGGAGGCCCGTGAGCTCCTCTGGACATCTCCCTGTGACCTGCGGAAGGCGACCGTGACGCTGTCGGGTTACCAGCAGGCCATCTCATCGCGGGCGAAGGGATCGGACGGATGAATCAATGCGGTGCGCCGGACTGTTCCGGAACCATCGAAGACGGCTACTGCGTCATATGCGGCATGCCCCAACAGTCAGGTTTGGCGCCCGCTGACAAGTGCACCCAGCCCGGCTGTACGGGCAGCTTCCAGGACGGTTACTGCGACGTCTGCGGCAACCCCCCAGCGGCCGTGAGCGCGCCCGCTCCGCCCGCAGCGGCTGCCCCGCCGATGGCCGCGCCAGGCCGGTGCGCCCAGCCTGGATGCACCGGAACGTTGCAAGACGGCTACTGCGACGTCTGCGGTATGCCTCCCTCGTCGGGCACTCCCGCCTCGTATCCCGTAACTTCGGGCAGCGCATCGTCAGGAAGCCTTCCGTCCGGAAGCCTTCCATCGGGAAGCTTCGCCACGGGCAGTGTCAGAACGGGTAGCAGCCGCACCGGCTCGTCGCGTTCGTCCGGACGCCGGGGGGCTCTCGGCGCGGGGCTCGTCGAGGTGCCGCGGGTGCCCTATCGCGACCCGTCCACGGCCATTCTCGCCAATCCCGAGGTCGCCGAAAACCGCCGCTTCTGCAGCGGCTGCGGTGAACCCGTCGGGCGCGCCAAGGGCGACCGGCCCGGCCGTACGGAAGGGTTCTGCGCCAAGTGCGGCGCCGGATACTCGTTCACACCCAAGCTCGCCCCCGGCGACCTGGTCGGCGGCCAGTACGAGGTGCTCGGCTGCCTCGCGCACGGCGGCCTCGGCTGGATCTACCTGGCCAAGGACAAGAACGTCAGCGACCGGTGGGTGGTGCTCAAGGGCCTGCTGGACTCGGGCGACGCCGACGCGCTGGCGGCGGCTGCGGCGGAACGCGCGTTCCTCGCCGAGGTCGAGCACCCCAACATCGTCAAGATCTACAACTTCGTGCAGCACGGCGGCTCCGGCTACATCGTCATGGAGTACGTCGGCGGCCAGTCGCTCAAGGACATCCTCCAGCAGCGGCGCAAGCAGCAGGGCGAGGACGCGCTCCCCCTCGGCCAGGCCATCGCGTACGCCCTGGAGGTGCTCCAGGCGTTCGGATACCTGCACTCGCAGGGCCTCGTCTACTGCGACTTCAAGCCGGACAACGTCATCCAGAGCGAGGAGCAGCTGCGTCTGATCGACATGGGCGCGGTGCGGCGGCTGGACGACCAGGACGGCGCGATCTTCGGCACGGTCGGCTACCAGGCCCCCGAGATCGCCGACGCCGGGCCGTCGATCAGCTCCGACCTCTACACGGTGGGCCGGGCGCTGGCGGTGCTGAGCTTCCGGTTCGCCCGGTTCACCAGCGAGTTCGCCGACGCGCTGCCCCCGCGCACCGAGGTCCCGCTGCTGATGCGGCACGAGTCGTACGACCGGTTCCTGCGGCGCGCGACGCACCGCGACCCGGCGCTGCGGTTCCACGACGCGGCCGAGATGGCCGACCAGCTGACCGGTGTGCTGCGCGAGGTGCTGGCCGCCGAGGACGGGTACGCCCGCCCTGCCACGTCGGGGCTGTTCGGGCCGGAGCGGTTCGCCCCGGGCACCGACACGACCCGGCCGGGCAACGACGACACGGCGCTGCCGCCGCTCTCCCGCGCCGCCGCGGCGGCTTCGCTGCCCGTCCCGCTGGTGGACGGATCCGACCCTGCGGCCGGGTTCCTCGCTGGGCTGACGGCCCTGGAGCCCGCCCAGCTCGCCGCCACGATCGCGAACGCGCCGCAGCAGACGCCCGAGATTTCGCTGACGCTGGCCCGCGTTCGCATCGAGCTCGGCGACTTCCCCGCCGCGCGGGCGTTCCTCGACCAAGTGGCGGCGGAACGTCCCGACGACTGGCGGGTCGACTGGTACCGCGCGCTCGCCACGCTCGCGGAGGGATACCTGGACAAGGCGCAGCCGCAGTTCGACCGGCTCTACTCGCTGCTCCCCGGCGAGGCGGCGCCCAAGCTGGCGCTGGCGTACTGCCTGGAGGAACGGGCGCCTGGCGAGGCCATCCGGCTGTACGAGACCGTCTGGCGCACCGACCAGTCCTACATCAACGCCGCGTTCGCCCTCGCCCGCATCCATCTCAAGGCGGGCAACCGGGCGGCGGCGGTCGCCGTGCTCGACTCGGTGCCCAAGACCTCCATCCGGTATCTGCCCGCGCAGGTGGCGGCAGTGGCCACGGTCGTGCGCGGCCGTGCGGTCAATGACCTGACGGCGGCCGAGCTGGCCGGCGCGGGTGAGCGGCTGAGCCGCCTCGACCTGGAGGGTGAACGGCGCGCACGGCTCGTCGCCGAGGTGCTGGAGGCCGCCCTGGCGTGGCTGAGCCTGCCCGCCTCACACCATGGTCCTTCCCAGCACGGCAACGTGCAGGGCGGGACGCTCTTCGGCGCCCCGCTCACCGACGCGGCCGCGCTGCGCCGCGTCCTGGAGGACGAGTACCGCGCGCTGGCCCAGCACTCACGTGACAAGGAGGACCGGCGCCTCCTCATCGACCGCGCCAACGCCGTACGTCCGAGGACCCTGCTTTGACGGAGGACCAGAACGTGGTGGAGGCACCGAAGCTGTCTTGTCCCAACTGTGGGGAGGCGGTCTTCGAGGGCGAGGGGTTCTGCGAAGCCTGCGGGCATCCCCTGACCGCGGAGGCCACGGCGGCTGTACAGGCCGGGCGGGTGGCGCGTGAGGGCGTCACCGGGAAGGTCATGCCGGGCGGTCGCCCGGGGACCCGCCCGACCCGGCGGACCGAGCCGAAGTCGCCGAAGCCCGCCTGCACCGAATGCGGTGCCACCGCGATCGATGCCGACGGTTACTGCGAACACTGCGGCATGCGGCAGCCAGCCGAACGCGACCACATCGAGATCGAGCTCGCGGGCAGTGTGGCGGCAGGAGCCAGCGACCGAGGCCGCCGCTACGCCCGCAACGAGGACTCTCTCGCCATCGCGGCCCACTCCGCTGGGATCGCCGCGGTGGTCTGCGACGGCGTTGGATCCTCTCCCCATCCAGACGACGCCTCCCGCGCCGCCGCCGAGACGGGCGTGGCCGAGCTCGCCGCCCGCTTCGGATCCGGCGCCGCTCCGGAGGAAGCCACGTGCGACGCCGCACTCAAGGCAGCCGAGGCCGTCGCGGCGCTTGCCGAGTCACCTTCCGACGCTCCTTCGTGCACGTACGTGTCGGCCCTGACGTACGCGGACCCGGCGACCGGGATCCCCGCCGTGACCGTCGGCTGGGTCGGCGACAGCCGTGCCTACTGGCTGGGCAGCGGCGAGTCGGACGCGGCGTCCGAGCAACTTACCGAGGACGACTCGTGGGCGGCCTTCATGGTCGCCGAGGGCGCGCTGACGGAGGCCGAGGCCGAGGCGCACCCCAACGCGCACGTCATCACGGCCTGGCTCGGCGCGGACGCCGACGAGGTACGGCCGCGGGTCCGCACGTTCACCCCTGACGGCCCCGGTGCCGTGCTGGTCTGCAGCGACGGCCTGTGGAACTACGCGCCCAAGCCCCAGGACCTGGCCGCCGTCCTGGCCGGCGCGGCGTGCGACCCGGCCCTCGACCCCCTCGGCGCGGCGCGGACGCTGGTCCGGTTCGCCCTCGATGCGGGAGGCCGCGACAACATCTCGGTGGCCGTCATCCCGGTAGCCCCCGGCACGGTCGCCCCCGACCCGGTCACGCCTAACACGGAGCATGCCCCATGAGCGACATGAGCGATCAGCCGCAGTTCAGCATCAAGATCGATCAGAACAAGTATCTGCCCGAGGGGGGCCGCGAGGTCCACGCGGTCGTGTCGGTCGAGTCGACCGGATCGCCCACCGGGGTCTCGCAGCCGGCCTCGGCCGCCGAGGTCATCATCATCGACACCTCGGGCTCCATGTCGTACCCCGACACCAAGCTGCGCGCGGCCATCGCGGCAGCACAGGTCGCGGTCGACACGCTCCGCGACGGGGTGTTCTTCGCGGTGATCTCGGGCGCGAACACCGCGAAGATGGTCTTCCCGCAGCAGACCACCTTGGTACGAGCGGATGCCACCACGCGGCAGCAGGCCAAGCAGGCGCTGAGCCGCCTGCAGGCCCAGGGCGGCACGGCGATCGGCTCGTGGCTGCGGTTGGCCGACCAGCTCTTCGACGCACACCAGGAGGGCATCCGGCACGCCATCCTGCTCACCGACGGCAAGAACCAGCATGAGACCGCCGAGGAGCTCGACGCGGTGCTCTACCGCTGCACCGGCCGGTTCGTGTGCGACTGCCGCGGCGTCGGCACCGACTGGGAGGTCGCCGAGCTGCGCAAGGTCTCGTCGGCGCTGCTGGGCAGCATCGGGATCGTCGCCGACCCGCAGGGCCTGGTCGCCGACTTCCAGGCGATGACCGAGGCCGCGATGGGCAAGGCGGTCGCCGACGTCGCGCTGCGCGTGTGGACGCCGCAGACCGCCAAGCTGCGTTTCGTCAAGCAGGTGATGCCGACGGTGGCGGACCTCACCGGCAAGCGCACCGAGTCGGGACCGCAGGCGGGCGACTATCCGCTCGGCGCGTGGGGCGCGGAGAGCCGCGATTACCACATCTGCGTGGAGGTGCCACCGGGCGAGGTCGGCAAGGAGCTCCGCGCCGGCTGGGTCAAGCTCGTGGTGCCGGGCGCCGCCGGTGCCGAGGACCAGGTCCTGGCGACAGGCAACGTCCTCGTCCAGTGGACCGACGATGAGGCGGCCTCCACCCGGATCAATCCGCGCGTCGCGCACTACACCGGGCAGGCGGAGCTGGCCGACGCCATCCAGCAGGGCCTGCAGGCCCGCAAGGACGGCGACGAGGACACGGCCACCGCGCGCCTCGGCCGCGCCGTGCAGCTCGCCGAGGTGGCGGGCAACGACGAGATCACCTCGCTGCTGCGCAAGGTCGTGGACGTGGTCGATCCGGCGACCGGCACCGTGCGGCTGAAGAAGAACGTCGAGAAGGCCGACGAGATGTCCCTGGACACGCGGTCGACCAAGACCGTCCGTACACGGAAGGGCGAGGGGTGACGATGGCGACCTGCCCGGCCGGCCACACCTCCGGCGCGACCGACTACTGCGACGTCTGCGGCGAGCGCATCGGCGCCCCGGCGGCGGCGACCGGCGCGCCACCGCAGACCGGCGCGCCCAGGTCGACCATGCAGATGCACGCGGTGGGGTCGGCGCCCGGGACGCCGTGCCCCGACTGCGGGACGCCGTCGAGCGACCGGTTCTGCGAGGAGTGCGGGTACGACTTCGCGACCGGGGGCGGCAAGCCCACGCCCGTGATCGTCACCCAGCCGCCGCACCCGGATTCCCCGCACGCGACGGGGCCGTCACGCCAGATCCCGCCCGAGGAACTTCAACGACGAGCCACCGGAGAGCCCGCCTCCCCACCCGCCGCGCACGCCGGCCCGCCCACTGGAGCGGCGAGTCGTGACGCCACCGTCGAAAGGGCCTCTCGCATGTCAGGGCCCGCGCCTGGAGCACCCGCACCAGGCGGGTCCGCGCCCGCAGCACCCGTGTCTGGCGGGTCCGCGCACGGAGCGTCTGCGCCAGGCGGGTCCACGGGCGCGGCGGCAGGAGCCCCACCAGGAGCAGCCGCCCCTGGCACCGGCTGGGTGGCCCTGGTGAACGCCGACCGCGACTACTTCGCGACGATCGTCGCTGAAGAAGGGCCCGACTCCGGGAACCTCGCGTTCCCCCCGTACTACCCCGAACGACGGATCCCTCTGGCCGCGCAGCAGGTGCGCATCGGGCGGCGCAGTTCCTCGCAGGGCACGCCGGAGATCGACCTGCGCGAGCCGCCCGAGGATCCGGGCGTCTCCCACGTCCACGCGGTCCTGCTGGCCAAGCCGGACGGCACGTGGACCCTGGTCGACCCGGGCTCGACCAACCGCACGTGCCTCAACGGCGCGACCGAGCCCATCCCGTACAACGTCGAGATCCCGGTCGGCGACGGCGACCGCATCCACGTGGGCGCCTGGACCACCATCACGCTGCGGAGAGGCGAGGCGACATGACGGCCGTACACCAGGCTCCCTCGGCAGGCCCGCCACCCCCCGGGCCGCCACCGGGCACGGCGCCGGCGCCGCGGCAGACCACCGCGCCCGCGCTGCCCGGCCGCCCCGCCGCGCGCAGCGAGCCGCGCACCGGCGCCGCGCGGCTGGTCCCACGGACCATCGCGAGCCGGATCCGCGCCCTCACGGTGCTGGTCCTCATCGCGCTGGCCGGGCTGCTCGCGGTCACCTGGGCCGCGGTCGGCGACGCGCGCGACGGCGTCCGGGTCATCGGGCACGACGCGGGGCGGCAGGTCGTCGCCACCGGCGACCTGTACACCCAGCTCATCAACATGGACGCACGGCTGGCCGACGCGCTGCTGATCGGCCGCACGCCGAATCTCGGCGCCAAGCGTGACCAGGCGCTTCGCGACTACGACAACAGCCGCCGCGGCGCGGGCACCGCGTTGCTCCAGGCGGCCAGGCTCGCCGACGATGACACCGAGAAACGCACCGCGCGCGAGCTGCTCGACGCGATGGCCCGCTACGAAGGCCTGGCCGGGCAGGCATTGCTGCTCGACCAGCAGACTCCGCACACCGCGGGAACGCCGCCGGAGCCCGTACTGAAGGTCTACCGGCAGGCGACCGACCTGATGAAGCTCGACCTGCTGCCCAAGGCGTACAACCTGACGCTCGACAACGGCACCCTCGTCCGCCACACGTACGAGGACAAGCAGAACGCCGTCTCGGACGGCAGGCTCTGGGTGCTGCTCACCGGGATCGTCCTGCTGGTGCTGCTCGGCGGATTGCAGCTCTTCCTCGCCGCGCGCTTCCGGCGGATGCTCAACCCCGCCCTGGCACTGGCCACGGTCGCCACGCTGGTGCTGGTGGGCGTGAGCTTCACGATGCTGGGCGGCCAGGCTGATCAGCTGCGCAAGGCCAAGGAGGACGGCTTCGACTCCATCCTCGCGCTGTCGCGGGCCCGCGCCATCGGCAACAGCGCCAATGCCGACCAGACGAGGTTCCTGCTCGACCCGGTTCGTGCCGACACCTACGAGCAGATCTTCCTCAGCAAGTCGCAGACCATCCTCTACGTGAAGGCGGACAGCCTCGCGCAGTACAGCGCGGCCGTGCAGACACCGGGTCGCGAACGGGAGTACCTCGGCTTCCTGGGCACGGAGTCCAGCCGCACCTCGCTGCCCGGCCAGGACGCCGCCCTCGGCTCCGTCTTCACCACGTACCGCGCGTACCAGCGGGATGACAGTGCTCTCCGTTCCCTGGTGGCGAACAACCGGCGGCAGCAGGCGATCACCGAGCGGCTGGCCAGGCCCGACTCGTCCTTCGGCAAGTACGACCTGGCCCTGAACGAGCTCATCAAGATCCACCAGACCGCGTTCGACGACGCGATCAAGAAGGGCGACGACGGCACCGCCGGTTGGAACATCGTGATCCCGGTCGCGGGGCTGCTGCTGGTCGCGCTGGTGCTGGTCGGCGTCCGTCCCCGGCTGTCGGAGTACCGGTGAGGAAGGACGCAGTGAGGAATGGCGTGGCGAGGAAGGGCGCGGTGAAGGAGCTGAGAATGCGCGGACGTCGGATCGGGACCGCCGCCCTGGCGGCCGCCTCCGTCCTCGGGGCCTCCGCCTGTGGCATCGCCACCGCCGAGGAGGACTCGGTGGCGGACAAGGACCAGCTGGTCATCGGAGTCAACAAGGACCAGCCCGGAGTCGGCGCCCGCACGCCCGGCGGCGGCTACGAGGGTTTCGACATCGACATCGCCCGGGAGGTCGCCAAGCGGCTCGGCGTGACCGGCGGGAACGTCACGTTCAAGGAGGTGACGTCCGGAACCCGCCAGCAGATGATCAAGAACGGGGACGTCGACCTCGTCGTGGCCAGCTACTCGATCACACCGGACCGCAAGGCCGAGGTGACGTTCGCCGGGCCCTACTACATCGCCCACCAGGACGTGCTGGTCCGTGGTGACAGCCCCATCAGGAACGTGCGCGAACTCAAGGACCGCAACCTCTGCAAGGTCGAGGGCTCGGTCTCCTACGAGCGCGTCACCAAGGAGAAGGGCGTCGCCGCGAAGCTGGTGCCGGCCACCGGCTACGCCGACTGCCTCGACAAGCTGACCAAGGGCACGGTCGACGCCGTGTCCACCGACGACCTGATCCTCGCCGGGCTCGCCGCGCAGGCCGCCAAGAGCGGCGGCGCCCAAGGCGGGACGCCCAAGATCGTGAACGCGCCGATCTCGGACGAGAACTACGGCATCGGCATGCGGCTCGGCGACGCGGACGGCTGCGCGACGGTCAACAAGGCGATCACCGACATGTACCAGGACGGGACGGCGCAGGGGCTTCTGCGCAAGTGGTTCGCCCCCGTAGGCCTCAAATACACGACGACGGTCCCCCAGTTCGAGGGGTGCGAGTAACCGGGGGTACTGAGATCAGTCGGTTACGCAAGTGGCACTTCCGGCGATTGATCGTACGTTATGGTCGCGAACAAAAGCATTTCCGGTAATAACCACCCGACCGGCGAGAGGTTCGAGGAGCACCATGACGACGGTCATCCTGGTGGTGATGTGCGTCGTCGTGGGGGCGCTCGAACTTTACGCCGGGAAGCAGAGCAAGGACCAGGCGCGCGCGTTCGTCCGCCGGATCGACGAGCTGAACGACCAGGTCAGCAAGCAGAACACCGTGCTGGTGACGGTCGGCGAGCAGCTCACCGCCGAGCTGTCCAAGGTCAAGCGCGACGTGCTGCCCGCGCTCGATTCCCGGCTGCGGCAGAACACCGGTCAGGTCGAGGAGCTCGCCGCGCTCGTCCACCAGGCCGACGGCTACCTGCGGGTCCAGGCCACCCGCCTGCACGACCTTGAGAAGCAGCGGGTCACGCTGGCCGCGCTGCGCCGCAAGCTGGCCGAGGTCGAGACGTCGGTGCGGTCGGTCACCCGGGCGGGCACGGCCGCGGTCGAGGGCAAGGTCGACGCCGCACTCGACCGGCTGTCCGACCTCGAACGCAGCGGCACCGAGATCCTGGAGCTGCAGCGCACGCTCACCCGGACGCTCGAAGACGTGGAGGACGTCGTCACCGAGCTGCTCCAGTTCACCGAGGGCGAGCTGGACGAGGCGGTCGCCTCCTCGCTCACCGGCCAGCCGCGCGGCGGCGAGGGCGACGCCGCCGCCGTGACGGCGACCGGCCGGCTGTGGACCCGGGACGAGCAGCTGGACGACATCCTCACCGAGGTCTACGAGCGGTGCGTCCGCACGGCCCGCCTCAACATCCGGTTCCGCACGATGGAGGGCCCGAACGGCTCGACGCCGGGGACACCGGAGCGGCGGCGCTACTTCCTCGCCGGGCACAACATGGAGGATCTCGCGGGCGGCTTCACCGCCCTGCTGATCTCGACCGGCGCCGACCTCCCCCACAACGGCAACGGCCTGTCACGCGGCCGGCCCATCCTGCCGCCCGGGGTCGAGCCGCCGCGGGCACCGGAGGACGAGGCTGCGCTCAAGGCGTTGCTGCGCACGCTCCACGAGAGCACGGGCGCCGTGGCGCAGATCGGCCCGCTCATGGCCGTACGCGCCCGGGACGAGCTGCTGTGCGCCGTGCTGACCCCGCCGCAGTCGCTGGAGCTGGAGAGCGACGAGGTCTACTGGGACCCGGCCGCGGCCACCGTACGGCTGCGCCGGCTCCCGACCCATCAGTTGTGGGATCTCACCGCCTGGGCCGCCACCCCGTAGGCCCTCACGGTCCGTTCGCTGGGCCCGCCGAGCTGGACGAACACCGGGCAGGTGACCGCGCCCGTCACCTGGTCGACCTCCGCGCACAGGCCGATGCCCGTGGCGCGGTCGAGGAAGACCACATTCTCCACGGCCTTCGCGGCGCGCACGGCGTAGGGCACCGAGTCGGCGTCATTGGTGTCGAAGAGCTCCTCGAAGGTGAGCTTGCGCGCGTACCGCAGCAGCTCCCCGGCGTCCACGATCCGGGTGCCGATCGCCGCCGCGGGGCCGGCGATGACGATGCCGAAGCTCGGGTCGTCGCGGCCGCGCACGTAGATCTCCCGGTCCGGTTCGAGGCCCCGTCGCCGGACCGGCAGGTGCAGCCCGAACCCGGCGTCGCCGTTGAGGAACGCGGGCGGCCCGAAGCCGTTCAGGCCCATCTCAGCCGGTCCTTCGGACACGCGCAGCGCGCCGCCCGGAATCTGCCAGCCCGGCAGGTAGACGCCGAGCCCGCGCAGGAGCAACCGCCAGACGGGACGCCCCGTGACGTCCGGGACGAATTCCCCTTGGGGGCCGCGAGCGCCCGCAGAGCCGTCGTCCAGAGCCGGACCCGGGGCAGCCCGCTGAGCGCCGTCCATGAGCAACATCTTGTGGTCTCGCACCGGCGCGCACAAGACCGTTTACACAACCCTGTCGCCGGGCGTCGGTTTCTGACCTCGCGGGGACTGCGGAGGCCCGCCCGGTCGGCTACCGTTTGAAGTCACCGGATCATGACAAGGGTGCCGCCGTGAACATGCAAGACATGATGGTGTTCCGCGACGCGGGCTCGCGGACCGTCGACAGGTACCTGATGTCGTACGAGGGGCGCGTGATCGCGGTCCGGCGGCATCCCGCGGTGTTGCTGCTCCCCGTCTCGCTCGTCGTCGGCGGCCTGATCCTGGCCGGCTTCGCCGGGGCGGCGCTCAGCGTCACCTGGGTCTGGTGGTTGTGGCTGCTCGTGCTCGGCTACCTGGTCTGGAAGGTCATCGCCTGGTCGCTCGAGTTCTTCCTGGTCACCGAGCACCGGGTGATGGTGATCAGCGGCGTGCTCAACCGCTCGGTCGCCATGATGCCGCTCGCCAAGGTCACCGACATCGCGCTGGAACGGTCGCTCGCCGGGCGCATGCTGGGGTACGGCGAGTTCGTGATGGAGTCGGCGGGCCAAAAGCAGGCCCTCCGCAACGTCGGTTACATGCCGTACCCCGAGCAGCTCTACCTTGAGGTCTCCTCGGTCATCTTCGGCGCCGAGGACGCGTCGCCGGACTAGGGCGTGGCGCCTCAGGAGTCGAAGCCGAGGCCGAAGCGGTCGAGCGTGCGCAGCCAGAGCCCCCGGCGGCCTTCGTTGCGGTCGGCGCGGGCTATCTCCCGGCGGGTCAGCTCGATCACCCCGTAGCGGAGCGGCTCCGGCGGGAACGGCACCGGCTTCGAACGCACCATCTGGAGGCGGGTGCGCTCGGTCTCCTCCCCCGGAGCCAGGCCGACCCCGAGCCGGTCGAGCATGACGTCCGCGCCGAACCGGGTCGCCCCCACGCCGAGCCCCGTGTAGCCGACGGCGTACGCGAGGCGCCCGCCGTGCGCCGTGCCGAAGAACGCGCAGAAGCGGCTGCAGGTGTCGATCACCCCGCCCCACGCGTGACTGAACCGGAGGCCCTCCAACTGCGGGAAGGTCGTGAAGAAGTGCTCGGCCAGGGTGGCGAACGTGGCGGGCCGCCGTTCGAGCTCGGCGTGGATCTCGTTGCCGAAGTGGTAGATCGCGTCGTAGCCGCCCCACAGGATCCGGTCGTCGGCGGTCAGCCTGTAGTAGTGGAACTGGTTGGCGCTGTCGCCGAGCCCCTGCCGGTGCGTCCAGCCGATGGCCTCACGCTGCTCCGTGCTCAGCGGCTCGGACACCAGGGCGTAGTCGTACACCGGCACCAGGAAGTGCCGGAGACGCTTCAGGAGCGGCGGGAAGACACCGGTGCCGAGGGCGACCTTGCCGGCCACCACCGCGCCGTACGGCGTGGACAAACGCAGCCGGGAGCCGCTCCGCAGTCCCGTGACCCGGGTGTTCTCGTAGATGCGGACGCCGAGAGAGCGGCACGCGTCGGCGAGTCCCCAGGCGAGCTTGGCGGGGTGCACCATCGCAACGCCGTCGCGATCCCAGAGGCCGCCGAGGTACGTGGGTGAGTCGACTTCCTTGCGGACCTCATCGGCGCTGAGGAGGATCGGCGCGCGGCCGAGCGCTCTGGCCGCCTCGGCGTCTTCGGCCAGCCCGGCGACCTGCCAGTCCTGCGTGGCGACGTTCAGCTCGCCGGTGAGCTCCCACTCGGCGTCGATGCCGTACCGGGTCAGGGTGGCGCCGATGTCCTGGAGGTTCTCGTGGCCGAGCCGTTCGAGCTCGGCCATCTCCCCCGGCCAGCGTTCCATGCCGTTGCCGAGCCCGTGCGTCAGGCTGGCCGCGCAGAAGCCGCCGTTGCGGCCGGAGGCGGCAGCGCCGATCCGGTCCGCCTCCAGTACCACCACGTCCAGCGACGGATCGCGTTCCTTGGCGCGCAGCGCCGCCCACAGGCCGGTGTAGCCGCCGCCCACCACCGCGAGGTCGCAGGTCTCCCGGCCGACCAGGGCCGCGCCCGCCTCGGGGCGGGCGCGATCCTGTAGCCAGTACGGGGCCGGCTCGGCCTCGGCGAGCGACGTCAGCGCGTTCATCAGGTGTGGCGGGCGCGGCGCCGGGCGGCGACGATGTTGATGACCGCGAGCAGTACCCCGACGGCGAAGATCAGCGTGCCCATGACGTTGACCTGGGGCGGGGTGCCGGTGCGGGTGGAGGACCAGACCCACAGCGGGAACGTCTGGGTGGCGCCGCTGGTGAAGTTGGTGATGATGAAGTCGTCCACCGACAACGCGAACGCCAGCAGCGCGCCGGCCAGCACTCCCGGCATGATCATCGGCAGGGTGACCAGCCGGAACGTGGTGAGCGGTCCCGCGCCGAGATCACGCGCCGCCTCCTCGACCGACGGGTCGATGCCGACCGCCCGCGCCCGGACCGTGATCGCCACGAACGACACCGAGAACATCACGTGCGCGGCCAGGATGGTCAGGTAGCCGCGCGGCGTCTCGGTCGCCACGAACATCGACAGCAGCGAGGCGCCCATGACGATCTCGGGACAGGAGATCGCGGCGAACAACACCAGGTTGGCCATGCCCTGGCCGCGGAACCGGTGCCGCCCGATGGCCAGCCCGAGCAGGGTCCCGAGCACCGTCGCGATCAGTGTGGTGAGCAGCGCGATGGTGAGCGAGTTGATCAGCGCGGTGGTGAGGTCCTTCTTGTCGAACAGATGGACGTACCACTTGAGCGTGAAGCCCTCCCACTCGAAGTTCTGCTTGGTGTGGGTGTCGTTGAAGCCGAAGAGGATCATCACGGCGATCGGCACGAGGAGCCAGCCGACCAGCACGATCGTGTAGAGATGCAGGCCGCGGCCCTTGAGTGGCCGGCGACGGCGGCGCCGCGGCGCGGCGACGGGTGGCGGGGCGGAGATCGTGGTCGTCATCGTCCTGCCGCCTCCAAGACGTCCTTGGTGCCGAGGGCCCGCGCGTACGCGAAGATCCCGATCAGGAGCAGCGCCATCAGCGTGAACGAGAGCGCCGAGGCCGTGTGGTAGTTGCTGTTGGTGAAGTACTCGGCCTGGATCACGTTGCCGATCATCGTGTTGCCCGGCCCGCCGAGGACCTGCGCGTTGACGTAGTCGGAGGTGACCGGGACGAACGTCATGATGACCCCGGCGAAGACCCCCGGCAGCGACAGCGGAAGCACCACCCGCCGGAACACCTCGACGCGGCCCGCGTACAGGTCGTACGCCGCCTCGATGGTCCGGTAGTCGATGCGTTCCAGCGCCACGTAGATCGGCAGCACCATGAACGGCAGGAAGTTGTACGTCAGCCCGGAGATGACCGCGAAGCCGCTGTCGAGCACGTGGAAGTCGTCCGGCACCAACCCCCAGCTCTTCAGCGGCCCCAGGATCGGCCCGTTGTCGGTCAGCACGAGCTTCCAGGAGATCGTGCGCAGCACGAACGACACGAAGAACGGCAGCAGCAGCAAGAACAGCCAGGTCGACTTGTGCCTGCCGCCCTTGAACGCGATCCAGTACGCCGCCGGATATGCCAGGACGATGCAGGCCACCGTCGCGATCAGCCCGTACCAGAGCGACCGGACCAGCTTGTCGCCGTAGAGGTCGAGGCCTTCGGTGTAGTTCTGCCAGTGCCAGGTGAGCTTCCAACCGTCGATCAGGTTCCCGGTCATCAACGACACCGAGGCCATGTAGACCAGCGGGATCGCGAAGAAGACCAGCAGCCAGAAGCCGGCGGGGAGCATCAGCAGATAGGGCGTCAGCGCATTCTTGAAACGACGCATCGCTAGCTCCCTTGCACGATCGGGAGGAAGATCTTCTGGTACTGCGTCTCCTCCTGCTGGGTGAGGACGCGGTAGGTGCGCAGCTTGGCCAGGTCGGCGTCCGACGGGTAGACCAGGGGGCTGCTGCTGAGCCGTTCGAGATCCGCCTTGTCCTCGCCCTTCGCCGCGGCGGCGTCGGCGGCGACGAACTTCTTGGTCTCGGGCACCGGGGTGACGTAGTTGATGTACTCGGTGAGCGTGGCGTTCCGGCGCGGGTCGTACAGCCAGTCCATGAGCGTGAGCGCGTCGACCGGGTTGGCGGCCGTCTTCGGGATCATCATCAGGTCCGTCCAGATCGTGCCGCCCTCGCGCGGCACCACGAACTTCACGTCGTCGCTGGCCAGCGAGTAGACGTCACCGGACCAGGCCATCGTCAGCCACACGTCGCCCTTGGTGACGGCGTCGATGTAGTTCTGCTCGTAGTACTTGCGGACGATCTTTTGGTCGCGCTGGTCGCGGAGCTTGCGCGCGGCGTTCTCCCAGTCCTTCGGCGTGGACTTCTCGGGGTCGATCCCGAGGGCGAACATGCCGAAGTTGCCGAGTTCCTGCGAGTCGCCCATCATGCCGATCCGGCCCTTGTACTTGGGGTCGAAGAGCTGGGCGATGCTGGTGATCTCTTCCTTGACGTACTTGGTGTTGTAGGCGATGCCGGTCACCCCGGACACGTACGGGATGGTGAAGGCGTTGCCGGGGTCGTACGGCGGGTTCTGGAACTTCTGCCCCGCGTACTGGGCGAACTTGGTCAGGCGTTTGTGGTCGAGCGGCGCCAGATAGCCGAGCTCGATGAGCTTGGTCGTCTGGATGCCGTTGGTGACCACCATCAGGTCGAAGCCGATCGACTGGTTCGCGGCGAGCGGCGCCTGGATCTTGCCGAACCACTCCGCCGCCTCCTGGATGACCTCCTTGTAGGCCACCTGGATGCCGGTCTCCTTGGTGAACGCCTTGATGGTCGCCCGGTCGTCCTCCATGTAACCGGGCCAGTTGGCCCAGTTGATGCTGCCCTTGCGGCCCTTGCCCTTCCAGAACGCGTCGATCTGCGCCTGGTTGATCTTGCCGCGGCCACCTTGCCCGGGGATGCCGCACGCGCTCAGGGCGAGCGCGGCGGCGGACGCGCCGAACAACCGGAGCGCGCCGCGCCGTGTCGTCATGCCGCGGATGAACGCGGGGTCGATGTCCGGACGGGTCATGACGCGCCGATCGCGTAGGAGTGGCGCGGCTCCCACGACAGCCAGACGTCGTCGCCACGTCCGGCGATGTCGTCGGCGTTCGTCGCGTTCTGCAGGAAGACCGTGACGTCGTCGCCCGCCGTGGTGGTGACGATGTAGTTGGTGGACGTGCCGAGGTAGACCACCTCGGCCACCGTCGCGCGCACCCGCGAGCCGCCGCTGCCGCCGCTGCCGCCGTTGCCGCCGGGTGGCTGCGTGGCGATCTCGATCTTCTCGGGCCGCACGGTCAGTTCGAGCCGGTCGCCGGGCGCCGCGGCGCGGCCGTCCAGCGGTACCACGATCTGCCCGTCGCCTCCGTAGGCGATGATCGCGTCGGTGTCGCGCACCTCGCCGACCTCGCCCGAGAGCAGGTTGGACGTGCCGATGAAGCCCGCCACGAACTTGCTGGCGGGGCGCTCGTAGATCTCCCGGGGTGAGCCGAGCTGCTCGATGCGGCCGTCGTTCATGACCGCGATCCGGTCCGACATCGTGAGCGCCTCGCCCTGGTCGTGCGTGACGTACACGAACGTGATGCCGACCTCGCGCTGGATGCGTTTGAGCTCGACCTGCATGTGCTGCCGCAGTTTGAGGTCGAGCGCGCCGAGCGGCTCGTCGAGCAGGAGCGCGCGCGGCCGGTTGACCAGGGCGCGGGCCAGCGCGACACGTTGCTGCTGGCCGCCGGACAGCTCGCCCGGCCTGCGTTTCTCGCGACCGGCCAGGTCCACGATGTCCAGCATGGCGCCGACGCGGGTGCGGATCTCGTCCTTGCCGACGCCCTTGCGCCGGAGTCCGAACGCGACGTTCTCGAACACGCTCATGTGCGGGAAGAGCGCGTACGACTGGAAGACCATGTTGACGTCGCGTTTGTTGGCGGGTACGTCGGTGACGGGTTTCCCGTTCAGGAGCACCTCGCCGCCGGTGGGCTCCTCGAACCCGGCGATCATCCGCATGGTGGTGGTCTTGCCGCACCCAGACGGACCGAGCAGGGAGAAGAACTCCCCCTGCCCGATCGCCAGGTCGATCCCGCGGACCGCGGCCACCTTCTCCCCGCGCGCGTGGTACTCCTTCACCACACCGGTGAGCTCGATGGCGGGGAGCGCGGAGCCGGACGGCTCCTGGTCGTCGCGTACGGGAGGAGGCGAGGTCTCAGTCATGAGCGGGGTCCTTCGCGGGGTCTGAACGGCGTGCTAGGCGCCGATGTAGTGCATGACGTGCTTGATTCGCGTGTAGTCCTCGACTCCGTACATCGACATGTCCTTGCCGTAGCCGGAGTGCTTGAAGCCGCCGTGCGGCATTTCCGAGACGAACGGGATGTGGGTGTTGACCCAGACGGCCCCGAAGTCGAGCGCCTTGGTCATCCGCATCGCGCGGCCATGGTCCCGGGTCCAGACGCTCGCCGCCAGCCCGTACTTCACGCCGTTCGCCCACTCGATCGCGCGTTCCTCGTCGCTGAAGCGCTGGACGGTGACGACCGGCCCGAAGATCTCGTTCTGGATCATCTCGTCGTCCTGGCGCAGCCCGCCGATGACGGTCGGGGCGAAGAAGTAGCCACCGTCGTATCCGGGTCCGCCGACGCGCTCGCCCCCGGTGAGCACGTCGGCGTGGTCGGGCGTACGGTCCAGGAAGCCCTGGACGCGGGCGAGCTGGTCGGCGTTGTTGACCGGCCCGAAGTCGGCGTCCGCGTCGGTGGGCACGCCGACCTTCGTCCCGCGGGCCGCCTCGGTGAGCGCCGCGGTGAAGTCGTCGGCGAGCCGGTCCGCGACCAGGACACGGGTGGCGGCCGTGCAATCCTGGCCGGCGTTGAAGTAGGCGGCGCCGGCGATGCCCTCAGCCGCACTCTGGATGTCGGCGTCCTCGAAGACCACGACCGGAGCCTTGCCGCCGAGCTCCAGGTGGACGCGCTTGAGGTCGTCCGCGGCCGCCCGGGCGACCTCCATGCCCGCGCGCACGCTGCCAGTGATCGACACCATCTGCGGGGTCGGGTGCGTGACCAGCGAACGGCCGGTGTCACGGTCGCCGCAGAGGACGTTGAAAACGCCCGGCGGCAGGAACTCGGCGGCGATCTCGGCCAGCAGCAACGTGCTGGCCGGCGTCGTCTCCGACGGCTTCAGGACGACCGTGTTGCCGGCGGTCAGCGCCGGGCCGAACTTCCAGACCGCCATCATCATCGGATAGTTCCAGGGCGTGACCTGGGCGCACACCCCGATCGGCTCCCGGCGGACCGACGAGGTGTGGTCGGCCATGTACTCCCCCGACGCCTTGCCCTCCAGGATTCGCCCCGCCCCCGCGAAGAAGCGAATGTTGTCCACCATCGGAGGGATCTCCTCGTCGGCGGTCAGCTGGATGGGCTTGCCGGTGTCGCGGGACTCGGCCTCGACGAGCTCGTCAGCCCGGGCCTCCAGTGCGTCGGCGAAACGGAGCAGCGCGAGGCTCCGGTCCTTCGGCGTGAGGTCCCGCCAGCCGGGGAAGGCGTCCCCGGCGGCACGGAAGGCGGCGTCCACGTCCTCGGCTCCGGAAACGGGCGCCTCGGCGTAGACCTCGCCGGTGCTCGGATCGACCACCTCCATGGTCCGGCCGTCCTTGGCGTCCACGTACTCGCCGCCGATAAAGTTGCGCAGCCTTGTCCTGCTGTCGCTGGTCACCGTCGACCCTCCTCGATGGGCACGCACCGATGTGTCCTATTGGCCCCGACCTTGACAGAGGTTTGGCATGATGACAAGTGATTCCGTTGTTACGATCCAGTTTCACGACGGAATCCCTTGGCAAGTAGCTCAAGCAGGCACGATGCCGCAACGAAGGAGAGCACGATGGTGGCGCGTCCCGTTCCGCTGGACGACACGTCCAAGCAGATCATCGAGCAGCTCCAGCAGGACGGCCGCCGGTCGTACGCGGCGATCGGCAAGGCCGTCGGGCTCTCCGAGGCGGCGGTGCGCCAGCGCGTGCAGAAGCTGCTGGACACCGGCGTCATGCAGATCGTCGGCGTCACCGACCCGCTCATGCTCGGCTTCTCCCGGCAGATGATGATCGGCGTCAAGTGCGAGGGCGACCTGGAGAAGGTCGCCGACGAGCTCGCCTCCATCGAGGAGATCGACTACGTGGTCATCACCGCGGGCTCGTTCGACATCCTGCTGGAGCTCGTCGCCGAGAGCGACGAGCAACTGCTGGAGCTGCTCGGCCGGATCCGGGCCGTACCCGGCGTGCTCGCGACCGAAAGCTTCGTCTATTTGAAGCTGCGCAAGCAGACCTACTCGTGGGGCACGCGCTGACCGGCCCTTGCTGATTGCGGGCGTGCGGAGACGATCCCGTACGCAGGGACTTTCATATTCTCCTTCTTATTGGGGATGCCGCATCTGCGCCGCCGGGCGTACTTTTGGATGCTGTAAGGAAGGAGACCGGCCATGTCTGAGTCGGTTCACCAGGGCCTTCCCGCCTCCCGTGACGACAACCACATTGAGTTCCGGACGTCCGAGGAACAGAACCGCGTGATCCGTAAGGCGGCAGAACTCCAGGGCTGGACGGTCCCGCAATATGTACTGTCCACAGTCCTTGACCGGGCTGAACGCGATCTCTACGAGTACGCGGCGGCACGCCGGGCCACGCTCGGCGACCAGGACCGTGACCCCACGTCAGCCACCGGCGTGGAAGGCGCCGTCATCCCGCTGGTCGCCGTCGTGGCGGCACTCAGCTGAGTCGCGGCGGCACCCAGCTGAGCCGTGGCGGCACTCAGCTGAGTCGCGGCGGCACCCAGGTGAAGGATCGATCGACCGGCCGGCTCCACTCCGGGATTCATGTCCCGGCACGGAGCCGGGCGGCGTACTCGGCCGCCTCGGCGTCCGAGTCGTACTTCTGCCGTGGCCAGAAAAACCCGCGCAGCCCGTCCTTGCGGTTGCGCGGCACCACGTGCACATGCAGGTGAGGCACGCTCTGGCTGATGCGGTTGTTCATCGCCACGAACGAGCCCGCCGCGCCGAGCACCGACTCCATTGAGGCCGCGAGCCGCTGCGCATGCCCGAAGAGGCCGCCCACCAGCTCCGTCGGCAGGTCGGCCAGCGTCTCGTGGTGCTCGCGCGGCACAAGCAACGTGTGCCCCTTGAACAAGGGCCGCGCATCCAGGAACGCCATGGCGTCCTCGGCGTCCAGCACGAGGTGCGCCGGCCGTTCCCCCTTGATGATCTCGCAGAACACGCAGCCGCTCATGAGCCGCATTCTGTCAGCTGTGGGCTAACGGGGCGCTTACAGCGGGATCACTACTGTCCGTGGCCTATGCAGCTGACCGAGGTCGCCTTCCGCTATCGCCGGCGAGCCCCCTGGGTACTCCAGGACGTCTCGTTCTCCCTCCCGCCGGGCCGGGTGCTGGAGGTGACCGGACGCAACGGCGCCGGGAAATCCACGCTCCTCCGGCTGCTGGCAGGGCTCCGCACTCCGCACCGCGGCACTATCACGGGCCGCCCAGACCGGGTGGGGTACGCGCCAGAACGCTTTCCAGTGGACCAGCCGTTCACTGTGTCGGCCTACCTTGACCACATGGCGGCCATACGCGGTATCAGGCGGCCTGCAATCGGCGAATGGGCCGAGCGGTTGCGCTTCGAGCATCTACTGAACGTGCGGCTGCCGGAGTTGTCGAAAGGCAGCGCGCAGAAAGTGGGTCTCGCCCAGGCGCTCCTCGCCGAACCCGGCCTGCTGGTCCTCGACGAGCCGTTCGCCGGCCTGGACGCCGAGAGCCGCGGCACGCTCCCCGGGTTGATCGCCGAGCTGGCCGAGGCGGGCACGGCGGTCGTGGTCAGCGACCACCAGCGCGTGATCGAGTCCGTCCCCGGCGTCGACCGGATCCGCGTCGGGAACGGGACCGTGACGGCGGCGGCCGTGGAGGCCGAGTGGACCGTGCTGGAGGTGGTCGTCCGGGCCGACGAGGCCGAGGAGGTCGCGACCAAGCTCCGCGCGGACGGCCACGACGTACGGAGGACCGAACGATGATCGCGCTCGCGCGCTTCCAGGTGTCGGGCTACCTGCGGTCCCTCCGGATCCTGCAGCCGGTGATCGTCATCTTCATGATCCTGGCGCTGTTGCTCTCCCAGGCCCCGGCCAACGCCGGGCTGGCCGCCGGGGCGTTCGGTGACGTCGCGGCGTTCATGTTCCCGGTCTGGGCGTGGGCCGCCCGTGCGCTCCTGGACACCCAGCCGGACGAACAGCGCGCCTTGTCAGCGACCGCCGCGCGCCATCACCTGACCCCCGCCTGCGCCGGTCTGCTGGCCGCCTACGCCGTCAACCTGGCCTTGGGCGTCGCCATCCTCGCGGTGCCGACGGTCCAGGGGCTCTCCGCAGGCCTTGAGAGCGGCGCCGTGGCAGTTGGTCTCGGCCTCAACCTCCTGGTGGCCGCCGCCGGTACCTTCCTCGGCGCCTGGACGAGCCGCGCGATCATCCCGGACCCTGGAGTCTCGCTCCTGGCCCTTCTCGGTAGTGCGGCCGCGGCCCTCCTGCTCAGCATCGGACCGCTGTCATGGTTGTCCGTCCCGATGGTCGACTGGATCCGCGCCGCCCACGACGGCCCGGACGAACTCATAGCGGCGTTCCCGGGCCTGGCCCTCCACATGGCGCTCTGGACGGCTGTAGTGGGCGTCGCGTACATCCTGATCCGCCGCACCCGCCCCTGACCGCAGAACGTCACGCCCCGGTCGTGGACCCAGGCCTGACGATCATCAGAATCGTCACCACCGCCCAGAGCACGTTGAACACACCGGTGAACATGGCCAGCCGAGCAGCAAGAGGCACAACATCCACACCATCGCCCGATGCGCCTTGAGCCAGAGCGTCGACCGGTGCGCCTTCGGCCTGACCACCGGCCGATGCGCCTTGAGCCTGACCACCGGGCGGTGCGCCTTGAGCCTGACCACCGGGCGGTGCGTCCTCGGTCTGGCTCTCGGCCGGTGCGTCTTCGGGTCGGCTCTCGGCCGGTGCGCTTTCGGCGGTGGCTAGGGCGGCGGCCTGCCGGGGCAGGATGAGCAGGCCGAGAACGGCGGCCGCCGCCGCGGTGAGGATGATCGAGATGACCAGCCACGGATCGCTGAGGACTCCCATGCTGCTGGCGGTGATGAATCCGAAGACGGGCACTGTGATGCCGAACACTGCGTACGCACGGCAGATGCGGTGCAGGTTGCGCAGCACCGGGAGGGATTCGGGCTCCGCCTTCGCCTTGCGCAAAGCGGGCGGGAACATGCTGGCGGCCACGGCGACCGGGCCGATCGCGAGGATCGCGGCGAGGACGTGCAGGATGAGGAACAGCTTGCTCATATCGGCCCTGGGAACCCTTCGTGCACACGGGATCGTACGGAAACGTCGCCGACGCTAGTCAGGGCTCCCAGGAGCGGACAGCGGCGGGCACGCCAACTTCCGACCGGATCTAGCCAAGGCGACCGTCAGGTGATGGCGGTCGTCAAGTGGTGACGGTCGTCAGGTGGTGACGGCCGCCTGCAAGGTGAGCCAGGTGTCTTCCAGCCGACCCGCGGAATTGACGCAGAAGTAGACCCGGCCTGGGGCGCCCCAGTCCCAGCCGAGCCGCCGGTCAGAGTCGAGCTGGAGCAGCAGCTGCCATTGGTTTTCGGCAGCCAGCTCCTCTTCGGGTGAGAGGGCCATCGCGTCGAGGTCTCGCCCCGTCGACGCGTATGTGCAGTCAGGGCCGAGCGGGCGCTGCACGAGCACGGGCCAGCCGCCGAGCTGGTGCAGTGGAGTGTCGTCGGGCCATACGTGCTGGAGCCATGCCGCGTGCAACTGCTCGTACACCGGAAGGACACCGCTGTAGCGCTCCTCAAGACGCCTCACCACGGTCTCCTGTGGCGCTGGCAGTGAGAGGAACGGCGCCGCGCCGAGCGGGCACATCGGGAACGAGGACGTGCCTTCGGCAGGCTCGACGTCGTGTAGGTCGCCGGTGAAGAGCCGCCACCCGTCCCGCTGCGCCCGGTCGTCTCCCCAAGGACGCGGTAGGGCACTCGCATAGAAGAACGCGGCCTGGCCGTCCTTGGGCAGCCCGGGAATGTCCATCACCTTGGCCAGCTCCGCGAAGTCGACCGAGAGCATGAAGTCGAGAGGCCGCCCTTCCCAGGTTGGCCATTCCTCGCCGGGCGGGAGCAGCGGCGTGCCGCCGAGCAGTACCGTCGCGTCGCCGTCCGGACCGAGCCGCAGCGCCGGCCGCGCCAGCGGGAGCAGCGCACCGGTGACCTCGGGGGCGAAGAAGACGCCGAACAGGGAGCGCAGCCGCTGATGCTGCGCGGCGAAGTGATCCATGTCACGTAGCGTTGCGTGTTCGGGCGCCGCGCGCCAGCACCCGGCCAAGATCTGTGGATATCCGGTTCGTCCCTAACCCGGGGGCAGCCCTCGCCGACGTGGGGATTCAGCGGCGTTCGAGCGCGCCTGCGAGCTGGACCAGGAAAGCGTCGACCTCTTGCTCATCGTAACCGGGCCCGAAGCGTACGGTCCGGAAAACGATCTCCCGGACGTCCCGCGCCGTCACCGGCGGCGCCGTCCCGCGCAGCCCCGTGATGACCCGTTCAAGGAAGGCGTCCACGTCGCGAACGTCATAGCCGGTCCGCATCCCGGCGCCGGTGAACCGCACGTTCTGGATCCAGCCGATCAACCAGCCCGAATGGACCCGCGTGCGCCCCGGGCGGCGGCGGCCGATGGGCGCGGTGGCCTGGAGCTCGCGTATGCACTCCTGGAGCAGCTCGTCCACCGCGCGCGGCTCGTACCCCCGCAGCACGATGTCGAAGCGGACCGCCCGCACGTCGTCAGCGGTGATCCTTTCGGCGGCGGCGCTTCCATCGGTGGCGCCTCCATCGGTAGCAGTGCTTCCTTCGATGGCAGTGCTTCCATCGGTGGCAGTGCTTCCTTCGGCGGCGGGGAGGCCCCGGGCAGCGAGGAGTCTTCTGACGGCGGGGCCGGTCGACTTGCTCGTTGCGTCGAGCGTGCTCCGGATACGGCCGAGCAGATCGTCCACCTGGCCGCGGTCATAGCCCCGCAACGCCACAGGCAGGCGGTGGGTTCTCGTCTTCACCGTCCCTCGCTCCTTGTTCCGCGCCTCCCCCAAGGCTCAACGGCAACAGCGTGGCGCCCGTACGCCCGGCGCGCAACCATTGCGGCGGATGGGTCAGATGACAGCGGAGCGTGTGGTGTCGAGAAGCCGTTCGCAGGCGTCACTCAGCCGTTGCCGAAGCGGCTGCGCGCGTTCGGCGAATCCACGCTGCTCGCTCGCGTATTCAGCGCGGCCCTCCGGCGTCTCGATCGGGATCGGCTCATGCCCGAGCGTGCTCAGGTCGTACGGGCTGGCGCGCATGTCCACGGCGCGGATGTCACGGGCCAGCGCGAAGCAGTCGGCCACCAGCTCGCTGCTGATGAGGGGCGAGAGCTTGAAGGCCCACTTGTAGAGGTCCATGTTGGCGTGCAGGCAGCCGGGTTGTTCGAGCTCCGTCTGGCGTTCCCGAGTGGGCTGCAGTACGTTCAGCGGCCGTGCCTCGGGGGTGAAGAAGCGGAACGCGTCGAAGTGGCTGCACCGCACCCCGCGCGCCTCCACGACCTGCGCGATCTCCTCGGCATCGAGCCGCAGCGGCCAGGCCGAGTGCCGGATCTCCTGCGACCTGTAGACCATGGCCCACTCGTGCATGCCGAAGCACCCGAAATGCGCGGGCCGTGCGGCGGTCGCGGCAAGCAGGGCGGCGGTGAACTCCACCGAAGCCTTTCGCTTCGTCATCAACGAGGCGACGTCGAGGACAGCACCTTCGGGTGTGTCGAGGTAGTCGCGCCCGAAATCCCGCGCGTCGGCGCCCAGCAGGACGACGCCCGCACCCGGATGCCACTTGCGCAGCTTGCCCGGGCTGTAGCCGTAGTAGCTGAACAGGAAGTCCTCAACCGGATGCGCCGCGCCACGTCCGCGTCGTTCGAGATGAGGCTCCACCCAGTCCGCGACCCGCCGCCGATGTGCCTCGGCCCGCGCCCGCCAAGTCGCAGGCTCCAGAGGCAGGGCCAGAGTCTCGCGCGCCTGCTCCACCGAGCCGTTCGCCACCCCGATGGTCAGTCCTTGGTCGTGGCGGCGAGCTGGCCGCAGGCGCCGTCGATCTCACGGCCGCGGGTGTCGCGGACGGTGACCGGCACACCGTGGGACTCCAGACGGCGGACGAACTCCTTCTCGTCTTGCGGGCGCGAGGCGGTCCACTTGGAGCCGGGCGTCGGGTTGAGCGGGATGAGGTTGACGTGGACGAGGTGCCCCCGCAGGAGCTTGCCGAGCAGGTCAGCCCGCCACGCCTGGTCGTTGATGTCCTTGATCATCGCGTACTCGATCGAGACCCGTCGGCCGGACGTGTCCGCGTACGCCCAGGCGGCGTCCAGGACCTCGCTGACCTTCCAGCGGTTGTTGATCGGGACCAGCTCGTCGCGCAGCTCGTCGTCGGGCGCGTGCAGGGACAGGGCGAGCCGTACGGACATGTCCTCGGCCGCCAGCTTCTCGATCGCCGGGACCAGGCCGACCGTGGACACGGTGACCGAACGCTGGGAGATGCCGAGGCCCGCCGGCGCCGGATCGGTGATCCGCCGGACCGCCCCGAGCACCGCCTTGTAGTTGGCCAGCGGTTCGCCCATGCCCATGAAGACGATGTTGGAGACCCGGCCGGGCCCACCGGCGATCTTGCCTCGGGCCATGGCGCGGGCGCCCGCGGTCACCTGCTCGACGATCTCCGCCGTGGACAGGTTGCGGGTCAGCCCCGCCTGCCCGGTGGCACAGAACGGGCAGTTCATGCCGCACCCGGCCTGTGACGAGACGCACATCGTCGCCCGGTCGGGATAGCGCATCAGCACCGACTCGAACAGCACGCCGTCGAAGGCCTTCCAGACCGTCTTGAGCGTCTTGCCGCCGTCGCAGGTCAGCTCGCGTATGGGCGTCAGGAGCTCCGGCAGCAGCTCGGCCGTCAGCCGTTCCCGGACCGCGGCCGGAAGATCGGTCATCTCCGCCGGGTCGTCGGCAAGGCGCGCGAAGTAGTGCCGCGACAGCTGATCCGCGCGGAAGGGCTTCTCGCCCAGCTCGGCGACGGCCTCCCTGCGCTCGGCGGCGGTGAGGTCAGCGAGGTGGCGTGGCGGCTTGGCCCGGCGGGGTGCGGCGAAGACGAGCTTGGCCGGCGTCTTTTCGGTGGCAGACATGGTCCTTCCAGTGTCGCAAATGCCAGCGTGTGCCTTGGCCGTACGGAGGTTGTGCCTTGGCCGTACGGGCGTTGTGCTTTGGCGGTACGGGGTTGTGCGTTGACCGTACGGGGGTTACGTCCGGGATGCTGCGCGTGACCATGAGCGGGGATTAGGCTTTCGATCATGTCGGTATTGCGCAGGGGGTCCGTTTCGAAGGCCGTCCTCGATGAGGTCAGCCCGTACGGAAGTCGCAGGCTGGTGGTGGAGACCGACGGTGTCGTCTCGGCCGCCTATCTCAGGAACGCCAAGGACGCGGTCGTCGGGGCCGTGTGGATCGCCAACCACAGCCCCGCCTCGCAGGATTTCGACCGGGCCCGGTTGGACGCGGGCCTGGCGCCGTTGCTGAGCGCCGATCACATAAGCCACCCCGAGGGCCGCCCGGCCCTCGGGCACCTCGAAACGGTGTGGTTCGAGGAGGGTGACGGTGTGGCGATCCTTGAAGCCGGTGAGCTGCTCTGCGTGATCCCGGGCTGGTCTGACATGGAACGCGGTATCCCCGGCTACAGCCGCGACGCGACCAAGCAGAGCCCGTTCGCGTTCCCCCTCTCGGACGAGCCGTTCGGCCCCCGTCTTGAACGTGCCCGCCAGCACTGGCAGACCGTCCGGGCCGACGGCTCCTGGGCGGACTTCCAGCAATCCGTTCTCGGCCACCTCCTCCACCGCCTCGGCCCTGGCGGCCACTACTGGCACGACGTAGGCCGCCAACTGCGCGACGGCCTCGCCCCCACTGTCGGCGTCTCGGAACGTCCCGCCCGCGGTAACCGCCAGTTCACGGTGCTGAGCACAGTGGGCATGAGCCGCCAGCGCATGCCGACGATCGAGCTGTACGAGGACGAGGTGGCCCCGCACGCCCGTATAGAGCTCGCCCTTGCCACCACCCTGCCCAGCCAACGCGCGGGCAGCATCTTCCCCTGGCTGGCCCAATACCCCTGGCGTTCTGTCACGTGGTTCGCCCCCGGTGACGTCGTCAAGTGGTACCACGAGGCCCGGACGTTCCCACTGAACACGACCGAGTCGGCGGACTGGGAAGGCGTACTCCTCCTGGACGACCCGACCCGCCTCCCCGGCCCCATCGCCCCGCCCATGGACGGCCTGACCGTTCAAGGCGACCCCGTCCGCTGGCTGTGGCTCGTGCCCATCACGGCCGAAGAGCACGACTACGCCAAGAGCGAGGGCTCCGACGCCCTGATCCGCCGCCTCTCCCAACAATCCCGAAGCTGGGTCGTCAGCTGACCAGCCGTCAGTTAGGCGTCAGGTTAGTTAGGCGTCCGTTAGTTAGGCGGAGGGGAGGAAGAGTTCCAGGAGGATCCAGACCACGGGGGCGGTGGCGATCAGGGAGTCCAAGCGGTCCATGACGCCGCCGTGGCCGGGCAGGAGGGTGCCCATGTCCTTGAGGCCGAGATCGCGCTTGATCATCGAGACGATGAGGTCGCCGGCGATGGCCACGACCGCGACGGCCGCGCCGATGACGGCGCCTTCCCAGAGGTGGCCGTCCAGCAGCCAGGCGACCAGCCAGGCGCCGACGAGCATGCAGGCCAGGACGGCGCCGCCGGCGCCCTCCCAGGTCTTCTTGGGGCTGATCGCGGGGACCAGCTTGTGCTTGCCGAGGAAGGTCCCGGCGAAGTAGCCGCCGATGTCGCTGGCGACGGTGGTCGCGATGAAGATCACGATGCGGTGGTCGCCGTCGCCGGGCTCCATGAGGAGGGCGACGATGCCGCCCATCAACACCAGGTAGCCGGTGGCGAAGACGCCCGCGGTGACGTCCCGTACATAGCCGGACGCCGGGCCGTCGGCCATGCGCCAGATGAGCACGGTGAGGATGGTCAGCGCGGTGACCGCGACCAGCGGCTCGGGCCCCCAGCCGTACGCGGTGATCGCGCCCGCGACCAGGCCGAGGGCGAGCGGGATCAGCGGGACCCGGATGTCGCGGGCCTTGAACGCGTCGGTCAGCTCGCGCAGGCCGACGACGAGGAACACCACCATGACGGCCAGGAAGATCGTCTTGACGGTGTAGAGGGAGAGCAGCACGAGGGCGCCCAGCGCCACGCCGACACCGATGGCGGCAGGCAGGTTACGCCCGGTCTTCGTGTGGGCCGGGGGTGGCGTCCGCGGTGCCTCCGGCTCACCCGGGGAGCCCTGCGGCTCCCCGGACTCGTCCAGTTCCATCAAACCTCGAGGAGCTCGGCCTTCTTGTGCTCGAGAAGTTCGTCGACCTGCGCCACGTACTTGTGGGTGGTGTCTTCGAGCTCCTTCTCGGCACGCCGCACATCGTCCTCGCCGGCCTCGCCGTCCTTGGCGAGCTTGTCGAGGGTCTCCTTGGCGCGGCGGCGGATGTTGCGGATGGAGATCTTGCTGTCCTCCGCCTTGGTGCCGGCGACCTTGATGAACTCCTTGCGGCGCTCCTCCGAGAGGTCGGGGAAGACCACCCGGATGACGTTGCCGTCGTTGGTGGGATTCACGCCGAGGTCGCTGTCGCGGATCGCCCGCTCGACCGCCTGCATGGACGACTTGTCGAAGACCTGCACGATGACCATCCGCGGTTCCGGCAGTGTGAACGACGCCAGCTGGTTGATCGGCGTCGGGGTGCCGTAGTACTCCGCGGTGATCTTGTTGAACATGGCGGGAGTGACCCGGCCGGTGCGGATGGCCTGGAAGTCCTCCTTGGCGACCGCGACCGCCTTCTCCATTTTCTCCTCGGCCTCGAGGAGGGTCTCGTCGATCACTTCGACTCCCGTGTCATCTGATCGGCCAATGTCACCTGAACGCCGGTGCCTGCTCGGCCCCGGTCAGCCCTCGGCCGGGCTGACCAGCGTGCCGATCTTCTCACCCCGGACGGCCCGGACGATGTTGCCCTGCCCCATGAGGTCGAAGACCACGATGGGCAGTTCGTTGTCCATACAGAGACTGATGGCCGTGGCGTCCATGACCTTCAGGCCCCGCTGTAGAACTTCACCGTAATCCAAACGGTCGAACTTGACCGCGTCCGGATTCTTTCGCGGATCGGCGTCGTACACACCATCCACTTGAGTCCCCTTCAGCACCGCCTCCGCGCCGATTTCCAGCGCACGCTGCGCGGCGGTGGTGTCGGTGGAGAAGAACGGCTGGCCGAGACCGGCCCCGAAAATCACCACGCGGCCCTTCTCGAGGTGCCGCATGGCGCGCCGCGGGATGTAGGGCTCGGCGACCTGGCTCATCGTGATGGCGGTCTGCACGCGGGTGTCGAGGCCGAGCTTCTCCAGGAAGTCCTGGAGGGCCAGGCAGTTGATCACGGTGCCGATCATGCCCATGTAGTCGGCGCGGCCGCGGTCCATGCCGCGTTCGGCCATCGTGGCGCCGCGGAACATGTTGCCGCCGCCGCACACCACCGCGACCTGCACTCCGTCACGTACAGCCTCGGCGATCGCCTCGGCCACATGCTGCACGACCTCGGGGTCGATGCCCAGCGGGTCGCGTCCGGCGAACGCCTCGCCGGAGAGCTTCAGCAGAACGCGCTTCCAGCCACGCTTGTGCCCCGCACGTGCGCCGTGGGCGCCGGACGAGGCGAGGGCGCCAGACGAGCCGAAGGGGGTGGACGTACCGGGCGTTCTAGACGTTCCGGATGTGCCGGACATTTGGGAAGACGACGAGGCCGCCGTCGTGTCAGCGTTCGGTTTCTCCTGCACGGCGGCGGCCTCCTCGTATCGCGGCTTCGTAATCTGTCGGTCCCTGTTTCTCGGGGTCATCCCCAGATCGGGTTCTCCTGGGAGCTGTGCCCAGATCCGGGGAATCCCCACAACGCCTTGATCGTGGCGGGCGCTGCGGGGTCCCTGTTACCAGAGTGCCTCTAGGCGGCGAGCGTCAGCTCTGGCCGACCTTGAAGCGGGCGAAGCGCTTGACGTTCACGCCGGCCTCCTGGAGGACCTTCGCGATCGTCTTCTTGTTGTCCTTCACGAACGCCTGCTCGACCAGGACGAAGTCCCGGAAGTAGGCGTTGACACGGCCCTCGACGATCTTCGGGATGGCCTGCTCGGGCTTGCCCTCGCCGCGGGTGAGCTGCTCGGCGAGCGCCCGCTCCTTCTCGATCGCCTCGGCCGGGATCTCGTCCCGGGTGAGGTACTTGGGCGCCATCGCCGCGATCTGCTGGGCGATGTCCTTGGCGATCTCGGCGTTCTCGGTGTCGAGCTCGACGAGCACACCGGTGGTCGGCGGCAGCTGCGGGTCGGACTTGTGCAGGTAGCTGGCCACGTACGCACCCTGGAAGTGCGTGAAACGGCCGAGCTCCAGCTTCTCGCCGATCTTGGCGCCGTTCTCCTCGATCAGGGCCTGGACGCTCTTGCCCGGCTCGATCTCCAGGTCCTTGAGGCTGTCGGCGTCGGTCGCGTCGCTCTTGGCCGCGAACTCGACCAGACGGCCGGCCAGCTCGATGAACGCCTCGTTCTTGGCGACGAAGTCGGTCTCGCACTTCAGCTCGAGCAGCGCGCCGTCGCCGGTGCCGTCGAAGTGCTCGGCGACCAGGCCGTTGGCGGCGGTGCGCTCGGCGCGCTTGCCGACGTCCTTGGCGCCCTTGAGGCGCAGGATCTCTACGGCCCTGTCGAAGTCGCCGTCAGCCTCGGTGAGAGCGTTCTTACAGGCCATCATGCCGGAGCCGGTCAGCTCGCGGAGCCGCTTGACGTCAGCGGCGGTGAAGTTCGCCATCGTTTTCTTCGTCTCTGTCGGGATGGAAGTCTGCTGGTGAGACGGGCCCCGGGACGGCCGTACGCCGCGTACGTCCGCCCCAGGGGCACCACGTCGTCGTCAGGCCTGCTCGGCCTCGGCGGCCGGGGCGTCGGCAGCGGCCGGAGCGTCAGCGGCCGGAGCCTCGGCAGCAGGAGCCTCGGCAGCAGGAGCGTCGGCGGCGGGGGCGTCGTCGGCGGGGGCGTCGGCGGCGGGAGCAGCCTCGCCTTCCGTGGCCTCGGCGACCGGGGCCTCGGCGACGGGAGCCTCGGCAGCTGGGGCGTCGGCGGCCTTGGCAGTCTCGGCGGTCTCGGCGCCGGGGGCCTGCTCCTTGTTCTCCAGCAGCTCGCGCTCCCACTCGGCCAGCGGCTCGACCGCGGCGGCGCCGCCCTCGGCCGGCTTCTCGTCGCCACCGGAGGCGGCGCCGGCGCGGGCGATGAGGCCGTCGGCCACGGAGTCCGCGACCACGCGGGTCAGCAGGCTGACACTGCGGATCGCGTCGTCGTTACCCGGGATCGGGTAGTCGACCTCGTCCGGGTCGCAGTTGGTGTCGAGGATCGCCACGACCGGGATGCCCAGCTTGCGGGCCTCGTTGACGGCGATGTGCTCCTTCTTGGTGTCCACGATCCAGATGGCGCTGGGAACCTTCGCCATGTCGCGGATACCGCCGAGGGTGCGCTCCAGCTTGTCCTTCTCGCGGCGGAGACCCAGAAGCTCCTTCTTGGTCATGCCGGAGCCCGCGACGTCCTCGTAGTTGATCTCCTCCAGCTCCTTGAGCCGGGTGAGCCGCTTGTGGACGGTGGAGAAGTTGGTGAGCATGCCGCCCAGCCAGCGCTGGTTGACGTACGGCATCCCGACCCGGGTTGCCTGCTCGGCGATGGCCTCCTGGGCCTGCTTCTTGGTGCCGACGAACAGAATCGTGCCGCCGTGCGCGACCGTGGCCTTGACGAACTCGAAGGCGCGGTCGATGTAGGACAGCGACTGCTGCAGGTCGATGATGTAGATGCCGTTGCGGTCCGTGAGGATGAACCGCTTCATCTTCGGGTTCCACCGGCGGGTCTGGTGGCCGAAGTGGACGCCGCTCTCGAGCAGCTGCCGCATTGTGACGACGGGTGCCATTGCCCGTGTTCTCCTGTCCGGCCCGATGGACGGGCCACGTTCCCGGTTAGATGCCGGCGCCCGGCTCGACCCCTCCGCCACCGTGGTGACGGACCGAGAGGCCATGCCCCACCTGACAGAAGCAGGTGGCCAGGGAGCGCGTGAATTCGGTCGCTCGGGTAAGCACCCACGCGACCGTTCCCCAAGTCTATGGGATGACCGGCGTACACGTGGAATCAACCTGGGCGGGCCGGCCGGAGGGTTATCCACAATCCGGCCCGAGCCTGGTGACGAACGGGCCCGTCGAGGCAGTCTGCCGGACATGACCCTCGTCACACTTCTGCTCGCCTGCGCCGCGATCATGCCCGCATCGGACGCGTGGCGCTCGCCCTTAGGACCACCCGCGCCCCGGGTCGTACGGGGATTCTCACCCCCGCCGGCCCCCTGGTCTGCCGGCCACCGAGGCGTGGACCTGGCCGCCCGCCCCGGCCAGCCCGTCTACGCCGCAGGTCCCGGCCGTGTGTCCTACACCGGCCGCCTGGCCGGCCGAGGCGTGATCGCCATTACCCACGGCCCCCTCCGCACGACCTACTTGCCCGTGCGATCCCAGCTCCCGTTGGGCCGCCCGGTCGAGGCCGGGACCCGCATAGGCGTCCTGGAAGCGACTCCTCATTGCACCGCCGAGCCGTGCCTCCACTGGGGCCTCCTGAGGGGTGCGACCTACCTGGACCCCCTGAGCCTGGTCCGCCCCCGCATCCGCCTGCTCCCCGTATGGCCGCCTCAATCCACACCCGCAGACGCCAAGCCCAAACAGCCACCGCCTTACGAACCAGAACCCCGCCTAGACCTCCGCGACGCGACAACCGCCACAGGCGGGGCGATAGCCGGAATGCTCCTAGCCTGTGCCTGCTCCCTGGTCTGGCGCACCGCCCGCACCCTCACCCGCCGCAGACCACCAACAGGCGTAATCGACCTAACCCAAGAACGCCGCCAACGCCGCCAACGCCAAACCCCGCCCTAACCACCGCCCAGTAAGGACACCGAGACGCCCTCCCAATCCCTGAGGCCCCACACCCATAGAGCTCAACGGAAGCAAGAGCATGGCCCGTTGGAACACCTGGCGAGTGAATCTGCGCAAGCTATTCGGCGCCGCGAGGGTGGGCTTGGCGGTGCACCTGTTTGAGGCGTTCAGCTGAGACATGGGTGTAGATCTGGGTGGTCTGCAGCGATGCGTGGCCCAGGATCTCTTGGACGCTCCGGAGATCCGCGCCTCCCTCTAGGAGGTGTGTGGCTGCGCTGTGCCGGAGACCGTGCGGGCTGAGGTCCGGTACGCCGACCTCCCCGATACGGGTGTGAACGATGCGCCGGGCACTGGTGGGGTGGAGCCTCCCTCCGCGCGCCCCTAGGAAGAGCGCGGGCCCACTGTCCTTCGTGACGATCGCGGGACGACCTCGTCTCAGCCAGTCCGCAACGGCACGTACCGCCGGTTCGCCCACGGGGACCGTACGTTCACGGCCACCCTTGCCCAGTACCCGGGCCGTTCGCCGGGCAGTGTCCAAGTCGTCGATGTCCAGGCCGCAGAGTTCGCTGACACGTACGCCAGTCCCGTAGAGCACTTCCAGAACGGCCCGGTCGCGCAGGCCCAGCGCCCCCTCCGCCACCATCTCGTCCAGCAACCGGGCAGCCTCGCCCTGCGTGAGCACCACAGGCAGGTCACGCTCCCGTTTGGGAGTGCCCAGCAGGGGCCCGGGATCCTGCGAGATCAGGCCCCTCCGGTGCAGGTGGCGGGTGAACGCACGGGCTGCGGCAGTACGGCGGGCAAGCGTGGCTCGCTTTCGGCCAAGTGCGTGTTGCCGGGCCAGCCAGCCTCGCAGCACCCCGATATCCAGTCCCTCAGGCTCGCCCACGCCCACGTTCGCCGCGTACAGGCACAGGTCGGTGAGGTCACCGAGATAGGCCCTCAACGTATGGGGCGACACATCACGTTCAGCCCTCAGATGCAGCTCGAATTCCGCGAGTGCCTCGCGCGCCCAGGGTGCCTGCGAACCGTCCACAGCGGTCACGCTGTCGCCCCCGCCCTCGTCAAGCAAGCACCAAGGCCGGGTTATCCACAGAATTCCATTCGACTTCCTTCCGAGCCCGCCCCGGGGCAACGTCGAAGGCCGGAGGTATCGACATGAACAACATGACCCTCGGGCAGCGCGGCGAGGACGCGGCGTCCCTCTACCTGGCCAAACTCGGCTGGACGATCATCGATCGCAATTGGCGGTGCCGCCAGGGCGAGATCGACATCGTCGCCCATGACGGACGCCAGCATGTGGTCTGCGAGGTCAAGACCCGCAAAAACGCCGCGCTGGGCACGCCTTTCGAAGCGATCACGCAGGAAAAGGCCGTCCGGTTACGGCGGCTGGCCTGGCGATGGGCCGCGCGGCACGGCATCGCGGGCGCAGCCGTCCGAGTCGATGCCATCTGTCTCCTGGCCGAGAGACCCCGCCTCTCCACCCCCGGCAACGTCGTCGACGGCTTCACGATCGAGCATCTGCGCGGGGTGATCTGAGTGGCACTGGCCAAGACCCGTTCTGTGGCTCTGGTTGGGGTCGACGGCTTCATGGTCGACGTGGAGGCCGCCATCACCAGCGGCGTACCGGGTCTGCACCTCGTGGGCCTGCCCGACGCCGCCCTCAACGAGGCACGCGACCGCGTACGCGCCGCGATCTTCAACTCGGGCGAGGATTGGCCCAACCGCCACGTCACCGTGAGCCTCTTCCCGGCCAGCCTCCCCAAACGCGGATCGATCTTCGACTTATCAATAGCCATCGCCTTGTTGGCCGCAGCCGAAGCCGTCCCGCCCAAGGCCTGTGCGGGCCTGGTGATGATCGGAGAGCTGGGCCTCGACGGCCGCGTCCGGGCCATCCCAGGCGTCCTGCCCGCCGTTGTCGCCGCCGCGAACGCCGGTTACACCTGCGTCGTCGTACCGCAGGCCAACTCCGCCGAAGCCGAGCTCGTGCCCGACCTCAAGGTGATCGCCGCATCATCGCTGCGCAGCCTCCTGTGCCATCTCCGGGACGAGCCGCCACCGGTCGAAGAGGACGACGACGCTCCCCCTCTCCGGCCCACCCCAGATCTTGCAGACCGGCGTTCCGGGCTGGACCTCAGCGACGTACGAGGCCAGGCCGAGGCCCGCCGGGCCCTTGAGATCAGCGCGGCAGGCGGCCATCACCTCTTCTTCAGCGGGCCACCGGGCTGTGGCAAGACCATGTTGGCCGAACGCCTGCCCACCCTCCTGCCACCGCTCGAACCCGACGCCGCCCTCGAAGTGACGGCCATCCATTCAGTCGCGGGGACGCTTCCGCCCGGCCAGCCGCTGATCAAGCAATCTCCGTTCTGCGCGCCCCACCACACCGCCACTCGCGCCGCCATGGTCGGCGGCGGCGCGGGCCGCGTCATCCAACCTGGAGCAGCGTCCCTCGCCCATCGCGGGATCCTCTTTCTTGACGAAGCTCCCGAATACATGAGCGGCGTGCTGGACGCCCTCCGCCAACCCCTCGAAGAGGGCGAGGTAAGGATCGCCCGCTCAGAGGGCACAGCGTGTTTCCCGGCCCGCTTCACCCTCGTCCTGGCCGCCAACCCCTGCCCATGCGCGGCGGCCAAGGAGGTCGACTGCTCGTGCGCCCCCGCGATCAGGCGCAGATATCTCGCCCGCATCTCCGGCCCGCTCCTGGACCGCATCGACCTCAAGCTCGAACTCCACCCCGCCACCCGCGCCGAGCTCCGCTACGACTTGGAGTTCGCGGAATCGAGCGAAGTAGTCGCCGAACGAGTCCTGACAGCTCGCGACCGCACCGCGAAACGCCTCACAGAAACGCCCTGGCGCTCCAACGCCGAGATCCCAGGCCCGGAATTACGCCGCCGCTTCACGCCGCCCCCAGAAGCAATGCGCGCCGCCGACGACGCCCTGATGCGTGGCACGCTCAGCGCCCGCGGCCTGGACCGCGTGCTCCGCGTCGCCTGGACCATCGCCGACCTAGCCGGCCGAGACCAACCCAGCGAAGACGACGTAGGCGGCGCCCTGGCCCTATGGACGGGCCGCCGCCCATGATCCGAACAATCCCTGTCGCCGGACACCCCATCGGCAAACACACCAGCTCAGCCACAAGGAGGCAGCATGAACGACGATCGGCTTGCTCGGGCGACGCTCTGTGCCGTCGCTGAGCCCGGGGACACACAGATGGGTCGGTTGATCGCTGTCGTCGGCCCTGCCGGAGCCTTGGAGACGATCCGTTCCGGCGAGTTACCTCCCGGTCTGGAGGGGGGCCGGGTCGGCGATCGGCTCGAGCGGTGGCGGATCAAGCTGTCGGGCGCCGATCCGGCGGCGGACCTGGCCATCTGCGAACGCATGAACATCCGGCTGGTGTGCCCCGGTGATCCCGAATGGCCGACCACGCTCGATGATCTCGGTGACGAACGGCCGTACGCCCTGTGGCTGCGCGGTCCCGAGGATCTGCGTTACGGGTGCCTGCGCTCGGTGGCCGTCGTCGGTTCCCGCGCCGCCTCCCCATACGGCCTCCGCGTCGCCGCTGATCTCGGCTGTGAGCTGGCCGAACGGGGGTGGACGGTGGTCTCCGGAGGTGCCATGGGGATCGACGCGGCAGCTCACCGCGGTGCCCTGGCCGCGGACGGTCCCACGCTGGCGGTCTTCGCGAACGGCGTCGACGTGTCCTATCCGGCCGGCAACGACGGCCTGTTCGCCGAGATGGCGCGCCGGGCGCTGCTGGTCAGCGAGATGCCGCCGGGCACGGAGCCGAATCGGCTGCGCTTCCTGATCCGCAACAGGGTGATCGCCGCTCTCTCCCGGGGCACCGTGGTGGTGGAGGCCGCCCGCCGCAGCGGCGCTCTCGGCACCGCCGCCTGGGCCCGCAAGCTCGGCCGGGTGCTCATGGCGGTTCCTGGGCCTGTGCATTCTGGATCTTCAGTGGGCTGCCACAGACTTCTGCGGGAAGACCCACCCGCCACGCTCGTCACGCGTTCGGAGGAGGTGATCGAAGCGGTCGGTCCGATCGGTGCGCTCGCCCCTGATCCGGGCGTCCCAATCCTGCCTCGCGACCGTCTGGACGCCACGACCAGAGCGGTCCTGGAGGCCCTTCCCGCCCGTGGCGCCACGGGCCCGGCCCAGATCGCCGTCAAGGCGGGGCTGGACCTCGGCACCGTCAACGGCAAGCTGGGCTTGCTCGCCGCTGCCGGCTTCGTCGAACGCGCGCCCTCGGGCTGGCGCCTGACCACCAAGGCAAGATCATGATCTCGCGACCCGGTCGCCGCCGTACCGGACGTCTGATCGGAGGGCGAAGCTACTGGTCGGAGGGGAGTTCGAAGTCGCTCTTGGCCAGCTCTTCGACATTGACGTCCTTGAACGTGACGACACGGACATTTTTCACAAACCGCGCAGGGCGGTACATGTCCCAAACCCAAGCGTCCTGCATGGCGACCTCGAAGAAGACCTCGCCGTTGTCCGTGCTCCGCACCTGGAGATCCACCGAGTTGGTGAGGTAGAACCTTCGCTCGGTCTCGACCACGTACGTGAAGAGCCCCACGACGTCGCGATACTCGCGATAGAGCTGGAGCTCCATCTCGGTCTCGTACTTCTCCAGGTCCTCAGCAGACACTGCAAACCCCCATCGGAGCCGACAAGGCGACCTGACCAGGCACTGTGCCCTCGATCCTCCGGCGAACCAACTCGGTCATCATGATGTGAACCCGCTACTCGACATGGCAGCCAGCTCTTCCTATAGAGGCTATTGGAGTCGAGCACCACCGCCACGTCCATCGTCACACAATGCCCCCATCACTCTGGCCCTCCACGCGGAGCGAGACCCTCGTGAATCCTGTCGTCCCGCCTCCGCTGATCCCTACCGCCCCTGGGCGCGCCGCGGACCGTCGGCCATGAGGCACGGCCCGTGCGGGCTCAAGGGCAGGATCCGGCCGTCCGCCATGGCCGAAAGAGCCGCGTGGCTGAGGGTCAGTTCGTCGCCGGCCCGGCGGAGTCACGACGACGTCGCGAAGATCGCGCTGAACTCGAGCTTCCGGTCCATAGAAAAAGTTTTCCATCCCCTGTCGGAGCGCTCATGACCAGCAGAAACATACTCGTCTACACCCGGACGACGGGCTACCGGCACGACTCGATCCCCGCAGGCGTGGCAGCCTTCCGCGGCCTGGGCGCGCAGCACGGTTTCACCGTTCACGCCACCGAGGACCCCGCGACGTTCACCGCGGAACGGCTGGCCTCCAGCGACGCGGTGGTCTTCCTGTCCACCAGCGGGGACGTCCTGGAACCGGCCGGGCGGCGGGCACTGCTCGGACGCGTCGCCGAGGGCGGCGGATTTCTGGGCGTCCATTCGGCCACCTGCACCGAGTACGACTGGCCGGACTACGGCGCGCTCGTCGGCGCCCGCTTCGACGGGCACCCGGAGATACAACCTGGCCTGGTGAACGTCGTCGACCGATCCCATCCGGCGACCGCCCACCTGCCGGAACGCTGGACCTGGACCGACGAGTGGTACAACTTCCGCGATGGCCCCACAGGGGTCACGGTGCTGGCGACCGTCGACGAGAACTCCTACCGGGGCGGCACCATGGGCCTGCACCATCCGCTCATCTGGTACCGGGAGTACGGCGCGGGCCGCTCCTTCTACACCGCGCTCGGCCACACGGAACATGCCTTCGACGAGCCAGACTTCCGTCGTCACCTGCTCGGCGCCCTCCGATGGGCCGCAGGCTGGACGGACGACGGCGCTGACGCCAACCAGCCCACCGCGAGCGACGCCGCGAGGCGATGCTGACGGGTGTCTCACCTGCCCCCAAGCCGGACACCCCGGCCTGTAGAAAACGTTTGCCGTACGGAGGTCTCTTCGATGTTGGAACGCTGGGGCAACGACGCGCTCACCCTGTTGTTCGAGGACGGCGTCCGGCCGGGCGGGATCAACCGGCCGGTGTCCCCCGCCTCGGTGTCGCTGCTGTATCCCGTGGACGCGGCCCCTTGCTGGACGAACAACGACGCAGGGCGCATCCCCCTGCCGGAGCCGTGCACCGCCCGCCTACTGCGGCTCACACCGTAGGAACCGCTGACAAGCAAGCTCAGGCGGTGCGGCGACGGAAGGTAGGGGGACTCATGCCCGTGCCCCTTCCTCGCCGGGAACGTCCAGTACAGGCTCGTCCCTGATCTCCTCCACGACTCCGTTCTCGCGCAAGGCCCGCCCGACGTTGACGAAGGAGAAGCGGTGTTCCGGGCAAGGCCCGAACTCGGCGAGCGCCGCCGAGTGCTCCCGAGTGGCATAGCCCTTGTGAACGTTGAATCCGTAGGCCGGATAACGCTCATGCAGGTCCACCATGATCCGGTCTCGGGTGACCTTGGCCACCACCGAGGCCGCCGCCATGCACGCGGCGACCTGGTCACCTTTGATCACCGCCAGGCTCGGCACGTCCAGGCCGGGCACCGCGAACCCGTCGCTCAGCACGTACGAAGGCCGCAGTTCCAGGGCCGCCAGCGCCCGCCGCATCCCGGTGACATTGCACCGGTGAACGCCGATCCGATCGACGTCGTGGCAGGGGATCACGATCGCGCTCCACGCCTCGGCTCGCCGCACGATCTCCTCGTAGATCGCCTCGCGGCGTACGGGAGTGAGCAGCTTCGAGTCCATCAGCCCCTCGATCATCCCCCGCCGTCCCCGAGGCAAGATCACAGCCGCGACGACCAGCGGTCCGGCACAGGCCCCGCGCCCAGCCTCGTCGACGCCCGCGACGCGACCGAAACCGGCATGCTCAAGCGCCCGCTCATACGCGTGCAACCCGGCGTCGCGGCGCGGCGTGAAGCGGAGAGGACGACCGTTCATGGAACGCCAGCGTACGACGCCACAAGCCCGCAAGGCGCCTCGAATCCCCCGGAAAGGGCCACCACCAGATCCATAGTGGTCAGAGGCGGAAGCGGCGGCGGATCAGGGTGATGGGGACGGCGCCGATCAGGCCCAGGGCGACGGGGAAGGCCGCCGCCGCGGCCTTGCTGAGGGCGGGCTGGTCGAAGGTCTTGGGGATCGGGAGGGTGTTGATCCGGTCGAGCGGCCACACGAGCACGAAGGCCCGGCCGACGACGCGGCTGGCGGGGATCGTGCCGCCGCCCGGGTCGCCCCGGTGATTGCGCGAGTCGTACGAGAGTTCGCGGTGATCACCCATCACCCAGAGCTGGCCCTTGCCGACCGTCACGTCGAACGGGATGTCGGAGGGCTTGTTCTGCTCCCCTGTCTCCGGATCGCGGTACAGGTAGGACTTCTCGTCGAGCGGCACGCCGTTGACGGTGATCCGGCTCTGCGCGTCGCAACATTTGACCCGGTCGCCGGGGACGCCGATCACACGCTTGATGTAGTCCTTCTCGCCGGGCACGACGCCGAACGTGCTGCCGATCGCGCGGAGGACCTTCGACACCGGGTTGGACGGCTCGGGGACGTCGACTTCGAGATCCCAGGAGTCCAGGCCGCTGAACACCACGACGTCGCCGCGTTCGATGTCACGCATGTGGTAAACGATCTTGTTGACCAGCACGCGGTCGCCGACGAGGAGGGTGTTCTCCATCGACTCCGAGGGGATGTAGAACGCCTGCACGACGAAGGTCTTGATGATCAGCGCCAGGACCAGCGCGACCCCGATCAGGACCGGGAGTTCCTTCCAGAACGATCCCTGCTTCTTGCCCTTCTTGCGCTTCTTGGAGCGGCCGGATTCGTCTGTTGCCGGGCCGTCGCCGACATCCTCCGGAGCCGTGTCGGCAGCGGAGTCCTCCGCAGGCGTGTCTGCAGTGGAGTCCTCCGCGGCCGGCGTCCCGGTGGGGTCCGAAGGCTGATTCTGCTCGGGGCCCGTGCCCTCGGGTTGGGAACGCACGTCTCCTCCTACGAGTCGCGCGCCCGGGCGAAGCGGATACGGAGGCGGCGGCGGACGAGGACGACGGGGACGGCGCCCACGAAGCCCAAAGCCAGCGGAACGGCAGGCGTCAGGGCCGCGGCGGCGTTCAGGGCGGGCTGCTCGAACGTCTTGGGGATCGGGAGTGTCCCGATCCGGTCCAGCGGCCACACGATCACGAACGCCCGGCCGATCACTCGGCTCACGGGGATCGTGCCGCCACCCGGGTCACCGCGGTGGGCCCGCGAGTCCGAGGAGACCTCACGGTGATCGCCCATGACCCACAGCTGGCCGGGCTTCACGGTGTGGTCGAACGTCTCGTTGGAGGGCTTGTTCTGCTCGTCGGTCTGGGGATCGCTGAAGAGGTAGCGCTTCTCGTCGAGCGGCACGCCGTTGACGGTGATGCGCCCCTGCGCGTCGCAGCACTTGACCCGGTCGCCGGGGATGCCGATCACACGCTTGATGTAGTCCTTCTCGTTCGGCGCGACGCCGAACGTCGTGCCGATCGCACGGAGGACCTTGGACACCGGGTTGGACGGCTCGGCGTAGTCGACCTCGGGGTCCCAGGAGTCCAGGCCGTTGAAGACCACGATGTCGCCGCGCTTGATGTCGCGGGTGTGGTAAACGATCTTGTTGACCAGAACGCGGTCACCGATCTGCAGGGTGTTCTCCATCGACGCGGACGGGATGTAGAACGCCTGCACGGCGAACGCCTTGATGACCAGGGCAAGAACAAGGGCGACGCCGATCAGGACCGGCAGTTCCTTCCAGAAGGAGCCCTGCTTCTTGTTCTTGGACTTTCCCCCGCCGGTGGACGACTCGTCCTCTGAGGCCGCGTCGTCGACGGGGTCCTGGCCCGAGGTCACGGCCTGCTTCTCGTGGGGCACCGCGCCCTCGGCTTCGGAACGCACGTCTCTCCGATCGTCCTCGTCTGTCATCAGAGCGAAAGCCTATCGGCGTCACGCCCGGCGTACCTTCCGCACGGCCGTGTCGCCCCGTACTACCTGTCGCCTCGCACTGCCTGCCGCCCCTACCACCTTGCGCTCCGCGTTCACGGCGCTCCGCTCGCGATCGCCGGTGCCCGCTGGCAAACGGGCAACGCCCCGGCAACCGCTGAGGGTTCCCGGGGCGCCGTACGGCCGCAGCCCCGCATCGCCATGACGCGGGCACTCGGGCTCAGAAGTCGCGCTTCTCCTTGATCCGCGCGGCCTTGCCTCGCAGGTTGCGGAGGTAGTAGAGCTTGGCGCGGCGAACGTCACCGCGGGTGACGACCTCGAGCTTCTCAATGTGCGGGCTGTTGAGCGGCCAGGTGCGCTCGACGCCGTAGCCGCCCTTGCTGACCTTGCGGACGGTGAAGCTCTCGCGAGCGCCGCCGCCCTGGCGCCGGATCACGACGCCCTCGAAGATCTGCACGCGGGTGACCTTGCCCTCGGTGATGCGCGCGTGGACCTTGACCGAGTCGCCCGGACGGAAGTCCGGGTGGTCGCTGCGCAGCGCGGCGTTCTCGATCTCCTGGATCAGGGTGTGCATGGCAGGCGTTTCCTCATGAGTCGAACGCGGACATCGAGAGGCCCCGTGGTGCGTGGTGGGGGCATCGAGCCGCGCGAAGTGGATCTTCTTCGAAAGTATGGGCGCCGTGCGTGAGATTTACGGCGACGCTCTAGTGTGCCATATGTTCGCCGTCCACCGGAAAACCGGCGTCCTCCAGCACCTGGCGATCATGCTTGTCAAGGGTTTCCGGATCCATCCTCGCGGCCAGTTCGGGCCGGTTGGCGACGGTCCGGCGCAACGCCTGATCCCGCCGCCAGCGAGCGATCGCGCCGTGGTTCCCCGACAGGAGCACGTCCGGAACGGCGCGTTCCCGCCAGACCGGCGGCTTGGTGTAGACGGGCCCCTCCAGCAGCGACTCCATGGCCCCCGGCGCGAACGAGTCGTCCGTCACGGAGTCGACGTTGCCCAGGACGCCCGGCACCAGCCGGCTGATCGCCTCCACCATGACCAGAACGGCCACCTCGCCGCCCGCGAGCACGAAGTCACCCAGGCTGACCTCGTCGACGCGCATCCTCTCCCGCGCTTCCTCGACGACCCGCGAGTCGATGCCCTCGTACCGCCCGCAAGCGAAGATCAGCCGCGGCTCCGCCGCGTACTCCGCCGCGAGCGCCTGAGTGAACGGCCGCCCGCTGGGAGTAGGAACGATCAGCCGCGGCATCACCTCCGCCCCCCACGCCCGCTGACCCGCCCCACCGGCCGCATCGTCCGGGTCGTCCGGGTCGGCGGCATCGTCCGGGTCGGCGGCATCGGCCGCGCCGGCAGCATCGGCCGGGTCGGCGGCATCGGCCGCGCCGGCCGGGTCGGCGGGGTCGGCGGGGTCGGCGGGGTCGGCCGCATCGTCGGAGCGGCCGGGCATTGTGTTTGGTGGGGCTGGGGTTGCGTTTGGCGGGGCAATGGCGTCCAGGGCTTCGCCCCAGGGTTCGGGCTTCATGACCATGCCGGGGCCGCCGCCGTACGGGGTGTCGTCGACGGTGCGGTGGCGGTCGTGGGTCCACAGCCGGAGGTCGTGGACGGTCATCTCGATCAGGCCGTTCCGGCGGGCCTTGCCGAGCAGCGAGACGTCCAGCGGAGCGAAGTACTCCGGGAAGATCGTGATGATGTCGAGTCTCACTGTTCGTCCAGGAGGCCCGCCGGCGGGTCGATGACCAGCCGTCCCGCGGCGACGTCCACCTCGGGGACGAGGGCCGCGACGAAGGGCACGAGGGCCTCTCCACCACCGCTCCGGCTGATGACCAGCAGGTCCTGCCCGAAGTGACGGACCTCGGCCACCGTACCGACCTCCTCGCCCGCGACGGTCACCGCGGACAGGCCCACCAGCTCGGAGTCGTGGAAGTCGTCCGGGTCGCCGGTGTCGATGATGTCGTCCGGGGCGACGACGAGCCAGGTGCCGCGCAGTTCCTCGGCCGCGGTGCGGTCGGCCACTCCGGCGAACGCCACCAGGAGCCGCCCCGAATGCCAGCGCACCCGTTCCACCGTGAGCGGGCCCGCCTCGGCCGGATCCGTCGCGATTTCGGCTCCGGGCGCGAAGCGCGCGTCGGGCTCGTCCGTACGGACATCAATGGTGATCTCACCACGGATCCCATGCGGCCGCCCGATCCGGCCGACCACCAACTGGTCCTTCATCACCATCACTTACCTGAAATCCTTGGATACGACCGATCTTACAAACGGCGACCGGCCCGACGGCGGGGCCGTCGGGCCGGTCACTGGGCCTGCGGGGGCCGACCGGAGCGGTCGGCCTTGCGCGGGCGAGGGCCACTGGGAGCCGGGGCTCCGAGCGTCAGCGGACCTCGTTGACGTCGAGCAGGTCCACCCGCACATAGCGGCCTCCGGAGAGGGCGCTGATGACCGTGCGGAGGGCCTTGGCGGTACGACCGCTGCGGCCGATGACCTTGCCGAGGTCATCGGGGTGCACGCGCACCTCCAGGACCCGGCCTCCCCTGATGCGGCGGGCGCGCACCCGGACGTCGTCCGGGTGCTCCACGATGCCGCGCACCAGGTGCTCGAGCGCATCTTCGAGCACGTCAGTCCTCGCTCTTGGCTTCGGTGGTCTCGGCGGCCTTGGCCTCGGCGGCGTCCTCGGCCTTGGCCGGGGTCTCGGTCTTTGCCTCGGACTTGGCCTCGGTCTTGGCCTCAGCCTTTGCCTCGGTCTTCGCCTCGGACTTGGCCTTCTTAGGCTCGGCCTTCTTGGGCTGCTCGGCCTTCTTCTTGGACTTGGTCGCCGTGGCGGCGGCCTCGTCCTCCTTGAAGGCCTCCTTGACGGCCGCCTGGAAGACGGCCTTCTTGTCCGGCTTGGGCTCGGCCTTGCGGAGCGTGCCCTCGGCGCCGGGCTCGCCCTTGAACTTCTGCCAGTCGCCGGTGATCTTGAGGAGGGCGAGGACCGGCTCGGTCGGCTGCGCGCCGACGCCCAGCCAGTACTGCGCGCGCTCGGAGTCGATCTCGATGAGCGACGGCTCCTGCTTCGGCTGGTAAAGGCCGATCTCCTCGATGGCCCGACCGTCACGCTTGGTGCGGGCATCGGCGACGACGATCCGGTACTGCGGGTTCCGGATCTTCCCCAGACGCTTGAGCTTGATCTTGACTGCCACGGGTGTGGTGTTCTCCAGACTTCATTACAGGGTGAACGGGCCTCACCAGGTGGGGACACCGGTTACCGGCCGTTCAATGGATTTCCGGTCCGCGCAGGACGAGAGAGGGCTCCTGGCGGTCCCGGGGTTTCCAGCCTGCCATTCTGCCAGACGATCGCGGAAAAAGCGCAATCGCGCGGTGACACGGCGAGACGTTTACTTTTTCTTGCGTCCTTGCAGCTTGCCGAGGTCGGGCATCTGGAATCCAGGCGGCAGCTGGCCCCCCAGACCCGGCGGCAACTGGCCACCGAGACCGGGCGGCAGGCCGTCCGGCACCGCACCGTCCTGGGCGGCGGCGGGCTCCTGCTGCTGGCCGCCGCCGGCGCGCTTGCGCGGATCGCCGCTGCGCTGCTTGCCCTTCTTGTTCTTGGCGTTCTTGGCAGCCTTCGTGGCCTTGCGGCGGCCAGGCATGCCGGGCATTCCCGGCATGCCGGCGGTCATCTGCCGCATCATCTTCTGCGCGTCGAAGAAGCGGGTGACCAGGCTGTTGACCTCGCCGACCGTGACGCCCGAGCCCTTGGCGATCCGGGCCCGCCGGGAGCCGTTGATCATCTTCGGGTTGGCGCGTTCGCCCGGGGTCATGGAACGGATGATCGCGGCGACCCGGTCCAGGTCCTTGTCGTCGATCTGGCTGACCTGGTCGCGGACCTGGCCCATGCCGGGCATCATGCCCAGCAGATTGCCGATCGGCCCGAGCTTGCGGATCATCATCATCTGCTCGAGGAAGTCCTCAAGGGTGAAGTTCTCGCCCTTCAGGACCTTCTGGGTCATCTCCTCGGCCTGCTGGGCGTCGAACGCCTGCTCGGCCTGCTCGATCAGGGTGAGGATGTCACCCATGTCGAGGATGCGCCCGGCCATCCGGTCGGGGTGGAAGACGGAGAAGTCCTCGAGCTTCTCCCCCGTCGACGCGAACATGATCGGCCGGCCGGTGACGTGCCGGACCGACAGCGCGGCACCGCCGCGCGCGTCGCCGTCGAGCTTGGTGAGGACGACGCCGTCGAAGCCGACGCCCTCCATGAACGCCTGGGCCGTGTTGACCGCGTCCTGGCCGACCATCGCGTCGACCACGAACAGGATGTCGTCCGGCGTGACCGCGTCGCGGATGTCGATGGCCTGCTGCATCATCTCGGCGTCGACACCGAGCCGGCCGGCGGTGTCGATGAGGACGATGTCGTGCTGGGCCTGCTTGGCCTGGTCGATCGAACGCCGCGCCACGTTCACCGGGTCGCCGACGCCGCTGCCGGGCTCCGGCGCGAACACCGGCACCCCGGCCCGCTCACCGACCACCTGGAGCTGCTGAACGGCGTTGGGCCGCTGCAGGTCGGCCGCCACCAGCAGCGGCGCGTGCCCCTCGGACTTGAGCCAGCGCGCCATCTTGCCCGCCAGGGTCGTCTTACCGGCACCCTGCAGACCCGCCAGCATGATCACGGTGGGCGGGGTCTTGGCGAACCGGATCCGCCGCGTCTCGCCACCGAGGATGTTGATGAGCTCCTCGTTGACGATCTTGACGACCTGCTGCGCGGGGTTCAGCGCCTGCGAGACCTCCGCACCGCCGGCCCGCTCCTTGATCTGCGCGATGAAGTCCTTCACCACGGGCAAGGCGACGTCGGCCTCAAGCAACGCGACCCGGATCTCGCGGGCTGTCGCGTTGATGTCGGCCTCGGAGAGCCGCCCCTTGCTGCGCAGCGACGAGAAGACCGTCGTCAACCGGTCGGATAGCGTCTCGAACACGTGTCTGGACCCGTCCTTGGAAAGCTTCTGGGATCGCCTATCAGACTATCGGGTCAACCACTGCGCCCCGCCCGATCAATGCCTTGCGTCCCCTGCCGGCCTCCGTCGTCCTGAGCCGAAAGGGACGGTTCGGCCTGGAGGCGGGTGTGTGAGTCTCACGCGGTTTGGTCCTGGCGGTGTGCCTGTGGCGGCTAAGTTGGGGTCGTACGCTGGAGCGGTGAGGGGTTCCATGTGACCTGCGCAACAGGACGCGTCGGACCCTCCTTGTCCTGATCAAGCCCCCGAAGGACCCCCAAGGTGAAGACGTGGCCGCGCCGACACGGGCGCGCATGAGCGGACGGGTGACCACCCGGGTCGAGCCTCCCGACCAGAGCCTCGAGGTTGCTCTGCAGACCGCGCAGGCCGGGGACGAGGACGCGTTCCGCACGATCTATCGCGACCTGCAGCCCAGGCTGCTCCGGTATCTGCGGGCACTGGTGGGCGGGGACGCCGAGGACGTGGCGGCGGACGCGTGGTTGCAGATCGCCCGGGACATCCGTTCGTTCAGCGGCGACTACGACCGGTTCCGCGGCTGGGCGTCGACGGTGGCGCGGCACCGCGCGCTCGATCATCTGCGCAAGCTCAACCGGCGGCCCGAGACCAGCGTGCAGCTCGACGAGCTGACCGACCTGGTGGGACGCGACGACACCGAACGGGACGCGCTGGAACGCATCTCCACCGACGGCGCCGTCGCGCTGATCGGCGCCCTGCCCAGGGACCAGGCCGAGGCGGTGCTGCTCCGCGTCGTCGTCGGGCTGGACTCCAAGGAGGCCGGGCGGGTGCTCGGCAAGCGGGCGGGGGCGGTCCGGACCGCGGCCTACCGCGGCCTGCACCGGCTGGCCGATCAGATGGGAGAACGGCCTGCTCACGGGCCCGACGGCGAATGACTGAGAGGTCAGGTGTGACACGAACGCAGGTCGCGACGCTGAGGGGAGTGAGATGAATACGGATCGCTGGGAACTCGACCGCGACGCCGCCGAGCGCCTGCTCCGCGGTGAGCCGGGCGACCCCGGCACCCCCGCCGAGCCGCTCGGCCGGTTGCTCGCCACCGCCACCACGTCCGCTCAGGAGCGAGAGCTTGCCGGTGAGGACGCCGCTGTCGCCGCCTTCACCGCCGCCTTCGCCACCACGCAACTGCCGGTGAAGCGGGCGCGCAGGATCCCGCTGACGCGCATCCTGACGGCGAAGGCAGCGGCATTGAGCCTGGCGGTCACCGCGGCGGGCGGGGTCGCCCTGGCCGCGGGCACCGGCTCCCTGCCGATGGGCCCGCTGGACAACGATCCGGTCAACACGGTGTCCCCAACCCCCCGTCCGGTCTCGAAGTCCCCGTCCACCCAACCCACCGGGCCGAACGCCAGCCAGCCTCCGGCGAACGGCGGAGATCAGCCATCGGGCCTGGCGGCGCTGTGCCGCACGTACGCGTCCGGCAATGCCGCACACCGTGCCGCATTGCTGCGTTCGGCGGCGTACTCCCCCCTGGTCTCCGCCGCTGGCGGGGCACCCAAGGTGTCCGGCTACTGCACAAAGGTCCTGAAGCAGAACGCGAACCAGGGCAAGGCGAAGAAAGCCCAGAAGACCAAGCCCTCCAAGGGCAACAGCGGCGGAAACAACAAGGACCAGAACAACGGCAACGGCAACGGCGACGACAAGGGAAACCGCGGTGGCAAGGACGGCGACGACCGTCGCAAAACCGACCCTGGACAGCCAGGCCGAGACCGACAACATGGTTCCTAGCCAGGCAGCGCCCCAGTGCGCTCCTGACACCCCCTAGATCGGCGGAGGGGTAGCCGTGCCCCCGTGGCTGCCCCTCCGTCTCCAACCACCTGCACCACGGACGGCGTGTACAGGCGCGGCGGGCTGAGGATTACGCCAGGGCGGGCGGGCTGAGGTTACGCCAGGGCCGCCAGGACTTGGGTTCGTACGTGGGACAAGTCGCTCACGTCGGTGAGTGGGCGCCCTTCGGCGTCGACCACGTAGAAGACGTCCACCGCCTCGGCTCCCAGAGTGTCGACCTGCGCGGCGCGGACCTGGAGGCCGCAATCACCCAGGGCCTGGCCGATCCGCCAGAGGAGCCCCGGCCGGTCGTGGGCGCGGACCTCCACCACGGTCGCCGTGCTGGAGGCGTCGTCGACGATCGACACCCTCGGCGGCGGGACGGCCACGCCCGGCCTCGTCCGCACCGAGCGCGCCCGTTTCTCCAGCCGCTCGGCGACGTTCAGGCGATCGGCGAGCATCCTCCTCAGGTCGGCCTCCAGAGCCGCGGGGTCCGGCGGCGTTCCGTATTCGGGCACCGCCGTGAAATCCAGCACCGCCGTCGTACGAGCCGCATCCTCGCTCGGACGGGATGAGGAGTTGACCGTACGGGCGGTGCGAACGGCCAGGCGGTGAAGAGCAAGCACGCCCGCGGCCTTCCAGAGAAGACCGACGCGGTCGGGAGCGGCGATGGTGATCCGGGAGCCCGCGACGCGTACCGCAGCGCCGTCGTGACGGGCCAGGGCCAGTTGTTCGGGTGCAAGCGCGGGTGCGGGCGGCGGTGTGCCGCCGGCGAGCGCGGCGATGGCTCGCCGGGCCAGCTGGGCCACCAGGCGGGCCTTCCACGGCCCCCAGGCGGCCGGTCCGGTCGCCAGGCCGTCGGCGATCGCCAGGGCGGCCAGGAGCTCGATGATCTCGCGTTCGCGGCCGGGCACCGCGGACACGGCCTTGACCACGGTCTCCACCGTGACGGGGTCGTCGATGTCGCGGCGGGTGGCGGTCTCGGGGAGCAGGAGGTGATGCCGTACGACGGTCTCCAGCACCTGGACGTCCCCCGCCCGGAAGCCCAGCCGCGTGCCCATGTCACGCGCGACGACCGCGCCGCTCTGCGAGTGGTCGCCGGGCCAGCCCTTGCCGATGTCGTGCAGGAGCGCGCCGACGAGCAGCAAGTCGGGCCGGGCGACCTCGCGGGTGAGGGCGGCGGCGCGGGCCGCGGCCTCCACGAGATGGCGATCGACGGTGTACGTGTGGACGGGGTTGCGTTGCGGGCGGTTCCGGACACGTTCCCAGTCCGGCAGCAGCCGTACGATCAGTCCGGCCTGGTCAAGGGCCTCCCACACACCGATCGCCGCCGTACCCGCCCCGAGCAGCGCCACCAAGGCGTCACGGGCGGCGGCGGGCCATGGCGTGGTGGGCAGGGCCGCGCGTTCTGCCAGCCGGTCCACCGTCGCCGGTGCGAGCGGGAGGTCTGCCTGGGCCGCGGCTGCGGCGACGCGGAGCGTGAGTGCGGGATCGTCCAGGTCGGCCCCACGGGCGAGGACGACCTCGCCTTCCTGTTCGACCGCACCGTCCCCGACGGGGTTGCGTTCGACAGTGCCTCGCCTGCCCGCCGCATCCGCGCGGTGACGGATGGTGGACGCGCGGCGCGGCGCACAGAAACGATCCACCAGCCGCCACAGGTGATCCTCGGCGTACGTGATGGTGCGCGCGGCCTCGGCGATCGAACGGAGCAGCACGTTGGCGTCGAGCATGCCGAGCGCCTGGGCGACCGCCTCCTGCTCCTGGAGAACGAGGCGATCGGACGTCCGGCCGGTGATCTCGTGCAATGCGTGCCGGACGTCCAAAAGGAGATCGTGAGCGGCCCGTACGCGAGCGTCGGGGGCCGAGGCCACCCAGGACGCGGCGACGGCCTGCATGACGTGGACGTCACGGAGGCCGCCGTGGGCCTCCTTGAGGTCGGGTTCGAGGAGGAACGCCAGTTCGCCTTGGGTCTCCCAGCGTTCCCGGCACATCTCGGCCAGCTCGGCCAGGCGCCGCCGGGCGTCGGCACGCCAATCGGCGAGAACGGCGGCGCGCAGTTCGTCGACGAGCACTTGATCGCCGGCGATCCGGCGCGCGGAGAGCAGGCCCAGCGCGGCCTTCATGTCGGTGCGCGCCACGGATCGCGCCTCATCGACCGTCCGGACGGAGTGGTCGAGCCGCATCCCCGAGTCCCAGATGGGGTACCAGACACGGTCGGCCACCTCGGCGACGTCCGGGCGCCCACGATGCAGCAGGACCAGGTCGAGATCTCCGCCGGGCGTGAGCTCACGGCGGCCGTGACTGCCGACCGCGATCAACGCGACGGCGTCCGTCCCCCGGTCTGGGAGGGCGGCGGGGGGCGTGGCAGGGGCGGTCGAGGGACCTTCCGCTCCGTTCCTGCGACGGTCGGCGGTGATCGGCCGGCCTCCGAGGCCCAGCAGACCGGCGAGCCATCGGTCGAGTTCGTCGGCGCGCACGGCCCGCGCAGCCGCCATGGCTGCGCGGGCTTCGTGGCGTTGTCCCCCGACCGTTCCGTGAGCGAGGACCACTCGTTCGCCCTACAGGGCTTCCGGGCCGGTCTCGCCGGTGCGAACGCGGACGACGGTCTCGACCGGCACCGCCCAGACCTTGCCGTCACCGATCTTGCCGGTCTGCGCGGCCTTGACGATGACGTCGATGATGTCCTCGGCGTCCTCGTCGTCGACGAGGACCTCGACACGGAGCTTGGGCACCAGGTCGACCTTGTACTCGGCGCCGCGGTAGACCTCGGTGTGGCCCTTCTGCCGGCCGTACCCGCTCGCCTCGCTGACGGTGAGGCCCTTGACCCCGAAGGTCTCCAGGGCCGCCTTCACCTCGTCGAGCTTGAACGGCTTGATGACCGCTGTGATCAGCTTCACGCTTCCGCCTCCACCTTCTTGGTCGTGGCGTTGCCGGCCACGGAGGCCGAGGCCTTGGCCGCCTGGGCGGAGCCGCCGCCCCCGGACGAGCCGAGATCGTACGCACTCTCGGCGTGCGTGGCGATGTCGATGCCGTCCACCTCGTCCTCGGCGTCCACCCGGAAGCCGATGACCAGGTCAATGATCTTGCCGATGATGTACGCCATGACGAACGAGTAGGCACCGACCGCCAGGGGCGCGATGACCTGCCAGCCCAGCTGCTCGAAGCCGCCTCCGTAGAACAGGCCCTTGTGCTGCTGCGGCAGGAACGGGTAGGCGGCGATGAAGCCCAGCGACACGGCGCCGACCAGGCCGCCGACCAGGTGCACGCCGACCACGTCGAGCGAGTCGTCGAAGCCGAGCTTGTACTTGAGGCCGACCGCGTAGGCGCAGATCGCACCGGCGACGACGCCGAGCAGCACGGCCACCCAGGTGTCGATGAAGCCGCAGGCCGGGGTGACCGCGACCAGACCGGCGACCGCGCCGGAGGCGATGCCCAGAGTCGTGGCGTGGCCGTCGCGCAGCTTCTCGACGAGGATCCACGCGCCCGCCGCGGCGGCCGTGGCGACCTGGGTGTTCATGAACGCGAGAGCGGTGGTGCCGTCGACCGCGAGCTCGGAGCCCGCGTTGAAGCCGAACCAGCCGAACCACAGCAGGCCCGCGCCCAGCAGCACGAACGGCATGTTGTTGGGCCGCATCGGCTCCTTCGGCCAGCCCTTGCGCTTGCCGAGCACCAGCGCGAGAGCCAGGGCCGCCGCACCGGAGTTGACGTGCACGACGGTGCCGCCGGCGAAGTCCTCGATGCCCTTGTCGAACAGCCAGCCGCCGCCCCAGACCCAGTGCGCGACGGGGAAGTAGACCAAGGTGGCCCAGGCGATGGTGAACGCGACCCAGGCGCCGAACTTGGCGCGGTCCGCGATCGCGCCGCTGATGAGCGCGACGGTGATGATCGCGAACGTCAGCTGGAACGCGGAGAACACCATCTCGGGCATGTTGTCGGTGATCGCCGCCGGGCCCTCGACGATCAGCCCCTCATAGACGGAGGTGGTCGTGCTCTTCAGACCCCAGTCGGAGAGCCCTCCGAAGAAGTTGTCGAGCGTCGAGTTGCCGTTGGCGCTGAAGGCGATGGAGTAGCCGTAGAACACCCAGATGATGCTGACGGTGACGATGCTGACGAAGGACATCATCATCATGTTGAGGACGCCCTTGGCCCGCGCCATGCCCCCATAGAAGAACGCCAAGCCAGGCGTCATGAGCAGCACGAGTGCGGTCGCCGCCAGCATCCAGGCGGTTGTACCGGTATCGATTTTCATCTCGAAGAGAGCCCTCCTCGGCACGGAACGTTGGGTTGCTCCAGAGATTCGAGGTTGGCCGTTTCACCTGGGGGGCTCTCGTGTTTCGTCAGTGTGAAACCCGGCCACGGCATGTTTCGATGATGTTTCGAAGCCCTCACTTACTTACTGTCAAGATAGTGAAAGTTCCCATTTTCCGAAGCGAAGTTGCCTGTGGGTCCCATGTGACGAGATGGAACGACGCCCCGACGGCGGCAGGACCCCTCAGGGCGACGATTCGTCTACGCCATCCCGCCCGTTCGGACGTCCCTCTTGCGCGGCCCTTCCCAGATCAAAACCCAAGGATGGCGTCTACGAAGGCTTCGGGCTCGAAGGGGGCCAGGTCGTCAGGGCCTTCGCCCAGGCCCACCAGCTTGACGGGAACGCCCAGCTCGCGCTGTACCTGGACGACGATGCCGCCCTTGGCGGTGCCGTCCAGCTTGGTGAGCACGATGCCGGTGACGTTGACCACTTCGGCGAAGACGCGGGCCTGCTGCATGCCGTTCTGGCCGGTGGTGGCGTCCAGGACGAGCAGGATCTCGTCTACTGCGCTCTGTTTCTCGATGACGCGCTTGACCTTGCCCAGCTCGTCCATCAGGCCGGTCTTGGTGTGCAGGCGGCCGGCGGTGTCGACGATCACGGTGTCGACCTTGCTGTCGATGCCCTGCTTGACCGCGTCGAAGGCGACACTGGCGGGATCGGCGCCCTCTCCCTTGCGGACCACCTGGGCGCCGACGCGGGAACCCCAGGTCTCCAGCTGGTCGGCGGCGGCGGCGCGGAAGGTGTCGGCCGCGCCCATGAGCACCGTGCGGTCGTCGCCGACGAGCACGCGGGCCAGCTTGCCGCAGGTGGTGGTCTTGCCGGTGCCGTTGACCCCGACGACCATCATCACAGCGGGCTTGTTGCCGTGACGCTCGGTGCGCAGTGACCGGTCCAGGTCGGGGCCGATCTGCTTGACCAGCTCGGCCTTGAGCAGGCCGCGCACCTCCTCAGGGGTGCGGGAGCCCAGGACCTGCACCTTCGTGCGCAGATCCTCGGTGATCTGGCGGGCCACGGTGACGCCGATGTCGGCACCGATCAGGGTGTCCTCGATCTCGTCCCAGGCGTCGTCGTCGAGCGTGTCGCGCGACAGCAGGCCGAGGAGGGTCTTGCCGAACGTGGACTGCGACCGCGCCAGCCGGGCCCGGAGGCGGACGAGGCGCCCCGCGGACGGCGGCGGCTTCTCGATCTCGATGACCGGTGGGACGACCGGTGGGGCACGTTCGACGGGCGGCGCGGCGGCCTCTGCCTCATCGACGACGGTCGTGCCACCCGGCACGACGTCGGCGGGGCGCTCCGCGGGTTCAACGGGCTTGCGGCGGCCAGGCCGCAAGAACATGACTCCGCCCACGATGAGGGCGAGGGCGGCCAGCCCGGCGATGAGGATCAGATATTCCATAGCGACCCCAGTTTTCCAGACCAGCGCCCATGCGCCGAACGCGACGGCGAGTTCGCCTTACTGATCGTTGGTCAGGGCGGACCGCTCAGACGTCTCCCATTCGTCCACGTTCTTGAGCAGGGCCTCCAAATAGGAACGCAGATGGGTGCGGTACACGTCGCTGTAGGTCCGCAGGTAGGCGATCTCGCGTTCCATGGCCTGGCGCTCGTCCGTCGGCAGTGCGGGCTCGACCGCGGTGGAGGGGACCGGGACCGGCGTGGAACGGGCCGCCTTCTCGGCGACCTCGGCGGCGCGCTGGTGCGCCTCCTCCAGCATCAGCTCGGCACGTCCCCGCGCGTCGGACAAGATCGATTCGCGGTGCAGGCGGGCCTCGTGGGCCAGTTCCCGGGTGTACCGCTCGGCGTCCGCCACATAGAGATCCGCGGTCTGCTGCGCGTGCGACAGGATCCGCACGGCCTGGAAGTGCGCCTCTTCGTGCGCCATCCCGCCACGCCCGTCCGAGCCGGCGGAGTCCAGCCGGTCCCGCAGCTGGGCGATCTCGTCGGCCAGGGCCGCCTTCTCGTTGCCGAGCTGGGCCAGTTCGTGCTCAACACGGTCAAGGAACGCCCGTACGTGATCCTCGTCCAGGCCACGGCGCCCGAGGGACGCGCGCGCGAACGTGGTCGCGCGCACCTCGCTCGGCGTCAGCCGGTCACGGCCGATCATCCCGAAGCCGCCCGGGCTCCCGGGCGCGGGGAGATTCTGCGCTGCCGGGACGACCGGATAGGACGGTTCCTGGCCCAGCACCTCGCCGGGCGTGTGCCCCGGCGGCTGGGACTGGCCAGACCAGGCCGGCACGGGCGGTCCGGGTTCCGGCGGAGCGGAGTCGAAGCCCGGATAACCCGGTGGGTCGCCGAACGGGTCCGGATAGTTCGGAGAGTTCAACGGTTCACCTCTCGGAGTCGACGAAGGTCTCATGGCGGACGCGGGCGGGATCCATGCCCAGGTGCGCCAGCCGTTCCACCGTGCTCACGACCATCGCGGCGGGCCCGCAGACGTAGGCGTCGTGCTGGGCCCACGAGCCGCGCCGGGCGAGCACGTCCGGGAGCGCGCCGTACTCGATGTCGGCGTCCTCCGAGCGCGGTCCGGAACGCGGCACCTGGACGAGCGAGCCGGTGGGCCCGGGCCGGACGTCCATGGCGAACACCGAGCCGGCCGTCGGCGGCGCCTCGTCCGAGACCGCCGGGACCACGGTCAGCCACGACAGCTCCGCGGCCAGCTTGCGCAGATCTTCGAGGTCGTAGAGGGCGTCCCGGGAGCGGGCCCCGAAGAAGAGCTGCACGGGCGGCGGTACGGAACGTTGCGCGAGCTGCTCCAAGATCGCCTTGAGCGGGGCGAGTCCCGTGCTTCCGGCGACGAGCAGAACCTCACGATGCGACGACTCGTCCAGTACGAGCGTGCCGATCGGCGCGCCCATCCGGAGCCGGTCGCCGGGTTGCAGGGCCCGCACCAGCACGGGGCTGACCGCGCCGCCGTCGACGAGCCGCACATGGAAGTCGACGGTGTTGTCAGGCCGGGGCGCGTTGGCCATCGAGTAGAACCGCCACTGGCGCAGCCGCGCCGGGAGTTCGACGGCGACCGACTGGCCGGGCAGGTAGGACAGGGGCCGGTCGGGCTCCACCCGGATGACGGCCAGGTCGAACCGGCGCCGTTCCACGGCGACCACGCGGCCCTCCCACCAGGGCGGGCTGTTCAGGGAGTCCTCGTCGGCGGCTTCCTGCATGACCTGGGCGAGCAGGCCGTACGCGGCGCCCCAGTCCTGCTCCAGCTCCGGCGTCCAGTCGGCTCCGGAGAAATACTTGAGGGTGCGGACGAGGCTGGCCCCGACATGCGGATAATGCTCCGCGACGATCCCGAACTTGCGGTGGTCACGGCCCAGTTGCTGCAGGAACGGCACCAGCTGGGGCAGGTCGTCGACCTGCGAGACGATCCTCCCGAGCGCGCGCAGCAATTTGTCCCGCTGGCCGCTCATTCCCACCGGGAACATGTCCCTGAGGTGCGGATTGCGTACGAACAGATCCGAATAAAAGAACAGAGCGACCGCATCACCCTGCTGCGCGACCTGCGCGAAGTTGTCCTTCAACCGCTGAGCGTCCACGCCTGCGTCTCCTGGTTGCGGCCATGATCAAGAGGGGACCTTACCGAGCGATGCGTACATATATGGACTTTTGACGCAAATGCGGCTCGTGTCACGGCAGTCACAGAGAACACATGAACACCACATCTGTGCACGCCAACGCGCCCGCCGTCACTCGTAAGAGCGGCGGCGGACCGGGCGTACGACAGAAAAATCACACCGGCGGCGGTAACGGCGCCGGGTGTGATCAGGCCGGCTGGTCCGCGCCCTGACCCTCGACGGCGGCCTCGTTCATTACTTGGGCAACCAGGCCGTATGCGGCGGCCCAGTCCTGCTCCAGATCGTCGTTCCAGGACGTGCCGCTGAAGTGGGCCAGCGTGGCGAGCAGGCTGGCGCCGACGACCGGGTAGTGGTCGGTGACGACGCCGAAACCCGCGTGGCGGCGGCCGAGGTCCTGGACGAACGGCACCAGGGCCGGCGCGTCGTCGACGAGCGAGACGATGTGCGAGAGCGCCCCGAGGAGCTTTTCGTGCTGCTTGGCCATCGCGGCGGGGAACATCGGCCGTAGCGTGGGCTCACGCTCGAAGAGGTCCGCGTAGAAGTACGCGGCGACGTCTTCGCCGTTCTTGCCGACGAGCGCGAAGTTCTCCTTGATCCGCTGCGGGTCCATGCGCCTACCTTCCAGGCCGCCGCTGTACCGGGCCGGGTGCCCGCGACGGGGAGATCAGACGACGGCCGGTCCACATGAGTAGTGGATCGGTGGATCATGCACAAGGGCCCGCGCGGCGGGTCGCGATAGATCCAATTCCGGTTGCCTGCGGTGTTTCACGACACGCTGCACAGACGGATCAAGCAGCTGGCGCAGACGGATCGGCAACCGGCACAGACGGCGAAGCAGACGGCAGCGGCGGCACAGACGGCGACAGCGGCACAGAGTGCGACGGCGGCACAGAGTGCGACGGCGACGGCGACGCAGGCGGATTGGCAACCGGCGCAGACGGCGGCGCAGACGGATCAGCGACCGGCGCAGACGGCTCAACAGCCGGCGGCGCGGACGGATCAACAGCCGGCGTGGACGGCACAGGCTGAGCTGACAACCGGTACATGCGGATCCAGTCGACCTCGAGCGCCGCCGGCGCGAGCCGGTCGATGCCGTCGGCGGTCCGCCGGGTGTCCTGGGGGAACCAGTCGAGCTGGATCGTCTGCCCCATCGGCCCCGGCGGCAACGCCTCGCGTTTCGCCGTGAAGAACCACCGCCGCCCGTCGATGAACCCGCTCATGCTCCGGGGGGTCCATTCGACGGCGAACGTGTGCCAGCGGGTCAGGTCGGCGCGCACCCGGGCGCCGATCTTCCGTGCTCCGTTCTCGGGCCCGTAGTGCAGGTAGAACCCCGTGCTCTGCCGCCGCCCGTCGTCGAAGGTCTCCATGTAGTCGACCTCGCCGCCGCCGCCCTCGGGCGCCACTCCACCGCCACCGCCGTCCGGCCACAACAGCAGGACGGGGTGATAGCAGGCACAACCCTGCGACGACCTGACCCTGGCCTCCCAGCGCCCGAACTTTTGCGAGCCTTTCCGCCAGGCGACCCCACCGGTCGTGCCGTCCTTCGTGCCGGTGATGGTCAGCACCCCGTTCCGCACGGACACCGCCGTGGGACTGCGGCGCCCCTGCCCGGCGTGCCCGGGCCCGTCATAGATCTGCCACCCGCCGGGGTCGAGCGTCTCCCCGCTGAACTCGTCCGCCGCGACGGGCTCGCCCCACCCGTAATGCCCGGCCGCGCTCGGCACCGGCCCTGTCTCCGGCGGTGTCGTGACCTTCAGGTTCCGGGGCTTCGGCACGTCGGCATCCTGCACGGCGGCCGTTCCCACGGCCAGCACGCACGCTCCGACCACGCCGAATCTGCCAACTCCGTTCAACACCGAACCGCCCCCTGGAAATCAAACTACTCATTCGCCCTTCCGGACTCCAGCAACGCGAACATCGTTCATCCGCGAACGATCAGCCGGCTCAGGTGCACACGGATCGCGCAGCGGCTGCCCGGTGACATGAAATACCCGGCCAATGCGGCGCAATATTCTTGATAAGCAGTTCTTTCGGATAGGGCCCTAGGGCCTCGACTGTATGCCGGACAGACCCCAACAGGTGCTGCCGACCCCCATTAACCGACCCGCCGGACTCCCCTCACAGAAAGTAATCGGAAATTCCTCTTCTGCCTCTGTCAATGCGACTGTCACGTCGATAGGATCATTAATCGCCCCCGTCCTGAGGGGCCGGTCCTACCGAATGTGCCCACCGGCTCGTGCCAGCTCAGAAAGGCGTGCTATGGCTAATCGGTCAGCGGTTCAATTGGGCGCCCTGTTGTTCGCCGGGCTGTTCGCCTCGGCGGCCTGCGGCGCGGCGGATGAGACGGGAGACGCCAAGGTCTTCACCGTCCCCTCGTCCAAGACTTCGACGTCCCCCGCGGCCGTCAAGCCGATGCCGGGCACCGAACGGACCCTGGCCGGCGCACGGGCCGCATTGCAGGCGTTCCTGCGAGGACAGGGGGCCGGTGACATGGCGGTGTGCCGTTATGTCGTCGCCGGCAGCTCATTCGAGAAAGGCGACGCACTGCGCGGCGACTGCCGCAATGGCGTACGGTACGGCCCGCATTGGTTGAAGCCTCAGGAACGGGACGCGCTGCGCACCATCTCCGTTTCGGGTGGCAAACTTGCGGGCAACGAGGCCACGATCCCGTTCTCCGGCCTCAAATGGGAAATGGGCGATCTGTCGGTTGCGTCGATACAGAGCAAGTTCGTATTGCGCTGGCAGAACGGCATCTGGCAGATCGTCCGCTGAGTCCGGGACGAGCTTCACCCCCGACGAGCTTCACCCCTCGGAGTCGGGCCTCCGAGGGGTGAAGGGCTCGTTGGGCGGTGACGGGGTCAGGGGCGGTACATCCTGATCCAGTCGACCTCCAGCGTCGCCGGGTACCAGCGCTTGACGCCGCGTGACGTCGTCGGGCGCAACTTCGGGAAGAAGTCGAGTTGGATCGACTGGCCCATCGCGCGCGGCGGGAGCGCCTGCCGCTTGTTCGAGTGGAACCAGACCTTGCCGTCGATGTAGCCGGTGATGCTGCGCGAGTTCCACTGGATCGCGAACGTGTGCCACTTCCTGAGGTCCGTCCGCACCTGCCTCGAGATCGTCGTCGGTCGCGCCCCCCGGCCGTAGTGGAGGAAGAACGAGGTCCTCGAGCGCATGCCGTTGTCGCCGTAGGTCTCCATCCAGTCGACCTCGCCGCCGCCGTCCCACGGCTTGCCGGTGGTCGGCCACAGAAGCAGGTTGGCGTTGTAGCAGGCGCACGCGCGGTTGATCCGGATGCGGGCCTCCCAGCGGCCCCACTTGCGGGCACCGCGGCGCCACCCGATCGCGCCGGTGGTCCCGTCCTTCCGCCCGGTGATCTTCATGATGCCGTTGCGCACGGTGATGGCCGACGGGCGGCGCTTGCCGTGCTCGCTGTTGGCGTTCTCCGGGGACCAGTCACGCAGGTTGAGCCTTCTGCCGCCGAACTCGTCCCAGGCGATCGGCCTTCCCCACTTGTACCGCTTCGCAGCAGTCGGGTAGCCCGCGGCCTCCGCGCCGCCACCGGCCGGGTCCGGCTCGCCCGGCGCGATGCCCTGCTCGCCGACGCCCGGTGCGCCGGGGCCTGGCGTGCCGGCCGCCCGGTCGCCGACGCCCACGGCCGACGTGCTGCTGCTCGGTATGGCACCTGCCGTCCCGTCGTTCAGCAGCGTGGCGGACACCGTTGTCGCAACCGCGACCGCGGTCGTCGCCAGAATGGCCGCCCTATGACGATGGGTGAATTGCATGGACAACCTCCGAGCACGGGGGGAATTATGGCGACCCGTCCACGTGGGTGCCAAATGTCGATTTCTTCGGGGTTGAAGATATCGAGGAGGGGGGCCGGGCCCCTAGGGCCCTAGGGCCCTAACCGCGCGCCCGCGGGGGCCTCAACCCGGCATCACCGGTCAGCCGCCTGGTGGCATTCCGAGCCAGGTCACGATGGCCGTGGCCCGATTGGGCACGCCCAGCTTGGCATATATCCGGTTGATGTAGTTCTTGACGGTTTTCTCCGTCAGAAATAGCTTGGCCGCGATGTCAGAGTTCGCATGTCCCTGAATGATGAGGTCCATGACTTCGATTTCGCGGGCGGAAAGGCCGAAACGCGACCTGTGACCGGCCGGGTCGGCCGGTGGCGGGGCGGCCTGTCCCGTCCGGGTGGCCTCGATCAGGGCGGCGGACGCGACCTGTGAGAGGGGGTGGGCCCGGTGCAGGACGGTCTCGCGGATGGCCGCGGCGAGCTCCTCGATCGTGAACGAGTTGTGCACGAGATAGCCGACGGCCCCCCTGCGCACCGCCGTGAGCACCACATCGGGGTCCTCGACCTGGGTGAGCATGATGACCCGGCTGAGCGTGCTCAGCGCCTCGACGGCGTCCACCCCGTCCACGTGCGGCATCCGGACGTCGAGCAGCGTCACGTCCGGCAGCAGGCGCCGGGCCATCTCGATGGCCTGGCCGCCGTCGCCGGCCTCGCCGACCACCTCGATGTCGTCGCTGGTCTCAAGCGCCATGACAAGGCCGGAACGGATGAACTGGTTGTCGTCCACGACCAGCACGCGATACGACCCGCCCGGCCCCGACCCGCCGCCGCCATCTGGTCGCGGTTCGCCGCCGCCTGGTGGTGTCGTCCCGTGGGGGGCCGGTCCTCCGGGGAACGCAGGGTGGCCGTTCATCGATCCCTCCTCCTCGTCAGCGCGGCGCGCCCACCGGCCGCGTCCTCCCCCGCGAAACGCACCGTGATCCCGGTGCCCGCCCCCGGCAACGAGTCCACGATCAGCTCGCCCCCGGCCCGCCGTGCCCGTTCGTGCATGCCAAGGAGGCCGTAGTGACCCGCACCGCTGAGCGCGTCCAGCCAGCCTTCGCCGCCCGGGCGGATGGACAGGCCGTGGCCGTCGTCGCGCACACAGACCTCCAGCAGGTCCCGGTCCCCGACCACGCTGATCTCGACGCTGGACGCCCCCGCGTGCCGGCTCACGTTCTCCAGCGCCTCTTTGACGATCGCCAGCGTCTCGTGCCGTGCGCTCAGCGGCAGGTCGACGCCGTCCTGGACGCGGGTGCGCACCGGGATGCCGGCGGACCGTTCCCACTCGGCGGCGATCTCGTTGACCGCGACGCCCAGCGGGTGTTGCACGGCGTCATCGCGCAACTCGGCGATGAGCTCCCGCGCCTGCCGAGCCGCGACCTGGGCTGCGGCGGCGATGCGCTGCGCCTCCACCTCGGCTCGTTCGGGCGACTTGCGGATCCAGGCGGGCAGCCCGGTCGACGCCAGCGCGATCCCCGACAGGGTGCCGGTCAGCGAGTCGTGCATCTCCCTGGCCAGGCGGGAACGTTCCGCCGCGGCGAGCGCCAGCGCCTCCGACTGCCAGCGTGCCTCTTCGGTCTCGGCCTGCTCGTGGTACAGCCGGCGCAGCACAACCCCGACCAGCGCACTGATGACGTAGAACGAGGGCATCGCCAGCAGCAGCGGCAGCCCCACGGCCCTTACCTGCTCCACCTGCTGGCCCAGCGCGACGTAGTAGAGCACCGTCTGCTGTGCGCACAGGAGGAGCACGGCCGGCCAGCGGTACAGCAGGCCTGCGAGGCCCGCGGCCACGATGGTGACCAGGAAGTACGGCCCGATGATCCCGCCCACCGCGAGCACGGCGTACCCGATGAGCACGTCGAACGCGAGCAGTGCCGGCTGGTCGAACAGCCGGGGGACGAGCCGTTCCCAGCCCATCAGCGCCACGCCGGACACGAGCGCGGCCACGGCCAGGACCCACAGCCCCTTGAAGTTGCCCCGGACCTCGTTGTTGATCAGCACGGTGATACCGACGACCAGCACCCGCACCTGCATGAGCAGGACGAATGTCAGGCCGATGCGGGTCTCGAGGGAGCTCCGCATCGTCCCGCCGGGCAACCCCTCGTCGCCGACCATCTCAGGATCCCTCTCGAAACGCGGCACTGGACGGGAAACGCCGTGATTCCACACAACCGCCGCACAGCGAACACTAGCCACATTTAACCCGGAGGTCCCTACGATGCCCGCGAAAACAGGCGTTCCCGACGGCACGCGGCGGACCATGCCCCAGCCGGATGGTGCCCGCACGCCCGCCGAGTTCGTCACGTCGATGCGCAAGCTCCAGTTGTGGTCCGGCCTCTCAATGGAGGAACTGGAAGCCAGAGTCCGCGACCCGGGTAGCGTGCTCGTTCCTGGTGGCCTGGCAGCCCTGTTGTCCGGCGATCTGTTGCCTCGCGAGGAAACGCTCGGGGCGTTCCTTGTCGCCTGCGGTTGTGTCCCCGAGGTCCGCGCGCGCTGGCTGGAGGCCCACGCCCGCTTGTCCGCCGTACGCTCGGCGCCCCCTTCTCCGGATGTCGAGCCCGGAGACGTCCGAGTTGCCGGCCCTGTCTCCAAGGCGCGCCCCAGACCCACGGACACCCGCCCCATGATCGCCCGACCGGTGATCGCCCGGCCTCCCGCGGCGCACCCGGTGCAGGAGCGGCCGCAACCGGCGCAGGGGCATCCGATGCAGAAGCCACCGCAACCGGCACAAGAGCATCCGGCGCGGAAGCCACCGCAACCGACATCCGAGCATCCGATGCAGGAACCGCCACAATCGACACCCGAGCATCCGATGCAGCGCTCGTCCGGCGAACGGCGGGCATCGGCCGAACGGCGCATTGGCCGGGAGCCCCGCGTTGCGGGAAGGCATCGTTCGACCGGCGAGCTGCCGGTGGTGGCCGCTCCGGCGCGGGCGGGACGGCACCGGGCCTCCGGCGAGTTCCCGGTGGTGGCGCGGCGACGGCGCGCCCCCATCTCGCCGCAGGCCGCGACGGTGTCGCTGATCACGGCGGCGGCAGTGGTCTTCGCGCTGGTGAACAGCGCGGACGGCGAGGGCAGGGAGGCCGGCAAGGCGTCCAGGACACAGCGGGCAAAGACCGCCTTGCCTCCCAAGGACGGGCTCTACATGCTCAGCCCCGTGACCGGCGAGCCCACCGTCAACTGCCTGTCGATCATGAACGACGACGCGCTGCGGCCGACGCTCTCGCAACATGTCTGCGACCAGGAGGACCAGACCGAGCACTTCCGCCTCGAGTCCCTGCCCAAGGGCGGTCATGTGCTGAAGGGCCAGGCGGCCCCGAACGAGAAACCCAGATGCGTCACGCTCGACGGGGGCCAGGACCGGGCGAGGCTGCATCTCAAGCAGTGCTTTCCGGGCGATGAGCGTCAGCGGTTCACGTTCGAGCCGATCGCCCCGCCGCCGGTGAACGGCACGGCGATCTTCCGGATGCTGCCCGCGCTGACGCACGCGAACGGGATGTGCGTGGGCGTCGACCCCGCCAAGCCCGGTACGGTCCACGCCGTGCATACCTCGTGTTTCCGGGCAGGCGTTCAGGGTTTCACGTTCACCCCCGTGAGGGGTTCGTGAAACGACTGCTGATCCTCTGCGCCGGCGGGCTCCTCTGCGTGGCGCTCCTGGGGACCTTCGCCGTCGTCATGTACGGCGAGGACGGTCCGGCCACGCCCAACTCCCCCGAAACGCCTGTTTCCTCCGTACGACCCCGATTCACAAGGCCGCCCTTGTGGGGTCCCGGCAGCTCACCTGACATGGCAGGCATCAAGGGGGCGCGGACGGCCCTGCAGGCGGTCCTGCGCGGGCACGCGCACGGCGACGTATCGGCATGCCGATACGTCGACCTGCGCGGGCCGTTCGCCACGAAGAAGAAGGGGCCGCTGCGCGGCGACTGCACGAAGGGGATGCGAGACGGGCCCCACGACCTGCGGCCGCGGGAACGTCAGGCTCTCTGGGAGATCAGGGTGACAGGCGGCAAGCTCACCAAGCCGACGGAGGCCGTCATCCCGTCCCTCGGGCTGCAGTACGACCACGGATACTTCCTGTCGCCTCAGCCGACCTTCACGTTGCAGCGGTTCGGCGGAAGGTGGAAGGTCGTGAAGTAACGTCCCGCTACCCCCAGGGGGAACAATAGTTACTTTCGCCTAAAGGATCGCTACGATGCCTCCACTGGCACTCGCTGATCTTTAGGGGAAGAGAGAGTGACCGCGAGCACCGTGGCTCCGCAACCCGGCGAGGTGGGAACAGCTGCCGAGTTCCTGTCTCAGATGCGACGGCTCCATGCCTGGTCGGGGTTGTCGCTGCCGGAGCTGGAAACGCGGCTCCTCGCGGTCGGCATCCTGGTCCCCGGTGGCCTCGGCGGCCTCCTCGGAGGCGACGTTCTGCCCCGCCCGGAGCTCGTCGCGGCGTTCGTGACCGCCTGCGGGTGTACGGACGAGGCGCGCGAGGCGTGGATCCGCGCCCGCGAGCGCGTCGGGACCGAGCCCGCGACTCAACACGAGCCCGCGGCTCAGTACGAGCCCGCGGCTCAACACGAACGCGCGGAGCCGTCGGACACACAGCCCCGCCTGCCCGTGAACGCCGGACGCCGCGGGCACCGTCGCGCCGTCCCGCGCCCCGGCGGCCGCCGCTCGGCCTCGCTCCTTGTCGCCACGCCCGCCCTCATCACGATCGCGGTGGTCGCGGTGTCCCTCTACGCGGCGGCCGGCAACGATCCGGAACGCAAGGCCGGGACGACCAAGGCCGCCGGGCCGCCGGCGATCCCCCCGCCGAAGGACGGCTGGTACGTGACCAACCCGATGGTCACGGCGCAGTCGGAGATGGACGACTGCCTGTCGATGCTCCCCGACGACTCGTACGAGCCGAACGTGGGCCAGGACCGCTGCGCGCCCGAGGATCCGCTCCAGCGTGTGCGGCTCCAGCCCTTCGGCGGCGGCACCACCGTGATCCAGGCGTTCAACATGTGGGACAAGATCTGGTGTGCGACGCTCGCCGCACGCGAGCCCGGTGCCCGCATCCTGCTGCGTCCCTGTGTGTCCGGCGATCCGCTGCAGAGCTTCACGCTGTCGGCGACGGGCTCGACCGCTCACGGGCGCCAGATCTACCGGCTGCAGGCGTCGTCCACGCGGCAGAACGGGATGTGCGTCGGCGTCAAGGTCGATCACCCCGCCACCGCGCACACGGTCCATACCAACTGCGGTCAGGCCGGCGTGGTCGGTTACATCTTCACCCCGGTCAAGACCCCGACGAGTAGCAGCAACCCCTCCTGACCCGTGCCCGCCAGAGAACACCCCGATGCCAGGTAAACGACGCGCCACGCATGCCCCCCGCCCCAGCTCCGGCAAGGGACCCAACGGGCGCACGGTGTCGCTCCTGGTGGCCGCTCCCGCGTTCTTCACCATCGTCGTGATCATTGTGTCGCTGGTGGTCGCCGCGAACCGGAACCCCGGCTCCGGCAAGCCCGCCCCCACGAGCCCGGCTCCGGCTCCGGCGCCGACCCCGCCTCCGGATGGCTGGTACACGGTCAAGCCGGTCACCGGCGAGCCGCACGGTGACTGCGTCGCCGTCCTCCAGGACAACGAGGGCGAACCAACCCTGTCGCAGCACAGATGCGACGCAGAGGACAAGCTGCAACGCATCTGGCTCCAGTCGATCGACGTCCGGACCTATCTCATCAAGGTCCGGACGAGCCCCACGGCCTTCTGGTGCACCACTCTCGCCTCCCGGGAGGAGGGCGCCCGCCTGCACGTGAAGCCCTGCGACAGGAGAGAGATACGCCAGCGGTTCGTCCTCGAACTGGCTCCCGGCGAGCAGCAGGCCACGACGCCCGTCTTCCGGCTGTCGCCCGCCGCCACCCGTTCGAAGGGGATGTGCGTCGGCATCGACACGGCCAAGCTGAGCCCGCAGAGCACGCGCCATGTCCTCCAGACCCCGTGCGCTCGTGCGGCGGTGCGGGGCTACACGTTCACCCCGACGCTGGCGCCGCACAACAGCTGACGGGCGTCCGGTCGTGCGAAGGCCGCGCCCTCAGGTCACGCGGATGCCGCCGTCAGGCCACGCCGAGGCCGCAGTCAGGTCGCGCGAAGGCCGCCGTCAGACGGTCTCGTGCTCCCGCATCCGCTGGCTCACGACCTGGGTGACGCCGTCGCCGCGCATGCTGACGCCGTACAACGCGTCGGCGCCCTCCATCGTGCGCTTCTGGTGGGTGATGATGATCAGCTGGGACGACTCGCGCAGCTCCTCGAACACCCTCAGGAGCCGCTGCGTGTTGGTGTCGTCCAGCGCCGCCTCGACCTCGTCGAGCACGTAGAACGGCGACGGCCGCGCCTTGAACACCGCGACCAGGAACGCGATCGCGACCAGCGACCGCTCACCGCCGGAGAGCAGCGACAGCCGCTTGACCTTCTTGCCCGGCGGCCGTGCCGAGACCTCGACGCCGGTCGCGAGCATGTCCTCCGGCTCGGTGAGCGAGAGGCTGCCCTCGCCGCCCGGGAACAGCCGCGCGAAGATCCGCTCGAACTCCCGCGCGGTGTCGTCGTAGGCGGCGGCGAACACCTGCTGGACCCGGTCGTCGACCTCCTTGACCACGGTCAGCAGGTCGCGCCGCGTCTTCTTGAGGTCCTCCAGCTGCGAGGTCAGGAACGCGTGCCGCTCCTCCAGTGCCGCGAACTCCTCCAACGCCAGCGGGTTGACCCTGCCCAACTGGTTGAGCTGGCGTTCGGCGGCCTTGGCGCGCTTTTCCTGCTCGACCCGCTTGTAGGGAACGGGCTGTGCGTCCTCTGCGGCCTCGGGCCCGGGCGGCACGAGCACCTCCGGGCCGTACTCCGACACCAGCGCCTCGACCTCCAGCCCGAACTCCTCCAGCGCGCGCTGTTCGAGCTGCTCCAGCCGCAGGCGCTGCTCGGCCCGCGCGACCTCGCTGCCGTGCACCACGTTGACCAGGCGTTCCAGCGTGCCGGACAGCTCCCGTACCTGCGACCGCACCACCTTGAGCTCGGCGTCGCGCGCGGCGCGCGCCCGCTCGGCGGCCTCCCGCTGGGCGACCGCCGCCGCGAGCGAGAGCTCGATCCGGTCCAGCGCGGTCCGCGACCCCTTGAGCACGGCTTCGGCGATCTTGGCCTGGCGTTCGCGCCGCGCCCGCCGCCGGGCCGCTCGGGCGCGCTCCTCGCGCTCGCGGCGCGCGCCGCGTTCGAGGGCGTCGGCGCGGCCGGCGATGGCCTGGACCCGCTCCTCGGCGGTCCGCACCGACAGCCGGGCCTCCATCTCGACGGCGCGCAGGTTGCGGCAGCGCTCGTCGAGCTCGTCCCTGGCGTCGGTCTCGTTGCCCATGTCATCGGCGACCTCGGCGGCCTCCTCTGACTCGGCGAGCCGGACGGCCAGTTCCTCGGCCGCGTGGACGTCCCGTTCGAGCGACTCGTTGGCGGCGTCGAGCGCCTTGGTGAGCCGTTCGACCTCGCCGCGCGCGGCGCGCACGCCCGCCTCCAGCCGTGCCGCGTGCTTGGCCTCCTGGGCCGCCTTCGCCTCGAACTCGCGCAGCCTGGCCCGCACCCGGTCAAGCTCGGACTGGGCCTGGTTGACGCCCGACTGCGCCTGGTTGACGGCGGACTGCGCGGCGTCCAGCGCGGCCTGCGCCGTCTGCTCGGCCTCGATCGCCGCGGCCAGTTCCTCGGCGCCGCGTTCGGCACCGGTCTCGGCGGCGGCAAGATCCTGGGTGGCCTGGTCGAGCGTCGCCCGCATCTGCAGCAGGCTCTGCCCGCCGCCCGCGGCCCCGCCCAGGGCCCAGTGCGCACCGAACAGGTCGCCGTCCCGGGTCACCGCGCGCAGCCCCGGCTCCCGCCGGACGAGCTCACCCGCCGCCGCCAGATCGTCCACCACCGCGACATCGCGGAGCAGGTGCTCCAGCGCGGGCTGTACGACGTCGGGGACGGTCACCGCGTCGATCGCGTAGTCGACTCCCGTTACCCGGGGGATCGTGCCATCTGGCCCGCCGCCCACCAGTACACCCGCACGCCCTGCGTTACGTGCGCGCAGCAACGCCAGGGCGGCCTCGGCCGTGTCGACCGAGCCCACCGCGATGGCCTCGGCCGCGTTGCCCAGTGCCGCCGCGATCGCCGTCTCGTATCCGGGCCGTACGGTCAGCAGCGAGGCGACCGTGCCCAGCACGCCTTCCAGGGATCCGTCGGTGCCCGCCGAAAGCAGGGCCTCTCCCCCGTCGGCGGCGCTCGCGAGGGTCAGATTGAGCGCCTCGATCCGCGCCTGGAGCGCGGCGACGCTCTTCTGCGCTGCCTGGTCCGCGGTGCGGGCGGCGGCGACGGCGGCCCGCCCCCGCTTCAGCTCCTCACGCGGCCCCTCCACACCGGTACGGGCGGCCTCGACCGCCTCCTTGGCGACGGCGAGACTCTCCTGGGCCACCTCGTGCTCGGCGGCGAGCTCCGGATCCTCGATGACCTCTGCCTCGTACGCCTCGAACTCGGCCTGCGCAGCCCCGGCACGCTGCTCGGCCTCGGTCCGGGCCTCGGCGAGACGCCCGATCTCCGACTCGCCCGCCTGCGCCTTGCTGCGCAGCGCGTCCACCCGGCCGCGCAGCCGCGCCAGCTCCTCACGGCGGTCGGCGGCAGCCCGGGCGGCCGACTGCAGGCGGCGTTCCTCCTGCGTGAGCGCGTCCTCGGCGATGGATCGTTCTTCCACGGCACCGGCGAGCCCTTCCTGGGCCTCCTCCAGGGCGGCGCGGAGCATCTCTTCCTGCTCGCGGACGGCGACCGCCTCGCGCTCCATGTCCTCGGGGTCGCGCCCGCGCCGCTCCTCCTCGCGTGCCTCGGCGGCGTTGCGATGCCGTTCGGCGGCCAGGTCGGCGATGCCGCGCAGCCGCTCTTTCAACGCCGACAGCTGGAACCAGGTGTCCTGCACCTGCGCCAGCTTGGGCGCCTCGGCGGCCTCCTCGGCCTCCAGACCGGCCTCGCGCTCCTGCGCACCGGCCAGGGCACGCTCGGTCTCGGCCCGGCGCTCCCGGATGGCCGCCTCGTCCGCGGCCTCCTGGTCGAGCTTGGTCGTCAGCGTCATCAGATCGTCGGCCAGCAGCCGCAGCCGCGCGTCGCGCAGATCGGCCTGGATGACGGCGGCCCGGCGAGCGATCTCGGCCTGCTTGCCGAGCGGCTTCAGCTGCCTGCGCAGCTCTCCGGTGAGATCTTGCACACGCGTAAGGTTGGCCTGCATCGCGTCCAGCTTGCGGAGCGCCTTCTCCTTGCGCTTGCGGTGCTTGAGGACGCCGGCTGCCTCTTCGATGACGGCCCGCCGCCCCTCGGGCCCCGAGTGCAGCACGCGGTCGAGCTGGCCCTGGCCGATGATGACGTGCATCTCACGGCCGATGCCGGAGTCCGAGAGGAGCTCCTGGATGTCGAGCAGACGGCAGGAGTCGCCGTTGATCGCGTATTCGCTCTGCCCCGACCGGAACATCAGCCGGCTGATCGTCACCTCGGAGTAGTCGATCGGCAGGGCGCCGTCGGTGTTGTCGATGGTGAGCACGACCTCCGCGCGGCCCAGCGGCGGCCGGGTCGCGGTGCCGGCGAAGATGACGTCCTCCATCTTGCCGCCGCGCAGCGACTTGGCGCCCTGCTCACCCATCACCCAGGACAGCGCGTCGACCACGTTGGACTTGCCGGATCCGTTGGGCCCGACGACACAGGTGATGCCCGGCTCGAACTTCAGCGTGGTCGAGGACGCGAAGGACTTGAAGCCGCGCAGCGTCAGGCTCTTCAAATACACGCGCCTGTGTCCTCCTCCAGGGGATCATGCAGGGTAAGGCCATCCCCGAACCACGGCCTGTTCCTCTTGTGCCCAGGAGGGCCAGCCCCCTGTCGCGCCCGGTGATACGCCTGGGAGCGTGTCGAACGATACCGGTCAGGGCCCTGGGGACCCGGCATCTAAGGCATCCGGGCTCCGGGACGCTGCGCTTTCGCGCACCTCCCAATGTGCCATGATCTGCCCGTTTGTGCGCTGTGACCCCCCGAAACACATGCCGGGCACACCAAAACGATCACAAGACGGCGCTCGCAGCCGCACACGACGCGTGCCGCTACCGTGAAACGACGCATACGGCCGACGCATATGACGCGTAGGACTGCCGTGTGCGACTGCCGCGCGTACGACGCGTGCGGTGCATGACCACGTGAGCTTTCCTCGCCCGTCCGTACTCGCAGGTAAGGAACTTCTAACCTGCGGGTACGGAAAAAGATCAATGTGACCTTTTCCGCCTAGTTTGATGGCGAATCCACGACAACGACCGTGTGCTCAGCGATGTGTTCGCGGAGCGTGACGGCGGACGCCGGAGAACCGGAGCGGACAAGCCGCCCGGCGGAAGAGTGGGGGCGAGGTGATGGGCCCAGATCAGACGTTGCGACACCGGGCATATAAGTCCGGGCAAATACGATCCGGGCAATACAAAGGGCTGGGGGGCGGTGGAGCAAGCTGCGGCTTGCGACCTGACTCCGCCCTTCCAGCCCGAGAAGACGCCGACTAGGTCAGCGCCGGTTCGCGATCCTTTACTCCGAGCGACACGATGTCGTCGTCCGGCGCCGTTGCCAGCGCGTCGTTCTCTGCCTGAAGCCGTACGAGCTCGGCCTCCAGATCACGTACACGCCGCTGAAGACGCCGCATCTCCGCGACCATCCGGGGGTCGGGACCGCCGACGTGGCCGAGTAGAGCCTTCGCCATGACTAAGGGTCCTCCACGCTGAGTAACCAGCAGGGATCGCGCACAACGAGCAAATGAAGCTGGTGCGCGTATCGTCTAGAGTCGCACCGGCCGGTGTCCTGGTCAAGATGGACATCACAGGCCGGTAACAACCTGTCGTCACCAGTTTAGCAGGTACAAACCGGAAAACCCTACCCGGTCACCTCTCCTGGAAACCGGGGAGCCCGCCGCGCGGCTCGCCCCAGCGTTCGGTGACGCCCGCGACCCGTCCCGGGGTACCCGGACCCCTCAGAAGCTCCAGCAATCGCTCACAGGACGAACGGGGCCCTTCGGCCACCACCTCGACCCTGCCGTCCCGCAGGTTGGTCGCGCTGCCGACCAGGCCGAGCTCCAGCGCCCGGGCCCGGACCCACCAGCGGAAGCCGACGCCCTGGACGCGACCGCGGGCCCAGGCGGTCAGCCGTACGCTCTCGTCGTCCATCGTTGGCCCCTGGTGGTAGGTCGTCGTTCCTGGTGGCGAGGTCCCTGGTAGCACGGCTCTGGTAGCACAGCCCTAGTAGCGAGCCCGGCGCGGGCGCGGCTGGCATGCCGGGCAGCTGTACGACGAGCGGTTCATGAACACGTCGCGCCGGATCGCGGACCCGCACCGGCGGCACGGTTCGTCGCGGCGCCCGTAGGCGTCCAGCGAGCGGTCGAAGTAGCCGCTCTCCCCGTTCACGTTGACGTAGAGGCTGTCGAACGAGGTGCCGCCGACGTTGAGGGCCGCCGACATGACCTCTCGCGCGGCGGTGAGGACGCGGGACACCTCGGCGCGGGTAAGCGTCTCCGTGGGCCGTGCCCAGTGCAGCTTCGCCTGCCACAGCGCCTCGTCAGCGTAGATGTTGCCGACCCCGCTGATCAGCGACTGGTCGAGCAGCGCCCGCTTGATGCCCGTGCGGCGGCGCCGCACCGCGCGGAAGAACGCGTCGTCGTCGAACGCGCCCTCCAGCGGGTCGGCGGCGATGTGCGCGATCGGCTCGGGCACCAGGTCGCCGGATGCGAGCGGGTCGGGAACGAGGGGGTCGGGGACCAGGTCGGTCATCATCAGGTGCCCGAACGTCCGCTGGTCGACGAAACGCAGGTCGTGCTCGCCGTCGGTGAACGTGATCCGGACCCGCAGATGTTTCTCGCGTTCCCGGCCGGGCTCGCCCACCAGAAGCTGACCGCTCATCCCGAGGTGCGCGAGGAGCGCCTCCACGGGCCTTTCCTCTGGCTGCCCGGCCTCGGTCAGGGGCAGCCACATGTACTTGCCGCGGCGGCGCGGGGCGACGATCGTGCGGCCGGTCAGGAGGCCGGCGAAGTCGTCGGCGCCCGCTGTGTGCCTCCGGACGGCGCGCGGGTGCAGGACCTCGACCACGTCGGTCGTCCGGCCGGTCACCCAGCTCTCCAGTCCCCGGCGGACGACCTCGACTTCGGGAAGCTCAGGCATCGGTGCGCCCTCCCCCGTCCGGGAGCACGAGGGCCTGCCCGACGATCACCTGCTCGCGGGCGGCGTCGAAACCCATCGTGGGTGAGCCGTACAGCTCGTATCCCTCGTCGAGGAGCGTGCTGATGCGCTTGCAGAACTCAGCGTCGTCCGGACCGGTGATCATCCGGTAACGCAGCCGGGAGGTGTCAGCCATGGGACCCAGGTTACGGCCGCTGAGCAGTGGGACCGGCGTCGCCCGCGTTTCCCGCCGCCTCCGCGTTGAACCCGTTGGGGCGTGCGTCGGCGCCCCGCACGGCCTCCCCGGCCTCGCGGGCCACGACGATCTCGCGGATGGCGTTCCAGGCGGCCTCGGCGGCGTGCTGCTCGGCCTCCTTCTTGCTGCGTCCCTCGCCCGAGCCGTACGTGCTGCCGCCCACCCGCACCGAGGCGCGGAAGGTCTTCTGGTGGTCGGGGCCGCTCTCGGCGACGTGGTACTCGGGCACGCCGAGCTCCTCCACCGCCGTCAGCTCCTGCAGCGAGGTCTTCCAGTCCAGCCCGGCGCCGAGCCCGGCGGAACGGGTGATCAGCGCGTCGAACAGCCGGTGCACCAGGGCGGAGGCCTCCTCCAGCCCGCGGTCGAGATACACCGCGCCGATCAGCGCCTCCAGGGTGTCGGCGAGGATCGAGGCCTTGTCACGGCCGCCCGTGCCCTCCTCGCCCCGGCCGAGGCGGATGTGGGCGCCCACGCCCAGCCCGCGCGCGACTCCGGCGAGGGCGCGCATGTTGACCACCGCGGCCCGCAGCTTGGCCAGCTGGCCCTCGGGGAGATCGGGATGGTCACGGAACAGGGTGTCGGTGACCACCAGGCCGAGCACCGAGTCGCCCAGGAACTCCAGGCGCTCGTTGGTGGGCAGCCCGCCGTTCTCGTACGCGTAGGAACGATGGGTGAGCGCACGTTCGAGCAGTTCGGGGGTCATCTCGACGCCCAGCGCACGCGACAGCTCCGCGCGATCCGGCGCGGGGTCATGGGTCTTGCCGGTCACAGGCCCTCCTCGCAGGGCTCATACCACTCGGTGTGGTGGCCGCTACGGCGTGTGACGGCGGTGCCGACGCGGAAGCACGGCACGAGGGAGGGTCCGCGAAGACGAGGTGCGCGCCGGTTGATCATTCCCGGCGTGCACCACGGCCTCGGGCGCCGACCCGGTGCCGGTCGCACGCGCCGACGTCACTCGCCGGGTGGTCGGTTCGATGTGGTCGGTTCAAGCGCCTCGAGGGGCGGCCGCGCCTGCACGCGAAGCCGCCCCCCGAGACTCAAAGATCAAGCCGACGGCGCGACGACCTGCCGCCGGTCATAGGTGCCGCACGACGCGCACACGGTGTGGGGCAGCTTCTGGTCACGGCAGGTCGGGCACTCGACCAGGGTCGGCGCCGCGGTCTTCCACTGCGCACGCCGGTGCCGCGTGTTGCTGCGCGACTTCTTCCGCTTCGGGACGGCCACTGGTCAGCCCTCCTGCTTTCGTTCTCGTAGGTCTGTGATGCCTTGCAGCGCCGCCCACCGGGGGTCGGCGACGTCATGATGGTGGTCCGGACCGGCGTCCGCCAGCCGTACCCCGCACTCCGGGCACAGGCCGGGACAGTCGTCCCGGCACAGCGGGGACAGCGGCAGTGCGAGCAGCACCGCGTCCCGGAGCACCGGCTCGAGATCGATCAGATCGTCCTCGAGGCGGAGCTCGTCGTCGTCCGCGTTCCCGCCGGAGCGGGTGTCAGGATAGACGAAGAGCTCCTGGAAGTCCGCCTCGAAGGTCGAGGCGATCGGGTCTAGGCAGCGCGCGCACTCCCCCTCCAGGGGAACCCACGCCGTGCCCGTGACGAGCACGCCCTCCAGCACCGACTCGAACCGGAGATCCAGTTCGAGCTCGGCGCCCTCGGGCACGCCCACCATCTCGACGCCGAAATCCTCCGGTGCCGGCACGGTCAGGGTCTGCTCGCGGGACGACCCGGGTTGCCTGCTGAGAGCTCGGGTGTCGAGCACGAGCGGCGCGTTGGGATCGAGGCGAGACAGCGGAATCCTGCTTTCGTGAGGCATGGCGAATTGCGGCCGTCGGTCCTGGCCGACTCCCCAGGGTACCGAACGGAGGCCTGCCTACCCAACTCGCCTTCCCGCAGCCCCCACCCAACCACCCTCTCAACGGACCAAGCTGCGCTTGCCAGCCTTCCCGCAGCCCCCACCCAACCACCCTTCCAACGGAACAAGCTCCGCTTGCCAGTCTCCGCGGCTAAGCCGCGCTTGTCAGCCTTCTTGGAGGCGTTCGACGAGGCGTTCGTGGACGAGGTCGGGGATCAGGCCGGACACGTCGCCGCCGTACTTCACGATCTCCTTCATGAGGCTGGAGGAGAGGTAGGAGTAGAGGGGGTTGGTGGACATGAACATGGTCTCCACACCCGCCATCCGGTGGTTCATCTGGGCCATCTGCAGCTCGTACTCGTAGTCGCTGACCGCCCGCAGGCCCTTGACGATCATGGGGATGTCGTTCTGCCGGCAGAAGTCCACGAGCAGGCCGTGCCAGCTGTCGATCTTGACGTTGCCGTACTCCCTGGTGACCTCTTCGAGCATCGCGATGCGCTCGTCGATGGTGAAGAGCCCCTGCTTGGTCTTGTTGATCAATACGGCGACGACCACCTCGTCGAAGAGGCGGGAGGCCCGGCTGATGATGTCGAGGTGCCCATTGGTGACGGGGTCGAACGAGCCCGGACAAACGACACGGCGCACGAGGTGGCTCCATCCGTTGCGACTGGCCTTCTGTGCAGGTGGCGGCCTGCGGCGCGACCGTACCAAATCGGATTCGGTCGGCCCTCACCGGGCTTCCACCGGCGCGGGCGCCGAGCGTGGCGGAGGTCAGCCGGCGAGCGCGTCGACGATCTCAGCGGCGATCGGTCCTGACTTGATTCCATACCCGTCGGCCTCGGTCATCACCGCGACCGCGTACCGCGGATCGGATTGAGGGCCATATCCGATGAACCAGCGGTCGTTGTAGGACCTGGCCTCGACGTCGGCGGTCCCCGTCTTGCCGCCGACGATCGACGAGCCCTGCAGCTCCTTGCCGGTGCCTGACCGGATCACCGCCCTCATCATGTCCCGCAGCTGCCCGGCTCGCACGGCGGTGAGCGGGCGGCTCAGCGTCCCCGGCTTCGCGTCGCTGACGACCGAGCCGTCGGGCGCGCGCAGCTTGTCGACCAGATAGGGGCGCATGACCTTGCCGTTGTTAACCACACCGGCGGTGACCATGGCCATCTGCAGCGGGGTGGCGATCGTGCTGCCCTGCCCGATCGAGCCGAGCGCGCTCAGCGACGGCTGGTCGGTCTTGGGGAACGAGCTGGCGGCGCTGGTCATCTTCCCTTCGGCGACATCAATCTTGCTGTAGAAGCCGAAGCCCGCCGCCTGGTCGCTGACCGCCTTGGCACCCGGCGCCTGCGCACCCATGTAGGCGAACGTGGTGTTGCAGGACTGGGCGAACGAGTCGATCAGCGGGATGGCAGGCTCGTCGCACTGGCCGCCGATGTCGGCCGCGTCGTTGTTGATGGCCTGGCCCGCTCCCGGCGGCCGGTAGCTGCGCCTGGCCCTGACCCGTGAGTTCTCGGTGCCGCCCGCGGTCAGCGCGGCCGCGGCGACCACGGTCTTGAACGTGGAGCCGGGCGGGAAGACCTCTTTCATCGCCTTGTTGAGCAGCGGTTTCAACGGATCGTCGTTGAGCTGCTTGAACCTCGCCGTCGCAGCCTTGCCGTCCAGTGTGGACACCGTGTTGGCGTCGTACGACGGCGTTGAGGCCATCACCAGGATCGCGCCGGTCTTCGCGTCCAGCGCGACCGCGGCACCCCGGCGGGCGCCGCTCGACCGGAGCGCCTCGTAGGCGGCCTGCTGCGCCTTCACGTTGATCGTGGTCTCCACCGTGCCGCCGGGCGTCTTCTTGCCGAGCAGCTTGTCCAGGAAGGTGCTGGTGACCAGGCGGGGGTCGGTGCCGTCGAGGAAGTGGTTCTCGGCGTTCTCCAGGGCGCTCTGCGAGAAGACCGAGAAGTAGCCGGTGACCGGGGAGAAGACCTCGCTGTTCCAGTACCGGCGGCGGTAGGTCTTGGCGTCGGTGACCTTCTCCGACCAGGCCAGCTTCCGGCCGCCGGCCACGATGGCGCCTCGCTCGATCTTGTTGCGGTCCTCGAACTGCCGCGCGTTGTGGGGGTCGTCGCGCAGGTTCTCGTACTCGAAGCCCTGGACGTACGTCACGTTCACCATCAGGCCGAGGACCATCAGCAGCGCCACGATCCAGGTACGCCTCACGGCCTTGTCCATGCCAGGCCCTACCCCCCGAATTAGCGCGACCACCTGAGGTGGTCGCGCACGCCCTCACACAGCGATCCGCTTACCTTCACATATCGGACACCGCCATGACCAGCGGTCTTGAGGAAATGGATCATCAGGGAGCGGGGTCAGCCATCGGCGCGGCCGTACCAGAAGACAGCCTCGCCGTAGCGGCGGTCGCGTTCGGCGGTGTAGCCGTCCGGCCATTCGAACGCCGGGCCGCGCACCGAGCGTTCGACGACGGCCAGGGCGTCCGGCGTGTACCAGCCGTTGTCGCGCAGGTCGATGAGCAGGTCGGTCACGGCCGCGTCGGTCAGCGCGTACGGGGGGTCGGCGAAGATCAGGTCGTACGGCTCGTCCGGGGGGCGCCGGACGAGCCGTTCCACCTTGTCGGCCACCGGTCGCGCGCCGGGCAGCCCGAGGGCCGCCGCGTTCTCCCGGACGACCTTGATCGCGCGCGGGTGCGACTCCACCAGCAGGGCGTGCGCCGCCCCGCGCGAGAGCGCCTCCAGCCCGACCGCGCCGGACCCGGCGAACAGATCGGCCACGCGCAGCCCGTCGAGCGGGCCCAGCAACGCCTGGACCGTCGAGAACAGGCCCTCCCGGGCGCGGTCGCTGGTCGGCCGGGTGTCCCGGCCCGGCGGGACCGCCAGCCGGCGTCCTCCTGCGCTTCCCGCGATGACCCTCGTCACCGTCCTCCAGCCCCCACCCACCGCCATAAAGGGACGAGCTCCGCTCGGCCTCTCTCCGCTCCAGCCCCTACCCACCACCATCAACGGACGAGCTTCGCTCGGCCTCCCTTGATTATGGCGGTGGCGCGGACCGGCCGTGATCGGGCGGGCGGGATGCCCCACCCCGGAACATCCCGCCCACGTCTCTTTGACGACCGGCGGCTCAGGCGAGTGCCCAGCGCGCCTGGGTTTGCACTCCGGGGTCAGGATCGGCCAGCGCCTCGGTGAGGGCTGTGACGACCTCGGGACGCTCCGAGGCCCACTGCTCAAGGGACTGGACCGCGGCCCGGCGCACGTCGACGATGCGGTCGCGCAGGGCGTGCAGGAGCGGCTGGACGGCGACGTCGGGAGTGGCCTGCGCCAGCGCCAGGGCGGCCCGCTTGCGCACCTGCCAGCCGGCGTGCGCGATCGAGGTGATGACGCGGCCCTCCAGCGGCTCGGGCAGGCCGAGCTCAGCGGCGGCGTCCAGCGCCGCCATCCGTACCACCGGGTCGTGGTCGGCGAGCAGGTGTTCGAGGACGGGCAGTCCGGCGGGGTCCGCGAGCCGGGCCAGGCCCTCGGCGACAGCCACCCGGACCTCACGGGCGGGGTCGTCGGCGGCCTCGGAGACCGCACCGGCCGCGCGCAGCGCGACGAGGCCGAGGACCGCTTGGACGCGCACGTTCGTCTCCCCGTCGTGCAGTCCCTGTTCGTACAGCTCGCCGGCGCCCTCGGTCAGGACGGCGAGCAGCGCGGCGGCGGCCTCGCGGGCCAGCCTGTCGCGGCCACGCGAGGACACCAGCAGGAGCCCCCGTACCCCCTTGTCGCCGAAGAAGACCTCGGGCAGGTCACGAAGCGCTTCGGCCGCGAACCGGCGCACCTGCTCGTCCTGGTCCGCGAGCGCCCAGGCGAGCGTGTCGCCCAAGCCGCGCGGGCTGTCGCCGCCGCTCGCGTTGTCGATGAGCACATGGAGCGCGGCGCGGCGCACCTCTGGCTCGGGGTCTCGGAGGTAGGGCTCGATGTCGCTCACCTCAGGGTGAACGATCTGGCGCAGCTCAGTGACCCGGGCGGCGAGCCCGGGGGCGGACGTGGTGTTGGGAGTCGTGGTGTCGGGTGTGGTGGTGTCGGGTGTGGCGATGGCGTCGGTGATCATCATGATGAGGCCTCCAGCTGCCGTCTGATCCGGTTCGGGTCGGGGATCAGCGGAGGGGACACAGCGCGCTGGCCTGCCGCCGGAGATCGACGTGCCGGCGAGCGGTCAGGGGCTCTCTCGGATTCACACACCCCATGCTCAGCCCTATTTCCTATAAAGTCAACCTACTAAGTAGGAATTAGCCTGCCACCCGATGGGCAAGGCTCAAGCCTTCTCCAGGTAGTCGGCGCGTTCCTCGTCCAGGAGGGAGGCCAGCTCGGCCGCGAGACCGGGGTTGGCCTCCAGGTCCGGATCGGCCTCGACCAGCAAGGTCGCCTCGTCCCGGGCGTGCAGGATGACCTCCTCGTCGCGCTGGAGCGTCAGGAGCCGCAGGCTGGACGAACGCCCGGCCTGGGTCGCCCCGAGCACGTCGCCCTCCCGCCGTTGCTCCAGGTCGAGCCGCGACAGCTTGAACCCGTCCGTCGTCGAGGCCACCGCGTCCAGCCGTTCCCGCGACTTGCTCCCCGCCTCCGCGTCCGTCACCAGCAGGCACAGGCCCGGCAGGGTCCCCCGGCCGACCCGCCCGCGCAGCTGGTGCAGCTGCGACACCCCGAACCGGTCGGCATCCATGATCACCATCACGGTGGCGTTGGGCACGTCCACGCCCACCTCGATCACGGTCGTCGCCAGGAGCACGTCCAGCTCCCCCGCCGAGAACCGGCGCATCACCGCGTCCTTCTCGTCCGGATGCAGCTTGCCGTGCAGGACTCCCAGCCGCAGCCCCGCCAGCAGGACCTCCAGCTTGGGCAGCACTTCCATGATCCCCAGCGGGGACCGCCGCTCCCCGTCCTCCTCGATCGTGTCGCCCTCATCGCCCTCCTGCTCACCGATCCGCGGGCAGACGATGTAGATCTGGCGCCCGGCGGCCGCCTCCTCCTTGATGCGCTCCCACGTGCGCGCCAGGAACGCGGGCCTCTCCGGCGGCACCACATGCGTCTTGATCTCCGAACGCCCGGCCGGCAACTGGTCCAGCACCGACGTCTCCAGGTCGCCGAACACCGTCATCGCGACCGTCCGGGGAATCGGCGTGGCGGTCATGACCAGCACGTGGGGCCGCCCGCCGGTCACCTTCTCCCGCAACGCGTCCCGCTGCTCGACCCCGAAGCGGTGCTGCTCGTCCACGACCACCAGGCCCAGGTCGGCGAACTGCACCTGGTCTTGCAACAGGGCATGCGTGCCCACCACGATGCCCGCCGCCCCCGAGGCCGCGTCCAGCAGCGCCGCCTTACGCGCCTTGGCTCCCTGCGACCCGGTGAGCAGCGCGATCTTGGTCGCGTTGTCGGCTCCCCCCAGCTGCCCGGCCTGCGCCAGCTCACCCAGCATTCCGGTGATCGACCGGTAGTGCTGCTGCGCGAGCACCTCGGTGGGCGCCAGCAAAGCCGCCTGCCCACCCCCGTCCACCACCTGCAACATCGCCCGCAACGCGATGATCGTTTTGCCGGCTCCGACGTCGCCTTGGAGAAGGCGGTGCATGGGGTGTTCGAGGGAGAGGTCTTCGGCGACCTCGCGGCCTACGTCGCGCTGGCCCTTGGTGAGTTCGAACGGGAGACGGGCGTCGAACCCGTCGAGAAGGCCGCCCTCGATCGCCGGGCGGGCCTTGGCGGGCAGGGCCGCGGCGGCCAGCCGGCGCTGGGCCAGGGCGATCTGGAGGACGAACGCCTCGTCCCACTTGAGGCGTTTGCGGGCGCGGCCGAGCTCCTCCCAGTCCTTGGGGCGGTGGATGCCCTCGTACGCGTCGCGGAGGCCGATCATGCCGTAGCGCTTGAGGGTGAGCCGGGGCATCGGGTCGTCGCCGAGTTCGAGATGGTCGAGGACCATGCCGACGGACTTGGTGATGGCGTCGATGTCCAGGCCCTTGGTGGCCGGGTAGATCGGGATGATCTCTTCGGCCCACTCCTGGGCGGCCGCGGCGTCCTCGCGGGCGTGGATCGGCTTGTACTGGGGGTGGGTGAGCTGGCGGACGGCCCTTCCGCTGCGCGGACGGTAGGTGCTGATCTTGCCGGCGAACAGGCCGCGGGTGCCCGGGGAGAGCTCCTTTTCGGGCTTGTACGAGCCCTTGCGGCCGAAGAAGCTCAGTTTGAGCTCGCCGGTGCCGTCGGTGACGGTGATCTCCAGGACGTAGCCGGGGCTGCGGGTGAGGGTGCGGCCCTGGACCTTGACGACTTCGGCCATCACGGTCACGTGCTCGCCGTCCGCCAGGCTGTTGAGCGGCGTCAGCTCGCCGCGGTGGGCGTACCGCCGGGGGTAGTGGTGCAGCAGGTCCCCGACCGTGTGCAGGTCGAGGCCGCTCGCCAGAACCTTGGCGGTCTTGTCCCCGAGGACCTTGCGCAACGGCTCGTCGAGTTTGGCCACCTGTCTTTTCTAGCCCATGGAAGGGACAGCGGGTCACTCCACGCCGATGAGCAGGGGGTAGAGCTCCTGGGCGCCGTCGTAGACGCCGACCTCGACGTCCGGGCGGACGTCCCGAAGGTGGTCTTCCAGGACCACGGCCAGGCCGTCGGGCGCGTGGGCGCCGGCGATGAGGGTCACCAGCTCGCCGCCGCCGGACAACATGCGGTCCACGCACTGGCGGGCCACCTCGGCCAGATCGGAGCCGATCATGGCGACGTCGCCGTCGATCAGGCCGAGCACGTCACCGGGCTGGCAGAGCCCCACGCTGGTGAACGCCTCCTCCACGGCGATCGCCAGATGACCGAACCGGGTCGCGCCGGCGGCACGGGTCATGGCGATCACGTCGTCGGCGAAGCGGCGCAGCGGGTCGTGCACCGCGAGGGCGGCGAGGCCCTGGACGGACGCCTTGGTCGGCACGACGGCGATGCGGGCGCCGGCGTCGCGGGCACGTTCGGCGGCGGCCTCGGCCAGGGCGAGGACCTCGGGCTCGTTCGGCAGCACCGCGACCTCGTCTCCGGCCGCCAGGATCGCCTCGGCCAGGACGGCGAGCGGCGGGACCGTGCCCGAGGCGCGGCGTACGACGCGGGCGCCGCATCCCTCGAAGAGCGCCGCCAGCCCGTCGGCGGCGGTGACCGCGACCACGGCCCGGCCGACATGGGGCGCGTGCGGCTGGTCCTCAGTGATCGTGTGCAGGTAGGTGACGCGGATGCGGTGCGGGCGGCCCGCCGCGAGGCCCGCTTCGATGGCCGCTCCGGCGTCGTCCACGTGAACGTGGATGTTCCAGAGGCCGTCGCCGCCGACGACGACCAGGGAGTCGCCGAGGCCGTCCAGGGACTCACGGAGGTCGGGGATGGCGTCGTCGGGTGCGTCGAGGAGGTACATGACCTCGTACCCGGGGCCCGTGATCTCCGGCTCCTCCCGTACGGCGGGCTCGCCGTGCGTGCGGGCGGGGATCTCGTACCGCTCGGGGAACTCCTCGGTGATCACGGCGGCGAGCGCCTCCAGGACCACGCAGAGGCCCGCGGCGCCCGCGTCCACGACACCGCTGCGGGCCAGGACGTCGAGCTGGCCGGTGGTCTTGCGCAGCGCCTGGCGCGCCCCGGCCGCGGCGGCGCGCGCGGCGCCGGACAGGCCGTCGCTGGTGCCGGTGGCGGTGGACGCCTCCTGGAGCACACTGAGGATCGTCCCCTCGACCGGGTGCTCCACCGCGTTGCGGGCCAGGACCGAGGCGTACTCCAGGGCCTCGGCGAAGACCTCCGCGTCCACCCGGATCCCCGGCCGTCCCATGATCTCGGCGAGCCCGCGGAACACCTGGCTCAGGATCACCCCGGAGTTGCCCCGGGCTCCCAGCAGCGCCCCCTGCGCCAGTGCCCGCCAGATGTCGGCGGTGCCGGCGTCCCCGGGAAGCGCCTCGACGGCCTCCGCCGCGGCCAGCACGGTCAGGTGCAGATTGGTCCCGGTGTCCCCGTCGGGCACCGGGAAGACGTTGAGCGCGTCGATCTCCCCCCGGGTGCGGCCGAGGGCCTCGGCAGCGAGCCTGCACCACTGCCGTACCGCCGCCCCGTCGAGGACCTCAGTCACACGCGCCCCTCTCATGGCTTTCGCGGCCTCGGAGTCCTCGCCTGGCGGCTCGGCCACCGAACCGCAAAAGCGGCGAGCGCGACATCGCTTCGCGATCTCTCGTGAAGCTTCGCCTCCGGCTCGCTTCACGACCCGTTAGCGCGCTCGCGTGCGGGGTACGGTCCGCGCTCATCTGAATACAAGTCTCATCGGCCATGTCCGAGATAATTCTGTATCGCGTGAAGTGCCCCTTTGGGAACCGATCGCACCCGGAATCCGCAGGCCGAATCCATCACCGATTCGCTTAGCGGAGGCGAGGTCGGCTAGTCTGATCCATGCGCCTCCTCCGAGGCGCCTTCAGCGAGCGCTCCGAGCGGCCTCTCCGGCCGGGGGCGTTCCGTTCAGAGCACCGACACCCACTTTGGAGTTTCCCGTGGCTTCCGTCTGCGACGTCTGCGGCAAGGGACCCGGTTTCGGCATGAGTGTCTCCCACTCGCACCGCCGCACCCCGCGCCGCTGGAACCCCAACATCCAGCGTGTGCGCGCCGTCGTGAACGGTGGCACTAAGCGGATCAACGCCTGCACGTCCTGCATCAAGGCCGGCAAGGTCGTCAAGCCGACCGTCTGACGGTCGTCTCCAAGCTCAGTCGGCTCACCAGCTCTGGTGAGCCGACTTTTGCGTTTCTGGCCGCTCGGGCGATCAGTGCGCCCGGATGCGCCAGGCGTGGTCTACGGGGCCTATGCCGGCGCCTAGGGGGAAGCCTGCGGCGATCGCGCCTGTGACGTACTCCTTGGCCTTGGCCACGGCGGTGGGGACGTCGTCGCCGTGGGCCAGGTATGAGGCGATGCCTGAGGCGAGGGTGCAGCCGGTGCCGTGGGTGTGGCGGTTGTTGTAGCGCGGCGCGGTGAAGCGGTGCTCGGTCGTGCCGTCGAAGAGCAGGTCGGTCGGATCGCCGGGCAGGTGGCCGCCCTTGATCAGCACCCAGGTGGGGCCGAGGGCCTTGAGCGCCTCGGCCGCCTCGCGCAGGCCCGGCTCGTCCACGACCTTGACGCCGGTGAGCTGCTCGACCTCGTAGAGGTTGGGGGTCACGACGGTGGCGACCGGGAGCAAGGTCGAACGGATGGCGGCCACCGCGTCGGGGGCCAGCAGCGAGTCGCCGTGCTTGGAGACGCCGACGGGGTCGATGATCACGGGCACGTCCACGGTCGCGAGCCGTTCCGCGACGGTCTCGACGAGTGCGGTGGAGGCGAGCATGCCGGTCTTGACGGCCTGGACGCCGATGTCGCCGAGGACCGAGTCGAGCTGGGCGCGGACGGCCTCGGGCGGCAGTTCCCAGTAGCCCTGGACGCCGAGGGAGTTCTGGGCGGTCACGGCTGCGATGACGCTCATGCCGTGCGTGCCGAGGGCCAGCATCGTCTTCAGGTCCGCCTGGATCCCCGCGCCTCCGCCGGAGTCCGAGCCTGCGATGGTCAGCACGAGGGGAGGGGTCTGCGTCATGCCGTCAACTTTAGACGGCCCGGAACGGGTCAAACCCGGACACAGGGCTGTTTATTGATCATGCATTCGGAGGGCTTCTGCAGGACGCCGTTGGCCACGTACGCGATCCGCACACGCTGGCCGGGCGCCAGTGCCGGGCCGCCGGGCGCCTTGCGGACGAAGAGCCGGGGCCCGGTCTCCACGACGGTCCCCCCGGTCGCGGAGACGAACGTGACGTTCGGGATCTTGAACGCGATCGCCCAGTCGTTCACCGGCCGGCTGCCCTTGTTGCCGATGGTGACGGTGCCCCGGAACCCGCTCGGAGTCGGGCTGCCCGGACGGAACGCCACGACGAGTCCCGACGCCCGCGCGGCGCGGCTGGTCCGGCCGCCCTGACCGCGTTCGGAGACCTGGCCGTCCTTGGGGTCGACCGGCTCGTGGGCGCCGCCGCCGAAGTTGAGGGAGATCTGCGAGGTGCTCCCCGCGTACGCGACGACGCCGACTGCGATCACCAGCGCGGTGACGGGCAGGAGCGGGGTGACGACGAGCTTCTTGGACGGGCGCCACCCGGAGGTCTTCTCTTCGGCCGACTTGCCGCCTTCCGGCGGTCGGGGCGCACCGGCCACGGGCACCGGGACGTCGGGCCTGCCTGTCGCGGGCGGGCGGGCGCCGGCGGCCGGACGGTCCGTCGCGGGCCCCGGGGACGGCCCTCGGGTCTTGTAGAGCGCGCTGACGTCCGGAACGGTCACGTCGGGCGAGACGGGGCGGGCCACCGCGGGAGGCCCAGTGGGCGGTACAGGCGGCTTGCCGGGTGGCAGGGGAAACCCGGCGCGCGGCGGCGTTCCGGCCTGACCTGGGGAGGCGGACGGTGTCCCCGGACCGTGCGGCGCGGCCAACGGCGGAGCCGGATGGGCTCCCTCCTCATCCGGCTGCTGCGGCTTGGTGTGTCGTCCCATCCCATCCCTCTTCGATCACAGGAAGGTATACCAAATCAGTACCAAACATGCCTACCGGAACGGCAAAAGGGTGGCCCCCGCGACAGGCGGTGTCACCCGGGCTCACCTGCGGAAGTGGTCCCAACCGGCAGGCCCGTGGCGCCGTCCGTCCACGGCCACGCCGTCACCTTCCGTGACGTGGCCGATGACGCTCCAGGCGGGCGGGAGGACGGTCCCGGCGGGGAACGTGGCGGCGAAGGCGTGGTCCTCGCCGCCCGTCAGTGCGTGCCGGAGCCCGTCCGGGCCGAGCACGTCCGCCACCGGCACGGCGCCCGTCCGGGCCGAGCACGTCCGCCACCGGCACGGCGGCGCTCTCCACCTCGATCCGCACGCCGCTCGCCGTCGCGATGTGACCGAGGTCCTGAAGCAGCCCGTCGCTCACGTCCATCAAGGCCGTCGCGCCCAGCGCCCGCGCCTCCTGCCCCGCCTCGTACGGGGGCTGCGGGCGCCGGTGCGCCTCCATCAACTCGGCCGGGCCGTCGAGCCCGGCGGACAGCAGGTCCAGGCCCGCCGACGAGTAGCCGATCCGGCCGCGTACGGCGACGATCTCGCCCGGCTGGGCGCCGGAACGGGTCAAGGGCACCTCGCCGCCCAGATCGCCGAGCGCCGTGACCGCGATCGTGATCTCAGACGCTCCCACGACGTCACCACCGGCCACTGAGGCCCCAGTCCGTGCACACTCGTCCGCGAGGCCGTCGTAGAGCCGCTCAGCCCATTCCACGGACGTGTCCGCCGGCAGGGCGAGACCGATCAGCAGCGCGGTCGGCCGCGCGCCCATGGCGACGACGTCGGCGAGGTTCTGCGAGGCGGCCTTACGGCCGATGTCGTACGGACCGGACCAGTCAAGGCGGAAATGCCGTCCCTCGACGAGCAGATCGGTGGTCGCCACCACGCGCCCGTCCGGTGCCCTGACCACCGCCGCGTCGTCACCGGGCCCCAGCGCGACCGCCGGGCCCTGCGGCAACCGCCGCGTCAGCCGGGCGATCAGCCCGAACTCGCCCAGCGCCCCGATGGTCTCCATCGCCTCCGACTTCCGTTCTCCCCCACGGCCACCCGCACAGGGGACAAGCCACGCTTGATCGCCCCCCGGACCCCCGTTGCGCCGCGTAACACGATACGGTGAGTTTCTGACGGCTATTTCTCCGCCCGGGGAGGACGTGATGGTGCAGGCCTACATCCTCATCCAGACCGAGGTAGGCAAGGCTGCCGCCGTGGCCCGCGAGATCGCAGGAATCTCGGGCGTCAAGATGGCGGAGGACGTGACAGGGCCGTACGACGTGATCGTCCGAGCGGAGGCCAACAATGTCGACGAGCTGGGCAAGCTCGTCGTCGCCCAGATCCAGGCGGTCGAAGGGATCACCCGGACGCTCACCTGCCCGATCGTGCACATCTGACGGTCACGCCTCAGTGCCTCACCGCTCTGTGCTTCACCGCCGTCCCCTCGCTCTGCGAGGTGTCACCTCCCTCGCTCTGCTCGGTGTCACCTCCCTCACGGTGGCCGGGTGCGGGGACGGCGCGGTCCAGGTGCCGCCGCCGAGCCCGGACGCCGCGACCACCCGGCTCTGCGAGGGCCTGCGGCTGCCGGAGAAGGTCAACGGTCTCTCCCGCCGCGACACCGAGCCGGGCTCGCCGCTGACCGCCGCCTGGGGCTCTCCCGCGATCGCGCTGCGCTGCGGCGTGCCGCGGCCCGCCGCGTTGACGCCCGTCTCCCGGCTGCAGACGATCAACGGGGTCGACTGGTTCGGGCAGCCGGCGAACCGTCCGGTGACCTGGACGGCGGTCGCCCGCCAGGCCTACGTCGAGGTGACGGTGCCCGCCAAGTACGCCCCGCCCGGGGACGTGCTGATCGAGTTCGGCAAGGCGATCACGGCCACGATCCCGAAGAAGCCCGAAGGCCAGATCTGAGGGTGCTGAGGGCGCTCAGGCCGTGTCTCCGGCGGGCTTTGCCGCAGCCCGCTGCGCTTCACCAGAGGGGTGCCGATCACCAAAGGGGTGCCGGGCTCTCGCCGCGTTTGTAATAGCCGGGGATCGGCTCGCCCGAGGCGGCCCGGTCGAGCCGCCGCTTCATCCCCTCCGACAGCACCTCGGCCTTCATCATCTCCACGAACAACGAGGTGACGTTGCCGAGGTCGAACCAGTCGCGCTGCCACGACCACTGCCGGTCGCCCGCGTACCGGAACCAGCTGCCGCCGATCCCCGCCACCTCGTACGGGCTCCCGTCCGGCCGCTCGGCGTCCGCCACCTGCTTCCAGAAGCCGACCACCTCGCCCTTGCGGTCGTCGATCAAGATGCTCTGGTACGGGTAGGACCAGCCGTCCAGGCCGCCCATCTCCGATCCGAGGGCCAGATCGCGGATCTCGTCGCGGCCGACGGCCATGAAGTCCTGGTTGGGGCCGATGTTCCAGCCGTACGTGGCGTCCACGGTGTAGAGCTCGGCCAGCGGGCGCCAGTCGCCGAGCTCCTCACAGCGCCGGTTGGTGTCCAGCCAGTGCTGGACCATGTCCTCGAGCTCCTCACGCGGAAAGCCACTCACTGAGTCTCCGTTCACTGAGTCTCCTTCAGTTTGAGCGCCTGGGTGGGGCAGTAACGGACCGCGGCGGTGACCTCATCGCGCAGGTCATCGGGCGGCTCGGCGTTCAGGACGCGGACTTTGCCTTTGGGCGGCACCTCGAAGACGTCAGGCGCCTCCAACTCGCACATCGCATGGCCCTGGCACAGATCGAGGTCCGCCTCGACCTTCACGGCCGCCTCCTGCGGCGGTAGCGGACGGCGCACGGCTGCGCGAGCTGGACGACCATCTTGGAGTGGTCGTTGCGGTACGTCTCCGACGGCTGGGCGAGCTCGAACTCCCAGTCACGCAGCAACACCGAGAAGATCGCCTTCAGCTGGATCATCGCGAAGTTGGCGCCGACGCAGCGGTGCCGTCCCGCGCCGAACGGCACCCACGTCCAGCGGTGCGCGAGGTCCTCCTCGCGCGGCTTGGCGTAGCGCTCGGGCCGGAAGGCGTCCGGCGCGGGGAAGTCCTCAGGGATCCGGTTGGAGACGGCCAGGCTGCAGCCGACCATCGTGCCCTCGGGGATGCGGTGGCCGAGCACCTCCTGGTCGGACTTGGCCACCCGCAGCAGCAGGATCAGCGGCGGATGCAGCCGCAGCGCCTCCTTGATCGCCGACTCCAGCCTCGGGATCTCGCGCAGCGCCTGGAAGCTCACCTCGCTGCCGTCGGCGTAGAGGTCGTCCAATTCGCCGACCACGCCGGTCAGCACGTCCGGGTGGCGCAGGAGCTCGATCAGCGTCCACGCGGCGGTCCCGGACGTGGTGTGGTGCCCGGCGAACATCATCGAGATGAACATCCCGGTCACCTGGTCGGCGCTGAAACGCGGCGTGCCGTCCTCGTTCCTGATGGACATGAGCACGTCGAGCAGGTCGCGGTCCTCCTTCGGGGGTTTCGGAGGCCGCCCGTTCATGATCCCTTGCACGAGCTCGACGAGTGCCGCCCGCGCCTCGTCGCGCTTGCGGAAGCTCTCGATCGGCGCGTACGGATCGACGTAGGCGATCGCGTCGGTGCCGCGTTCGAGATCGTGGTAGAGCTCGGCGAACCGCCGGTCGAGCTGCTCGCGGAACTTCTTGCCGATCAGGCAGGCGGACGAGGTGTAGATGGTCAGCTCGGCGAACCAGTCGAGCAGGTCGATCTCCCCTTCCGCACCCCACCCGGCGACCATCCCGTCCACCTCGGCGGCGATCGTCGCGGCGTGGCCCTTGAGGAACGAGCCCTTGAGCGCCTGGTTGTGCAGCGCCTCCCTGCGTTCCTCCGGGGTCGCGTCGAAGACGACGCCCTCACCGAAGATCGGGGTCATGAACGGGTACGCCTCGGCCTGGTCGAGCTCCTCGTCCGGGGCACGGAAGAAGAACTCGTTCGCCTCCTCGCCCGACAGCAGCACGACGCGGCGGTCCGCGAGCCGGAACTCGCCCACGTCGCCGCACTCCTCACGTACACGGCGCATCAACGCGATGGGGTCCGAGCGCAGCTCGTCCAGGTGATCGGGACCGCCGGACACGGCAGGGATCGTCATGACTTCTCCACAGGTGCCTCGGGCTGGACTTCCACGGGTGCCTCGGGCTGGACTTCGACGAGTGACAGATGCGCGCCGCGCGGCGTCCCCACCACTGCGGCCACGGCGGCTGCGACATCAGACGGGCGCAGGAAGTACGGATGCCGGGCCAGGCCCCACTTGACCCATTCCTCCAGCACCACGCCTGTCGTCTCGGCGTCCCAGCCCATGCCCATCCCGGTAGCGGTGGGCCCGGGCCGGACGATCGACGCCCGTACGCCGGTGCCCTCCAGCTCCATCTGCATGGCCCGCGCCATGCCCTCGACGCCGTTCTTCGCGGCGACGTACGCGCCCATCCGCGGCCGTGGCGCCCGTACGACATCGGAGGAGATGAAGACGACGTCTCCGCGGCGCCGGGCGACCATCCCGGGTACGAGCTGCGACACCAGCCGGTGAGCGCCCACCAGATGCACCTGCACCTGCGCGAGGAACCCGTCGGGGTCCAGTTCGTGGATCCGGTCGGCGGCCAGATCGCCCGCACCCGACACGACGACCTCGATCGGCCCGAGCGCGTCCTGCGCCGCCGCCACGAACGCCTTGACGGAGCCGGAGTCGCCCACGTCCAGGGGATGCGCGAACGCCTCTCCCCCGCCCGCCTGGATCGTCGCCGCCAGTTCCTCGCACTTGTCGGCACGACGTGCGCCGACCGCCACCGGATGCCCGGCCATCGCCAGCGCGGTCGCCGTGGCCGCGCCGATGCCTGACGACGCCCCGGCCACCAGCGCCGGACGCCGCTCGGGATGTGGTTCGAATCTGGGCACTACCGCCGCCTCTCCAGCCGTACGGGCAAGGTCGCGAATCCCCGGACGTTCACCGAATGCACGCGCTGGGCCCGGTCGCCGTCCACCTCGTACTCCGACACCTGCCGGACGAACTCGGTCAGCGCGATGCGCGCCTCCAGCCGCGCCAGGTTGGCGCCGAGGCAGAAGTGCCGTCCGCCGCCGAAGCTGATGAGCTGCGAGGTGTCCTGGTCGATGTCGTACGCGTCCGCTTTGGCGAAGACCCTTGGATCGCGGTTGGCCGATCCGACGAGGAGCAACATGCGCTCCCCCGCCGGAATCGTCTGCCCGTGCCAGGTGGTCTCCTGCGCGACGGTCCGCGCGAGCATCTGGCTGGACGTGTCGTAGCGCAGCGTCTCCTCGATCCAGTCCTCGACCCGTCCCGCGTCGCCCAGGGCCTTGCGTGACTCCCCCGGATTGCGCCAGCCCCAGTAGAGGGCGTTGGCGAGGAGCTTCGTCGTGGTCTCGTTGCCTGCCACGACCATCAGGAAGAGGAACGCGATGATCTCGCGATCCTCCAGCCGGTCCCCGTCGATCTCCGCGTCCAGGAGCGCCGACGTCAAGTCCCCGGCCGGGCGCTTCCTGCGTTCCGCGACCATCTGCTCGTAGTAGCCCGCCAGGGTGAGCGCGGCGTCCATCCCGGCAGGCGGTACGTCGTTGAGCCCGTCTTCCCGATGCACCACCAGGTCGGCCAGCCGCCGTATCTCGGCCCGATCAGCCTCCGGGACGCCCATCATCTGGGAGATGACGTCCATGGGGAGTTTGCCGGCGAACGCCTCGATGAAGTCGCCCTCACCCGCCTCCACCAGTGGATCGAGATAACGCCGCGTCAGCTCCAGGATCCCGTCTTCGAGCTCCTTGATCCTCCTGGGTGTGAAGCCTCTGGAGACCAGGGCCCGCATCCGGGTATGCCGAGGTGGGTCCAACGCCAGGAACGACATCGTCTTATGGGCATGCGGGCCCCAGGCACTCGGCTCCAGCGAGACGCCGTTGGTGCTGGAGAACGTCGTGTAGTCCCTGAAGGCCGCCGCCACATCCGCATGCCGCGAAAGGGCCCAGAAGCCCAGCTCCTCGTTCCTGTAGAGAGGGGCCTCGTCCCTCAACCTGGCGTACGTCGGGTAGGGATTCTCGTGAATGGCGTAGTCGTAAGGGCTGTAAGAAAACTCGGGGGAACGCCCCACAGCCGTCACCTCATTCAGAGTTCGGCAATATGAGTTCGGCCATCTCGGCCAGCCGGTCAGCCATGCGGGCGTACGAGGTGTAGCCCATGCCCGCGTGCACCAGCGCACCCGCGTAGGCCAGCTCAAGCGCGCCTACCACCTTGTCGTCGGCGTCCTCGCCCAGGGCAGCCTGGAGCCGCTCCCGGATCGCCATGCCGATCTTGAACCGCAGCTCCTTGACGTCGGGATCGGTGCCGAGCATCGAGGTCGTGCACGCCGCCGCGAGCTCGGGTTCGTCCGAGACCAGCAGCGCGATCTCCCGGAGCACCGCGCCCACGCGCTCCTTCGCCGAGCCCTCCACGGCACCCCCCGGCGAGACGGGCTCCAGCGCGCTCAACCGCCGCCAGAACACCTCGGTGATCAGGTGGTTCTTGGAGGCGAAGTAGGTATAGGCCGTGGCCGGGGCGACCCCCGCCCGCTTGGCGACGTTCCGCACGGTCAGACCCTCGTACCCGGTCTCCCGCACCTCCTCCACCGCCGCGTCCGTGAGCCGCCGCACGGTGTCGGCCTGCCGATCGGTGAGCCGCCGCCGCGTGGACTCATGGATGAGCTGTCGTTGAATACCGGACACGTGTCCAGACATTAGTTCAGACACCGGCCCACGGCAAGCCGGTGCCGTGACGACCGTCGCCGGTGCCGGTGACGACCGGCAGGGAAATCCGGTCGTACGTTCGGTGGGTGGTCGCTACGATCGGCGCGAATTGATCAGGGCGCTAGGGACGCCGTCGACGACGGTGCTGAGAGGACGGCCCCGATGACGCGGCTTCCTGAACTGCTGGACAAGGGTCACCCGTTCCGCCAGTGGAAGACGTGGCGAATACCGGGGACCGAACTCACTCTCACCGGCTACTCCCGCGCGAACGACAAGACCTTCTTCCACATCCCTGAACTCCGGTGCAGCCTGGACGCGGGATTGTGCGAAGGGCGGCAGGTCGACACGGTCTTCCTGACCCATACGCACCACGACCATTCCAAGGACCTCGACTTCCTTGCGTCTGGGGCGGCCGTTTATCTGCCGGACAAGGCGGTGCCGTACGTGGAGTCCTATCTGCGGGCGTCCGCCGAGCTGAATCACGGGGCGAGCTACGACCCGGCCCTGGCGGAGAGCCACAGCTTGAACGGTGTACGTCAGGATGACGAGTTCGTCTTCGGCCGCCGCGGACACCATGTGCGGGTGGTCGAGTGCGAGCACAAGGTGCCGTGTGTCGGCTACGCGTTCTCGGAACGGCGCAAGGCGCTGCGGCCGGAGTTCGAGGAGCTGCGGAGGTCGTTGGCGCAGGAAGGCCGGAGCGGCGAGTTCGGCCGGGTCATGGCGCAGAAGCGCAAGGAAGGCGTGGCCGTCGAGGAGGAGATTCGCCGGCCGCTGTTCGCGTTCCTCGGTGATACTCATGTGAACGTGTTCGACCGGAATCCGTGGCTTTTCGACTACCCGGTCGTCATCACCGAGTGCACGTTCCTCCACGACACCGAACTGGAACGCGCGAACCGCGTCGGGCACACCGTGTGGAGCCGCCTCAAGCCCATCGTCGAGGCGCACCCGGAAACGCAGTTCGTTCTGACTCATTTCAGCCTGCGCCACTCGGACCAGGAGATCCTTTCGTTCTTTCAGCACGAGAGGGAATCCGCCGAGCTGGACCATGTGCTGTTGTGGGTTCACCCCGACAGCCATCTGCCCGAGCAGCACCAGAACCGTGGAGAGCAGCGATGACCGGAGAGCCGAATCTGATCCCTGCCCCGCGTCGTCTTGTCCGGACCGGAGGTGAGGGCCCGCTGGGAGAGGTGCGTACCAGCGTCGATCCCGCTCTCGGGCCGGAGGCCTATCGGCTGACTGTCTCTTCCAACGGAGTCGACATCGTGGGCGGGGACGAGGCCGGAATCCACTGGGGACGTCAGAGTCTGCGGCAGCTGAAAGGCCCTGATGCCTTTCGTCGTGCAGCCATCGAGAGCGAGCCGGTCAGCGTGCCCTACGTGGTCGTCGAGGACGCGCCACGGTTCGCCTGGCGGGGGTTCATGCTCGACGTCGCGCGGCATTTCCTGCCCAAGGACGACGTGATGCGCTATGTCGACCTGCTCTCGGCGCACAAACTCAACGTCCTGCACCTGCATCTGACCGATGACCAAGGGTGGCGTGTCGAGATCGAACGTTACCCACGGCTGACCGAGGTCGGCGCCTGGCGTCCACGTACCCGCATGGGCTGGGGCGAGCCGGTGATGTGGGACGAACGGCCGCATGGCGGCTTCTACAGCCAGGACGACCTGCGCGAGATCGTTGCATATGCAGCGGAGCGGCATGTCACCGTCGTTCCTGAGGTCGACCTGCCCGGCCATTCACAAGCGGCCATCGCTGCCTATCCCGAGCTGGGCAACAGTGACGTCATCGACACCTCGGCACTGGGGGTGAAGACCGACTGGGGCATCAATCCCAACGTGCTGGCCCCCACGGAGGCCATGCTGCGTTTCTACGAGGGTGTCCTGGAAGAAGTGCTCGACATCTTCCCCAGCCGGTTCGTTCACATCGGCGGTGACGAGTGCGTCAAAGACCAATGGCGTGCTTCGCCCACGGCCCAGGAACGCATCCGTGAGCTGGGGCTCAAGGACGAGAACGAACTCCAGTCCTGGATCATCCGTCACTTCGACGGCTGGCTCGCCGAACGCGGGCGCCGCCTTGTCGGCTGGGACGAGATCCTGGAGGGCGGCTTGGCGGAGGGCGCCACGGTCACCTGCTGGCGTTGGTACAGGGGAGGCATCGCGGCCGCCAAGGCGGGCCACGACGTGGTGATGTGCCCACAGCAAGAGGTCTACCTCGACCACGTACAGGCACCTGGGCCAGACGAGCCCGTGCCGTTCGGCTGGGTGCACACGCTGGAGGACGTCTACCGCTTCGAGCCCGTACCGCCCAGCCTCGCCGGGACACCCGAGGCGAGTCATGTCATCGGTACCCAGGCGAATCTGTGGACCGAAGTCGTCGAGGACCGCGGCCGCCTCGACTACCAGGCGTTCCCCCGCCTCGTGGCGTTCGCCGAAGTGGCCTGGTCACACCTGCCCGAGCCGGATGAACGCGACTTCGAGGACTTCGACCGCCGGATGAACGCGGCGCACTACTCCCGCCTGGACGCGCTGGGCGTCGGCTACCGCCCGCCCACGGGCCCGCACCCCTGGCAGCAGCGCCCCGGCGTCCCCGGGCGCATGCACAACAAGCCCCGAAAGACATGGCGAACAGCCTGACCCTCAAGGAACCAACATGGCCAGCTGACCGGGTTGGCGGTCAGCGGACGCCTTTGATGCGGGTGACGAAGACGGCTCCGGCCAAGGCGCAGAGGGCGGCGAAGCCGTAGAAGGCCGGGTAGTTCTTGTCGTCGCCGATGGCCAGGAAGAGGGGCGCGGCGGCGGGGGCGAGCGACTGCGGCAGGGTGTTGGCGATGTTGATGACGCCCAGGTCCTTGGCCGTGGTCTCCGGATCGGGCAGCACCTGGGTGATCAAGGCCATGTCCACGGCGAGGAACATGCCGCCCGCGATGCCGAGGACGATCTGAGCGGCGATCACCTGGGGCAGGCTCGTCGCGGGGGCCAGCAGGCCGATGCCGGCGGCCAGCACGACGCCGGACCCGATCACGAACGGTTTGCGGCGCCCGGCCCTGTCGGAGAGCCAGCCGCCCAGGACCGAGGTGACCGCGGTGCAGCCGAGGGCGATGACGACCAGCAGCGCCACTGTCTTGTCCACGTCGTCCTCAGCGATGCCGACACGGTCGGGCAGGAAGAACGCCAGGTAGGTCAGAGGCGCGAACACACCGAATGAGACCAGGAAGCGGGTGAGCCAGGCATAGCCGAAGTCGGGGTGGTTGCGGGGGTTCACCCAGAACGTGCCGGCGAATTCCCGGAGCGAGAAGGGCGTGGCAGGCTCGGCGAGGCGGCGGTCGGGCAGCAGCAGGGCGAACGTGGTGACGAGCACCGTGCCGAGGACGGCGGGCACCAGGAACTTCGCCGCGATGCCCGGCAGTGCCGCGACGAGGCCCACACCGGCGGCGATGGCGATGATCTGGCTGAAGCCGAGGATGCCCGACATGGAACCGCGCCGTTCCACCGGCACATGGTCGGGGATGGTCGCGGCGAGCGCGGCCAGCGTGGCGTTGAACGAGAGTTGTGCCAGGCACCAGCCCAGCAGGATCGCGGGCAGTGACGGCACCAGCGCGACGACGGCGATCCCGGCCGTGCCGCCGGCCATGCCACCGATGAGCCAGGGACGGCGGCGGCCGAAGCGGGAAGCCGTACGATCCGACAACCGTCCAGCGAGCGGGTTGCCCACCAGGGCGAGGAACGCGCCGACGCCCAGCACGATGCCCGCGTTGCGTTCCTTGTTCGCCGCGTCGAGATCTTCCAGCCGAAGGTGCAGCGTCACCAGGACGGGCGGGATCAGCGGGATCCACAACCCCAGGTTGGCGACGGCCAGCAGAACGGCGAATCCCCGAGGTGAGGCCTCCGAGGTGTCCGGGGTGTCCGTGGCCTTCTGCGCCGGCGCTCTCATCCCGGCGAGCGTACCGGCAGCGCGCGACGCCTCGTTCTATCCGCAATCACATGATGTGCCGACGAGAATGTCGGCGGATCTCATTGCGCCTTGGCGGCCGCGCGTTGCACGAACCGTTCGGTGTCGATCAGGAACCGCTCATGCGTACCCCGCGCGATGGTGTCGACACCGTCGTGCGCCCGCACCTCGAACCGCAACCGGCGACCGTCGACCTCCGTCAGCTCGACTTCGGCGGTCACCACCAAGCCAGGCGGCGTCGCGGCCTCATGCGAGATCGAGATATGGGTTCCGACGCTCTGCTCGGCCGGCCAGTCCAGGTGCGGTTTGAGCAACTGCACGCACGTCCACTCCAGCAGCCCGACCAGGAAGCCCGTCGCGAACACCTCCGGCATCGGCACGAACTCGGGCGCCTCCGGGTACAGATGTGGCACGGTCCGGTTCGGAGGCACCTCGTAACTGAAGGCATGCCGCAGCCCCGTGGTGATCGACGAGTTCTCCATACGCACTCCTCGCGCTCGTTGGCCACGATCTTCCCAGAGTCGCGTCCCGGCGGCCGCCGCCCCGTGCGGGGCGGCGGCCGTCGAACGGGAGAGTCAGCAGCGGCCGAGCATGCTGCTCAGCGCCGACTTCTCGGCGCTGTCGACCGAGAGGCCCCACTCGTACTTCACATCGATGAACGCCCTGGCGTAGGTGCAGTGGAACGAGGTGAGCGGCGGCTTCCACTCGGCCGCGTCCTTGTCGCCCTTGGCCTGGTTGACGTTGTCGGTGACCGCCCAGAGCTGGGCGTTCGTGAGGTCGTTGGCGAACGACTGGCGCTTGGACGTCGTCCATGCCCACGCACCCGAACGCCAGGCCTCGGCGAGGGCGACCATGTGGTCGATGTCGACGTCGGACGCGGCGGTCCAGGTGGCGCCGTCATAGGGAGACGACCATCTGCCGGACGTCGCGGCACAGCTGGAGTTCACGACGACGTTGACGCCGTCGCGCTTGAGCACGGTCTCGCGGGTGTTGCAGGCGCCGGAGATCGTGACCCAGTGCGGGAACAGGTCGCGGTCGTAGGTGGATTCGTGTGACTCGGCCGCGACCGTGAGCGCCGCCAGCTCGGACGCGGCGGTGCTCGCGGAGGGGATGTTGGGCGGGGTGGCGTCCGCCGGCGTTGCCAGTCCGGCGGTGAGACAGAGCGCTGTCACCGTGGACAGCGCGAATGCCGTGACTCGTTTCACGAGTCTCTCCTTCTGCCCGCGCCCCGGCCGGGAGGGGGACCCCGGTCATGTGCGGGGACGGCGGGTCAGAAGGGACGGTCGCATTGCGCAGTTTGCGGGCAAATGTCACGACTTGCCCAGCTGCATGGATCACGTTCGTGAGATCACCACACCGACGATCAATGACCTGCGCGAACGCGCGGACCAGCGGAGCGTGACCGCGAATGAACTTCGTGTTAATGGCCGGTGGAGCCCATGCCGATCGGGCGGAATGAGGTCTGGATCTCCACCTCCGCATGCCCGACACTGACCACCATGCGAATCATGACAGTATTTACTGGCACACTCACGGCGGCGGCGTCGGTGGTGGTGGTGACGGCAGTCGGCTCGGCGAGCGCCGCGCATGCGGACGACGTATGGCGTCCGGCCCCGCTCAACTGGTCCTGGCCGGACCGCAACTTCAGGGACGTGGAGCCTGTCGGCGCCAAGGAGGCCTGGGCCGCCGGCGGCCAGGGCAAGGTGTACGTCGGCATCCCCGGAGACCTGATCCGCCCGCCCATCACGCTGGTTGACATCGGCGCCAAGCCGCTGCTCCAGCAGTGGACCGGGACGTCCTGGAAGAGCCACTCCCCGCCCGGCATCAGCGGGGAGGGTGAGATCACCAATGTCGAGGCCGTCACCCCGGATAACGTCTGGGCTTCCGGTTTCGTCGGTTACCGGGACCGCACCGCATATCTGGCCCATTGGGACGGCACGAAATGGAGCCAGGTCACCTCGCCGTCGACTCTGGTGAGCGCGGAGATGTGGGCCGACGCGAAGGGCCTCTGGCTCCGCGACCGTACCGCCCTCCACCGCTTCGCCGACGGTACGTGGACATCGCATTCACTGGGCGGCCGGCACATCAACTTCGTCCAGCAGGCGGCCAACGGAGACCTGTACGTGTTCAACGAGGACAAGATCTCTCACTGGAACGGCAGTTCCTGGACCACCTTCGAGCGGCTGCCGGGCGACCTCCACTACTCGGCCGACCACTACTACGCCGCCACCACCGACGGGATGTGGGCCGTTTCCCGTACGGGCACCGACGACGGCCTGCCGATCGTTCACCGCTGGACCGGCACCGCGTGGGTGGCGGTCCCCGTCCCTGACGCCTACCGGGGCACCTGGGACCACTCCATCTACGACCTCGAAGGGCCAGTGATCCAGTTCAGGAAGCGGAACAGCACCATCCACCACCAGCTGCGCTGGAACGGCTCTTCATGGGATGAGCTCAGCGATCCCGCCACGTCCATTCCGGCCAACCCCGTCGTGGCGGGCGACGGCACGTACTGGGCCGCCGGCAACAGCACCCTCTACCGCCTGGTGGGCAAGACCTGGACCGCCGTGCAGGTCCCCATCTCCGGCTACCTCCGGGTCGCCCCCGTACCTGGCTCCCGCTATCTCTTCGCCTGGGGTGAGAACCAGAACGGCGAGCTCTCAGCGACGACGAACGCCCCGTGAACCTCCTCCCCCGTGGAGGGGAGGAGGTTCCCCTCCGGGCGGGAGGCAGGGCGGAGGCCACGCGGCGAGCCTGGGACCCATGACGATCTTGCCCCACACCGCCGACCGGCGTTTCTGGAACGTCCGGCTGGCGTTCTGTTACGCGCCGATCGTGCTGGGTCTCCCGCTAGGGATGGCCGTTCAGGCGGTCGCCGGCGGCTCGCCGCTGCCGGACAACGAGGACACCGGCGACATGGCCGGCTGGGTGTTCGCCGTGGTCTACGGCGGCTTCACCATCCAGGCGATCACTCTGATGGGGGCGTTCGTGCTGCACGCCCGGGCGCGCTGGCCGCAGGTGTTCCGCATGGCGGCCAGGGATCTCCGGCCGGGGGCGACGCGTTCGGTTCAGGTGTTGTTCGTGAACGGGGCGGCGCTGGTCGCCGCGGTGGTCGGCGTGATGCAGATCGTGTGGGCGTTCAGCGGCGGCGACCTGGGCGGCGACCCGAGGTTCGAGACGGCTGCGCAGAAGACGTTCGTCGCCATCGGCGGGCCGCTGGCCTTCGCGGGCGCGCTGGGTGCCCTGGCCTTGGTCCACCGCCGCGGCTCCGGGCGGATGGTGGGAGCGGTGGCAGCGGCGTGGGTCGGCGCTGGACATCTCTTCTCGTGGGGTCTGTTCAGCGGCGGAACGAACGGTTTCAGCACTCTGGTCCACATGTTCGGCGCGATCGCCGGGATGCTGCTCGCCGTCGCATGCATCCTCACCCTGGTTGAGAACGAGCCGAAACCCCTGCCGCGAGCAGATGGGCGGTCGCTCGACCGGGAACATGCGCCGGGAGGCTGACGGTGACCTCAAGGCCGCCTTCGGGACGGGCGAACGCCGCGTGGGTACCGCCGTGAGCTGCGGCGATGGCGGCGACGATGGAGAGGCCGAGCCCATGCCCGCCAGCCGATCGCCGCCTGCGGAACGGCTCGAAGAGCATCTCGACCTCCTGGGGCACGACGGGGCCGCTGTTGGCGACGCGCAAAGTCACCACCCCCTCCTCGGAACGGACGCTGAGCTCGATCCATCCGTCGGGCGTGTTGTGGCGGACGGCGTTGTCCAGCAGGTTGACGGCCAGCCGTTCGAGCAACGCCGGATCGCCGCGCACATGGGCAGGCCGCAGCCGGGGAACGACCTTCAGATCCCGCGTGTTCGTCCCGACAAGAACGGTCTGCACGGTCTCGGCGAAATCAACGTCCTCGTAGTGCTCGACACCTCGTTCGCTGCGGGCGAGCGTCAAAAGACTGGCGATGAGGCGCTCGTGCCGTTGGGTCGCGGCGCGGATCCGTACCGCCATGGCCGTCAGCGAACGCAGCGACGGCTCCGGATCGGCGAGCGCCACGTCCACGGCAGCGCGCTGGACGGTCAGCGGCGTCCGCAGCTCGTGCGAGGCGTTTGCGACGAACCGCCGCTGCGCCTCGAACGCGGCGGCAAGCCGGGCGAGCATGGCGTCGAACGTGTCGGCCAGCTCCTTGATCTCGTCGCGGGGCCCGCCCAGCTCGATGCGTTCATCCAGATTGTCGGTCGACAACCGGCGCGCGGTCGCGGTGATCTCCCGCAGCGGCCGCAGCGCGTGACCGGCCACCATCCAGCCCAGCACGACCGCGATCACCGACACGATCGCCAGCGCGACGAGCGACTGGGTGAGGAGCTGGTCGAGCGCCTCGTCCCGCTGCCGCGCGAGCGCCTCGTCGAGCACCCGCTGCGGATCTCCCAAGCCCTCCCGCCCGAACGGCGGGCCCGGCAGCCGCCCAAGATCAGGCACACGCGGCCCCGCCGCCTTCAACCTGCTCGCGAACAAGCCGTACGTGATGGCGACGAGCAACGCCCCCACCGCCACGAACAACCCGCCGTAGAGCGCGGTCAACCGCAGCCGGATGCTCATCAGCGGGCGATCCGGTAGCCGACGCCCGGCAGTGTCGCCACAACACCGGGCTCACCGAGCTTCCGGCGCAACCGCATCATCGTGACCCGGACGGTGTTGGTGAACGGATCGGTGTGCTCGTCCCAAACCCGTTCGAGCAGCTGCTCTGAGGTGACGACCGCGCCGTCCGCCCCCAGCAAGACCTCCAGCACACCGAACTCCTTCGCCGTCAGCGGCAACGGCCGCCCACCCCGCGTCGCCACCCGCCGCGCGGTGTCCATCACGAGATCACCGTCGACCAGCACCGGCGGAATCGGAGGCCGCGCCCGCCGGCCCAGCGCCCTGATCCGGGCCACCAGCTCCGCGAAGTCGAACGGTTTGGCCAGATAGTCGTCGGCCCCGATGCTCAACCCCTCGACCCGGTCATCGACCGCGCCGGCGGCAGTGAGCATCAACACCCGGGTCAGCGCCGCACTCTCGATCAGCTCCCGGCACACCTCGTCGCCGTGAACGTCGGGCAGATCCCGGTCGAGCACCACCACGTCGTACTCGTTCACCGCGAGCAACTCCAGTGCCTGAACACCCCCGAACGCCGAATCCACCGCCATCCCCGCCGCGCGCAACCCTTCAAGGAGGATCTCCACCAGATCCGCCTGGTCCTCCACAACCAAAACCCGCATCACGACCTCCGTCAGCCCAAGCATCACGGCCCCGGCATAACTCCTGAATAACGTGAAGCGTGTTACCTCCGTGTTAGCCGCGCCAAAGCACGATTCCGGCAACAGGCCAACGGAAGGACCAAGATGAAACCGCTCATCCTGCTAGCCGGAGCAGCCGTGGCAATCGGAGCCCTGGGCACTGGCGCCGCCGCAGCATCCGCCGCCGACCCATCGCCCGCCCCGGTCCAAGCGCCCGCCGAACCCCCAGCCGTGGTGCACGGCGAGTCGGTCATGAGAGACGCCGACGGCAAGACCCGCGTCTACACGTGGCAGACCGGCACGGTCACCCAGAAATCGGACTCGTCCATCACAGTGCACAGTTCGGACGGCACCACCTGGACCTGGGCCCTCACCTCCGACACCACTATCCGCAAGGAGTCCGTCAAGGTCGGCGACACCGTCATGATCGGCGGCCCGAGAGACGGTGACACCCGTACCGCCACCCACATCACCGACCCGCCGGACTTCGACAAGCTCCGCGACCGCATGAAAGACCTGCGCAAACGAATGGAAGACCTACGCGGAGGCGTGCCGGCCCCGCCAATGGACTTCCCACTCCCCCGGGCGTGATGGTGGGGCGGGTGGGATTCGAACCCACTCAGCGCGAGGCAACCGGGTTACAGCCGGTCCCGACTCTCCGAACTTCGGCGCCGCCCCTGGGGCGAGCTCTTTGGCTCGCGTCGTACCCCCGGCAGGATTCGAACCTGCATCGCACAGCACCTCATGCTGCCGTCTCTACCGTTGGACTACGGGGGCATGCGTGCGGCTCCCGGGATTCGAACCCGGAACGTCCTCGGTCTGAGCGAGGTCCCTCTTGCCGTTGGGGTAGAGCCGCATGGAACGTGCGGCGTCACTCGGCGAAGGTCAGGCGGGATACCGGCCTTGGCGGGCGAGCGACGCCCAGGGCAGTCGATATAGGTACTGCTCCATGGCCGGTCCTCCTCTCATCGTCTCCTTGGACGGCCTGACGATGTCCATGGTGCCAGGAGGCTGACGATCACCGCAACGGATTTATCACAGGGGCGCGACTGCTTGTGATCGAACGGTCTCGGAATGACATACGCAACATTCGGCCGCAATCCGGCGAATCGCTGTAGTGGACTGGTTACGTTGATCACGGCCCCGGTTTCCGGGGTGTTTCCTTGCTTACCAACCTGAATAGAAGGAGTTCGCATGCGTAAGGCAGCGATCGTGGTCACCGCCGCAGCCCTTGCGGTGGGCGTGACGGCTCCGGCCGCCAGCGCCGACCGCAAGCCGGCGACGAAGGGCAAGTGGAGCCTCAACAAGGCGGGCAAGCGCACCATCCAGCCCGCGAGCATCAAGAGCGCGGGTCACTGGCGCGTGGTCAAGAAGACCGCCGTGGTCTCCGGCTATGTCCTGGACGCCAGCAAGGTCGGCTCGGCGAAGGTCGTCTTCTACAAGCTCGACCCGAAGACCAAGAAGCTCGTGGCCATCAAGACCTACAAGGCCGACGGCCGGGTCAAGAAGGGCGCGGTCAAGCCGATCTCGTTCAAGGTGGGCGCGAAGACCCCGGTCTACGCGCAGAAGTTCCTGGTCTTCGACAAGCTCAAGCGGAAGCCGGTCCCCAGCAAGATCGTTCGCGTGAAGTAACACTCTGATGGCGGGCCCCGGCGATCGCCGGGGCCCGTTGTCATGTCGCGGCGGGGGTGGGCAGCTGGGTGCTCGGGTCCTCGTCGGGGAGGGCCGCACCGAACGCGATGAGCAGCCAGAACGCGACCATCAGGTAGCCGAGGGCGAGGCCTGTCGCGGCCAGGCCGAGGCCGCGTTCCTGGGTGCGGCCGATCTGCCGCCAAGCCATGTGTCCCGTGATGATCGCCGGGATGGAGGGCAGACCGCAGGTGATGATGCCGACCAGGCCGAGCACGATCGCGTAGAGGGCCAAGTGGTTGTAGCGCGGCTGCTGGGCGGCGGGTGACGTGGTGTAGGCCTGTTGGTACGTCGGCTGATACGCGTAGCTGGGTTGGGTGGCGGACGCGCGGCGGTACCAGTAGTCGGCTTCGGCGGTCTGCCCCCGCCAGCTCAGCAGGACGCCGAGGTTGTACATGGCTGCGGTGTCGCCCGCTTCGGCGGCCTCACGGTATTGCCGTTCGACCAGGGCAGCGGACTGGTCCGTGCCCACCGCGGGCGGCGGCAAGAGGGGCTGCGGCGGGGGGAACGGCGGTGCGGTGCTGGGGGCTTCGGGTTGTTCCTGGGTGGAACGGGTGGAGGAGCTGGAGACCAGGCGTTCCAGGAGCCGTTGCGCGGTGGGGCGCTTGGCGGGGTCCTTGGTCAGGGCGGCCCGGACGACGTCGAGGACGGTTCCCTGGAGGCCGCGCAGGTCGGGCTCGCCGCTGACGATCTGGTGGATCATCGCCGGGATCGAGTTGCCGGTGAAGCACGTCGTACCGCGGGCGGCGTAGGCGACGGTGGCGCCCCAGGCGAAGACGTCCGAGGCGGCGCTGGCAGGCGTGCCGTTGAGCTGTTCGGGGGCCATGAACGCGGGCGTGCCGACGAGGCCGCCGGTCGCGGTGAGCCTGGTCATGTCGTCCGCGCGGGCGATGCCGAAGTCGATCACGCGCGGGCCGTACGGGGAGAGCAGCACGTTCGCGGGCTTGAGGTCGCGGTGCACCACGCCCGCGTCGTGGATCGCGGTCAGCGCGGAGGCCATGCCGACGGCGAGCGCCTCGAGGTCGGCGCCGCGCAGCGGGCCCTGGCGGTCGACGGCTGCGGCCAGGCTGGAACCGCTGACGTACTCGGTGACCAGGTACGGCGGGTCGGCCTTGGGGTCGGCGTCGAGGACGGGGGCGGTGCAGAACGGCCGCACGCGCTGGGCCGCGGAGACCTCGGACTCGAAGCGCGCCCGGTACTGGGGGTTGGCTGCGTACTCGCGGCGGATCACCTTGATGGCGACCTTGTGGTCGGACTCGTCGACGCCGAGGTAGACGACTCCCATGCCGCCCTCGCCCAGCCGGCTCATCACCCGGTACGGGCCGATGCGCGACGGCAGATCGAGATGGGACGTCTCCGGCACGGTCTTCTCCTCGAGGGCAGGACTGAAATCCTCCCAAGCGTCGCATATCCAGGGCGGACTCGGTGGGGCGATCAAAGGTCCAGCGTGAGATGGCCGCCCTGGGTGCGGGAGACGCAGATGAGCATCGAGTCGTCGCCATGGTCGCTGGCCGCGCGCTGGTCGACAGTGCCGTCGAGGACCCGGACGCGGCACGTGCCGCAGAAACCTTGCCTGCAGGAGTACGCGACGGAGGGCAGCTCGGCCTTGATGGCCTCCAGCGCGGACTGCCCGGCGGGGACACCGATGGTCGTGCCGGTACGGGCGAGTTCGACCGTGAACGGGCGGCCGTCGACGATGGGTGCCGGTGCGAACCGTTCAACGTGCAGGGTGCCGGCGGAGAACGCGGCGCGGACAACGTCGATCATGGGCGCGGGGCCGCAGCAGTAGACGGCGGTGCCGGCGCCGGCGTCGCGGAGGAGGTCCGCGGAGCCGGGCACGCCGTGCTCGTCGTCGGTCCGGATCACGATCCGGCTCGGCGGCAGGCCCGCGAGCTCGTCCAGGAACGGCAGGGTCTCGCGGGAGCGGCCAGTGTAGACAAGTCGCCAATCGGCGCCGGCCCGTTCCGCCGCTTTGACCATCGGCAGGATCGGGGTGATGCCGATGCCTCCGGCCAGGAAGAGATAGGACTCGCTCGCCAGGAACGGGAAGGCGTTGCGAGGACCCTGCACTGTGACCGTACGGCCTTCGATGAGCTCGTCGTGGATCTCGATCGATCCGCCGCCACCGTCGGGCAGCCGCCGCACCGCGATGCGGTAGGAACGCCGGTCGGCAGGGTCTCCGCACAGCGAATACTGCCGCCGCCTGCCCGAGGGAAGGAGCAGGTCGAGGTGGCAACCGGGCTGCCACGTCGGCAGCACACCCCCGTCGGGTGCACCCAGGCGGAGGCTGACCACGTCCGCCGCCTCCTGCCGCGTCTCCCGGACGACCAGGGTGAGGCTGCGATCGACCGGCCGGATGTACGGGATCACCGGGGTACGCAGCGAACGCACCCGTTGGATGCCGTTGAACAGCGCGCTGACCGCCACCCAGAACGGATCACGGGACCGGTGGCCTCGCAGGTCAGGCGGGATCTGGCCGGCGCTCTGGCTCGTCGCCGTCCGCCCGGAGCCCTGGCCCGTCACCGCAGCGCCGCCTGCGCGGCCGGGGACGAGGCGAGATAGGCCAGTGCCTGGCTGGTCGAGCCTTCGTTCAGCGGGCTGTAGGAACGCCTCAGATACCGCATGATCGACGGGACGAGCAGCCGGCCGGGCGGCGTGAGGCCCGCCGGGCCGGTGCGCCGCAGATGGTGCAGGCCGCCCTTGATCCGGCCCCTCACCAGCGGGTCGCGGGCCATCAGGAAGCGATGCCCGCGCTGCCAGAGGGTCAGCAGCATCGTGATCGTCTCGGTCATCGCGCGGACGCGGTTGCCGTACGAGCCGTCCAGGTGCATGTAGAGGTCGTGCGCCACATGCCGGTGCTCGACCTCCTCGGCGCCGTGCCAGCGCAGCAGGTCCATCATCGTCGGGTCGGCGCCCGCCTCGTCCAGCGCCACGGCGTTGAGGACCCAGTCGCCGAGCACGCCGGTGAAGTGCTCGATCGCGGCGATGATGGCGACGCGTTCGAACAACCAGGCCTGCGCGCGTTCGCCGGTCAGGTTCCGGTCGCCGAGGAGCCCGTCGAAGATGAACTCCACCTGACGTACGAACGGGCGCACGTCGAGCCCCTGCTCGGCGAAGTGGTCGAGGACCCCATCATGCGAACCGGCATGCATGGCCTCCTGGCCGATGAAACCGAGCACGTCCTCGCGGAGCCTGTCGTCCTTGACGTACGGGAGGGCCTCCTTGAAGACCTTGACGAACCAGTCCTCGCCCGCGGGCAGCAGAAGATGCAGCACGTTGATGAGGTGCGTGGCGACGGGGTCGCCCGGGATCCAGTGCAACGGGACCCCGGACCAGTCGAACGTGACGTCACGGGCCTGGAGAACGATGTTCTCGGGCTCGCTGAGCTGCGCGGTCATCGCGGCCTCCCCCGGGTGGGCTGGGAAAGCGAAGGGCTTATTGACAATCAGTCCAGGACGTTACATCGACCGATGTCAACGAACAACGGCTCCATCCGTGACCCTGGTCACGCGTCGGGCAACTCCGCCCGCAAGGTCGTGGCAACCAGGTCAGCCGTGATCCGCAGCGCCCGGGTGTCGTGCGCCGTGCGGCTGAGAACGATGGCTCCCTCGAACGCCGCCAGCGCGTAGGTGGCGAGCTCCGCCGCCCGTTCGCGCGGAATCCCCGCCCCCGCCAGACCACGCGCGAAGGCCGCCTCCCACGACGCGAACACCTCGGCGCACGCGTGCCGCAGCGGCTCGCTGGTGCTTGCCACCTCCATCGCCACCGTGGCGATCGGGCACCCGTCGGCCCAGCCGGACTGCTCCAGGGCGTCCACGCTGAGCTGGAAGAAGTCGCGGACGCACTGGACGACGTCCTCGCCCGCGCGCGCGAAGGTCAGCTCGAAGAGCCGCTCGTAGCGTGCGCCGGAGTGAGCGATCGCCTCGGCACCCAGCTGCTCCTTGCCGCCAGGGAAGAAGTGGTAGAGCGACCCCCAGGGCGCCCCGCCCGCCGTCGTGATCTGCTTGAGCCCGGTCCCCGCGTACCCCTGCTCGCGGAAGAGCTGCGCACTCGCCTCCAGCAACCGCTGACGGGTGTCGTTCGCCATGCCGCCAACCCTAGCCCTTGTTCTCACTAGATCGATCTATCTAGTATGACGATCGATCTAGATATTCCAGGAGGTCGGGCATGCCCGTACGGACCGAGGACGGCGACGGCGTCCAGATCATCACCATCGATCGCCCGGAACGGCGGAACGCCGTGGACGGTCCCATGGCGGAGGAGCTGCGCGACGCCTTCGCCGCGTTCGAGAACGAGCCCGGCGCGCGGGCCGCCGTGCTCACCGGCGCGGGCGGCACCTTCTGCGCGGGCAACGATCTGAAGGCGATCGCGGCCGGCGACTTCCCGATCCCGACGGCCGAGGGTCCTCCCCCGATGCAGGTGACGCGCGGCCCTGCCACCAAGCCGATCGTGGCCGCGATCGAGGGCTACTGCTTCGGCGGCGGCTTCGAACTCGCCCTGTGGGCCGACCTCCGGATCGCCTCCACGACGGCCGAGTTCGGGCTGCTCAACCTGGGCAACGGGCTGCCCTGTCTCGACGGGGCCACGGTCCGGCTCCCGCGCATCGTCGGGCACGGGCGGGCGATGGAGCTGATCCTCACCGGCCGCCGCCTCTCCGCCGCCGACGCTTTCACCTACGGGCTGGTCACCCAGGTCGTGGACCCCGGAAACGCGTTGCCGACCGCCCTCACACTCGCTGCCCAGATCGCCGCCACCCCACCGGAGGCCCTCCAGGCGGCCCGCCGCTCGGCGCTGGACCAATGGTCGCTGCACGAGAGCGCCGCCACAGCTCACGAGGCCGAAATCGCACTCACCTGACCAACCCGGGCACAGCCCGACACAGGGACTGTCCTCATCCGGTCAAGGGTTTTGAGCACGCCTGAAAGGGGGCTGTGTTCTCCTCGCCGCTCCGGCTGAAGATCTCATCGGCTTCCCCGTACGAGACGGGGAAGCGTCAGCCGGGGGATCGCTCCCTCGGGGGAGGAGTAACCATGAAGATCGCGAGGATTCCGGCGAGTCTGGCGGCAGGGGCCGCCATCGGCACCGCCGTCCTCACGGGCGCGGGCACCGCGTCCGCCGCCACCACGGCCGCGCCGGCCGAGCGTCCGGCCACCGTCGCCCAGCAGGCCGGGGTCGCGGCCGAGCAGGGCAAGGCGGCAGTGCGGTGCAGCAAGTGGACGACCATCAAGATCAAGGGCGGTTCCCTGAGGTACCGGGAGTGCGCCTTCGGGTTCAAGCGCTGGGTGGTCGGGAACCCCCTGAACGACACCAAGAACAACAATCGGTGCGTCTGGGCCAAGGTCAAGTTCGTCCCCAAGGGACCCACCAAGACCTACAAGGACTGCGGCGGCGCGCCGACCAGGTTCCACACCGGCGTGCACTCGGCGCTGGACGCCAGGGTGACCCTCAGTTAACGACGACTGAGCCCTGCTCCCACCTCTCACAACGGCCCGTTCACCGCATGCGGTGAACGGGCCGTTCCATGTCGCCTGCCTGTGGCCCGTTGCACTGGTGATCGTGCAGCGTTGAACTACTCCGGGATGTGCGGGGTGCCATCGCGCATGGGTGGGAAGCGGTGCCGGGCGGCCGTGGTCCCGCGGGTCATGCGGGTGATGTCGGCCTCTGGGAGCACCTCGGTGTCGTCGTCGATGATGACTTCCCAGCGGCAGTGCGGCACGCGGCCGGCGGGCACGCGCGGCGGCCGGTGCACGGGCCGGATGCGCGCTTTGGGGTTGACGGCCTGTGCGGTGATGTCGAACGTGCCGTCCTCGATGGTGTGGCACATGCCCTTGATGGAACGTTCACCGAACGGTTCGACATCGAGCAGCGCACCGCACGAGCGCAGTTGGAAGAAGCCGTGCGTCTCCGAGATCAGCTCGTACTCGACGTCCATGTAGTGCTGGGCGAACCCGGGGTCGAGTTGCAGCACCTTAAAGATGGCCGAGACGCCGTCGCCCTCGATCTTCATGATCTCGCGGATGCGGTCGGTGTAGATCGGGCTGGCTCCCTTCCACTCCTCGATGGCGATCTCTTCGACCACCTTCTGGCCGTAGCGCAGGCCCACGGCAGTCAGGGCGGAGCGGTCGAGCAGGTGCACGATCAGGGCGTACTCGCGGACCAGGCGGACGAGTGCCTCCTTGGACAGGTCTTCGAACTTGAAGTCTGGATCGAATTCGCCCGAATAGTCCGCATGGGGCTTGCGTTCGCTCATGAGCCGAACTGTAGTCTGGACAGGTGTCCAGAACAACCGATCGCTTGCTCGTGAACGGACGCCTCGTCCCCGGCTCGGGCGGCACGTTCGAGACCCTCAATCCCGCGACCGAAGAGATCCTCGGCGAGGCCGCCGACGCGACCGCCGCCGACATGGAGGAGGCGATCGGCGCCGCCCGGCAGGCCTTCGACTCCTCCGGCTGGGCGACCGACGTCGCGCTGCGCGTCCGCTGCCTGCGGCAGTTGCGCGACGCCCTCCAACGCCACGCAGGCGAACTGCGCGAGCTGACGATCGCCGAAGTGGGCACGCCCCGGTTCCTCACGTTCGGGGCCCAGCTCGACGCCCCGGTGGCCGACCTCGGCTGGTTCGCCGACCTGGCGGAGTCGTACGAGTGGAGCACCGATCTGGGGCGGGCCGAGCCGATGGGCATCCCCAGCCACCGGCGCGTGGTCAAGGAGCCGGTGGGCGTCGTCGGCGCGATCACCCCGTGGAACTTCCCCCATCAGATCAACCTGGCCAAGCTCGGCCCGGCACTCGCCGCCGGCAACACGGTCGTGCTCAAGCCCGCACCCGACACCCCTTGGTGCGCCGCCTTCCTCGGCACACTGATCGCGGAGGAGACCGACATCCCGGCAGGGGTCGTCAACGTCGTCACCTCCTCCGACCACGCGCTCGGCGCGCAGCTCGCAGGCGATCCGCGCGTCGACCTGGTCTCGTTCACCGGCTCCACCGCGACGGGGCGTGCTGTCATGACCACCGCGGCGGAGACGTTGAAAAAGGTCTTCCTTGAGCTCGGCGGCAAGTCGGCGTTCATCGTGCTCGACGACGCCGACCTGCGCGCCGCCTGCTCGTACGCCGCGTTCAGCGTCGCCACTCATGCTGGGCAGGGCTGCGCCATCACCACGCGCTTGTTGGTGCCGCGCGCCGCCTACGACCAGGCTGTGGAGATCACCGCCAAGTCACTGCGGCGGATCGGCGTGGGCGATCCAAAAGACGACAAGACGCTTTGTGGCCCTGTCGTCTCGGCGCGGCAGCGCGAGCGCATCGAGGGCTACCTGGAGCTCGCCATCAAGGAGGGCGGTTCGTTCGCGTGCGGCGGCGGACGTCCTGCGGACCGCGACCGCGGCTTCTGGATCGAGCCGACGCTCATCACCGGTCTCACGAACGACTGCCGCGCCGCCCGCGAGGAGATCTTCGGGCCGGTGCTGGCGATCCTGCCGCACGACGGCGACGACGACGCGGTGCGGATCGCGAACGACTCCCCGTACGGGCTGTCGGGTGCGGTGCACGGCACCGACCTGGACCGGGCGCGCGCCGTCGCCGCGCGCCTGCGCACCGGCACGGTCAGTGTGAACGGCGGTGTCTGGTACGCGGCGGACGTGCCGTTCGGCGGGTACAAGCAGTCGGGCATCGGCCGGGAGATGGGCGTGGCCGGGTTCGAGGAGTACGTGGAGACCAAGGCCATCTCTGAAGGAGTCGCATGAGGTTCGAGGGCAAGGTCGCGATCGTCACGGGCGCGGCGGGCGGCATCGGCGAGGCGTATGCGCGGGCGCTCGCCGCCGAGGGCGCCTCGGTGGTGGTCGCCGACCTGAGCGAACGCGGCCAGGAAGTCGCCGACGACATCAAGGGTCTGTACGTGCGTACGGACGTCTCCGACCCCGAGTCCGTCCAGGGCATGGCAGGCGCCGCCACGGAACGCTTCGGCGGCATCGACTTCCTGGTCAACAACGCCGCCATCTTCGGCACCATGAAGCTGGACTTCCTGTTCACCGTCGACTGGGACTACTACAAGAAGTTCATGGCGGTGAACATGGACGGCGCCCTCCTCTGCGCCCGTGCCTGCCACCCCTCCATGCAGGAACGCGGCGGAGGCGCGATCGTCAACCAGTCGTCCACCGCGGCATGGCAGTACTCCGGCTTCTACGGCCTGGCCAAGGTCGGCGTGAACGGCCTCACCCAGCAGCTCGCGCACGAGCTGGGCAGCATGAACATCCGCGTCAACGCGATCGCGCCCGGCCCCATCGACACCGAGGCCAACCGCACCGTCGTGCCCGGCAACATGTCCCAGAAGATCGTCCGGGACAAGATGGCGCTCAAACGCATGGGCACCCCCGACGACCTCGTCGGCATGTGCCTCTTCCTGCTGTCGTCCGACGCGGCCTGGATCACCGGACAGATCTTCAACGTCGACGGCGGCGAGGTGTTCCGTTCATGATGTACGGATTCATCGGCCTCGGTCAGATGGGCGCCCCGATGGCCGCGCACCTCGCGGACCAGGGGCTCATCGTCTACGACACGCGCACCGAGGCCCTCCGCCCGCTCGTCGACAAGGGCGCGAAGGCGGCGTCCAGCGTCTCCGAGGTCGCCCGTGCCGCCGACGTCGTCTCCGTCATGGTCCGCGACGACGACCAGGTGAACGAGGTCGCGTCGGAGATCCTGGCGTCCGCGCGCCCCGGCACCGTCCTGGCGATCCACTCCACCATCCGCGCCCGTACGGCCGAGGACCTCTCCCACCGCGCCCAGCCGTACGGCATCGAGATCGTCGACGCGCCCGTCACCGGCGGCTTCATGGGCGCGAACGCCGGCACCCTGGCCGTCATGGTCGGCGGGACCGCCGAGGCGTTCGCCCGCTGCAAGGAGCCCTTCGAGTCCTGGGCCGACCTGATCCTCCACATGGGGCCGGTCGGCGCGGGCACCCGCACCAAGCTGGCCCGCAACCTGCTCCACTTCGTGGCCTTCACCGCCGCGGCCGAGGCCCAGCGCCTGGCCGAGGCCTCCGGCGTCTCGCTCCGCAAGCTCGCCCGCGCCGTCCGCCACTCCGACGCCATCACCGGAGGCGCCGGCTCCATCATGCTGCGTTCGACGACGGCGCCCCTGGCGCCCGACGACGAGCTGTACGACATCCTGTGCCACGTCCGGGCCCTGGGCGAGAAGGACCTCACCCTCGCCCTCGAACTCGCGGACGAACTCGCCGTCGACACACCCCTCGCCCGCCTGGCCCTCACCCGCTTCGCCACCGGCCTCGGCCTGGAGGACCCCACCGATGGATGACAGGGATGAACGGCTGAACGACAGGGATGAACGGCGCGCACGCGGCCTGGACATGATGCGCCAGGTGTACGGATGGGAGATCGGCGACGCCCCCGGCGACTTCTTCGGCATCACCGTGGACCATCTCTTCGGCGAGATCTGGACGCGGCCCGGCCTGTCCCTGCGCGACCGCCGGCTGCTCCTCATCGGCATGCTCGCGGGTCAGGGACTCAATGACGTCCTCGACATCCAGATACCCGCCGCCCTCCAGAACGGCGAGCTCTCCCCCGCCGAACTCCGCGAGATCGCCATTTTCCTGACGCACTACATCGGCTGGCCGCTCGGCTCGAAACTCAGCGTCCAGGTGGACGGATTGATCGCTAAGGAGCGAGCCAGGTCAACGCGATCTGATGATCCCGGAACCCCATAGACCGGTACAACGGCGCGGCCTCCGGCGTCGCGTGCAATTCGACCCGGGCCACGTCGTTCTCCTCGAACCATTTGAGGAGTTCCTTCATCACGAGGCGCGCGTATCCCTGCCCCCGGTAAGCGGGATCCGTCACCATGCCCAGCACGCACCCTGCCAGGGCGTTGGCCTGGTACGGAGTGGGCAGCCGGTATTGCACGACCCCGATCCCGCACGCCGCCAGATCGCCGTCGTCCCCGTCCACCACGAAGACGCCGAGCGCCCCTCCGCCCAGCCGCTCTTTCATGTCCATGGCGAATTGATCGCGCCACTCCCACGCGGGTTCCGGGTTGTCCGAATCGGCCAGCCGGTGGAACAACAGCTCACGCAGGCGCGTCAACTCAGGGATGTCATCGACGGTGGCCGGGCGAACAATCATTCAGACACCTTAAGCGACATTCAACGCGCTTCCGCCCGCCAGACAGGCCGCGCGTGAGACAGGCCGCCCGCCAGACAGGCCGCGCGTGCTCGCCTCCCGGTCACCCAGGGTCGGGCATCAACATCGGCCCCGTCACCCTGAACCTCTCCACCCCTTGCCGCGTGAGGTTCACCCTCAGATCGATCCACCCCGGAACGGCCTCCCCGCATTCCCCGAAGTGCAGGTCGCCCACCGACAACTTCGCCCCTCGAACGAGCACCGGCAGCAAGATCCGCGACCCCGCCGCCAGCCGCGCGATCGAGCACCCCCCGATCTCTCTGCCCCGTTCCCCGCTCCGGACGGCCTCACCCGCGATCCGCACGTACTCCGCGTCCATCGGCGTGACCCGCCCGAGCAAGCCGCCGCCGTCCCCCGCCCGGCCCTCCGCCGGCGCGCACCCGATGATCCCCGGGTGCCCGCCCGCCGAATAGACACCGTCGGCGCGCCCGACCGCCATCACGTCCACCACGATCACGTCACCGGGCATGGCGCCCACGACCACGATCGGCCCGCACAACACGGGCTCCCCGTCGAACCTCCGGCCCTCGCACTCCAGCCGCACCGATCCGCCGGTGATCACCTCCGCCACCCCTGGAATCTCCGGGTGCCACCGGTCGTGCCCGGGCACCGCCAGCGAAAGCCCCACGTGAACCACTCCTCACAGAGATCATCGACATGAGTGATCCTGCCGGTCCCCGCGTTTCAGACCCATTTCCGCTCCCTTACGGCCCAGTAAGACAATCCTTGCCTCCACTGGGCCGAAAAAAGTTTGGCTTGGGCGGGAACCTCGGGGTCAGAGTCAGCGTCTAAGTGCAATGCGTGCCCGTGCATATGTTCCCGCGCTGCCCGTGGCGTCCGTGCTGCTGTTGGCCGGTTGCTCGGGGGGTGACGGTTCCGCGAAGAGTACGGCGGCGGTCGATGCGCCGCCCATGCGGTTGGTCGCCTATGACAACTGCGATGAGCTGCTGAACGGACTGCGGACGGCGACGGCCAAGCAGGTGACGCCGTGGGGCCTGGATGGGCCCGCGCTGCTGAAGGTGCCGGACGGGTCATTGCCCGCGCCGGAGGCGGCCGACGGGCGGGCCGGCAAGGGTGTTCAGCAGCCGCAGGAGCATTCCGGGACGAACGTGCACGAGGCGGGAGCGGACGAGCCCGACCTGGTCAAGACGGATGGGCGCCGGATCGTGGTGATCTCGCGCAACAAGCTGCAGGTCATCGATCCGGCCACCCGGAAGGTCGCGCATAAGCTCGACCTGCCGGTGCGGGGGCCGGGGATGTATCCCGGCGGTGGTGACTCGCAGTTGTTGCTGAGCGGCGACCGCGTTCTGGTGATGACGCGCGAGTCCCCCAAGGGGATCGACGTGATGCCGCGGACGGACATGCCCAAGCCGGTGCGGACGCGCTCGCAGACGCGGCTCACGCTGGTCGATCTGGCGGGGACTCCGAAGGTCGTGGGGTCGATGACGTCGGAGACCGAATACGTGGACGCGCGGCAGACCGGATCGGTGGCGCGGATCGTGGTCAAGTCGCGGCCCCGGATCGACTTCCCGGTCGAGCCCCACCAGGGCCAGCCGGAGCAGAAGGCGGTGGAGCGCAACCGGCAGCTGGTGCAGCAGGCCCCGCTCAGCGCGTGGCTGCCGAAGTTCGAGGTACGGAACGGTTCGGACGTCAAGTCCTACACGACGCCGTGCGGCCAGGTCACCCGGCCCGCTTCGTACACGGGCACGACGATGCTCAGCGTGCTGACCGTGGATCTCGGCAAGGGACTCGGCGATCCGGATCCGGCGGGCGTGGTGGCCGACGGGCAGACCGTCTATGGAACGGGCGCGAGTCTCTATGTCACCGGGACACCCCCGCAGTCCGTCACGTGGGGCCGGAGGACGCCGAAGCCGGTCGATCAGCGCACCGACATCCACAAGTTCGACGTACGCGGGCAGGGGCGGCCGAAGTACGTGGCCTCCGGGTCGGTGCAGGGCGACCTGCTCAACCAGTACTCGTTGTCGGAGCACGCGGGTCATCTGCGGGTCGCGACGACGACCATGCCGATGACCGCCCCGGGCTCCCCGGACACCCCAACGGGATCGACGGCGCCACCGCGGTCGGAGAGCACCGTACGGGTGCTCGCGCAGCAGGGGGCCAAGCTCACGACCGTCGGTGAGATCGGCGGGCTCGGCAAGGGCGAACGGATCTACTCGGTACGGTTCATCGGGCCCAAGGGATACGTGGTGACATTCCGCCAGGTCGACCCGCTGTACGTGCTGGATCTGAGCGATCCCACCAAGCCGCGGTCGACCGGCGAGCTCAAGATCACCGGGTATTCCGCCTACCTGCACCCGACCGCCGACGGCAAGCTGCTCGGCGTCGGCCAGGACGCCGACACCAAGGGGCGGACGCTCGGCACGCAGGTGTCGTTGTTCGACGTCGCTGGTGCACCCAAGCGAGTGGACACGTTCCGGCTCCCCCAGTCGAGTTCGGCAACGGAATTCGACTCCCATGCGTTCCTCTATTGGGCGAAGTCCGGCCTCACGGTGATCCCGGTGTCACGCCACACCACGGGTGGCGGCGAGGCGCTGGTCCTCAAGGTCGGCGCCCAGGGCATCGACAAGGCCGGCACGGTACGCCATCCGGACACGGGCTACGAGGTGCCCGTACAGATCCAGCGTTCGCTGGTCGTGGGCGACACGCTATGGACGATCTCGTCCGAGGGTGCCCGCGCGACCAGCGTCACCACGCTCGACGACCAGGGCTGGCTGCGGTTCTGAGGGGATGCCGCAGCCCTGGTGACCGGTTGCGGGACCACGTCTGATCAACGTGATCCCGCAACCGGTCGCCCTCTTTCAGGCAGGGCGCGTTCAGATGAGGCGCGTTCAGGAAACGCGCGTTCAGCGCAGGCCGGTGGAACGCCGGAGCGCCGTCTGGATGAGACGGTCGACCAGCGCCGGGTAGTCCAGGCCGGAGGCGGCCCACATCTGCGGGAACGCCGAGGTCGGGGTGCAGCCGGGCATGGTGTTGATCTCGTTGAGGATCCACCTGCCGTCGGCCGTGTAGAAGAAGTCGACGCGGGCCAGTCCCTCGCAGTCCAGCGCGTCGAACGCCTGGGCGGCGATGCGCTGCGCCTCCTCGACGGCGGCCGGGTCGAGGTCCGGCGGGATGTCCAGGCGCAGCGAGCTGTCGAGGTACTTGGTCTCGAAGTCATAGAAGTCGGCGCCGGAGCCCATTACGACCTCGGCCGGAAGGCTGGCCTCGGGCGGGCCGTCGTCCAGGCCCTGGAGCACGCCCAGCTCGATCTCGCGGCCCACGATGGCCGCCTCGACGATGACCTTGGGATCGTGTTCGCGGGCCGCCTCGATCGCGGCCTCCAGGTCCGGCTCGGCCTCGACCCGGCTGATCCCCATGCTCGACCCGGCTCGGGCGGGCTTGACGAACACGGGCCAGCCCAGCTCCTTGACCTCGTCGATCTTCCGCTTGCGCTCCCGCCGCCACTCGCGGTCGGTGATGATCACGTACGGGCCGATCGGCAGGCCCTGTGCCTGCCAGACGAGCTTCATGAAGCCCTTGTCCATGCCGACCGCGCTGGCCAGCACCCCGGCGCCGACGTAACGCACCCCGGCGATCTCCAACAGTCCCTGGATGGTGCCGTCCTCGCCGTACGGGCCGTGCAGCAAGGGGAGCACCACGTCCACGTCGACCAGTGCCGCCGAGGACGCCTTCAGCGGCTCCACGATCATGAGGCCGCGGCTCTCGGGATCGAACGGCAGGGCCAGCGCGCTGCCCTCGCCCGAGACCTCGGGCAGCCGGCCGTCCTCGATGGCGAGGTGGAGGTCGGCAGGGGGCAGCACCCAGCGCCCGTCGCGGGCGATGCCGACCGGCACCACCTCGTACCGGTCCCGGTCGATGGCGGCCATCACGGCGCCCGCGGTCACGCACGAGATGTTGTGCTCCGAGCTGCGCCCGCCGAACACCACGGCCACGCGGATCTTTGAAGACTCCTGGGACATGATTGCCGACCCTACCGGTGATCAGCACGAATCGGCCACGAGGGGCAGCGGGGCGGCACCCGGAATGCCGCCCCGGCACGGCGGTCAGCGCGGTTTGGCGACGAGCGGAGCCTGTGCGGGCGGCGCGGGCGGCGCGGGGGACGCGGGGGACGCGGGGGACGCGGGGGACGCGGGGGACGCGGGCGGCGCAGGCGCACCGGCGGCGCCCGGCGGCGCGGGCGGGCCGGCGGGTGGGCTCGACGGACCGGGCGGCGTGGGCGGACCGGTGGGGCGCAGGACCCGGCTGATGGTGTCGAGGGCCTCGGTCACGTCGCGGACGAGGTCGTCGGCGTCCTCCAGGCCGATGGAGAAGCGAACCGCGGCCGGGTCGACGCCCGCAGCGGCCAGCCCCGCTTCGTCGAGCCGATGGTGCGTGGTCGAGGCGACGTGGGCCACCGTGGTGTGCGTACCGCCGAGGGACGTCGCGACCATGGGCAGCCTCAGCGCGTCGACCAAGGCCAGCCCGGCCTCGCGCCCGCCGCGCGGGGCGACGGTGACGATCGCGCCGAAGCGCGTCCCCTCAGGGCCGCGGGTGAACAACTTCCGGGCCGATTGATGCCCGGGGTGGCCGGGCAGGCCCGGATACTCCACCGCGCGGACGCCCGGGTGCCCGGCAACGGCGGCGGCGAAGAGGTTGGCGGTGTCGCACTGGCGCCGTACGCGGACAGGCAGGGTCTCCAGGCCGCGGCGCAGCAGGAACGCCTCGTCCGGCGCCAGCACGGAGCCGGTCTCGACCCGGGCGCGGCGTACCGCCTCCAGCAGCTTGGGCCGGCCGATCACCGCACCCCCGGTGGCGTCGCCGTGCCCGCCGATGAACGTGGAGGCCGAGTGCACGACCAGGTCGGCGCCGTACTCCAGCGGGCGGCACACGACCGGCGTCGTGAGGGTGGAGTCGACCGCGAACAGCGCGTCGCCCTCATGCGCGATCTCCGCCAGCAACGGCAGCGGAGGCACGCCCAGACCGGCCTCGCTGAGCGTCTCGGCCCATACCAGCCGGGTGGTGGGACGCATCGCGGCCAGCACCGCGTCCGCATCCGACATGTCGACGAACGTCGTGTCGACACCGAACCGGTTGAGCGTGCCGGTCAGCAGGTCGCGCACCCCGGCGTACACCGATGAGGGCGCGACCACGTGGGCGCCGGTGCGGGCGAACGCGAGGAAGACCGCGGTGACGGCGGCCATGCCGGAGCCGAACGCCTGGCCCTCGACGGGTTCGCCGCTGAGCCCGGCGCCCTCCAGCGAGGCCAGGCCGGAGGCGAACGCGTCGGCGGTCGGGTTGGCCACGCAGCCGTGGTGGTGGCCGGCGGTGCCGCCGCTCACCAGGTCGGCGTGCTCCGCCGCTCCCGCGAAGGCGAACGCGCTGGTCCGCCAGACGGGGAGGCCCACCGGAGACTGCTGCGGAACGGGCGGCGACGGCAGATGGACGGCACGGGTGTTCTCACCCTGCCTGCGGGTGTCTCTACGCATCGCTCACAGCATGTCACACCCCGTAGCGCTCCGGCTTGGGAGACCGCGAGATGAGCGAAAGACCCGCCTCCTTGATCGGCATGCCGTGGTAGAGCACGCCGGCCACCGACTCGGTGATCGGCATCTCCACGTTGTGCTTGCGGGCCAGCTCCAGCACCGCCTCGCAGGACTTCACGCCCTCGGCCGTCTGCTTGGTGACCGCGATGACCTGTTCCAGGGTCATGCCGCGCCCGAGGTTCTCGCCGAACGTGCGGTTGCGCGACAGCGGCGACATGCAGGTGCCGACCAGGTCGCCCATCCCGGCGAGCCCCGCGAACGTGTGCTCGTCGGCGCCGAGGGCCGCACCGAGCCGGGTGATCTCGGCGAGGCCGCGGGTGATCAGCAGGGCCTGGGTGCTGTCGCCGAAGCCGAGCCCGACCGACATGCCCACGCACAGCGCGACGACGTTCTTGACCGCACCGCCCAGCTCGCAGCCGATCACGTCGGTGGAGGTGTAGGTACGGAAGTAGGGGGTCATCGTGGCGGCCTGCAGCCGCTGCGCGTTGCCCTCGTCGACGCATCCGGCGACGGCGGCGCCCGGCTGCCCGGTGGCGATCTCGCGAGCCAGGTTGGGGCCGCAGAACACCGCCACCCGCTCCTCGGGCACGTCGGCGACCTCCTGGATGACCTCCGACATCCGGCGGCACGTGCCGAGCTCGATGCCCTTCATCAGGCTCACCATGACCGCCTCGGGCGGCAGGTCGGGGACCCACTGGGAGAGGTTCTCGCGGAGCGTCTGGGCGGGCACGGCGAGCGCCACGAACTCCGCCCCGGCCAGCGCCTCGGCCGGGTCGAGGGTGGCCCGGAGACCCTCGGGCAGCTCGATCCCGGGCAGGTAGTCGGGGTTCTCGTGGCGTTCGTTGACCGAGTCCACGATGTCGGCGCGGCGCCCCCACAAGGTCACCTCGCAGCCCGCGTCGCGGAGCAGCTTGGCGACGACCGTGCCCCAGGAGCCGGCGCCCATCACGGCCGTACGAACACTCACGAGGTCGCCCCGCTCTCCGTGCCATCGTTCTGCCGGCCCTCGTGGGAGCCGAGCCCTTCGCCGAGCTCCTCGCCCGGCGCCTGGACGGCCTGCCCGGCCCGCGCCTTCGCGTCGGCCTCGGCCTTCGCGTCGGCGTCGGCCTTCGCAGTGTCCGCTTCGACCTTCGCGGCGTCGGCCTCGGCCTTCGCGTCGGCGTCGGCCTTGGCCAGGAGCTTGCGGCGCTCCTCCTGGGCCTTGTGGTGGTCGTACAACTCCTTGGGCGCTTCCTGCTCTCGGAGCTCGCCGAGGAGGTCGGCGATCGCGCGCATGATCTCGTCGGTGGCCTCGCGCAGCACGGTCCGGGTGAGCGGCTCGCCCTCGAACCTCGACAGGTCCAGCGGCGGCCCGGCGATCACCTTCATGGTCTTGCGCGGGAACGGGTGGAACCCCTTCTTGAGCCTGCCACGCAAGCCGCCGTGTTCCGCCCCCATGGCTTCGCCCCGCCGCCCCCGGGGTTCCCCCTTCTTGTAAGGGAGGAGCTCGTGGGCGCCCCAGCTGGCCACCGGCACGACCTTGGCGCCCGTCTTGAGGGCCATCCGCGCCACCCCGGTCTGGCCGGTCATCGGCCACAGCTCGGGATCGCGGGTGCAGCTGCCTTCGGGGTAGAACATCAGGCATTCGCCGTCCCGGAGGGCCTGCTCGGCGTCCCGTAGGGCGAGTGCGGCGTCGGAACTGTCGCGGTAGACCGGGATCTGGCCGGTCCCGCGCAGCACGGCCCTGAGGACCTTCACATCGAACAACGTCGACTTGGCCAGATAGACCGGGTAGCGGCCGGACTCGTAGACGAAATGGGCGAGGGCGAGCGGGTCGGACTCCGAGATGTGGTTGGCGGCGATGATCAGGCCGCCGTCCCGGGGCACGTTCCGTTGGCCACGCCAGTCCCGCTTGAGCAGCCCGTAGAGCAGCGGTCGCAGGATGACGATCGTGAGCTTCCGCCATGCCGGCGAATACTCATGGCTCATGCCCGTCCCTCCTAGGTCAATCCTCTGAGAACGAGGGGTGTCCTCAAGTGTCGCGGTTGCGTGCGCATAGTGTCGAGTTGCCATGTCTACAGCAGAGTCCAGTGCGCCTCGACTTCAGTGGTCGCTCATCGTGCCGGTGAAGGTCCTGGCCCGCGCCAAAACCCGCCTGTCCGCAGCCGCAGGCCCGCACCGGGAGGCCCTCGCGCTCGCCGTCGCGGCCGACACCGTGGCCGCCGCGCTGCGTTGCGACCGCGTACAGAGTGTGATTGTCGTCACCGACGATCCCGTCCCGGCCGCCGAGCTGGCCGCCCTGGGCGCCACGGTGGTGCCCGACGAACCCGACGCCGGACTGAATCCGGCCTTGGTCCACGGGGCGCAGCGTTCCCGCGCGATCGCGCCTCACACGGGCGTGGGGGCGATTTCCGCGGATCTGCCCGCTCTGCGTCCCGGCGAGCTGGCCCGGGTGCTGGACGCCGCCGCCCAGGTCCCCGCCGCGTTCGTACCGGATGCGGCGGGGGTCGGCACCACGCTCTACGCCGCCCGCCCGGGCGTGCCGTTCTCCCCTTCCTTCGGCGGCGACTCCCGTGCCGCCCACCGCGCACGGGGGGCCGGTGAGCTGCTGCTGGACGACATCGACAGCGTGCGCCGCGATGTGGACACCCTCGACGACCTCAAGATCGCCTTGAAGCTCGGCGCCGGCCCCCGGACCACCGCGGTGGCCGCGCGGCTGCCCGTTCTCGGCGACTCCATGCGGACTGCCCCGGGATAGGGTGCTCGCATGCAGGGCACCGTGCGCACCTACGACGCCGGCACGCGCTCGGGCAGCGTGCTCCTCGACGACGGCACCGAGCTGCCCTTCGAGGCCGCCGCCTTCGACGCGGGGGGTCTGCGGATGCTCCGCTTTGGCCAGCGCGTCAACCTGGCCCTCGACGACACCCACCGGGTGTCGGTGATCACCCTCTCCACCTTCCCGCTCCCCGGGCGCTGATCGTCACCCGTCCCGCTCCACTGCGCTGATCTTCTCGGCGCTGATCACTGCCGGGCCCGGAGAACGCGGCAGCGCCCGGCCGTTTGGTTAACGGCTCGGGCGCTGCGGGTGCGTCTTACTGCTTGCCCGCCACCAGGTTCTTGAAATCGGAGCCCGCCTTGAATTTGGGCACGGACGTCGCGGGAACCTCGATGGTCTTGCCTGTTGCGGGGTTGCGGGCCGTGCGGGCAGGCCGGTCGGCCTTCTCGAACGAACCGAATCCGGTGATCGCAACCTTGTCGCCCTTGGCGACGGCGGTCTGGATCGCCTCCAGAATCGCGTCGACGGCCTCGGCTGCGGCCTTCTTGCTGCCCAGCCGGTCAGAGATGGCGTCGACCAGCTCACGCTTGTTCATGGGTTACTCCTCTAGTTCCCCCCCTTGCCCGAACGAAACTAAGGGAGTCACGGCATCGGCACAATCACCAGACAGCAAGAGTTGCCGTGTCGCTGACGTTTTTGTCGTTTTCGCCCTGTCTCGCCGGGCGCCGAACCGAATCCGGCCACGTGCACGCTATCCCCCGTGGGGCGTCCCGCGGAAATCGACGAGGAACGTCTCCAGCCGCCGGGCAGCCAGTTCCGGGTCCCGTTTGGCCAGGTCGGTGATCGCCAGGAGGTGCCGGATGAGCCGCCGCCGGGTGGTCTGCGGCAGCGGGGCGACGAGCCGGTGCGCCTCGCGCAGCCGGTGCGCGAGGTCGGTCAGAGCCGGATCGTCCCACTTGGGTCCGGTCCACGGACGCACACTCATGAGGGCCCCCACAACAGTCGAGCATGTCTCCGCACAGAGGAGATTGTCCTCTGTGCGGAGACATGCTCGTTAACCCGGGGTGGCCCTGGGAGTCAGACCGAGTCAGACCGTGGTCGGCATCCAGGGGATGCGCTGGGACTCGAACTCGGTGATGTCGTCGGCGTGGCGGAGGGTGAGGCCGATGTCGTCCAGGCCCTCCATGAGCCGCCAGCGGGTGTAGTCGTCGATCTCGAACGAGGCCACGATATCGCCGCCCTGTGCCGTCGTGCCCCGCACTTGGCGCTCGCCGAGGTCCACGGTGATCTCCGCCTTGGGGTCCTGCTCGGCCTGGGCCTGGAGGGCCTCGACGGTCTCGGCGGGCAGGATCACCGGCAGCAACCCCATCTTCGTGGAGTTGTTGCGGAAGATGTCGCCGAAGCGCGGCGCGATGACGACCCGGAAGCCGTACTGCTGCAACGCCCAGACGGCGTGCTCGCGGGACGATCCGGTGCCGAAGTCCTGCCCGGCGACCAGGATGCTGGCGCCCTCGTACTGCGGCTGGTTCAGGACGAAGTCCGGGTCCTCGCGCCAGGCCGAGAAGAGCCCCTGATCGAAGCCGGTGCGGCTGACCTGCTTGAGCCAGACGGCCGGGATGATCTGGTCGGTGTCGACGTTGCTGCGGCGCAGCGGCACGGCGCGCCCGGTATGCGTGGTGAACGCTTCCATCGTTCTCGTGATCCTTAGAGGTCGATTTCGTTCTGGGGGGACGACCCCCCAGACCCCCCGGCAGGGGCAACGCCGACCTCACTCGCTTCGCTCGCGAGGTCGGCGGGCGCGGTCAAGCGGCCAGTGACGGCGGTGGCGGCGGCGACAGCGGGTGACACCAGGTGGGTACGGCCGCCGGGGCCCTGACGGCCCTCGAAGTTGCGGTTGGACGTCGAGGCGCTGCGTTCGCCCGGGGTGAGCTTGTCGGGGTTCATGGCCAGGCACATCGAGCAGCCCGCCTCGCGCCACTCGGCTCCGGCGGCGGAGATGACCTCGTTCAGGCCCTCCTCCTCGGCCTGCTTCTTGACCTTCATCGAGCCGGGCACGACCAGCATGCGGACGCTGTCGGCGACCTTGCGGCCCTGCAGCACGCCCGCCACGGCCCGAAGGTCCTCGATGCGGCCGTTGGTGCAGGAGCCGACGAACACCGTGTCGACCTTGACCTCGCGCAGCGGCGTGCCCGCGGTGAGGCCCATGTACTCCAGGGCGCGCTCGGCGGCCTGCCGGTCGGCGAGGTCGTCGAACGCGGCGGGGTCGGGCACGGACTCGGTCAGCGGCAGGCCCTGGCCGGGGTTGGTTCCCCAGGTCACGAACGGGGCCAGCGTGGAGGCGTCGATGACGACCTCCTTGTCGAAGACGGCGTCGTCGTCGGTGCGCAGCGACTTCCAGTACTCGACGGCCGTGTCCCAGTCCTCACGCTGTGTTTCGCCCCCATGGCTACGCCCCGCCACCCCCGAGGGGGCGTTCGGGCGGCCCTTGAGGTACTCGAACGTGGTCTCGTCCGGGGCGATCATGCCGGCGCGGGCACCCGCCTCGATCGACATGTTGCAGACCGTCATGCGGCCTTCCATCGACAGCTCGCGGACGGCCTGGCCGCGGTACTCGATGATGTGGCCCTGGCCGCCGCCGGTGCCGATCTCGGCGATGATCGCCAGGATCAGGTCCTTGGCGGTCACGCCCGCGGGCAGCGAGCCGTTCACCGTGACGGCCATCATCTTGGGCTTGACCTGCGGCAACGTCTGGGTGGCCAGCACGTGCTCGACCTCGCTGGTGCCGATGCCGTGGGCCAGCGCGCCGAACGCGCCGTGCGTGGAGGTGTGCGAGTCACCGCACACCACCGTCATGCCCGGCTGGGTCAGGCCCAGCTGCGGGCCGATGACGTGCACGATGCCCTGGCCGTCGTCGCCCATCGGATGCAGGCGGATGCCGAACTCGGCGGCGTTCTTGCGCAGCGTCTCGACCTGGGTGCGCGACACCGGGTCGGCGATCGGCTTGAGCAGGTCGGTCGTCGGGACGTTGTGGTCCTCCGTGGCGATCGTCAGATCCGGCCGGCGGACCTTGCGGTCGGCCATGCGCAGGCCGTCGAACGCCTGCGGACTGGTCACCTCGTGCACCAGGTGAAGATCGATGTAGAGGAGATCCGGTTCGCCCTCGGCACGTCGCACGACGTGCGCGTCGTACACCTTGTCGGCCAATGTGCGGCCCATCGCTCCACCTCACCTGTGTGATCGTCCGGCGCGCCGATGCGCCGGCTCCGGTCCACCCGACTTGCATCTCAAATTACGAGACGGCAATATCAAGACATGGACAACTCTAGCGGAGTCGGCGTACTTGACAAAGCGGTTCTCGTCTTGAACGCCCTGGAGGCCGGTCCGGCCTCGCTGGCGCAGCTCGTTCAGACCACCGGACTGGCACGCCCGACCGCCCACCGGCTCGCCGTCGCGCTGGAGCACCACCGCCTCGTTCACCGTGACACGCAAGGCCGTTTCATCCTTGGGCCGCGCCTGGCAGAGCTGGCCGTGGCGGCAGGCGAGGACCGCCTGCTGGCCATCGCCCAGCCGATCTTGGCCCAGCTCCGCGATCTCACCGGGGAGAGCGCCTCGCTCTTCCGCCGCCAGGGCGACGTCCGCGTGTGCGTGGCCTCCGCCGAACGCACGAGCGGCCTGCGCGACACGATCCCGGTCGGCGCCGCGCTTCCCATGACCGCGGGCTCCGCCGCCCAGATCCTGCTGGCCTGGGAGGAGCCCGACCGCCTCCACCGCGGCCTGCGCGGCGCCAAGTTCGAGGCCACCACGCTGGCTTCGGTCCGCCGCCGCGGCTGGGCCCAGAGCGTGGGCGAACGCGAGCAGGGCGTCGGCTCGGTCTCGGCCCCGATACGGGGTGCGGGCGGGCGTGTGATCGCCGCCGTCTCGGTGTCCGGACCCCTGGAACGCCTGACCCGCTCCCCCGGCCGCCTGCACGCGGGCCCGGTCATGGCGGCCGCCGAAAAGATCTCCGAGTCCATGCGCCGCACCAGCAACTGACCCCGAGGAGCCTTCCATGGGCCCTTCTCTAGGCATCGACGAAGCCGACCTGCGCGAGCGGCTGGAGCGACTCACCCTGGAAGAGAAGGTCGGCCTGCTGACCGGTGCCGGCTTCTGGACGCTGCGGCCGATCGAGAAGATCGGGCTGAGGCCCGTGGTGATGTCGGACGGCCCGAGTGGCGTACGCGGCACCGCCTGGGACGAGCGCGAGCCCAGCCTGCTGTTTCCGAGCCCGACCTCGCTGGCCGCGACCTGGGACACCGGGCTGGCGGAGCGGACCGGCCGGCTGAACGGGGCGCAGGCACGCGACAAGGGGGTGCACGTCCAGCTCGCGCCCACGATCAACCTGCATCGCACGCCGATGGGCGGCCGGCATTTCGAGAACTACTCCGAGGACCCGCTGCTCACCGCGCAGATCGGCGCCGCCTTCGTGACGGGCGTGCAGTCGGCGGGCGTGGCGGCGACGGTCAAGCACTTCGTCGGCAACGACTCCGAGACCGACCGCATGTCGTACGACGCGCGGGTGGACGACGCGACGCTGGCCGCGCTGTACCTGCGCCCGTTCGAGGAAACGGTCAAGGCGGGCGCGTGGGCGGTGATGGCCGCGTACAACCAGGTGAACGGCGCCACCATGACCGAGAACAAGCCGCTCCTCACCGGCCTCCTCAAGGAGACGTGGGGCTTCGACGGCGTCGTGGTGTCGGACTGGACCGCGATCCGTTCGACGGAGGAGAGCGCGAACGCCGGCATGGACCTGGAGATGCCGGGCCTGCCGCAGAGTCCGTGGGGCGTCAGGCTCGCCGCCGCCGTCCGGGACGGGAAGGTCGCCGAGGAGCTCATCGACGACAAGGTGCTGCGGATCCTGCGGCTGGCCGCCCGGGTGGGCGCGCTCGACGGCGTTCCGGCACCCGCCCCGGCCTCGACTCCGGACGACGCGCGCGACCAGCTCCGCGAGTTCGCCGCCCGCGCGTGCGTCCTGCTGGCGAACGACGGGGTGCTTCCGCTGGACGCGCCGCGCAAGGTGGCGCTGCTCGGGCCGAACGCGGTGCGCTTCAGCGCCCAGGGCGGCGGCAGCGCGCACGTCAGCCCTGTGCATGTCGTCACGCCGTACGAGGGTCTGCGCCGCGTGCTCGGCGACGGCACGGAGATCGACGTGCACCCGGGCGTCTTCCCGCACGAGCGGCTCGCGGAGCTGCCGGTCGGCATGACGGCCGACCCGGAGACCGGTGAGCCCGGGATCCGGCTGGACTATCTCGACGACGGCGGCGCGCTCCTCCACTCCGAGAACCGGCGCGCCGCACACTATGTCTTCTTCGGGAGCCTGCCCGAGAGGACGAAGCGGATCATCGCGCGAGCAACCGTCACGGCCGCCGAGGCCGGCGTGCACACCTTCTCGGTTGCCGGTGTCGGCTCGTACGACCTCCAGATCGGCGACCACGCCGAGACCGTCGCGCTGTCGCTCGCCGGCGGCGACCTGGTCGAGGGCTTGATGCGCCCGCCGGAGCATCGTGTGGAGATCGAGCTCGCGGCCGGGCAGCGCGTCACCGTAGAGGTGGCCCACACGCTGGCGCACGGCCTGTTCGGCGGCTCGTTCACGATCGGCCACCACGCGCCGCACCTGCCCGAGGACGAGGAATTCGCAGCCGCCGTCGCCGCCGCGCGTGAGGCCGACGTGGCCGTGGTGGTCGTCGGCACGAACGACGGCGTGGAGAGCGAGGGCTTCGACCGTTCGACGCTGGCGCTCCCCGGACGCCAGGACGAACTGGTGTCGGCCGTGGCCGCTGCGAATCCCCGTACGGTCGTGGTGGTGAACGCAGGAGCCCCGGTGCTCATGCCGTGGCGCGATGAGGTCGCGGCCGTGCTGTGGGTGTGGTTGCCCGGCCAGGAGGGCGGTGACGCTCTCGCCGACGTCCTCATTGGCGCGGCCGAACCGGGCGGGCGGCTCCCCACGACGTTCCCTGCCAGCGAGGACAACATCCTGTCGCCGCATCCGGTGGACGGTGTGCTCGCCTATATAGAGGGGACGGCGATCGGTTACCGGCACTACGACTCGGCAGATGTGGCGTACCCGTTCGGACATGGCCTCGGCTACACCACATGGGAATACGAGTCGGTGTCGGCCTCCGGCCGCACAGCCGAGGTGACTGTACGCAATACGGGCGACCGGCTCGGCCGCGAGGTCGTGCAGTGTTATGTGGCGGACGGATCCCGTCGTGATGTGGCGGACGGATCCCGTCCAGTGGGCCTTGCAGGCTTCGCCGTCGTGGACGCCGGCCCGGGCGAGCGCACGACCGTCCGGGTGCCGCTGGACGAACGGCTGTCCGCTCCGTGCCGCCTCCGGGTGGGCCGCTCGATCACCGATCTACGTCTCGAAGTTGACTCACTGTAGGCGGAAAAGCACCCTCTGATTGGATAGCAAAGGTATCCAATGGCGTCTCCTGGATAGTGTTGGTATCCAACCAAGGGGGTGCGTCGTGCAGATCTCAGAGCTCAGCGACCGCAGCGGCCTCACTGTTCAGACGATCAAGTTCTACATCCGGGAGGAACTGTTGCCGAAGGGTGCCGCCGCCAGTACTACCCGCTCGGAGTACGACGAACGCCACCTCGAACGGCTCCGGCTCATCCGGGCGCTGCGCGAGGTCGGCGATCTGCCGGTCGCCGCGATCAAACGCATCCTCACCGCGGTGGACGACGAAAAAGTGGGCATGCACGAGCTGTTCGGCACGACGCAGCACGCCATCGGCCCGCATGTGCTCCCGCCCGACGACCCGCACTGGCGGGCCGCCCGGGAGGACGTCGACGCACTGATCCGCGAACTCGGCTGGCGTGTTGCGGACAAGGCGCCCGCGCGCAACCTGCTCGCCCAGACCTTCGTGGCGCTGCGCCGGCTCGGCTTCCCGATCACGCTCACCGATCTGCGCCCCTACGTGAAGGCCGCCGTCACCGTGGCCGAGCACGAGATCGACCGCGTCACCGGCGACGCACCGCGCAGCCGCACGGTGCACTCCATGCTGGTGTCCACCGTGCTGTACGAGCAGGTGCTCACCGCACTTCACCGGCTCGCCCAGGAAGACGCCTCCGCCCGCCGCTACGGGGACGAGTAGCGATCGCGTGGAGCTCGATGTCGTCGCCTGGGTGTACGCCGCCGAAGGCCGGATGCTGACCGTGCGATCACGCGGCCGGGACCTTCTCTACCTCCCGGGCGGCAAGCGCGAACCGGGCGAGGACGACTGGTCGGCGCTGTCGCGGGAGGTCCGCGAGGAACTGACGGTCGAGCTCGCCCCGGCCACGTTCCGGCGGCTGGGGGTCGTGCGGGCACCCGCGCATGACCAGCCGGAATACGAGTACGTGCGGATGGTGTGCTTCACGGCCGACTACGACGGCGACATCGTTCCGGCCGGTGAGGTCGACGAGTTCCGGTACGTCGGTCACGAGCACCGTGACCTGCTCGCCCCCGCGTCGCAGGCGGCTCTCGACCTCGCGAAGGCGAACGGCCTCCTGCGCCCGTAGAGGTGATCCACTACGCCGAGGGTCGTAAGGGCACGTCCGCGTGGCTCTCTCCAGGGGTACGCCAAGTGCCTCTCCCGGGCCGACGCGACGCCACGTTCCGTCCCCAGAACATCGAGGCAGATCGAACAAGGCCTCGACGAACGGACAGAACGATGACGCTCGCCACCGTCCCCACCGCCGGAACGACCGCCACCGGAACGCACGCCGCCGAAACGTACACCAAGCCCCACGGCGGCCCGCCCAAACTCTCCTCCTGGGAGCTGCGCGCAGCGCAGATCGAGACGCTCGAAGCGCCGCGGCTGCGCTACGGGCTGCTCGCGCGGATGCTCTTCAAGCAGATGGACCTGGTGTACGGACGCGAGCGCACGCTCGTGAAGTTCGCGATGCTGGAGTTCATCGCCCGCGTTCCGTACCAGGCCTGGGAGCGCATGGGCTACCACTCGCTCTCCCGGCACCGCCGCCGGTCCGCGCTCGCCAAGCGGGTGTACGAGCGGATCGAGGAGACCCGCGAGGAGCAGGACAACGAGCAGTGGCACCTGCTGATCCTGCAGGACCTCGTGCAGCGCGACGGCCACAAGCAGTCGTTCCTGCTGCACCGGGTCGCGCCGTGGCTGGTCGCGTTCTTCTACTACCACGTGTCCTGGCTGCTGTTCCTGGTGAAGCCCGAGCTGAGCTACCGCCTCAACGCCGACTTCGAGGACCACGCCGAGCACGAGTACATGAGCTTCGTCGCCGAGCACCCCGAGCTGGAGCACCGCCCCGCGCCCACGACGTACGCCGACGAGTACGGCCGCTACGACTCCGTCGCCGGCCTGCTCCGCCAGATCGGCCATGACGAGCGGATCCACAAGCTCGACAGCCTGGTCAACATGCGCGCACCCCGTTTCCAGGACGCCCGCGCGTAATGAAGCCCCTGGAAGGGCCGGAGCGACGTTGGTCGCTCCGGCTCTCGTCCGAGCTCAACTTTCATCAACGTGGGCGACACGCGAGCAACCATGATTGACGTCTATCGCTCGATGTAGACAGACTAGGTCCACTGGCATCTTAGATAAACCGGGGGACCACATGCAGGAGCACTTCGCGTACGCCGCAGGCCGGATCCGTTCGGCCTGCGACCTGCCCACACTGCTCGCCGCCGCGTTCGCCGGCCTCGAACTCGTCGAACGCGCCACCTCGGCCCTCGCCGAACGGTCCCCCGCCCACGCCACCGCGCTGAACGAGGCGAGCGACGCCTGGTGGGCGCTCTCCCGTGCCCCGTCCCTCCGGCGTCTCGAGGAAGCCGAGCCCACCGAGTCGCTCGCGGCGTTCTCCCTGCTGGTCACCCAGGCACTGGTCGTCGCCACCTCACGCGCCGTGGACCCGGCCGACCGGGTCGCCTGCCTGCAGGCGGCCCGTCATGCCGGCCGGGTCCACGATGCCCTCTGCTGACAAGGGCCCGCCGTCGTCATCCCGCGCTGCGTCACCGGCAGCACGTCATCCCGCGGCGCGTCATTCGGCAGCGCCTCAGTCGGCGGCGCGCTCCTTCTTGTGCCGCACCCGATCGGCGTGTGCCGCAGCGAGGATCATCTCGTCCACGACCCAGCGCGCCTCCGGCGACAGGTCGACGAACGCGCGCAGCACCTCGGGCCGGACGACGCCCACCGCGACCTCACGCCGCAGTGCCTTGAACGTCAGATCGTCGTCGATCGGGTCAGCCTCACCGGGGAAGCCGAAGTAACCGATCGGTACCCCGAAGAAGTTGGCCAGGGCCGTGAGCGTCCGCAACTGCGGGTTGTCCTGCCGTCCGGTGCGCAGCTTCCAGACCGTGGTCGAGGAGATGTCCTCGCCCGTGGCCGTGTGGATGGCCGCAGCGGTCTCGACGTTGTTACGGGCGGGCGGCACCCCCACGGGCCACATGTTCTGGATCAGCCATTCGATCTTCTCTGCCAGCGTGGCCGCCGGGGAGATCCCCGTCCGATCCTGTGTCACGTGCCGTCCCCTCGTACGCCCCCTGCTCGATGACTTTAGTTGACCGGCAAGACACCCGTCAGCCATGGACACGCTCAGTATCGGAGTGATCACGGATTCCCCATGCCTTCGTGTCGGCTCACCGCCGGTCGCCCGGTCACTGATTACATCGGACGAGCAGGTCATCATCGGGGGAAGGTGGCCACCTGTGACGTTTCGAAGGCGCATGCTCCTTGGTCTCGCGCTGACGCTCTTCTGCCTCGCCGGAGCTCCGGCTGCGGCAGCGGACTGCGTGCATCTCCGTGGCCCTGCCCGCGAGCTGCTCGACCGTTCCGCCCTCTGCCGGAACCTGCGCCAAGAGTTCACCGGCAGAAATCCCAACCTCGGCCGGGCCCTCCGCAAGTCAGTGCGAGGCGCCAGACGCCCGGCGCTCCGCCAGAGACCCGGACGCCCCGCCGAGCGCCTGCCGATCAAGCACCGGCCCAGAAAGAGCACACGCCCACCAAAACGACCCACCACGACCATCCCGGCAGCGCCCAGTCTCACCCCTCATGTAGCGGCACCGGCCCAAGGCGGTCTGCCGCAAGAGGGCCTGCCGCAAGGCGGCCTGCCGCAAGGCACGCTCCCCAGCATCGTCGCGGTCGTCCTTCTCGGGCTGGGTTTCGCGTTCCACCAGATGCTCACCCGCCCCGTCCCCGCCCTCGCGCTGGCGGCCCCCAGCCAGCCCGAACCTCCCGCCACCGCCCTGGGCACCGCCGAACGGCTCGCCCAGCCCACCGGCCTGGGCGTGATCGGCCCGGGCGCCAACGGCTTCGTCCGCGCCGTGCTGGTCGAGCTGGTCACCCGCGGCGCCAAGGTCGTCATCACCCGCAACGAGCTCAACCGGCTCTTCGAGGGCGACTTCGAGGAATCCCTCCGCCAGGCCCTGGCTCCCCGGCTCCACGTGTGCGAGCTCCTCGAAGAGGCCATCGAGCACCTCGAACTCGACCAGCTCATGGCCGAGGCCGAGCAGGCCAATCCGGACCTCAGCCCCACCCGGGGTCACGGCCTCCCCACGTACTGGATCTCCACTCCGGGGCAGGACGACGACGTGGTGCTGCCCCTGGCCCGGCGCGGCAACCTGGTCGGGCTGATGTTCGGCGAGTGGCCCCACGGCACCACCTGCACGATCGACAGCACCGGAACGATCACACAGGTCGGGGCCCGTGAGACCGACGTGTCACTGCAGACCCTCGGACCCGCCGAGGCCCTGGCCCGCCTCCGGACCTGCACCGATTGGCTCTGACACAGGGTGCTTCTGACAGAACGGGCCGCGGCCGTGCGGCCGCGGCCCGTTCGATCACTGTTCGGCCGTGGCGGGAGCGGGGAGCACCACCGCCACTATCGCGGCGAGGACGGCCACGGCCGCGCAGGCGAGATAGACGTCATGGAAGGCGTCGATGGCGCGGGTGCCGCCACCGGCGGTGAGGATCGCGGCCATGCCGGCGATGCCCAGGGCGCCGCCGAGCTGGCGGGCGGTCATGTTCATGCCGACGCCGGCGGCGAACTGCAGGGGCGGGAGGGCCGTGGCGGCGGCTGCGGAGAGGGCCGCGACACCCAGGCCGAGGCCCGCGCCGCCGAGGATCGAGGCGGGGACCCAGGCGTCCCAGAAGCGGGGCTCGGTACCGAAGAGGTCGCTGGCCATGAGGGCGTTGCAGGCGGCGAAGAGCAGCGCGCCGAGGGCGATCACCCAGCGGTGTTTGGCAGGGTCGCTCACGCGGCCCGCCATGACCGACGCGAACATCGAGACGACGGCGCCGATGGACAGGGCCCCGGCGCTCTCCATGATGCTCCAGCGCCAGACCTGGGTCGTGAGCAGCGGGCCGGTGAGGAGCCAGGCGAACATCGCGATGCCGAAGATCAGGGAGGCCAGGTTGCAGACCGCGAAGCGGCTGCTCGCCCAGAGCTTCGTCGCGATGGCGGGGGCCTCGTGGCCACGGGAACGCAGGAGGGCGAGCAGGCCCAGGACCACGCCGCCGATGAGGAGACCGAGGGTGCGGGTGTCCGTCCAGCCCCAGTTCTCGCCCTCGGTGAGGGCCGCGACGACCCCGCCGATGCCGAGGACGAGGATCAGGCTGCCCAGGAGGTCGGGATGCTTGAGCCCGGCGGGCGGGTGAATGCGGGGAAGCGCGGAGAACGTGCCGAGGATCAGGACGACGCCGACCGGCCCGTTCACATAGAAGACCGACCGCCAGCCGAACGCGTCCACCAGCACGCCGCCGACGATCGGGCCGACGACCGCGGAGAAGCCGCCCACGGCCGACCAGGTGCCGATCGCTTTGATCAGGTTTTCGAACGGGATGTGCTGGATGAGCAGGCCCAGCGCCGCCGGGATCATGCCCGCGGCGAAGGCGCCCTGCACCACGCGCCCCCCGATGAGCACCTCGGGGTTGGGGGCGGCACCGCAGGCCAGCGAGGCGATCGTGAAGCCGAGGAGGGAGCCGAGGAAGACCTCGCGCCTGCCCAGGGTGTCGGCCAGCCGGCCGGCGGGGGTCAGGAACGCGGCGAACGTCACCGCGTAGCCGCTGACCACCCAGGTGAGGGTCGAGGACTTCGTACCGGGGAAGTCGGCCAGGATGTCGACGAAGGCGATGTTCACGACCGACAGGTCGAGGAACGCCATGAACGTCGCGCCGGAACAGAGCAGCAGCACCAGTCCGGGGTTGGCCTTCGGGGGGCTGGCGGTCTTGGTCTCGGTATCTGACGTCACCCGGATACCTCCGTATTCAATTCACATGTTCAGTTCAGGTTTTCAGCGCGGCCAGCCTTGTGCGGATCGCGCAGCGTGAGCGTGCGTAGGCGGTCGCGTCGTCGAGCAGGAGCGCCGCCGAGTTGGCGGCGGTGGCGAAGGCGTCCAGCTCGAACGCGAGCTGGGCCGGGTTGACGCTGTCGTCGAGCTCGCCGAGCTGCTGGGCGTCGCGGATCGTCTGCGCGTACAGCGCCAGCCACTCGCGGCGGGCGTCGGCGAGAACGTCGCGGACACGGCCGGGACGGGCGTCGAACTCGGCGCCGACGGAGAAGAAGAAGCAGCCGCCGGGAAAGACGCGGCGTTCGGAGTAGGTGAGCCAGCCGTCGCAGAGCGCCTCCAGGCGGCGCCGGCCGGGGGCCTCGGCGAACGCGGGCTCGACGACGCGGGAGGCGAACACCGCCTTGGCCGCGCGGATCACGGCGAGCTGCAGTTCCTCCTTGGAGCCGAAGTGGGCGAAGACGCCGCTCTTGCTGACCTTGAGCTCGGTGGCGAGCCGTCCGATCGAGAGGGCCTCCAGGCCTTCGAGGGACGCGATGTCCATGGCGCGCGACAGGATGCGCCTGCGGGTGTGGTCGCCGCGGACCAGGCGGCCGTCCGTCGTCATCGGCGCGCCTCCAGCCGGGCCAGCTTGCCTTCGATGGCGTACCGCCATTGCTCCGCCAGCGCAGGCGTCCCGATCATCTCCCTCAGCCGTGCGGGGTCGTTGTCCGCGCCGCGTGCGAACGAACCGGTGAAGAGCTCGCGCACGGTCGGGGCGGTGGCGTCGCGTTCGACCAGCCGCAGTTCGCCGCCGGTGGGCACCGGGCCGGTGCGCAGGACCCGCAGGTACCAACCGGACCGGGCGCTCTCGATCATCTGCGCGACCGCCTGCTTGCGCCCGAGTCGCATCCCGAACTTGAAGCAGGGGCTCCTGGGCTGGGACACCTGCACCAGGGTGCCGCCCCACTCCCAGACGTCCCCGATGCGGACCTCGTGCTCGTCCGGTCCGGTGACCGACGCGTTCTCCCCCACGCCGCCCGGCTCCAGCTCGTACCCCAGCGAGCGCCAGAACGGGTAGTGCGTGGCCGGGTACATGTAGACCGCCTTGTCAGACCCGCCGTGCGACACCATGTCGGCCTGCTGGTCGCCGGCCAGCTGTGTCGCCGACAGCTCGACCTGCCCGCCGGCCACCCGCTCCTTGCGGATCGCGCTGAGCACTTCCCGTTCACCGTCGACGAGCGGCGCCGGTCGCCCCACAAAGAGGCCGCCCAGCGTCAGCTCGGTGCACACGTCATCCACAGCGCCAAACTCTATGCACGGTCGTTCTATAAAGTCAACGCATCCTCTTGTCCGCAGCCTTTCCGTCACCCACCACTTATTAGTACGATCGTTCGGCCTAGTAATGTGTGCCGCGCATGGAAGAGCTCGTGCTCATGGAAGAGCCCGTGGCGTGTCCCGTGATCGAACCAGCGGTATCCCGGGACACGCCACGTCCCCCGAAGAACGCCCGGCCCGTCAGGCATCCCTCGGATCCAGGAAGGCCTAGCGGTCCTTAGGCTTTTCCAGTTCGAAGTAGAGGACGGCGCCCGAGGTCTCGGTACGGACGACCCGCAGGCCCGCGTCGCGGAACCAGCGGCGCACGTCGTCCACCGGGGTCACCACGTCCAGGATCCGCAACTTCACCCACAGGTTGATGAAGCGGTCGGGGATGAACGAGGCACCGCGCACCACCACGCTGCCCTTGACCGCGCCGCCGGGCTTGAGCACCCGCGACCACTCCCGCACGGCCGCCTCGGGGTCGGGGACGCAGTGGAGTCCGCTGTAGGAGACCACGACGTCGAACTCCTCGTCCTTGAACGGGAGTTCCGTGGCGTCGGCCTTCTCGAACTCCACGAAGTCCAGCCGACGCCGGCGAGCCTCGGCCCGCGCCCGGTCAAGCATCAGCTCCGAGATGTCGGCCGCCACGTACCGCAGCGGCCGCCCGGGCCGCAGGCCGAGGAAGACCACGCCGCCGCCCGAGGGGATGTCCAGCACGGCCGTCCCTTCCGGCAGCGCGACGGCCGACGCCATGTGCCGGTACATCTTGCGGTTGTCGGTGGCGAAGACCACCGCGCCGTAGAGCATGGCGACCGGGCGGCTCTTGACGCCGCGGTCCCACATCGTGGCGAGGCGCTTGTTGGTCTGCCAGTTGCCGCTGACCACCGAGGGCGCGGCTCCGCTGCTGTTCGTGCTCACCATCTGTCGATCGCCTCCTTCACTCCGGCGCCAGGAACACGCCCAGCCGGCGGATGGTCTCCGCTCCCAGCAGTGCGTGGCCGCGCATCGAGGAGTGCATCAGGTCGGAACTGAACATGTCCCTGGACGCGCAGCCCGGGTGGTTCCACATGTCCACCAGGAGTGCGCCGTGCCGGGCCGAGACCGCCCGGATACGCGCGTTCAGAAGCTCCATGTTGGGCTTCAGCGCCGCCACCTCGGGGATCGCGGCGGAGATGTTCATCAGCGCGAACATGACGACGTCGGCGCCCGCGCCGCGCAGCGGGCCGACGATCTGGTCGAGCTCCGCCTCGACGTCGGCGGGGTCGAAGTCCTTGCGGAGCAGGTCGTTGCCGCCTGCCACCAGGGCCACCAGGTCCGGCTCGAACTCCAGCACCCTGTCGAGCTGCTGCTCGCGCACCTCCGAGGCGATCAGGTCGCGCAGCCCGACGTTGAGGAACGCCAGGTCCGGCACCCGCCGGGTCAGCGCGTCGCGGGTGCGGTCGCTCCACGTCACCGAACGGTAGCCGGGCGACTCCTCACCCAGGCCCTCCGCCAGGCTGTCCCCCATCACGGCGAACCTGCGCCATTTCGCGTTGGCGAGGAGACGGTCGGCCTCGGCGGGGGTGAGGTAGTACTCGTCCGCCTCCTCCTTGGAGTAGTCGCCAGCGGCGGGAACGACGCTCTCGGGGTTGGTCATAGTGGTCCTTTCTCGGTGAAGAAGGCGGCGTTGGCCTCCAAGGACGACACCCACTCCGGGGGCAGGTCCTCTTCGGGCAGCGCCGCGTCCACGGGGCACGCCTGCGCGCACGAGTGGCAGTCGATGCACTCCAGCGGGTCGATGTAGAGCTGCGGGCTCTCGTTGAAGCCCGGCTCCCCCGGCGCCGGATGGATGCAGTCCACCGGGCACACCTGCACGCACGAACCGTCCTTCACTCCCACGCACGGCTGGGCGATGACATAGGTCACGTCAGCTCACCAGTTCCTCTGCCGCGCTGCGGCGACGCAAGCCGAGCTGCGGCTCGAAGGTGAGATAGACCCCGCCCACCGCGTTCTGTTCGGAGGTCGGCATGGCGGCCATCGCCTCGTTCTCGCCGGCGAAGAGCTGGCCGGAATCCTGCAGCCGTGCCGCCACGGCGTCCAGCGCGCTGTCCTTGGCGTCCTCCAGGTCCTCCACGCCCGACACCACGTACAGGAACGACTCGTACAGGTTGAGCATGTGGCGTTCCCGTCGGGTGAGCTTGTCGGCCTCGAAGAACTGGGACTCGCGGCTGAAGCTGCGGTAGAAGAACGACACCAGGATGAGCAAGCGCTCGTAGGCCTGTCGATAGGCCTGCGAGTAGAACGACAGCGCCTCTTTCTCCGTGAACTCCTCCCGCAGGATGCTGCCGACGCTGGCCCCGGCGAGCATTCCGCTGAACGTGGCGAGGTGCACCCCCGTGGAGAGCAGCGGGTCCAGGAAGCAGGCCGCGTCGCCCGCCATCACGTAGCCCGGACCGGCGAACGTCTCCGATACGTACGAGTAGTCCTGCTCGGCCTTCATCTCCGCGACCTGCTCCGCGTTCTCCAGCATGTCCTTGATCCGCGGGCAGCGGGCGATCCCGTCGTCGTACACGCCCTGCAGGCCGCCGAGTTCCTCGCGCTTCGCGGCGAACGCCTTCGCCTTGCTGACCAGCCCGATGCTGTACGTGCCGTCGTGCAGCGGGATGGCCCAGAACCAGCCGTCCGGGATCGAGCAGACCGCGATGGCGCCCTCGGGGCCCTTGTCGAGCGGCTTGACCCCACGCCAGTAGCTCCACGTGGCGATGTTCTTGAAGACCTCGTGGTAGCGGCGGCTCTTCAGGTACTTGGTCGCCATCACGCCGGCGCGGCCGGAGCAGTCGACCAGGAAGTCGAACGAGACCGTCCCGCTCTCGTCGCGGTCCTTCGTGCGGGCCCAGCGGGCGGCGACCGGCCGCTCCCCGTCGAAGACGAGCTCCCGGACGCTCACGCCCTCGTGCACGTCCACGCCCTGCGTGCGGGCATGGTCGAGCAGCAGCTTGTCGAACTCAGAACGGACGACCTGGTAGCTGTAGGAGTCGGAGCCCTGGAGGTGGTCGAAGTTCAGCTCCCAGTTCTCCGGGCCCCACTCGAAGTAGGCGCCGCCCTTGCGCACGAAGCCGTACTCCTCGACCTTCTGCCGGACGCCGAGAACGTCCAGCACCGGAAGCGCGGACGGCAGGATCGACTCGCCGATGTGGTAGCGGGGAAAGGTGGCGGACTCCAGCAGCGTGACCTCGAAGCCCTGATGGGCGATCAGTGTGGCGGCCGTCGATCCGGCCGGGCCACCGCCGATCACCAGAACCCTCGTAGAACTGCGCATCTACTCTGTTCTCCTCGCTCAGTGGTCGTTCTCAGAAGAGGGGCGGTGGCCCCACACCGACATCAGGGTCTGCGTGAGCATGTCGTGCTCGGGGTCGTCGAACCGGGCGTGCAGGGCCTCGGCCTCCCCGGCGGTCATATGGCCCTGCTCGATCAGGGTCGGCAGCAGACGGTCGAAGGTCTGCCGGTACATCGGCTCCAGCGGGAACGTCGCGCCGCGCAGCGACAGCACGATCCCCTCGGCGTCCACGTCCCGCAGGCCGATGCTCCGCATGACCGTGGGCAGCCGCCGTCCGAACGCGGTGTCGAACCCGACGGCCCGCAGGAAACCGGAGACCGCACCGATGGCCTTCTCGGCCGCCTCGTTCGGCAGCGCGGGCCCGTACGAGCCCCAGTCGAAGTCCTCGACGAGCACCGCGCCACCGGGCACGAGCACGTCCACCATCTTGCGCAACACGTCCTCGCGCTGCGGGAGGTGGCCGAGCAGCAGCCGGGCGTGGGCAACGTCGTACGGGCCGGCGGGGAGTTCCTCGTTGACGGCGTCGTTCCGTACGACGTCGAGTTGCGGATACTTCTCGGCCAGCGGCTCCAGGAACCGCGGGTCGACGTCGGTGGCGACGACCTGACCGGTAGGGCCGGCCTCCTCGGCCGCCCAGCGGGCGACGCTCCCGCCGCCCGCGCCCAGCAGCAGCACGCGCGCGCCCGGCGCCACGCCGAGCCGGGTCAGCCGGGCGGTCGTGCGCGGGTCGTATGCCGCCTCGATGGCCTCCAGTCGTCGGCGTTCGCCCTCGTCGGCGTTGGACAGGACGTAACCCTTGTCAGACAGCTTCTCATTCGACACTGTTGATCCTTTGGAGCAGGGCGGCCGGGTCTTCGCCGAAGTGGTCGCCGAGCGCGCTCAGCCAGCGTTCGAGGCCGAACGCGACGCAGCCGGTGTACGCAGGCTCGCCGTCGCCGGTGCTGATGTCGCAGCGCTCACCGAAGAAGTTGCGGTGGAAGTTGACCGAGGCGATCGCGAGGGATCCGCCGTAGACGAACTCCTCCTTGACCGGGAAGAGCTTCTGCGACAGGGCGCGCGCCCCGTTCGGGTCGAAGAACGGGTCCGTCGCCGCCTCGACTTCCAGAGGCAGCCCAAGGGCGGCGACATGATCGAGCAACATCTGCTTGAAGTGCTCCAGGTGGGCCAGCACGCTGTCGCGGTCGCCCACGCACACGATCTCCCGCATGGTGAAGCCGCGCAGCCGCCTGAGCCCGTCGAAGTGGTCTTCGCGGCGGAAGCAGTTCGCGACGGTGGTGACCCGCCTCGCCCCGCCGTCCAGCCGTTCGCCCGCCAAGTCGAAGTAGATGCCGTAGCAGGCGGCCGGCGGCAGTACGTGGACCGCCGCCGCCAGCCGCCCGCCCGGCACCGAGTCCACGGGCACCTCACCGGGATATCCCGCCTCGATGGCCTCGCGGCTCAGCCCGCCCGCCAGCATCCCGAGGTGCGGGAAGTTGGCGAAGTAGTCGACCTTGGCGAGGTCCGCGGCCGTCATGAGCGGCGGGTACGCCATGGCGCGCGCTCCCCCGGCCTCGCCCCACGCCGCGAAGCGGGCGTCCAGCGCTGACCGCAGCGCCAGTGCGTCCGGCCCAAGCGTGGCCAAGCCGTCCTGGACCTTCAACCCGGAGTCCCAGGCTGTACGGACCTCAGTCGTCGATGACGTCATGGAGGAACCTCTTGGCGATCCGGTTGACGGTGCGGAAGTCTTCGGGGCTGACCTGGTCGAGGCTGATCTCGCGGCCGGTGTGCTCCTCCAGCGCGTACAGGAAGTTCACGAAGCCGAGGGAGTCGAGCACGCGGCTCTCGATCAGATCCAGGTCGGGATCGATGGAGTCCAGGTCGGGACGCTTGGTCAGCAGGTAGTCGACGATGAAGGCGATGCCGGCCGCGTCCGCAGGCGCGTGAGTCGCGGGGGTCGCGGGAGTCGCGGTGGCCGGCTCGTTGGTCAGTTCGGGCATGCCGGTGGGATCCTGTCGTCGGAGAAGATCTTCTCGTTCACCATGAAGCTCACCGAGCGCCGCAGGACCGTGCGGGTGTAGTCCTCGTGGGCGGGGTCGGCGAGCACCGCGCGGCGGACCTGGTACGGCTCGGGCAGCCCGGCGTCGCGGTAGACCGCGGGGCTGACCATCGAGTCGACCGAAGACCGCATGTACTGCTTGAGGTAGCGCTCCAGCTCGGCCAGTTCGCCCTGGCCGAGGGTGTCTCGGAGCCGTGCGTGCAGCAGCGCGACGGCCTGCCTGCCGAACGCGATGTGCCGTGACTCGTCCTGGTGGTGGACCTGGTTGACCTGCTGGATCGTGGGATGCAGCCGGTCGTCCACGCCCATCCTCTGGTTGAACACGTCCACGATCTCCTCGAAGATCAGCAGCCGCGAGAAGACCAGGAAGTGGTCGGCCTCCGGGATGCCGGGCCCCGCGAAGGCCATGGCCCGGTTGGGGTAGATGCGCCCGTAGTTCAGGCAGAACTTGGCGAAGAACCACATGTGCTCGTTCTCTTCGCCGATGACGTGGTGGAAGTACTCCGACGGGAGGGCGAACTCGTCGGTGTGGATCCGCGCGATCATCTCGGTGAGCAGCTCGCGGATGCCGTGCACGTTCAGGCTGTAGAAGTTGAGGCTCTCCCAACGGCTGACGGCGCGCAGCTGCTTCTCCGTCAGCGTCTTCCCGTACGCGGTGTTGTGCAGGCTCAGTAGCTCCGGGGACATCCACCAGGCGTCCTCGGGAAGCGACTCGGGCCAGTCGAACAGCGTGTAGGGGTCGTAGTAGTCCCGCTGGGACATGGTGACCAACCGGTCGAGCACGGTCTTGAACCGCTCGTCGGTGGCAAGGTCCGGTGACATCTCCGCTCCTCTGGAGGTCAGGAAGTAGGGCGGCCGGTGGCCTGGGTGCCGGACACGGTGCCGGGCACCGCGCCGGGCACGGTGTCGGCGGCCCTGCGGATCACGGTCCGCCGCGTGGGGACGTGCTCGTCCCCGCCGCAGCTGTGGTACGCCAGCCGGGATCCGGCGGGCAGGCCGGTCGGCAGCAGCCGGTTCAGCTGCGATCCCCGGCAGATCTCGGCGAACCGCGGATGCGGAGTGCGCGCGTAGCCCGACAACAACACGAAGATCGGGTCGATCGGCTTGCGCACGCCGTCCTCGTCGACCACCTCGACCCAGGCGTGCGCCAGGTCGAGCATGCCGAGGATCCAGCCGCGCCGGGTGACCGACTCGAACCCCGCCGCGCGGAAGAGCCGTTCCAGGTGCAGGCTCGCCGAGATGCACGGCGCGACGCCGTGCGCGAGGACCCGCTCGTCCTCGCACTGCAGCGCCTCGGGCATCCGCGCCCAGCGCCGTTCCGCCGCCATGAAGTCCTCGACGATCTGGCGGATGACCGGGGACCGCAGTGTGCCGGGCCGCCCCCGGGTCCGCAGCCGCCCGCGCACGCCGAGCCCGGTCGAGCCGCGCGCCGTGATCCAGTCCGGGCCGCGCTCGGCCTCACCGGGCGAGGTCTCCAGCATCAGCACCTCGCCGCCGAACTCCTCCGGCCGCGGCGTGGCCAGCCGCCATGCGGGATCGTCGCCGCACCCTTCCAGGCGGGGGCACTCCAGCTCGACCGAGAACCGCCACTCCAGGGGCTGGAACCAGGAGTCCGGTTCCCCGTTCATCCAGCGCAGCGCGAACTCGATGCTCCGTTCGGGCACCGAGGCCCCCGAGCCGGACGCCAGCGAGAGGTTGAACAGGTCGTACCGGTCGAACAGCTCGGCGCCGGACGGGCCGCCGCAGGGCAGGCCCGCCGCGATGAGGGCGTCGAGCACGCCGTCGCCGCACCGCAACATCTCCAGTGCGCCCTCACGGCTCACGACCTCCTCGCGGTACTCCGCGGGGATGGTGAAGAGCCGCGCGAGCGCCCCCAGCCAGCCTCCGGTGCCGGCCGGAGTCGCGACCTTCACTCCGGACGAGGCCGTACGGGACGTGTCGAGCCGCATGGCGCCCCCTCCCAGATCCAGATCAGGCACCGGCGCCGGACAGCCGTCGCACGAGTTGTTCGACGTCGCCGACCGTGACGACGTCGAAGGCCTGCTCGTCGTCGATCGGCTGCAGCTCGAACTCGGTCTCCAGCACGAGCGCGAGCTCCACGATGGCCACCGAGTCGTAGCCCAGGTCGTTCATCACGTCGTGGTGGGACGCGGCGGTCCGCTCGCCCAGCGGGGACATGCGGCCGATGAGGTCCCGCACGCGCCGTCCCAGGTCTTCGGTCGTCTCCGTGGTCTCCATGTACGCCTCTCTCATTGGTCTGTTCAGCCGTTGAATCCATCGGATGCGGATGCGGATGGTCGGATGTGGACGGGAAGGATCAGGCCGCGGCGGCGCGGCGGACGGGGTGTTCGGTGTCCCAGCGCTCGCGGTATTCGTCCATCGCCTGGTCGCAGCCGGTCTGCCAGGTCTGCGCGGCCTCGGCGCGGAGCTCGGGCAGCCCGATCACGGCGAGCTGGCGCAACATCCGGTCGCGGGCCATGTCCCACTGCCCGGTGAGCTGTGCCGCACGGCTGCGCAGCGCGATCCGCAGCAGGGGGGTGACGGCGCGGGTCTCGGGCGCCACCATCACCCGGGCCGCGAGCTGCGTGCCCGCGAGATAGGTCTCGGCGATGGTGTCGCGGTGCCCGGCGGTCACCCCGTGCCGGGCGGCGATCAGGCCGTACGTCACGTGCCGGGTCTCGTCACGGGTGACGTTGGTGAGGCCCTCGGTCAGCGCCGGGAGCTTGGCCCGCCTCGCCAGCGTCCGCATCGTGCGCAGCGCGGTCGCCGCGAGCACGCCCTCGGTGATCAGGTGGTACTGGACGAGCGCCTGGTACCACGCGGTGGTGCCGCCTTCGCCGGGCTCGCGCACCCGGGCCGTCGAGCGCCGCAGGGTCGGCTCGAAGAGGTTGCCGTACGAGGCGGCGGCCTCCAGTGCCTTGCCGTCGTCGGCATCGTCCATGTCGATCCCGGCGGCGTCGCTGAGGTAGTCCTGGAAGAACCGCACGTGCCGGCCTTCGTCGGCGAGCTGCGTGGCCAGGTAGATGCGGTCGTCCTCGTTCGGCGCGTGGTCGACCAGGGAGCTCAGCGTCTGCACGACGCAGACCTCGCCGACCTCCAGCTCCGCGAGCGCGGCGAGCAGCTCCTGCCGGATGAACGGCCGCATCTCCTGCCAGACAGGGGCGTCTCGCGCGACCTTCACGTCGGCCACGGCCCACTGCTGTTTCTCCCAGCGGCCGTAGAGCTCGCGCGAGGTCGGCAGGGCGGGCAGCGAAGCGTCCTCGGCGTCGGCCGCGTCGGTGATCTCAATGGTCGTGGTGCTCATGCGAACCTCCTGTAGTCCAGGGCGACGGCCAGCTCGGTCAGCGCCTCCGGCCTGCCCTCGACCCGGGTTCCGGGCCGGGTGAGCAGCTCGGCGAGCGGCGCCTTGCCGCGGATCAGCCGCTGCCATTGCTGGAAGGTGCCGTGGAACCGGGCGTCCCAGCCGCCGGGCTGATCGCCGGTCCCGTCGCCGTCCTTGTCACCCGCCTTGTCGCCGGCCTTGTCGCTCTCCTTGTCGCCGTTCAGCGGAGTGGTCCGGAGTTCCCGGTCGTCGGCCTCGACGAGCCAGTCGGCGGGTCGCGCGTCCGCGAAGCGCACGGCCACGCGCAGCGGGGCGGTGAGGCGCCCCGGCTGGAAGATCTCCTGGAGCCCGCCGTTCATCTGCCAGCGCATGAACGCCGAGGGGTCGCCCTTGCTCCAGTCGATGGTGTCGGGGCCACGCTTGCGCGCCTCCATCGCCTTGACCCAGAGCTCGCGCGGCACTTCGAGGAAGACCCCGCGCGCCTCGAAGCAGGGCTGCGCCACGTCGCCCTGTTCCGAGGAACGGGGGGTCACCTCCAGCCGGACGACGACCGACCGGCGCCGCACTTCGTCCACCCAGGAACGGACGGTCAGCGGGATCCCCACGAGCGCGGGCGCCTGGTAGTCGGCCTGCATCCGCCGGGTCATGACGGGCCCGCCCACCTGCTCGGCGGCGACCATCGACATGACCTCGTCAGCCAGGGCCGACATGTAGCCGCCGTGGGTGATGCCCGGGCCGCCCTCGGCGGTCGGCGGCGGGGTGTGCTCGAAGCGCATCTCCTCGCCCTTCCAGGCAGGCCGGATGGCCAGGCCGCGCTCGTTGCCGCCGCCGCAGCCGAAGCAGGTGGGATGGTGCGCGGTGATGCGGTCTGCGGGATCGACAGCGGCCGACGTGGACGCCGTCGTCTCCGTGGTCTCTGTGGTCTCTGTGGTCTCTGTCGTAGTCCCTGTGGTCTCTGTCGTCACGGTCATGACGCGGTCTCCTCTTGCGGCACGGGAGTGGTGACGTCCCAGGGCAGGTCGGCGCGGCCCTCGGCGTCGGCGGCGACGTACACGGGCTCGGCCCCCGACGTGCCGATCCGCAGCGCGTTCCACAGAAATCTCCGCCGCGTCTTGCCGCTGGAGGTGCGCGGGATGATCCCGCGGCGCCCCTTGAAGACCGCGATGGCCACCGAGTCGGAGGTGGCGGCGCGCAACCGCGCCACCGTGTCCTCCACCCAGCTGTCGCTGGAGCTCTCGACGACGGCCGCCGCGACGTCCACGGCGTGGTGGGAGCCGAACACCACGGCGCACCGGCCGGCGCTGATCCCGTCGACCCGGGCGAGCTCGGCCTCCAGGTCCTCGGCGTGGACGCGGCGGCCCCGCACCTTGAGGCTGTCGCCGATCCGGCCCACGACGTAGAGGTGACCGTCCAGCTGGAAGCCGGAGTCGCCGGTGGTCCAGCCGTCCTTGTCGAAGTCGATGGTCCCGTCGACGGTGGCGTAACCCGCGGCCACGGAGGATCCGCCGATCTGGATCTCACCGAACGAGCCCTCCGGAACGCGCGTGCCGTCCTCGTCGACGATCTGCACCCGTACCTGCCGCATCTCGGGCCCGCAGGCGGTGAGCCAGCCCGCGCCCTTGACCCGGTCGACGCCGAGGATCGCGGTCTCGGCCACCCGGACCGGCTCTCCCGGGGTCAGCGCCCGCTCGTCGAGCCGGACGACCGGCGAGCTCACGCCCGGCTTGACGCCGGTCACCCCGAGCGTTCCTTCGGCGAGGCCGTACGCGGGCATCAGTGCCTCGCTGCGGAACCCGCGCGGCCGCAGCAGCGCGGTGAACTCGGCGAGCTCGGCGGCGTCGACCCGTTCGGCCCCGCAGATCGCCACCCGCCAGCCGGAGAAGTCCATCTCCGCGATCTCCTGCTCACGGACGCGGCGGTGAGCGTAGGCGTAGCCGAACGTAGGCGCCGTCGTCATCGTGGCGCCGAGCGATCCGAAGCACTCCAGCCAGCGCAGCGGGGAACGGATGAACTGGTCCGGGGTCATCAGCCACAGGTCGGCTTGCGAGACGAGCGGGGTGAGCAGCCCGCCGATGAGCCCCATGTCGTGGTAGAGCGGCAGCCAGCTGGCGAACGAGTCACCGGGCCCCCACTGCGACCACGTGCGCAACGCGGTGATGTTGTCGTCGAGGTTGTCCCAGGTGACGCGCACACCCTTGGGCCGGCCACTCGACCCCGAGGTGAACTGCAGCAGCGCGATATCCGGCCGCGAGCCGGCCGCACCACCGGCGCGACCAGTGCGACCGGGGTGACGCGGGTGACCGGGGCCGCCGGAGTTTCCGGGCTCGGGGAGGTCCGGCGGCTCGGGCAGCCGTACGAGGGCGTCCGCGAGCCCAACGGCCAGTGCCGCTTCGGCCGCGGCGTCGTACAGCTCGCCGTCGGCGAGGACGAGCGACGGGCGTGCGATCCGGAGCACGCCGGCGACATGCTCGGCGTACTGGGCCCGGCCGCCGAACGTGAGCGGCGTGGCGATCGGTGACGGGGTGAGACCGGCCAGCAGGCAGCCCGCGAATCCGGCCGCGAAGTCGAGGGGGTTCGACAACATCAATGACACGGGCGTGCCCGCCGGGACACCCCGGTCCCGCAGGAACGCCGCCAGGCGCCGGACGTCCGTGGCGAGTCCGGCGTAGGAGTGGAACCGCCACCCGCCGCCGGGAACGGCAAGCCTGATCCCGTGTGATTCGTCCGGTGCTTCCAGCCAGTCGAGTAGCCCCACTGTGGATTCCCGTCCTGAGTGAACGTCGTGACTTCGGCAGGCCACGAGGCCGCCGACTACGAGTCAGAACGGTGTCATGGCATTTCTTCGAGCGTCAATGTCCAAACTCGTGATCCCAGCGTGATGAGGCCATTTTCTGTGCCGCTGCACAAAAAATGGGGACCGGTTGTGCAGCCACACAACCGAACCCCCCAAGGCACTCATTCACCTGCGTCAATACCCCTGCTGCCCAGGTGACGCCACCTTAATGGAACGCGCCAAAATATGCGATGTCAATCAGGTTGAAAATCAGCCTTGAGCATTCCCGGATTTTCGCCCTACATTGAATCGACCCCGGCGGCGGCGACGAATACGAGGAGACGGCATGGTAATGGCGGTGATCGTTCACGAGTCCGGCGGCCCATGGAAGGCCGAGGACATCGTGCTTCGCGACCCGGGGCCGGGACAGGTGCGGGTGCGCATCGCCGGCGCGGGACTCTGCCACTCCGATCTCTCGTTCGCGGACGGGACCCTGCCCGGCGCGTTCCCCGCGGTGCTCGGCCATGAGGCCGCAGGCACGGTCATCGCGGCAGGCCGCGGAGTCGGCTCGCCGCGCGTCGGTGACAAGGTCGTGCTCACCTGGAGCCCGCCCTGCGGCGAGTGCTGGCACTGCGTGCACGACGAGATGCATCTGTGTTCCCAGGTAGGCGAGCCGTCGGCGCCGTTCGCCGAGCTCTCCGACGGCACGCCGCTCTACCCGGGCCTCGGCGTCGGGGCCTTCGCCGAAGAGACCGTCGTACCCGCCGCAGCGGCCATCCCGGTGCCTGAAAGCCTTCCACTCGACGTCGCGGGCCTGCTCGGCTGCGCAGTCGCCACCGGAGTGGGGGCGGTGCTCAACACGGCGCGCGTCACGGCGGGCGAGTCGGTCGCCGTGATCGGGCTCGGCGGCGTCGGGCTGTCGGCCGTCCAGGGAGCGCGTATCGCGGGCGCCGAGGTGGTCTTCGCCGTCGACCCGTCCGAGGAGAAGCGCGATCTCGCCGCGCGCCTCGGCGCAACCCACGTCGCGGCGCCCACGCTGGCGATGGGCGGCAGGCTGCGCAAGCTCACCGGCGGACGCGGCGCCGACCACGTCATCGAATGCGTCGGGCGCGCGACGACGATCCGGAGCGCGTGGAGCCTGGCCCGGCGCGGCGGCCGGGTGGTGGTGGCAGGAGCGGGTGCCCGCGACGACTTCGTGCGGTTCAGCGCGCAGGAGCTCTTCCTGCAGGCACGTACCTTGCAGGGCTGCGTCTACGGCTCGGTCGAACCGGCCACCGACATTCCCACCTACGCCGCCCTCGCGCTCACCGGCGAGCTGGACCCCGCCGCCATGGTCACCGCGCGGTCCCCGCTGGCCGACGCCGGCGCGGCAGCCGAGGCGCTGGCACGCGGCGAAGGCGCCCGGACCCTGCTCATCCCCTGACCGGAGGCGGACACACCATGCAAGCGACGCAGCGAACGACCCGGCAAACGACCGAGGGCACCACCGAGCCCGAGCCCGAGCACACGGCGGCGCGTTCACGCGAAACGATCGTCGCGGACTACGAGCGGCACATCGGCCGGGCGGCCGCCCGGCTCGCCGGCCAGACAGGCCAGCCCGTCGAGGTGCGTTCCGAAGGCGCCCTGGTCTGGGACGAGGAAGACCGGTCCTACCTCGACTGCGGTGGCTACGGCGTCTTCATCCTCGGCCATCGGCACCCGGCCGTCCTTGACGCCGTCCGGCGGCAGCTCGACCGGCACCCGCTGGCCACACGCAGCCTGCTGTCCGGCGAGCTGGCCGAAGCGGCACGGCGCTTGGCCGCCGTGTCCCCCGCCGGGCTGGAACGGGTCTATTTCGCCTGCACCGGGGCCGAGGCGGTCGAGGCCGCGCTCAAGCTCGCCCGTGCCGGGGGCCGCCGCCGCGTCATCGCGATGGCGAACGGCTTCCACGGCAAGACTCTCGGCGCGTTGAGCGTCACCGACCGGCTCGCGTTCCAGGCGCCGTTCCGGCCCCTGCTCCCCGACATCACGACCGTGCCGTTCGGAGACGCCGAAGCGCTGCGGGGGGCACTGGCCGCCGACGGCGGCAAGGCGTGCGTGATCCTCGAACCCGTGCAGGGCGAGGGCGGCGTGCGCATCCCGCCACCCGGTTACCTGCGCGAGGTCGCCGACGCGTGCGGCGAGGCGGGCGCGATGCTGATCCTGGACGAGGTCCAGTCGGGACTCGGCCGGCTCGGCACCTGGTGGGGATGCGATGCCGAGGGCGTACGGCCGGATCTGCTGCTGACGGGCAAGGGGCTGGGCGGCGGGTGCCTCCCGGTGAGCGCCGTCGTCGCCACCGAGGCCGCGTTCGCGCCGCTCGACCGCAACCCGCGGTTGCACAGCTCTACGTTCTCGGGCTATCCGCTGGGCATGGCCGCGGTCACCGCTACGCTGGAGACCATCGAACGCGAGGAGATCCCGGCGCGCGCGCAGTTGCTCGGCAAGCGGCTGTACGAGCACGTCGTCGAGGCCTCGCACGCGGCCGGCCCCGAACTCGTGCGCGAGGTACGCGGGCGCGGGCTGCTGATCGGCGTCGAGCTCTCGCACCCGCGCGTCGCTGGACGGTTCATGCGCGAACTGCTGGCCCGGCGGGTGATCGCCGCTCACTCACTCGGCACCGACACCGTAGTGCGCTTCACCCCGCCCGCAACGCTCAGCGAGACCGAGGTCGACTGGTTCGCCAACGCCGTCGGCGAGGCCATGGCCCGGCTCGGTGACGCCGAAGAGCCCGCCACATGACGGGGAGCGGGCAGGAGACCGGCGAAACGGGACGGACCGGGGAAACTGGACGGGCCGGGGAAACTGGACGGGAGAGCGGCGGAACGGGACGGGAGACCGCGGCGGGGAGCATGCCGCGGCCCACGTCGCCCGGGCGGCGCCGCCTCGTGACCGTGAGCATCCTGTTCGCCGGGATCCCCGCCGCCGTCGTGGCGGCCGTCCTGACCACGCTCGGCTCGGACGGCCGGAACGCCGGAGGCGGCCATCAGGGGCTCGGGGTGGGCGCGCACTTCCTGCTCGCCGCCGCGCTGGTGCTGCTGGCCGCGTGGACCGGCGGCAGGCTGGCCGTACGGCTCGGCCAGCCTCCGGTCATGGGCGAGATCCTCGCCGGGATCGCGCTCGGGCCGTCACTGCTCGGCGCGCTCTCCCCCGAGACGATGCGGTGGTTGTTCCCGGACCAGGTGCGGCCGATGTTGTCGGCACTGGCCCAGCTCGGCCTGGTGCTCTTCATGTTCGAGGTCGGGCGCGAGCTGGCCGCCGTGCGGTTGCGCGGCGCGGCCCACTCGTTCGTGCTGGTCGCCGTGGCCTCGATGTCCGTCCCGTTCGCCACCGGCATGGCCGCCGCTCCCCTGCTCACCGACGGCAACACCGGCCCGGCCGGCACGCCCGCCGCGTTCGCGCTCTTCCTCGGCTGCGCGCTGAGCATCACCGCGTTCCCCGTGCTGGCGCGCATCCTCACCGACCTGAGGCTGACCCGCACCCTGCCGGGGCGCATGAGCCTCTTCGCGGCGGCGGGAGGCGACGGCGTCGCGTGGCTGATGCTGGCCGTCGCGCTCGCCACGGCGGGCGGCCAGAGCCCGGGGGCGCTGGCACTGACCGCCCTCGGTGCGGTGGCTTACTGCGCGGTCCTGCTCGGCACCGGGCGGCGCGTCCTGCTCTCACTTCCCGCCCTTCGCAAGCCCGGCCCTGCGGCAGGCATCGTGCTGGTCGCCGGGGTGGCCGTGTCGGCGGCGATCACCGAGGCGCTCGGGCTGCACGCGCTCATCGGGGCCTTCCTCTTCGGGATCGCGTGGCCGCCGGGCCATCCGGTCGCGGAGACCGCCGCGGACCGGACGAACTCGGTGGCCCGGCCCGTGCTGCTGCCGTTCTACTTCCTGCTGTTCGGCCTCACGTTCGATCTGGGCGCGGCGGGGCTCACCTGGGCGACGGCCGGGCTGACCGGGCTGCTGCTGGCGCTGGCGATCGCGACCAAGTTCCTGGGTGCGGCGCTCTGCGCGCGCCTGACCGGGGTTTCCGGCCGCGACTCGGTGGCGCTCGGAATCCTCGTCAACACGCGCGGGCTCACCGAGATCGTGGTGCTGATGACCGGGCGCGAGGCGGGCATCATCAACGACCGGCTGTTCACCGTCCTGGTCGTCGTCACGCTGATCACCACCCTCATGACCGCTCCCCTGCTGCGCGCGGCCGGCCTCCATCCGGGTGCCGCGACGGACGACCCCGGCGACGACCCGGGCACGGGCGCGGACCCCGGCCCAGCGTCCGGCGAAGGCTCAGCGTCCGGCGAAGGCTCAGCGTCCGGCGAAGGCCCAGCTTCCGGCGAAGGCTCAGCGACCGGCGGAGGCTCAGCGCCCGGCGAACTCGCGGGGGGACGAGCCGGTCCAGCGTTTGAACGCGTGGGTGAACGCCGCGGGACCGGCGAACCCGACCTGACGGGCCACATGGAGCGACGGGACCCCCTGGAGCAGCAGTTCCTCGGCGAGCGCGCGCCGGGCCTCGGTGACGATGGCGCTGAATGAGCTGCCCTCCTCCGCCAGCCGCCGGCGCAGTGTGCGCTCGCTCATTCCCAGCTCGGCGGCCGCGCTGCTCATGCTCGGCAACGTGGGGAGCCGCCGCAGGACGTGCTCGCGCAGGACGTCCGGGAGCGTGAGCCGGGCCCGGCGCTGAGCCAGCAGCTGCCGGCACTGGTCCTCGATCATGTCCAGCATCGGCCGGTTGGCGAGCGGCATCGGCTCACTGAGCACGTCCGGGTCGATCCGCACCGCGTGCATGCTCCGGCCGAACGACACCTTCACGCCGAACGTGTCCTCGTACAGGCAGGCGTGCGGGGGACGCGGCCCGGCCATCTCCACGCCGATCAGCCAGTCGTCCCCCGAGATCAGATCGCCCAGCAGCCGGATGGTCGCGCTCAGCGAGCGCTCGGCGAAGAACCCCCGCACGTCGGCGGGCAACCGCGCGCTGCTGATGCCCACCCGGAGTTCACCGTCGTGCTCCTCCGAGGTGATGCCGCAACACGAGTACGTCAGGTCCAGGTACCGGAACGCGAACGTCAGCGCGTCCTTGACCGACGGCGAGCAGAGCATCCCCCAGCCGAGCACGCCGTACACGCTCAGCCGGTAGCGGCTCGCCATGACCAGCCCCAGCGCGGGAATGTGGGCGAGCTCACGCATGACGTTGCGGGCGAGCGCGAGCTCCTGCTCCAGCCGGATCGTCGCCTTGGCGTCCGCAAGGACGGCGGGCGCGATGCCGGTGCCCTCCAGGCAGCGTTCCTGGGGCACGCCGTGCTCCCCCGCGACCTGCACCATCACATGTGCGCTGACCGTCCCGAGAACGGGCAGCCGAGAAGGATGAGCCGGGTGCGCGTCCACACCACTGGCTCCTTCCGGGCGCGCCAAGCGCATTACGCCCCCTTGCCCCCATCAGCGGAATGCCGCCAGACCGCCACCTCCTCATACAGCGGGGCCGGTCTCAAAGACCTGGGAGACGCATGGCGATTGGCCGCAGCAAGCAAGTCCTTGGCCTCTGCCGACAATAACAACGAGAGTCTCGGCATGTAACCTTCTCTTACAAACCGGTCAGGAGGGATCGACTCAACCGGTGATTGCCATCCCCCGTTGGGTGTCTTTGGACCTGTGATCCAACGTTCACGGGTACCACCCCGAGGCATTCATTTCCCCGCTACTCCAAATGTGAAGACAGACAGAGTGGAGAGGGACATGCCGACCGGCCGGACTGATGCGACATCACTCCGAAGGCCAGTTACCGCCCCGGCATCCAGAGAGGAATCGGCGGTTCATCGCGAACGTGCCCTGCGCGCCCTGCGCGGGCACCTGCCAGAGCTGACCGACGTGGTCGTCAGCGCACTGCGCGCCTCCGAGCCCGCCTACCGGCACGGCGGGATCCCCCCGCAGGAGCCGCCGTTGTGGATCGGGAGATCGATCGACCTGGCGCTCGACGCCTTCCGGATGCCGCCCGAAGAACGGATCGGAACACTCGACTGGCCGCGCAGGCTCGGCGAGCGCCGGGCCCGCCAGGGCGTGCCCATGCAGGCACTGCTGCGCGCCTACCACATCGGCGGAAAGGTCATCTGCGACGCGTTCACCCAGTGGGGCTTCGAAGAAGGGGTGTCACCCGCGCACAGCATCTCGCTGATCGACGACGCGTGGGACGTGGTCGACCGGCACTCGTCCGCCGCGCTCGAGGCGCTGCGCTCCACCGAAGCGGAGCTGCCCGGCCGTCAGGTCGCGGCGGCGCTGCTGGACGCCCTGCTCAACGGCGAGACCGACCACGCCACGGCCGACGTGGTGGCGCGCGCCTTCGCGCTCCCCGAGGAGGGCCGCTACGTCGTCGTGGTGCAGCGGCCGGCCGACGGCCCCGCCGCACCGCTGGAGCCGGCGGAGCTGCCCGTACGGGTCCACGGCGTCCGGGTGATCTGGCGGATGCACGGCGAGAGCGCGATCGGGGTGGCCGTCCTGGGTGAGCTCTCCGCCGCCGCGTTCGGCGCCGCCCTCCCCACCCGCGGCAGCCGCCGCACCGGGGTGAGCGTCGCCGTCGAGGGCCTCACCGAACTCGGCCGCGCCCGGCAACTCGCCGAGCTCGCGGCGCGCACGCTCTCCAACGGGCACGGCCTGGCCACCCTGGATGACCGGCTGTCCGCGACCATGCTGACCGTCCGCCCCGACCTCGCGCGCGAGCTCGAACTGCGGGTGCTCGCCCCGATCCTCGCGCTCGACCAGCCGAGCCGGGACCTCCTGCTGGACACGCTCGCCGCCTGGCTGGAGGCGGAAGGATCGGCGACCCGGGCGGCGGAGTCGCTCTACTGCCACCGCAACACCGTGCTCAACCGGCTGCGCCGCCTGGAATTGCTCACCAAGCGCTCGCTCGACAATCCCAAAGATCTTGTCGAGGTCACTTTGGCGCTTGAGGCGTTCAACCTCCGCATAGGCATCCGCCGCTAATCACCGATTCCCGCGCCGGAAAACGGCGCGGGAATCCAGCACGAAATGACAAAAAACCCAGATCAACCAAAAAAGGACCGACGGTGGGAACCGCCAGCCCTTTTCATACGTACCCCCGAGCGGATTCGAACCGCCGTTACCGCCTTGAGAGGGCGGCGTCCTAGGCCACTAGACGACGGGGGCCTGGATCTTCGTTCGGCCTTTGCGATCTTCCGCTCGGGCCTCGCCCAGCTTACCGGACGATACCCCCTCGTTCGAACCGGCTTCTCACGAAACCATCGTGATCGAGGGGATCAGCTGGGGTACCAGGACTCGAACCTAGACTAACTGAACCAGAATCAGTCGTGCTGCCGATTACACCATACCCCAGTGCGGTAGGGCGGCCTTCCGGTCGCCTGCGCCTCGAAGAGAATACAGGACCCGGGGACCTGGACCAAAACCGATTGGCGGGACGGCCCGGCCGCGCGACGGACGCTATCGGGTGAAGTCGGGCGGGCCGATGTGTTCGCTGCCCCACTCCACGAGCGGGCGGAGGCGGCGCCAGGACTCCCGGACCCTGTCCACGACCTCGCGCGTGCGCATCCAGGGGTCGGCGGGCCAGCCCTCATGGGCGTACAGGGACCGGTGGCGGAGCAACTCGATGCGCGGATGATCTTCGGAGAAGCCTCGCGGGCGGGTCTTGAGGCGGTCGCCGTCGATCTCCATGCCGGTGGCGCGGAGATCGTCGACGATCGCCTCCAGCGCCTTGCCCGTGGACTCGGTGTCCACGGCCGCGCGGTACTGCCGTAGCTGCTCGGGCGTGGGCGCGTACATGCCGCCCGCGACCATCAGGCCGTCGGCGTCGACCTGGAAGTAGAACCCGCTGCTGGTGTATCCGCCCTGGTGTGTCTTGTAGGGCGACTTGTCGTGGCTGAAGCGCACGTCCCGGTAAGGCCTGAACATCTTGGCCGCGCCGAACTCCGGCTCCAGCTCCGCCAACAGCTCGATCATGGGATCGCGAACGCAGCGTTCGTACGTCTCCTTGTGCGCTGTCCAGTAGGTCTTGCTGTTGTCGGCGAGCAGTCCCTCGTAGAACTCGAACGCCTCGTCGGTGAACCCGGTGAACGCCATGCGCCTCTCCTTGTCAGTCGCGCGCGACGACCCGGTTGGTGAGGCTCCCCACACCCTCGACCGTCACCGTGACCTCGTCGCCGATCTCCAGCGGCCCGACGCCGGCCGGGGTGCCGGTGAGGATCACGTCGCCGGGCAGCAGGGTCATGACCTGGCTCACGTACTCGACAAGAGTGGGGATGTCATGCGAGAGCTGCGACGTCCGCGCGTCCTGGCGGACCTCGCCGTTGACGGTGGTGGAGATCGCGAGGTCGGCCGGGTCGGCGTCGGTCTCGATCCACGGGCCCAGCGGGCAGAACGTGTCGAAGCCCTTGGCCCGGGTCCACTGGCCGTCCTTCTTCTGCAGGTCCCGGGCGGTCACGTCGTTGGCGCAGGTGTAACCGAGGATCACGTCGGCGGCGCGGGCGGCGGGCACCTCGCGGCACATCCGGCCGATCACGACGGCCAGCTCGCCCTCGAAGTCGACCCGTTCGCTGAGCTTCTCGGGATAGGCGATCGCCTCACCGGGGCCGATCACCGCGGTGGACGGCTTGGCGAAGATCACCGGCTCGGCGGGCGCCTCCCCGCCCATCTCGCGCGCGTGCTCGGCGTAGTTCTTGCCGATCGCGATGACCTTGCTGGGCAGGATGGGCGCGAGCAGCCGCACGTCGGCCAGCGGGAACCGCTGGCCGGTGAAGGCGAGCTCGCCGAACGGATGGGCCGCGACGGCGGCGATGGTGTTCTCTTCGACCACGCCGAAGGACATGCCGTCCTCGGCGGAGAACCTCGCGATACGCATGGTCAAAAGCCTAGTCCCCCGTACCGCCGACACGGTTCCCCCGATACCCCCAGGTCCAGGCTTGAAATCGCCGAAAGCTACCCTTCTCCGGCCGGGGCTGGAAGCATGGACGGCATCGTTGAGCGGATGCCCCAGACCCCGAAAGAGCCGCCGGAAGGTCCCCCTCCCATGGCCCAGCCGAACGTCGGAGCTCGCATCGAGCCCGTCCAGCAGGTGACGATCGTCCGCAGCGACCGCGCCCACACCTTCGAGGTGTTCGTCAGGCGCATCGGACGCTGGTGGCCTGGCCGTCCCTTCTCGTTCGGCGAAGGCAGACCGGACATGGTCCACATGGACGAGGCCCTCGGCGGCCGCGTCCACGAGACGTGGGCCGACGGCACCGAGCACGACTGGGGCCGCGTCACGGTCTGGGAGCCGTCCGCCAGGCTGGCCCTCACCTGGGAGATCCCGCCGGCCGCGGGCACGGAGGTCGAGGTGCGGTTCTCGGCACTCGGCCCCAACCTGACGCGCGTCGAGCTGGAGCACCGGGGCTGGGACAAGCTCCCGCCGGAGCAGCTGACCGCCGCGGCGGCCGTGCCCGGCGGCTTCGGCGAGGCCTGGAGCCTGATCCTGGGCCGCTTCGCGGCGGTCGCCGAAGCCGGCTGACCGGACCCGTCAGAAACCGCACGCCTTTCCGTTGATCTTGCAGCCCTTCGGGTTGGCCGCGGCGCCGGAGGCGCCGTACTGGATCTCCCACGTGGCGCCCGGCTGCACCGGCGGTGCGCCCTTGAGAGGCTGGATCTCGACGCGGGTGCCCTTGCGCACGAGGCGGCCGCCCCAGATGTTCTTGACGTTGGCACCGGGCGCGTCGAACGTGATCTTCCACGACCTCATCGGCTTGCCGGTCCGGTTGGTGAAGACCATCCGGCCCTCGTAGTAGCCCGGGTCCTGCTGCATCAGCTGGTAGGTGACGCCGTTGCCGGACACCACCGGGCCGACCGCCGGCGCGGTGGGCACCGGCGACACCGGGGCCGTGGGCTGCACGGCGCCAGTACCGGTCGGCGTGGGCGTCGCGGTCCCCGTGGCCGTGCCGGTCGGCGTCGCACTCGCGGTGGGAGTGACCGACAGGGCGGGCTTGTTGGCGCCGGTCTCCTTCGACCCTCCGTCACGCTGCCACAACACGGCGCCGACCGCGGCCACGGCGAGGATGACCACCACCGCGCCGACCGCGACCAGGAGGATCGGTCGCCGGGACTTGCCGCGCGCCGCCGGTCCCTGAGGCATCGGCGCCGCGGGCATGGGCGGCCCGGGCATCGGCGCACCGGGCATGGGCGGCGGTGGCGTCGGGGAGGTCGCCTGCTGCGACGGGACGCCGCCCGACGGCGACGCGAACGGCTGCTGGGACGGCACGTTCGGCGGCGGCTGATGCGACGCGGCGGCGGGCTGCTGGTGGACGTCGGGGGCCGGCGGCGCGAGGAACGGCGGTGTCCCGGCGGGCGGCTGCGCCGCTGCCTGTGCGGGCGCGGTCTCCTCCTCCGCACCGAAGTGCACGGTCCACAGATCCTGCTCGTCCGGCACGGCGGGCTGCACGCTCCCGACCGGCGGCTGCTCACTCCCGACTGGCGGTTGCGTGCTCGCGACTGGCGGCTGCTCGTTCACCACCGGCGGCGGCTCCTCCGCCACTGCCGGCTGCTCGTTCGCCGCCTGGGGCGCCGTCGCCTCCTCCGCGGCCGACACCGGGGACGACAACGCGCCACCGGCGACGGGAATGTCGGGCTCCTCGAACGTGTCGACGGCGAAGTCCGTCACAGTCGCCGGCTCCTCGATCGCGAAGTCCGTGACCGTCGCCGGCTCCGGCTCCGGCGCTTCGACCGTGAAGTCCGTCACGGTCGCGGGCGGCTCGGCGGCCAGCGGCACGTCGTCCTCCGGGAAGTCCTCGTACGTCGCCTCGGGGTCGTCCACCGGCTGGTCGACCATGGTCGACTCGGCGTCCTTCCCGGGGAGCTGGAACTCCGCGGTTGTCTTGTGGTCCGGGGGAACGTACCCGGGCTCCTGACCGCTCACCTCGTCACCTTCCAGTGCCTCGATCTCACTGGTGTCCGACGACGACCAAGGCCGTTCGGTTCGCACGGTTCGCGGCGTTTCGCCGCTGACAAGGTAAAAAAGGCGTGCGCAGCTAGGGCGTGTCTCAGAGTCGGCGCCCGTAGCGAGCGGCGTCCAGGTGCGTGCATCGCGGGGGCGGAGGAGGGAGTCGGCCCGGGTTTGGCCGTCGACTGACGACAACTCCGCGAGGTGCGTGCCTGGGCGTCGCGCAGTAGGGCAGCTGGCTTTGAGACACGCCCTAGGGCGCGCTCAGCCCGCGGTAGCGGGTTCGAGGCCGCGGCGGGCGGCCTGGCGCTGGTGCCGGTTGAGCATGTCGGTGACGAGCTCGATCGCGTCCGGCGTGGTGACGCCCTGTGCCCCGGAGAGCCAGCGGGTGGCCTCGGCGAGCAGCTGCTCGGAGGAGTCCGGTGACCCGGCGGGCTGCTCATCGGCGAGTCGGCCGAGCACACCGCCGAGCTTCAGCGCGGCATCGGGCCTGGCGGACTCCGCGGCGCGGCGGAACCACTCGGCGGCCTGCTGCAGATCACCTTCGCGCTCGTGCTGCTCGCCGAACTGGTAGGCCAGGTCCGCGAGCGAACCTTCCGACACGCGCCCGGTGGACTCCAGGCGCCAAGGTCGGACGGGCATGCGATCACTCCGGACGTAGGGACTCAGGAACTGGCGGGTGCGAAACAGGCACACCCCTTTCGCGGGGCAGGCCGCGCCAACCAATGGTGGCGGGCTCCTCCGACTTCCGCCACCGCTTTACGCAAGTTTCCCGGCTTTGTCAGTGTACGAGTCGTTACGAACCGTAGCCGGGAATCTGTCCCCGAGCCGGCGGTCAGACCTTGTAACCGGCCAGTTTGTCATCGAGGCCATCTCGCACGGCCGTGTAGGCACGGTATGCGGTCGGCGACTCGACGCGGCCGGTCTCGACCAGCCAGGCCGCGTGGCCGGGTTCCAGGAGAACGCCGCCGCCGAGCGGGACCGGATCGGCCAGCACGGTGCGTTCGCCGGGGGCGCCAGAGACGAATCGTCCCCTGATGAACCCCTCGGACTCGTTCCACACCAGGGCATCGGTGCCCAGGATGAACGTGGCGTCGCGGGGGCACATGGGGTCGAGCCAGACGTTGCGCAGGTCAAGGTCTCGGGCGTCGAACGCTTCGGCCACCTGAGTGATGTAGCCGCGGATGGCGTCTACCTGCGGGAGAACATGTGGCAGGGGGCGAGTGGGGGCAGTCACGACAATGTCCCTCTCTGCAGCTTGCAAGCATTATGAGGGAAAAATTGCAAGATGTCCTTTTCTCTCCGCCCCATGACGACAGGCCGATCTGGACATTGGCCACATCGGCCACTCGTCTCCCTTCCGCCCCTGACCCCGTGAGACGGAAGTATTGATCAGGTCAGGTGAAAGTGTGCCGCTCTATCGGGATCCACCTGCCCTGCTGAAACAGAAAGCGTTCCTCCCTTCACCGGCAGTAGGCGGGAACACGGGAATCCGAGGAACAAGGCGATGGCCGGATCCGGCCATCGCCTTACGCCTGGCATTCCTTCGTCCCATGAAGCACTCATACCTTCAGGAGCGTCTGGCGAGACCCAGGCCCGGCACGAACACACCCGCCACGAGAACGAGCGCGAACACCACGACCGAGCAGGCCAGCGTCCACGTCGCGGGAGCGTTCGCCCAGCGCCCGACGCCCGCTGTGGTCACCAGGCCGGTCAGCCCCGCCGCGACCACGACCGTGAATCCATACGAGGCCCCCCGCGAGGCGTCGGCGGCCGGTACCCGCTCGATGACGAACAACGGGTCCGCCCTCGTCGTCGGGTTGCCCTCCGTCAATGTGAGGTCGTCGCCCTCCGGGACTTGGGTGTCTTCCACCCGGCTTCTCTCCACCGACCTCTCCTTAGGTCGTCCGCCCTATCAGCTGTTACAGCCGGACCAGGTGTTGGTTCGTTGGACGAATCCTGAACATCTGGTCACTCAGCTGGTAACCTTGCCCCACTCGCCTCACTCGTCGACTTGTACCTACAAGTTCGGTGGTCCGGTGATACCCTCTTCATAAGGGCTTAACACCTCGAATTGGTTCATCTCTTACGGATCGTCTACTTGCAGGGCAACTAGGGCGAAGTAGAAGATCTATCTCAGTGGGACGAACCCGAGGCTCGACGCGGCAGTCTCACCCCGTGTGGGCGGGAAAGGAGCGGACCGGATGGCAGCGCGGCGCTGGCGCGAAGTCGCCGATGATCTGCTGCAACGCATCGAGAACGGGGACTTCCCGCGGGAGAAGGACGGCGGGCGGCGCAAACTCCCACCCGAGAGCGAGCTGCAGAGCCTGTACGAGACGTCCCGGAACACGATTCGCGAAGCCCTGGACTTCCTGGCCAACCGTGGCCATGTCGTCTCCGAGCAGGGCAAGGGGACGTTCATCGTCTTCCGGCCGGAGCCGGTGCATGTGACCCTCTCGGCCGACGAGTTGGGTGTCGGCCCGGGCGGCGGCGAGGGCGAGTGGTACAAGCGCGACGCCGCCGGGCAGAACCGCACACCGACGAGCTCGGTGCCGCGCGTCGAGATCCAGGTCGTGTCCGAGCAGCTCGCCTGGTACCTCCAGGTGGAGCCGAACACGCAGGTCGTGTCCCGGCACCAGCAGATTTACCTCGACAACGAACCATGGTCCATGCAGACCTCGTACTATCCACTGGACTTTGCTCTCAAGGGCGGCGCCAGCAAGCTCCTGGAGGCCCACGACATCCCCGAGGGCGCGGTGAAGTATCTCGGCGAGACGTTGGGCTACAAGGAGGTGGGCTATCACGACGAGATCAGCGCCCGCGCTCCCGACGACAACGAAAAACGTTTCTTCGCCCTCGGCGACTCGGCGGCGGACGTGGTCTTCGAGACGATCCGCACCGCCTATGGCAACGAGGGCAAGGCCTTCCGTCTCACCGTGACGGTATGGCCTGCGGACCGTAACCGCTTGCACTACAACGTGGGCGCGGTCCCGACCAGAGTCATGCGGGCTCCGACCCAGGCCGACGCGGCCGACGGCAAGGCCATCCGCAAGCCGGGCACCACACCGGCCAGCAAGTCGTGACTTATGTGGGGGGCGAGTCTTTGTGGGGGGACGACCCCCCAC
>NZ_JBIRAZ010000014.1:0-295530 GCF_044326415.1 Actinomadura sp. 6N118 | reverse complement strand
CATCCCGAACCCGGAAGTTAAGCCCTTCAGCGCCGATGGTACTGCACGGGAGACTGTGTGGGAGAGTAGGACACCGCCGGACACATATTAGAAAGGCCCCGCCTCACGGCGGGGCCTTTCTCATTTCGGGAGCCGATAGCGCAGCCAGACGAGCCCGTCGTTGAAGGATTTGCTGGCGATGTGTTCGAGGCGGTCGACGGCAGTGGGCTCCGTTCCGTACCAGTGGCGGCTGTCCGGCGGACCGGTCATGCACGGGTGGACGAGAAGGCTGATCTCGTCAATGAGCCCTGCCTGGAGGAGAGCTCCGGTGAGCGCTCCGCCGCTGTCCACCCGGACGACGTTGATGCCGCCCAGCTCACCGATCGCCGTCAAAGCGGCGGGCAGATCGACTCGTTCATGCCCGACGATCAGCTCCCGCACGGCCCGCTGAGGTGGCCGCGCCGGCGTCGCATCGGCATGGAGTGCGAGGACGTCTGACCAGTGGCCGGCGTTTCGCAGTGCCTCCCACTCCCTAACCCGCCCCTTCCCGTCCACGACGATGAGCAGCGGGCCGTCCTTGGCCGGACCTGGGCGGGGAGCAGCGGCGAGTGCCTGTTCCTGGGCCAGGATGGTGTCCGCGCCGGTGAGGGTCGCGTCTTCATGCCAACTGGCCGCCAGCTCGTAGAAGAGACCGACGTTCGGCTCGAAGCCCGTTGTGGCCCCGTTGAGCGAAATCGCCACGTGGACCACCACGTGGAGGCGCCCAGAAGGCGCACCAGCATCGATTGGTGACATGACTTCAACGAGATTCTCGCGAGGAGTCCTGGTCCTTCAGGGCTTAGAGGAATCTATACCCGGCATCCCCGGACATCAGTGGCGTGCGGCATCGACGATAGGAAGCCCATGACTGCCCGCTCGATGGGCGACCTTTACGCTCAGGAACGGTCAGACCAGCCTCCAGCCGGGTCGGGCCTTGGCTAGTACTCCAGCTGTAGATCGTGATCTTCATCGTTGATGAGTGGCCTGGCGTTCGTAGTGGCAGGCTCGGGATCGGGCTTGATGGCGTCGTCGCCAATCGGACCAGCTGAGGCGGTGTGCGGCTGAGTAGACGGCCTTGGTGATGAGTGTGTTGAACAGGTGCTGGATCTCGTTGCAGGTCAGCGCGATCAGCTCGTCCGGGGCCCGGTGGTGGTCGCGTTCGCGTGCGGTGGTCGCGGCCAGGAAGGCGTGGGCGAGCATGACCCAGCGATGCCAGGTCGTCCAGCGTCTAACCTGGTGTTCGTCCAACCCGGCCAGGCCCTTGGCGGTCAACCCGGCCAGGCCCTTGCGGTCTGGAATGTCTCCTCGACGGTCCATCGGCGTCCGGCCACCCGCACCAGCATGGCCAGCGGCACCGGGCCAGTCGAGTAACAGCGGTAGAAGGCGAGTTCGCCACTGCTGCGGTTGCGGCGGACGAGCAGATGACGGTTGCCGGGCCCCTCGTCGGCAACGTCGGCCAGGGCCCAGTCGTAGAAACGGAGGCCTTTGGCGCCGACGCCTGCGGAGAGCTTCTGCCAGGCCCGTTTCGGCAGCTTCTAGGCAAGGGCATCGGCCCGCACCTTACCCGCCCGGGTGGCGATCTGGTGGTCGCAGGCGACCGCAAGGACGTAGCCGACCTGTCGGTCCTCCAGAGCGTCCCGTAGCTGCGGACTGCCTCCGTAGACCCCGTCTGCGGCCACCCAGGGCGCACGGACCCCGGAATCCAGGGTCCGGTTGATCATTCGGGCGGCGAGTGCGGGCTTCGTGGCGAAGCCGACCTCCTCGGGGATCCCAGCCAACCGGCGACGGGCGGCATCCTGGGCCCACGAGCGCGGCACATACAGCTCCCGGTCGATCGCCGGGTGGCCGCGGGCTGGAATAGGTGAGGTAGACGGCGACCTGGCTGTTCTCGATGCGTCCGGCGGTGCCGGTGTACTGGCGCTGCACGCCCACCGTCTTCACGCACCGATGATCACCGGGTGGTCGTACCCGTTCCAGGGCGGCCCCGACCAGCAAGATCACGACTGCCGGAGTGCTCGTCGGCACCCTTCCGCCACTCGGTGTCACCGTTCGGATACTTTGGGCTGTGCAGGTCGATCCCGGGGAGTGAGCGAAGATGGCGACGGTGCTGGTGACGGGCGCGGCAGGGAATGTCGGTTCGAGGGTCGTCACGGAACTGGGAGAGCGTGGCATTCCGGTCCGTGCCTTCGTCCGTGACCCGGATCGTGCGGCTGCCGTGCTCGGCGGCGAGACCGAGCTGGCGCACGGCGACTTCGCCGAACCGGCGTCTGTCCGGCGGGCTCTCGACGGTATCGAGCGGATGTTCCTCCTCTGTGCAAACGACCCCAGGCAGGTCGAATACGGGACGAACGCGATCGACGCGGCAGCGGCCGCGGGTGTCCGGCAGGTGGTCATGCTGTCCACGATCGGGGCAGAGGCCGGTTCCCCGACGGTCTTCTTGGACCAGCATGGCCGCATCGAGCAGCACCTGCGCGGCTCGGGCATCCCGGCGGTGGTGCTGCGCTCTAGCCACATGATGTCGAACATCCTCGGTTCTGCCGCGACTATCCGGCAGACCGGCCGCTTTTTCCTCCCTGCCGGTGACGCGCGAATTGCGATGGTCGATCCGCGTGACGTCGCCACCGCCGCTGCCGCGGTGCTGGTCACGGCCGAGCACGACGGCAGCACCCACGTCCTCACGGGCCCGGAGGCGATCACCTACACCGAGGTCGCGCGGCGTCTGTCGAGTACCCTGGGCCGCCCGATCGAGTACGTGGACGTACCGGACGAGGCGGCGGTCGTCGGAATGGCCCAGGGCGGTCTGCCGCACTGGCTCGCAGAGCAGGTGGTGGCCGTCTTCGGGGCGCTGCGCGGCGGATTGAACGCCTCCACCACCAGCTCGGTGCGGGAACTGACGGGCCGTGAGCCACGCGCCTTCGAGGAGTTCGCCCGCTGGACGGCCCCGTTGCTGGTCGGCGAATAACACGCCGTCAGCGCCAGCAGGCCGCCGCAAGCCCGCCTGGGTGCTGTGCGGCTGCGTTGGTGCGCAGCCGGGCGACGCTTGATACGCACGCGGGTGGCGGGCGCATCACCCTGGCCATGCTCGCCTTCCTCACGGCACACGAACACTTCGCTGGTCCACGTGACGACGAACCCACCAAGACACAGCACACCAGAGCCACTACCAGCGACGACTCACCTCTTGATCATCACGAAGTGCGGCTGGGGTACTAGGCGGGGATCCCCGATCGGGTGGGCCTGTTCGGATCACGCCTTTGGACGGGGGATCCCGGCAGGGTTACCGGGCGAGCGCTGTGTCGAGGGTGCTCGCCCACTGCTGGAGGAGGCGGGTGCGGCGGGCGGAGTCGTCGGTGAGCAGGTCGGCGAGACCGAGACCGCGGACGAGGTCGAGGGTGGCCTGGATGGTCTCGCGTATGCCTGGCAGGCTTTCGTCCGCCCCCAGCGCCTCTACGGTCAGGCGGTGGGCCTCGCGGCCGAAGCGGGCCTCCATCGGGACTACCTGGGCACGGAGTTGCTCGTCGGAACTGGCCGCCACCCACAACTGCAGGGCTGCGCGGAACAGCGGGCTGGTGTACAGCTCGCCGAGGAGTGTGAGGACCTCCAGGGTGGAGGGCCTCTCGCCGGCGAGCACGTTCAGGCGTTCGCGCATCTGGTCGACGCGTATGTCGGAGCCGTACTCGACGGCGGCGGTGACCAACTCTTCGCGCGTGCGGAAGTGATGCTGGGCGGCGCCTCGCGACACTCCGGCCCGTTCGGCCACCACCGTCACGGTCGTGCCGGTCCAGCCCACTGAGGCCAGACAGTCGATGGCAGCCTCGAGCAGCCGCTGCCGGGTGGCCCGGCTGCGATCCTGCTGGGGTTCGCGGGGGATTGCCTGCGTGGTCATCGCGTCCAGTCAACCAAATGAACCGCGTCCAAAACAATCAAGCGCGATTGATTTTTTTGACGGAGCCTGGCAGTGTTCGGGTCATGAGCCAACCGTTGCGGATCGGTAACGCCTCGGGCTTCTATGGCGACCGCTTCACCGCGGTGCGGGAGATGCTGGAAGGCGGCCGGCTTGACGTCCTGACCGGCGACTATCTCGCCGAGCTGACGATGCTGATCCTCGGGCGGAGCAAGCTGAAGGACCCCGCCGGCGGCTATGCCACCACGTTCCTCCGCCAGATGGAGGACACGCTGGGCCTCGCCGCCGAGCGCGGCACGAAGATCGTCACGAACGCGGGCGGGCTCAATCCCGGCGGCCTGGCCGCCCAGCTGCGCGATCTGGCCGGCCGCCTCGGCATCGATGTCAAGATCGCCCACGTTGAGGGCGACGACCTGCTGCCCCGAGCCAAGGAGCTCGGCCTCGCGGATTCCCGCTACGGGCAGCCGCTGACCGCGAACGCCTACCTCGGTGCCTGGGGCATCGTCGAGTGCCTCAAGGCCGGAGCGGACATCGTCGTGACCGGCCGGGTCACCGACGCCTCGCTCGTCGTAGGTCCGGCGGCCGCCCATCACGGCTGGTCGCGCGACGACTGGGACGCCCTCGCAGGCGCCACGGCGGCCGGGCACGTGCTGGAATGCGGCGCGCAGGCGACCGGCGGCAACTTCGCTTTCTTCCAAGAAATCTACAATGTAAAGCCACTGGGCTTTCCGCTCGCCGAGATCCACCCCGACGGCTCGAGCATCATCACCAAGCACGAGGGCACTGGCGGGACGGTGACGATCGAGACAGTCACAGCCCAGCTGCTCTACGAGATCGGTGACCCCGCCTACCTGGGGCCCGACGTGACGAGTCGGTTCGACACGGTTGAGCTGAGCCAGCAGGGCCCTGATCGTGTCCACGTGAGCGGGACCAAGGGCTCGCCGCCGCCCGCCACCACCAAGGTCTGCCTCAACCACCTCGGCGGCCACCGCAACGAGATGACGTTCGTGCTCACCGGCCTCGACATCGAGGCGAAGGCCGAGTTCGCCAAGGCGCAGCTGGAAGCCGCCTTCGGCGACGACCGTCCCGCCCAAGTCGAATGGACACTGATCGGCACGGTCAAGCCCGATCCCGCCACCCAGGGCGAGGCAACCGCGCTGCTTCGCTGTGCCGTCCTCGACCCCGACCCGGACAAGGTGGGCCGCTCCTTCAGCGGAGCGGTCGTCGAGCTTGCCCTTGCGGGCTACCCCGGCTTCACGATGACCTCGCCTCCCGGCAAGGGCAGCCCGTACGGCGTCTACACCCCCGCCTTCGTCGCGAACGAAGAGATCAACCACATTGCCGTCCTCCCTGACGGCACCCGCACCCCCATCACCCCCGCACCGATCACATCACCCATGACGGCGTCCACGCCCACACCCGCGACGGAGCCCACGCCCGGGCCTGGGACGGCGTCCGGGCCTGGGGGTGGCTCGGGTGGGCGGGTGCCGCTTGGGCGGGTCGTGGGGGCTCGGAGTGGGGATAAGGGCGGGGACGCGAACATCGGCGTGTGGGCCCGTACGGACGCGCAGTGGCGCTGGCTGGAGGGCTTCCTCACCATCGAGCGGCTGAACGAGCTGCTGCCGGAGACGCGCGAGCACTCCGTCACCCGGCACGTCCTACCTCAGCTCCGGGCGGTCAACTTCGTCGTCCAGGGGCTGCTGCAGGAGGGCGTATCCGCATCGACCCGATTCGATCCGCAGGGCAAGGCGCTCGGGGAGTGGCTGCGGTCCCGTCTCGTCGACATTCCGGAGGCAATCCTTTGACCCTCAAGAGCACGCTCGATCCGCGGAGCCCGGAGTACCGGGAGCGGCGCGAGGCCATGCTGGCCAAGCTCGCGGAGCTGGAAGCCGAGCACGCCAAGGCGCTCGCGGGCGGCGGTGAGAAGTACGTCACCCGGCATCGCAAGCGCGGCAAGCTGCTGGCGCGCGAGCGGATCGAGCTGTTGCTCGACCCCGACTCGCCGTTCCTGGAGCTCAGCCCGCTGGCCGCGTGGGGGAGCGACTTCCCGGTCGGCGCGAGCGTGGTCACCGGCATCGGCGTCGTCGAGGGCGTCGAGTGCATGATCGTGGCGAACGACCCGACCGTACGGGGTGGGTCCAGCAACCCGTGGACGGTCAAAAAGAGCTTCCGGGCCTCCGACATCGCCCTGGAGAACCGCCTCCCGGTGATCAATCTGGTGGAGTCGGGCGGCGCCGACCTGCCCACCCAGAAAGAGATCTTCATCCCGGGCGGGCGGATGTTCCGTGACCTCACCCGGCTGTCGGCGGCGGGGATCCCGACGATCGCGCTGGTATTCGGCAACTCCACGGCGGGCGGCGCGTACATCCCGGGCATGTGCGACCACGTCGTCATGGTCAAGGAGCGGGCGAAGGTCTTCCTCGGCGGGCCGCCGCTGGTGAAGATGGCCACCGGCGAGGAGGCCGACGACGAGGAACTCGGCGGCGCCGAGATGCACGCGCGCAGCTCCGGCCTGGCCGACTACATGGCCGGGGACGAGGCGGACGCGCTGCGGCTCGGCCGGCAGATCGTCAAGCGGCTCAACCACCGCAAGCTCGGCCCCGAGCCGGGTCAGGTGGAGGAGCCGCGGTACGACGCGGAGGAGCTCGCGGGCATCGTGCCCGAGGATCTCAAGATCCCGTTCGACCCACGCGAGGTCATCGCCCGGATCGTGGACGGCTCGGAGTTCGACGAGTTCAAGCCTCTGTATGGGACGAGCCTGGTGACGGGGTGGGGGCGCCTGCACGGCTACCCGATCGGGGTTCTCGCGAACGCGCAGGGCGTGTTGTTCAGCGCGGAGGCACAGAAGGCCGCGCAGTTCATCCAGCTCGCCAATCAGAGCCACACCCCGCTGCTCTTCCTGCACAACACGACCGGCTACATGGTCGGCAAGGAGTACGAGCAGGCCGGGATCATCAAGCACGGCGCGCTCATGATCAACGCGGTCGCCAACAGCAAGGTGCCGCACATCTCGCTCGTCATGGGTGCCTCGTACGGCGCGGGCAACTACGGCATGTGCGGCCGGGCGTACGACCCGCGGTTCCTCTTCACCTGGCCGAGCGCCAAGTCTGCGGTCATGGGTCCGCAGCAGCTCGCAGGGGTGCTGTCTATCGTCGCCCGCGCCGCCGCAGAGTCCCGCGGTCAGGTGTACGACGAGGAGGGCGACAAGGCGATGCGCGAGATGGTGGAGACGCAGATCGAGGCCGAGTCGCTGCCGTTCTTCCTGTCCGGCCGGTTGTACGACGACGGCGTGATCGACCCGCGTGACACCCGTACCGTCCTCGGCCTGTGCCTGTCGGTGATCCACAACGCGCCCGTCTCCGGAGCCGAGGGCTTCGGCGTCTTCCGGATGTGAGCGAGCAGCCCATGACCATGATCGACAAACTGCTGGTGGCGAACCGCGGCGAGATCGCCCGGCGCGTCTTCCGCACCTGCCGCGACCTCGGGGTCGGCACGGTCGCGGTGTTCTCCGACGCCGACGAGCACGCGCCGCACGCTGCCGAGGCTGATGCCGCCGTGCGGCTCGCCGGTGTCGCGCCCGCTGACACCTACCTGCGCGGCGATCTCATCATTGACGCCGCGAAGGCTGCGGGCGCCGACGCGGTCCATCCCGGCTACGGCTTCCTCTCCGAGAACGCCGGGTTCGCGCGTTCGGTGATCGAGGCGGGGCTGACCTGGGTCGGCCCACCGCCCGCCGCCATCGAGGCGATGGGCTCGAAGATCGAGGCCAAGAAGCTGATGGCGGCCGCCGGCGTGCCGGTACTGCCCGAGCTCGACCCGGACGCCGTGACCGAGGCCGATCTGCCGATCCTGGTCAAGGCCTCGGCGGGCGGCGGCGGGCGCGGGATGCGCGTCGTACGGACGCTCGCGGAACTGCAGGAGGCCGTGGCTGCCGCACGGCGGGAGGCCCAGTCCGCGTTCGGTGACCCGGCCGTCTTCTGCGAGCCGCTGCTGCAGAACGCGCGGCACATCGAGGTGCAGATCCTGGCCGACCGACATGGAACGGTGTGGGCCCTGGGCGAACGCGAGTGCTCCATCCAGCGCCGCCACCAGAAGATCATCGAAGAGGCGCCGTCCCCGGCGGTGAGTCCCGACGTGCGCGCCGAGCTGTGCGCGGCTGCCGTGAACGCTGCCAAGGCCATCGGGTACGAGGGCGCGGGCACCGTGGAGTTCATGCTCGCCCGCGACGGCCGCTTCTTCTTCCTCGAGGTCAACACCCGCCTCCAGGTGGAGCACCCTGTCACCGAATGCATCTACGGACTGGACCTGGTCCGGCTGCAGGTGGAGGTCGCGGAGGGTGCGCCGCTGCCCGCCGAGCCGCCGACCCCGCGCGGCCACGCCATCGAGGTCCGCCTCTACGCGGAGGATCCCGCGGCCGGATGGAGGCCGGGTAGCGGGACGCTTCACACGTTCGAGGTGCCGGACGTCGACGCCGCGTTCACCGTCCCGGAGTCCTATGGCCTGCGGCTGGACAGCGGGGTCGAGAGCGGCAGCGAGGTCGGGATCCACTACGACCCGATGCTCGCCAAGGTGATCGCATGGGGCCCGAGTCGTACGGCCGCGGCACGGCGGCTGCGTGCGGCGCTCACCGGTGCGCGCGTGCACGGCGTGACCACCAACCGTGATCTGCTCGCCCGCATCGTGACCGAGCCTGCGTTTCTCCAGGGCGAGACCCACACCGGCTATCTCGACGAGATCGGCCTGGACGTGCTCGCCGCGCCGCTGGCCGGGGAACGCGCCATGCGGCTGTCCGCGCTGTCCGCCGCGCTCGCCGACGCCGCCGCCAACCGGGCGGCCGCCCCTGTGCAGGGCGGGCTCCCGTCCGGTTGGCGTAACGTGCCCTCCCAGCCCCAGCACAAGTCGTACGAGGGACCGGACGGCACGATTGAAGTGTCCTATCGGCTCACTCGCGACGGCCTCATCGCCGAGGGCCACGATGGTGTTCACCTGACAGTCGCGACGCCCACCGAGGTCACGCTGGACGTCGACGGCGTCCGGCACGCCTTCGCTATCCGTACCGCCGGAGACGGCCGAGTGTTCGTCGACTCAGGCCTCGGGCCCGTGACGCTGCGCGCGCTGCCCCGTTTCGCGGACCCAAGCGACCTGGTCGCGCCCGGCTCGCTGCTGGCACCGATGCCCGGCACGGTCGTCAGGGTCGAGACCGAGCAGGGCGCCGCCGTGGCCGACGGGCAGACGCTGCTCGTGCTGGAGGCCATGAAGATGGAGCACCGTATCGCCGCCCCGGCAGGCGGCACCGTCGCCGAACTGAACGTCAGCGCGGGACAGCAGGTCGAGGCCGGAGCGGTCCTCGCCGTCATCACCGAGTCCCCGAACACCGCCGCAGAGACGTCCGAAGGGAACCCCGCGTGAGCTTCATCGAGACCGAGGAACGTCAGGCGCTGCGTGCCGCAGTGGCCGAGCTCGGTGCCAAGTACGGCCCGTCCTACTACGTGGCGAAGGCGAAGAGCGGCGGCAAGACCGACGAGCTGTGGGCCGAGGCGGGGCGGCTCGGCTACCTGGGCGTGAACGTGCCCGAGGAGTACGGCGGCGGGGGTGGCGGCATCGGCGACCTCGCGGCGGTGTGCGAGGAACTGGCCGCGGCCGGCTGCCCGCTGCTGCTGATGGTCGTCTCCCCGGCCATCTGCGCCACGATCATCGCCCGGTCCGGCACCGAGGAGCAGAAGAAGCACTGGCTGCCGCGGTTCGCCGACGGCTCGGTCAAGATGGCGTTCGCCATCACCGAGCCCGACGCCGGCTCCAACTCGCACCGGATCACGACCACGGCCCGCCGCGACGGCGACGGCTGGATGCTGAACGGGCAGAAGACGTTCATCTCCGGGGTGGACGAGGCGGACGCGGTGTTGTTCGTCGGCCGCAGCCAGGACCAGAAAGGCTCGCTGCGCCCGTCGCTGTTCATCGTGCCGACCGGCGCGCCCGGCTTCACCTACACGCCCATCGAGATGGAGATCGTGTCGCCGGAGAAGCAATTCATCTGCCACCTCGACGACGTGCGGCTGCCGTACGACGCGCTCGTCGGCGACGAGGACGGCGGGCTGCTGCAGCTGTTCGCCGGGCTCAACCCCGAACGCATCATGGCCACCGCCATGGCCGGCGGCATCGGCCGTTACGCGCTGGACAAGTCGATCTCGTACGCCAAGGACCGGCAGGTCTTCAAGACGCCGATCGGCGCCCACCAGGGCATCGCGCACCCGCTCGCGCAGGCCAAGATCGAGCTGGAGCTTGCGAGGCTCATGGGCCAGAAGGCGGCCTGGCTGTACGACGAGGGCGACGATATGGGCGCGGGCGAGGCCGCCAACATGGCCAAGTACGCCGCCGGTGAGGCCGCTGTCCGGGTCGTCGACCAGGCGATCCAGACCCACGGCGGCAACGGCCTCACCACCGAGTACGGAGTCGGCATGCTGGCCGGTGCCGTCCGCCTCATGCGGATCGCCCCGGTCAGCCGCGAGATGATCCTCAACTTCGTCGCCCAGCACTCCCTGGGGCTGCCCAAGTCGTACTAGAAACACGCGGGCCGTTCGCGAAACACGTAGGTGATAACGGAGAGGCACGGGTCGCGTCGGAACGAACGGGGATGTAGGTTGCGGCGGGCTGACAGGGATTGCCGGAACTCCCTAAGATTCAGGGGATTTTCACCGTCCTGATCGCGTCGACGTGACTAAGGGGCACCCCTGTGCACGGCCCTCCGCCACCTTCGTTCCCCGTGCCCGACCCTCCGCTCCCCATGCCCGGCGGGTCGCCCCCGCCCGTCGCGGCGGACGCCCACGTGCCCGCTGCGGCGGACGCCCACGCCACCGCCGCGCCGCGCGGCAGAAGGCTCCTGGCATGGTCGATCGACAGCGGCCTGCTCGTCGTCGTGGCTGTGCTGCTCGGGGGCATGACGTGGGGGCGCCTGCACGCGTACGTGGCCCAGGACCTGCCGTCGAAGGCATTGTCGGCCACCGGCGCGCTGCTGTTGTCGGGCGGGAACGTCGAAAAGGCCGCGAGGGAGTTCGGCGCGGGCGTGTGGGACACGTTCGTCAGCAACATCGAGCAGGCCCTCCTGCTCCTTGTCCTTGCCGAGCTGCTTCACCAGGCCGTGGGGCTCGCGTTGGGCGGACGGACGATCGGCAAGGTCGCGATGGACCTCCGCGTGCGCTATGCGGGCGGTGACGACACCAAAGCCGGTACGGCGCGTTCCGTAAAGCGAGCTCTGGTGACCACCGCATCGGGCACCGGTCTCTATGCGCTCGCCTGGGTGCTTCTCCTCGAAGGGTTGTACTTTTTCGCGGTCCTGCTGTGGCTGGTCGCGGTGGCGGCCTTCCTGGCTAACAGCGTGCCCGCGCTCGTCGGCTCGCGGCGGCGTACGTTCGCCGACTTGGCGGCCGGCACGGTGGTCGAGCGCGCTCGCAGTTACGAGAGGGCCGTGGCAGCGGCACGGCAAGGCGCCGCGCGTGCCTGGGACGGCGCGCAGAACGCGGGCCAGATCGCTCGCGAGAACGCGACCCGGGTCGTCCAAGCCGAACGGGTACAGCAGGCAATCGAATCCGACCGGGCCCAGCGGGTCCAGGAGCTCGGGCGCCGCGCTGGACGCCAGTCGGCAGACAAGGTGCGTGAGGTCGCGACGGGCGAACGCGCACAGAATGTGCAGGACGCGGGCAGGCGGCTCGGCGGCCGTATCAAGGGCGCCTACCAGGACCGGCGGACAGGCAAGTCTCCCGAGCCGCGGCAAGCCGCAGTCCCGCCCCCTGGCGAGCAGCCAGCCTTGCCTCCGCCGCAGCCGTCCTACGGTCAGCCCGAGTGGGCAGGGAACGACCCCTCCTACCAGACTCCCTACGTGCAGCCTGAAAGCGACCCTTCCCCCCAGCTGCCTTACGCACAGCAGCCGTATTCGCCGCCATCTCCGCCACCGGAGCCGCCGTCGCAAACGCCCTAGAGGTCCGATAGCTGGGTCTCAAGCGAAGTGGCCGCCGTCAGGCGGTTGTCGATCGCGATGTGGGGGACCGGTGGCGTCTGGCCCGGTCGCATACGTTCTATGAACGTGTCGAAGGCGGCGAGCTTGCCTCTGTCGCGCGGGAGGCCGCGTTCGGTGAGCCGGTGCCGGAGCGTCGCGGCATCAGTGTGGATCCAGACCAGCCGGACCGGATCGCCACCCAGCGCGGCTGCCCACTCCCGCCACCGGCCAGGGGAGCGGATCTGACTGGTGAACGGACCGCTGAGCATGACCGGGCAGCCGTGGGAACGGATCTCACGCGCTGTGGCGGTCAGTCCCTCGTACTCGTGCCGCTTGACGTGCTCGTCGTACCACGGCCCCTCACGTTCACCTGGATCACGTCCGTACGACGCCAGCGTCGCCGCGACGAACGAGCCGTAGAGAGTGTCCTTGTCGAGCAGGGCGGGCACCGGGCGCAGCCGGTCCAGCAGCAGCCGGCAGACGGTCGACTTGCCGGAGCCCGGCGGCCCGGCGACGACCCATGCCGTGCCGGGCTCCACCGCTTCAGACGGCATCATGCCGCTCATGCGTGGATGCGCACCTTGCGGCTCGCCAGCCGGACGATGCGTTCCTCGTCGATCTCGTGGCCGAGCCCCGGCTGCGTCAGCGGCACTCCCACCACGCCGCCGGACGAGCGGACCGGCGGGGTGACGAACGCGGGCCCGCCCGCCGGATCTGACACGTCGCTCGGCAGGCCACAGCCGGGCAGGGCCGCGAGCGCCACCGCTGCGGCCTGGCCGATGCCGAACGGGCCTGAGCCGGTGCACCAGACCTCCCAGCCGGCCGCGTACGCGCGGTCGTGGGCGCCGCGAGCCGCCGTCAGCCCGCCGAGGTTGCCGAGCCGCAGGTTGAGCGCGCGGCCCGCCTCCAGCGAGATCGCGGCGTCGAGGGTGTCGATGTCGCCGATGTCGGGCGCGACCGCGGTGTCGATCAGACGTTGCAGCCGTGCGTGCGAGACCAGGTCGCCGGCCGGGAAGGGCCGTTCGATCGCCAGCACGTCATAGGCGGCGAGGCCCTCCAGCACCGTCATGTGCTCGGCGGACTCGCGGTAGGCGTGCCCTGCGTCGACGATCAGGGCCAGCGCCGGGTAGGCCTCGCGGATGAGCCGTACCGGCTCGATGTCCCAGCCGGGGCGCACGCTCACGGTGACGCGGGTATGCCCGGCACCGACGGCACGGTTGACGCGGGAGACCACGGTCTCCAGAACGGGCTCTGGGCTGATCCGGGCGCCCGTCACGATCGAGGTGCGGGTGCCGCCCAGCGCGTGGGCCAGCGGCAGGCCCTTGGCCCGGCACCACAGGTCCCAGCAGGCGACGTCGATCGCCGCCGCGGCCGGGCGGTCGCCCAGCTCGGCGGCCGCCGAGACGTCCTCGGGCCGTTCCCAGTCCAGACCGATCAGCGCCGGGCCCATGCGCTCGGCGATGTCGGCCCAGACCGAATCGGGTGTCCCGGCGCCACCGGACAGCGCGGCCTCCCCCCAGCCCACCGCGCCGTCGTCGCCGGTGAGCCGCACGAGAATGCTCTCCGGCCGCTGCCCGCGCGGCAGCGCGGCCCGGAAGGCATCGCAGCCCTGGATCTGAGGCACCCGCGCCCGCCCTTCGCCTCGGAGAAGTCGTCCCTCCCATGATCCCCCCTTCAGGGACCTGGGAAGACAACACGGACGGGCGGGACCCTACAGACGGACGAGACGCCCTACGGCCACCTCAGGCAGCACCAGCCAACCCTGACGCGGCGCCAGACGGTCTGTGGCAGCGGCAATGAGCAGACCAGTGGGTCAGTGCCGGTTGTGCCGTGAGGGGCGCTGTGGAGGCCGTAGGACGCCGCTGAGCCAGGCTCCGAGAGGTGGTGCGGGTGATCGGGAGGTGGTGCGGGGGGTTGGGAGGTGGTGCGGGGTGTCGGGAGGCGATGGCGGTAGTCGTTCAGGTGGCGTCGGGTGATCTTTTAGGCTGCGCCGGAGGCCTGCTGGAGGCTGCGGTCCACAAGGGCGGCAGCGCGGTCGAGTTCACGCGCGGGCGCGATGCGGTCGGCCCAGGTCCACCAGAACCAGGCTTCGCCGTCGGTGTCCCGTTCGCAGACGATCGTGCCCGACCGTCCCGGCTCGGTGCGGTGGAGCACCTCCAGCTGCGGCCGCGTCCCACCGGTGACCAACATCGTGAGGTGGCCGTTGCGGACCAGCGCCTGGCCCAGCTCTTCCAGAGCCGCCAGTTCCGTGTCGGTGACTTCGACCGTCTGCATCATTTCCGCTCCCCCTGAGTCCTTGGCGTCAAGAGTTTGGACGCCGGGAAACCGGCGGAAGTTTGTGGAACGGCGGTGAGATCGACCTGACCGAGGGGTCAGGAACGCCGCCGGAACCCGCGCAGCGGCCGCCGCTCGTACCCGCCGTCGTCCAGCCCCGCCAGCCGTTCGAACGGGTTGTACGAGCAGTGATCGCCGCACAGGGCCAGGGAGACACCCGCACAGGCCAGATAGGCGACGATCATGAACGGGCCGAAGCAGAACGCGTACTGGGTGGCGTGCCGTCCCTCGTGCAGCAGCAGCCTGGGACGGGCCAGGAGATCGGCCGCCTCACTCCGAATGAGGATCACGTTCCCGCACGTGAAGGCATGCGCGTCGGGCAACGGCAGCCGGTAGCGGCCGGCGACCAGCAAACCGTCCGGTCCGCGATGGACGGCTGGCCGCCGCGTCCCGGCCACGATGAGGAGGAGTCCCAGCGGCGTCGACAGGTTGACCATGTTGACGACCTGACGGAGGCGGTGAGCCGGCTTCACATGGGAGTTCTTCCCGCAAACCTAGCTCTGGAGACCCGCTTGAGGCGCGTTCAGGAGGGGCAGGTGGCGTCCAGCGAGACGGGCTTGGACTGCGGTGCCTTGGTGGTGGTGGCCCCAGGTGATGCATTCCCGGACTCGGTCGGCGTGGCGCTGGGGGAGCCGCTGGCCGGCGGGCTTGTCGGAGCCGTGGGCGTGCCGCTCGGCTTGGCTCCGCTGCTCTCGACGGCCTGGGCCGACAGCTTGCGGATGAGCCCGAAGTCGGGGTTGCCGGTGCTGATGAGCGGCGGCACGAACTGCAGGCTGTCGATCTGGGCCCCGCTCTTGACCTTGCTGGACAGCGACACGAAGGCCGGCAGCAGTTCCTGCGGGATGTCGGTGGAGATCGCCCGCTTGGTGGCGGTGGCCAGCTTGTCGAACTTCGTCAGCACGGTCTGCGGGTCGGCCTGCTTGGCGATCGCCCGCATGATGCACTTCTGGCGGCCCATCCGGGTGTAGTCGTCGCTGTTCGTGCGGGAGCGGCCGAACCAGAGGGCCTCCTTGCCCGACAGCGTGCGGGTTCCGGCCTTCAGCACGCGGTTTTCGCGGCTGTAGAGGATGTCTTCGGGGATCGTCATCTTGACGCCGCCGACGGCGTCGACGATGTCGGCGAACCCGCGCATGTCGACCAGGATGTAGTAGTCGACGCGCTGCTGGAGGATGCCGGCGATCGTCGCCTTGAGCAGCTCCGGGCCGCGGTTGTTCTTGGTCACGCCCGGCACCAGGTCGGGGTGCTCCTCGGCGTACTGGTACACCTCGTTGAGGAGGCCGGGAGTGCCGGCGCCGTCGCCGGTGAAGCCGTACGGGAAGCGGTCGCGGGCGGGCCCCGGCGGCAGATGGAAGCTCTCGAGGTTGCGGGGGAGCCCGAGCAGGACGGTGTCGCCGGTCTTGGTGTCGACGCTGGCGAGGGTCATGCTGTCGGTGCGCACGCCCACGCGGTTGGGGGCCGCGTCGCCGCCCAGCAGGAGAACGTTGACGCGGGGCTGCCCGTTCCAGGGGTCCGCGGTGTTGACCGGGCGGCCGTTGCTGTCGCCGGTGCGGAAGATGCTCGTCAGCGCGTCCTTGTAGACGTAGGTGTTGTGTGCGGCCCACGTGACAGGTACGGCCACCCCGAAGCAGAGCAGCGCGACCGTCACAGCCCCCACGGTGCGGGCGCCGGTGGACAGCCCGTCGGGCCGCACGATCTGGTATGAGCGGATCACGACGGTCACCCACACCAGGCCCAGCGCGAGGATGCCCAGGGCGAACGCGGAGAGCCAGGTCGGCTGCACCGCCAGCCGGATCAGGTCGGGCCGGAAGACGACCGCCGTCACCGTGCCCGCGATGATCAGCAGGCCGAAGGCCCCCAGGAGGATCGAGCCGACCATACGGCGGCCGGCCCACAGGTGAGCCACCCCCCAGACGAGTGCGGAGGCCAGCGTCAGCCCCAGGGCACGCTGCAGCCCTCCCTCGGCGGCGCCATCGCCGTCCCGGGGGAGGGTGTCATCGTCCCGCTGGGCGCGCCCACCGGCCAAACGACTCGCCATGTACGCTCCGATCCCCCACCCAAGGTGAAATTAGGCGCTGCCTTACATTATGGACGCGCAAAACCGGAGCTGGTTTACGTAGTAGTCGACCAAATGCGGGCTGTGCTGCTGTTATGTGCGGCTTTGCCTAGAATATGCAATTCGGCGCTGCTGGGGAAACGGATCCTGACCTATGACGTCCCGTGGTGTTACGAACACGGCGGGTTGTCGGATTCGGCTATTACCTGGCGTTACCAGCTGCTGGAGAGCGGCATGCCCTCGGCATAGCCGGAGGAGCTCTGGATCCCGACCGTGGCGCGCTCGTGGAACTCCTCCAGCGAACGTGCGCCCGCGTAGGTGCACGAACTGCGCAGACCCGCGACGATCGAGTCGATCAGGTCCTCGACGCCGGGCCGCTGCGGGTCCAGGAACATGCGCGAGGTGGAGATGCCCTCCTCGAACAGCGCCTTGCGGGCACGGTCGAACGGGGAGTCGTCGGCGGTGCGCAGCCGCACGGCCCTCGCGGAGGCCATGCCGAAGCTCTCCTTGTAGAGGCGCCCGTCGGCGGCCCGCTGGAGATCGCCCGGCGACTCGTACGTCCCGGCGAACCAGGAGCCCACCATCACGTTGGCCGCCCCGGCGGCCAGCGCCAGCGCCACGTCACGCGGGTGCCGCACGCCGCCGTCGGCCCAGATCTGCTTGCCGAGGCGGCGTGCCTCGGCGGCGCACTCCAGGACGGCGGAGAACTGGGGCCGGCCCACGCCGGTCATCATCCGCGTGGTGCACATGGCGCCCGGGCCCACGCCGACCTTGACGATGTCGGCTCCGGCCTCGATGAGGTCACGGGTGCCCTCGGCGGTCACGACGTTCCCGGCCACGATCGGGACCTGCGGGTCCAGGCCGCGGACGGCCGCCAGCGCGCCGATCATCTTCTGCTGGTGGCCGTGCGCGGTGTCGACCACGATGAGGTCGGCACCGGCCTCCAGCAGGGCCTTGGCCTTGCGGGCCACATCGCCGTTCACGCCCACGGCGGCGGCGACGCGCAACCGGCCGGCGTCGTCCACGGCCGGCGTGTAGAGGGTGGCGCGCAGGGCGCCGGTGCGGGTGAGGATGCCGGTCAGGCGCCCCCCGCCGTCGACCACGGGTGCGAGGCGGTGGCCGCGCTCGTGGAGCCGGTTGAACGCCTCCTGCGGGTCGACGGTGTCCGGGAGCGTGACCAGGTCGCGGGACATGATGTCGCGCAGCTGGGCGAACCTGTCCACGCCGTGGCAGTCGGCGTCGGTCACCACGCCCACCGGGCGGTCGTCCTCGACCACGATCACGGCGTTGTGGGCGCGCTTGTGCAGCAGCGCGAGCGCATCGCCCGCGGTCGCGGTGGGCGTGAGGGTGATCGGCGTGTCGAAGACCAGGTGGCGGTCCTTCACCCAGCCGATCACGTCGGAGACGACCTCGACCGGGATGTCCTGCGGGATGACCGCGAGGCCGCCGCGGCGGGCGACCGTCTCGGCCATGCGGCGGCCGGAGACCGCGGTCATGTTGGCGACGACGAGCGGAACGGTCGTCCCGCTGCCGTCGACCGTCGACAGGTCGACCTCGAGCCGGGAGCCGACCGACGAGCGGCGGGGGACCATGAAGACGTCGTTGTACGTGAGGTCGTGAGCGGAATGCTCACCGTTCAACAAGCGCACGGCTGTTCTACACACCAATCGCGGATCAAAGTGGCTGGGCCACCGTACATTGTGATCCATACCCGGCAGTGCTCCGGCCAAAGCGGGCACCGCGTCCCGCTCACGCCGTCCGTCGGCGGACAAGGCGAGCTTGACCCTCTCGCAGAACGGATCGTACTTCCGGGTGACTCATGGCTGACCGCCGCGTGCGACCCCTCTGACCAGCTTCTCTGTCATTTGCCGGACGTCCGTGACCAGTGGGATGTGGCGGACTCTGTGGAATGAGGGGCAACGAGAGGTTTCGCTCTCTGTAAAGTTACCTCTTGACGATGGTGCGGCGTGGATGCACTTTTTTTACATGTGCCTCACACGGACGGCCGTCCCCCCATAGAGGCTTGACACAGCAGAACACCGGGAGAGGCGCATGCAGTTAACGCTCTTGGGCCCGGTGTGCCGCGCCCGATCCGGCCGTCCCCCGCTTGATCCGGGGCACAAGCCGTGCGGGCACGGGCGTGCTCGGCCTGACGGAGGTGGCCGGGCGTCAATGCATTGCCGCACCGGTTTAGCGGCGTCATTTTCGTCGCTGGAGAGGCCGTTCACCGACGCATCGACGGTGACCGGACGTGACGAACACGAGCAAGATCAATATTTGACGTCATACCGTCCTGAAATGGAATGATCTTGCAGTTGCTGGCGAAACGATTCATTGCATGTCGAGGAGGAGAGCCGTGCTGGATGCGGTCGACGCCGTGCTCGTCCGCGAGCTCCAGCGGGATGGCAGGGCGACCTTCCAGGCGCTCGCCGACCGCGTCGGGCTTTCCCGCACGGCAGTGCGGGCACGCGTGCAGAACCTTCTCGAGACCCAGGTCGTCCGCGTTGTCGGCATTGTGCACGCCGCCGTCGTGGGAGCGGAGGCGATCGGGCATGTCTCGGTCACCGTCGACGGATCCGCCAGGGAGGTGGCGGCGGCCATCGCGGAGCGGCCGGCGGTCAGCTTCACCGCGCTGACCGCCGGGCCGTACGACCTGGTCGCGCAGGTGCGGACGAGGGACGACGCGGCGCTGGCCGCCGAGGTCGACCACATCCGCGCCGTGCCCGGCGTGCGGTCGGCGGAGGTGTTCCGCTCGGTCGCCACCGTGCGCGACTCCCATGCCGTGGTCCGCGAGCTCGGGGACATCACCCTCGACGACATCGACTGGCGGTTGCTCCAGGAGTTGCAGCGCGACGGCCGTGCCCCCTACACCCGGCTTGCCAACATCATCGGGCTGTCCCAGGCCGCGACGCGGGCCCGGGTCGTCCGGCTGATGCGCTCGGGCGTGATACAGGTGACCGGCCTCGCCGATCCCCTCGCGCTGGGCGCCGCGGAGCTGGGCGGCTTCGGGCTCACGGTGACGGGCGGTCTCCGCCGGGTCGCCGAGGCGGTGGCCGAGAAGGACGGCGTGCGCTACCTGGCGACGGGCTTCGGGCGCTACGACATCGTCGGCCAGGCCGAGGCAGCCTCGCGCGGGGAACTCGTCGCGGTCATGGACGCGATCCGCGCGGTGCCCGGTGCGACCGTCCGGGAGTCCTGGCACCACCTGGACGTGGTGAAGGAGTCCTACGCCGTGGAGCTCCCCGAAAAGCCGCTCAACGGTTCGTGACACGAGGGTGCCCGCGTTCACCCTGAGAACGCGGGCCCCTCGCCCACGCCAGCGGTCGCCGCGCGCCCAAATTTGGCGCGCGCCGCTGAGCGTGACGCGCGCTGCCAGTCGTGGCGCGTGGTGCTGAACGTGGCGCGTGGTGCTTTCGCCCGGCGGGGTTGTCAGTCGCGGTGGAGGGCTGCTTCTTCCAGGTCTAGCTCGTGCAGTACGCGGTTCAGTACTTCGTCGTCGATGCGGCGTTCGTCGCGCATCTGGATGAACACCTGCCGTTCGGCGGCCAGCATCTCGCGGCGAAGGCGCCGGTAGGTGATCGTCGGCACCTCCTCGCCCTCGGGGCCGGTGCCTCCGCCGAGCCGTTCCCAGGCGCGGAGCTGCCGGTGTTCGGCGAGCTGCCGCAGCCGTTCCGTCACCGTCTCGTCGATGGGGGAGGGCTCGGCGGCGAGAAGTTCCTCCAGCCGGTCCAGGGCCGCCTTCGCGGCGGCGTGCTGGGCGCCGGCCTCGGCGACCCTGTCGGCGTACTCCTCGCGCGCGCTCCCGATGCCGAGGCGGCGGATCAGCATGGGGAACGTCAGGCCCTGGACGAGCAGCGTGGCCAGCACGGTGGTGAACGTGAGGAAGAGGATCAGGTCGCGGCCAGGGAAGGGTTCGCGGGACGAGGTGAGGATCGGGATCGCGAATGCGGCGGCCAGTGAGACCACGCCTCGCATGCCCGCCCAGGACACCACGACCGGCGCCCGCCATCCGTACCAGGACTCCTTGGTGCGGATCCGCTCCGAGAGCAGCCGAGGTAGGTAGCCCGCCGGGAACACCCACACGAACCGCGTGATGACGGTGACGGCGAAGATCGCGAACGCCCACCACGTGAGGCTCATCCATCCGTGCCCGGACACACCGTCCAGCACCTCGGGCAGTTGGAGCCCGATGACCAGGAAGACCACCGACTCCAGAATGAAGATGACGATCTTCCAGAACGAGTGCCCGATGATCCGGGTCACGGCGGCCGACTCGGTGAAGCGGTGCCCGAGATACAGGCCGCTGACCACCACCGCGATCACACCGGAGGCGTGCAGCGCCTCGGCGATCAGATAGGCGGCGAACGGCGCGAGCACCGCCACCCCGTTCTCCACGAGCGGGTCGTTCAGGCGCGTCCGCAGCCAGTGCAGCGGCGGCCCGAGCACCAGTCCGATCGCGGCACCGGCCAATGCCGCGAACAGGAACCGGCCGACCCCGTCCAGCAGCGTGAAGCCCGCGCCCGCCGCGGCGGCCACCGCCACCCGGAACGCGGTGAGCGCGGTGGCGTCGTTGAACAGGCTCTCGCCCACCAGGATCGTCACTGTCCGGCGCGGCAACCCCAGCCTCTGCGCGACGCTCACCGCGGCGATCGCGTCCGGTGGCGCGACGATCGCGCCTAGCACGAACGCCGCCGCCAGCGGCAGACCCGGCACGAGGAGGTACGCGGTGTATCCGACGACGAAAGTGGTGAACAGCACCAGGCCGACCGACAGCAGGCCGATGGGCCGGATGTTCTCGCGGAGGTTGTAGTACGAGCTCTGCCAGGCCGCGGAGAACAGCAGCGGCGGCAGGAACACGTACAAGACGAATTCGGGATCGAGTTCGAACCTGGGCACGCCGGGGACGAACGTGACGAGCAGTCCGGCGATCACCAGGACGAGCGGTGCGGAGAGCCCCCACCGCCGGGACAACCCGGCGACCGTGACCGCTGCCATCGGCACTGCCAGCAGCCACAATGCATGAGTCGCTTCCACGCTCAGATCATGGCACGGGAGGCGCAGGCGCTGGATTCCCGACCCCGGGCGTCCAGGTAGGTACGCGGCCGGCGGGTGGGCGCGGGCCGGGTCAGCCGCGAGAGGCTTCCTTGGCGAAGGCCAGGAAGTCGCGCGCCACGGGGGAAAGCTGCCGGTGCGCGTGGACCAGGCCGATCAACTTGGTGAGCGGCGGCATGAACGAGCGCACCACCAGGCCCTCGGTGTCGTCGATCTGGTTGCGGTACCAGAGCAGCGAACCCATGCCGGAACGCACCCAGCTGAGCCACGATCCGCGTTCGTCTGACTCCACCGCCACCACGGGTGTGGCGCCGATACGTTCCAGCATCGCGTCCAGCTCCGCGCGGCGCGCGCTGCCACGGCTCGGCAGCACCAGGCGCATGCCGTCCAGCGCGCTGAGCGGCACCGGATCCCGGACCTTCAGGGCCGGCGGGGAGATCAGCACCACCTCGCGCTGCTCGAACGGGTGGGCCGCCAGGTCGCCGGGGACGGGGAGATCGGTGAGGGCCAGATCGGCCCGGCCGGTACGGATGGCCGCGGCGACCTGGTCGCGGCCCTCGCAGCGGATCACCCGGACCCGGACCGCGGGCTGGTCGCGGGCGAACCGGGGGATCAGCCGCCCGGTCAGCTCCGGCTCCAGCGAGGAGGTGGAGGCGATGCGCAGCTCGGATCCGCGCCCGTTGGCGCGGGAGACCGAGAGGCCTTCGATCGCGTCGATGGCGTCCAGGGCGACGCGCGCCTGCCGGACCACCTGTTCGCCGACCGCGGTGAGCACGACACCCCGCCCGGAGCGGGCGAACAACTCCACGCCGAGCTCGCGTTCGAGCTCGCGGACGGCGCGGGACAGCGCGGGCTGGGCGACATAGAGCGCCTGAGCCGCCGACGTCATCGTGCCGTGGTCGGCGGTCGCCACGACATAGCGCAGCTGCCGCAGATTCATTCCCTGACCGTATGACAACGAACCGATCCGGTCTTGGACATAGCCGGAATAGGACCTGAGATTTGCAAGTCACCAGGATCGAGAAAGAGGTGCACACACACGGTGATGGTTGGTAGCCCCGCTGAGCCGCGAGCTGGGGGCGGGCGTCAACTCGCGGTGTGGCGCGAGGCGGTGCCCTCGCGTTCAGGCTCCAGCTGTGGCGCCCCCACGCAGCAGGCGTGCTTACACTGCGGCTCGGCCGCGGCAGGCGCCGTCCGGAGCGTGTCGTCGCGCACGGTGAAGAAGGTCAGCACCGCCCCCGCCGCCATGAGGACGGCGGACACGATCATCGCGTTGCGGAAGCCGTCGGAGAACGCGGCCGGGTCGTTGTAGGCCTCCCCGGTGAGCCCGGCCAGCGGCGGGATCGCAGCCACCGCCAGCAGGCCGGCCGCCCGGGCGACCGCGTTGTTGGTCCCGCTCGCCACCCCGGCGTGCCGGACGTCCGCGCTCGCGAGGACGGTGGCGGTGAGCGGCGCGACCATCGCCGCCAGCCCCAGGCCGAACACCACCACGGCGGGCAGCACATCGCGCACGTACGAGGCGTCCTGGCCGACGCGCGAGGCCATCAGCATGCCGGCCGCGGCCACCACGAGCCCGGCCGTCATCGGCAGCCGTGGCCCGATCCGCTGGGCCAGACCACCCGCCCGGGACGACAGGAGCAACATCAACACCGTCACCGGCAGCAGGGCCGTACCGGCGGCGATCGGCTCGAAGCCCGAGACGACCTGCAGGTTCAGCACGAAGAGGAAGAACATGATGCTCATCCCGCCATAAACCACGAACGTGACGATGTTGACGGACGTGAACTGGCGCGAGGCGAAGATCTGCAACGGCAGCATGGGCTGGGGTACCGGCTTGTCCGCGCGCCGCCCGAGCAGGCGCCGGCCGCCGCCGCGTGCCCGTTCGACGTAGACGAACGCCACCGCGGCGCCGAGTCCCAGCGCGGCGGCACCGCCGATCACGGCGGTCCCCACGTTCGCCTGCGGGGCCTCGGTCAACGCGTACGTGGTCCCGGCCAGAGCCAGTGCCGCCAGCACCGCGCCCAGGATGTCGAAGCCGCCGTGGGCGTCGGGATCGACGCTCTCTGGCACATGCCGTACCGCCACCAGCACCACGATCGCGGCGAGCGGCAGATTGAGCAGGAACACCCAGCGCCAGCCCGCGGCCTCCACCAGCCAGCCGCCCAGGAACGGCCCGATGGCGCCCGCGACGCCGCCGAGCCCGGACCAGGCGCCCACCGCACGCGGGCGGTCGTCAGAGCTGAACGAGGCCTGGATGATCGCCAGCGACCCGGGCGTGAGCAGCGCGCCGCCGATTCCCTGCAGGGCCCGCGCGGCCACCAGTGTGGTGACGTCCTGCGCGGCGCCGCACAGCAACGAGGCGAGCGCGAACCACACCACGCCGATCACGAACACCTTCCGGCGCCCGTAACGGTCGCCCAGCGAGCCGCCGAGCAGGATGAACCCGGCCAGCGTGAGGGTGTAGGCGTTCACCGTCCACTGCAGCCCGGCCATGTTCGCATCGAGGTCACGGGCCAGGCGCGGCAGCGCCACGTTGACGATCGTGGCGTCCAGCAGCGCTACGCTGGAGCCCAGCACCGTGGCCAGCAGGATCCAGCGCCCTGGCGCGCTCGCCAGCCGGATGTCGGACATCAGACGATCTGCTCGTCCACGAAGCACCAGCGCCAGTCCTCGCCCGGCTCGAACGACCGGACGATCGGGTGCGCCTCCTTGCCGGAATGCGCCGTCGCGTGGCGCATCGGCGACGAGTCACAACACCCGACATGGCCGCAGGAGAGACAAAGGCGCAGGTGGACCCACCGGTAGCCCTCCGCGAGACACTCCTCACAGCCCTGCGGCGTCACCGGATGCGGATCGACGTCCGGCAAGGTCTGCACATGCTCACAAATAGCCATATAGGCATCGTCGCACGCCCGCGTTCACTCCATGAACGGTGGCTCTCCGGTGTGCGGCCCGCTCTACCTGCCCGTATGCTCGCGGCCCATCCGTGAGGCCGGCTCATCCGTGAGGCCGGCTCATCCGTGAGGCCGGCTCATCCGTGAGGCCGGCTCATCCGTGAGGCCGGCTCACCAGTGGTCGGGGCTGAACGGCTCGTCCTCGGGGCGGGCCGACTCAGAGAGCAGCCGGAGATCGGACTCGACCATCATCGAGACGAGCTCCTCGAACGCCACCTGCGGCTCCCAGCCCAGGTGCATGCGCGCCTTCTTGGGGTCGGCGCAGAGCAGGTCGACCTCGGCGGGGCGGGTGTAGCGCTCGTCGAGGACGACGTGGTCCTCCCAGTTGAGACCGACGCTGGTGAACGCGTACTCCACAAGATCGCGCACCGACTGGGTCTGGCCCGTTCCGATGACGTAGTCCTCGGGCGCGTCCTGCGCCAGCATCATCCGCATCGCGCGGGTGTAGTCGCCGGCGAAGCCCCAGTCGCGCCGGGCCTCCATGTTGCCCAGCCGCAGCTCCGAAGCCAGCCCCAGCTTGATCCGGGCCGCGCCCAGCGTGACCTTGCGGGTCACGAACTCCGCACCGCGGCGCGGCGACTCGTGGTTGAACAGGATCCCGCTCACCGCGAACATCCCGTACGACTCGCGGTAGTTCTGGGTGATGTAGTGCCCGTAGGTCTTGGCGACGCCGTACGGGCTGCGGGGATGGAACGGGGTCTTCTCGTTCTGCGGAGTCTCCCGGACCATGCCGAACATCTCCGAGGAGGACGCCTGGTAGAAGCGGATCTGCTCGTCGCCCGGCGTACGGGACGGGCTGATGCCCGACACCACGCGGATCGCCTCCAGCATGCGCAGCACGCCCATCCCGGTGACCTCGGCCGTGAGCTCCGCCTGCTGCCAGGACATCGGGACGTAGGAGATCGCGCCCAGGTTGTAGACCTCGTCGGGGCGGACCCGTTCCACCGCCGAGATCAGGCTGCCCTGGTCGAGCAGGTCCCCGGTGGTGATCTGGACGTCGCCGATGTGCTTGCGCAGCCGCGACACGTGCGGATTGGCCTGACCGCGCACCAGGCCCCAGACCTCGAACCCCTGCTCGAGCAGATGCTCGGCGAGGTATGAGCCGTCCTGCCCGGTGATGCCGGTGATGAGCGCTCGCCTGGACAGCGGATCCTCCATGGCTGATTGGGTCAGACGTCGGAGCCCACTGCGGGCGGAAACCCGCAAAGGGTGTGAACGACGAGGTTAGCGACCCCATGGGGATGCTGACGAGCGAGGGCGCCGTTTAAACCGAATTTGCTTCAAGTTTCGAGAGTGGCGCTTGCGGCCGTAAGCCCGGAGGCGCGCTTGAGGCCCACGTCAAGGTGGCTCCCGGGGGAGGGCGGCTTCGCGCTGGGGCCGGGGATCAAGGGGCGGTGGCTTCGCGCTGGCGGGCCCGGTAGGCGGCCACGTGCATGCGGTTGCCGCACGTACGGCTGTCGCAGTAGCGGCGGCAGCGGTTGCGGGAGAGGTCCACCAGGACCCGGGCGCAGTCGGGCGCCTCGCAGGTCCGCAGCCGGTCGAGCTCCCCGGCGGAGACCACGTACGCCAGGGCCATGCCGCAGTCGGCCGCCAGATGCTCGCCCATGGGGGCGCCGGGCGCGAAGAAGTGCACGTGCCAGTCGTGCCCGTCATGATCGGTCAGATGCGGGGTCGTGCGGACGCCGCCGACGATCTCGTTGATCAGCGCGACGGCCTCAGGCACCTCGGTGGCGCCGAAGACGGCGTGGAAGCGGCCCCGCAGGCTCCGAACCTGGGCCAGATCCCGCCCGGTGAGGTCGCGGATGTCGCTGAAGCTGTTGCGATCCACGAACGCGCGCAGGCCGTCGAGATCACCGAGCCGCTCCTCCCCGGACGCTTCGGGCGCGGTGTTGATCAGATCGACGACGGTGGCGAGCGCGTGCTCGGTGTCGTGAGTGAAGATCACAATGACTCCAGTCTCAGGGGACCGGGACGGTCGCAGGACAGGGGGGCCCAGCCGAGGGGAGCAGCTCGAGGCTTGGCCCGTTCTCCACCATATGACGCAGATCTAGATCGTCCGCGCAACCCGATGCCGCCGTGCCTGCCAAGCGGGCGACATTCAGCTGTCCGTAACCGGCCGTACCGGCCCGACCACTTGATCACAAGGATCCTTGCGATCAAGTGGTCGGTGAGTCAAAGCTCAACGTGAGTAGAGCGGGTCCGCGACCACCGGGTAGAACGACCCCTCGTGCTGGACCCGCATCGTCACGATCGAGCCCGAGAGGGTGTAGTCGGCCTTCACAGGCCGGTACATCGAGTCGCAAGCCCAAGGGTTGTAGAGGCGTCCCACCGTGGCGCCATAACGCAGGTGCACGACGTCGTACCCGCCAGAAGGCATCGCCTCCAGCGCCAGCCCGTCCGCCAGCGACACCGAGAAGCGGAACTCGCTCGGCGCGTCCGGCCCGTGGATCACCGTCAGCAGCCGGATGCCGGTCGACGTCGTCTGCGCCACGATGTCGGTGTCGACCTCGATGCCCACGAACACCCGCAGGCTGGGCCGGAGCACCTGCGCGACCGTGTCGGCCGCCGGCACATCGATCCCGAAGTGGATGCGCTGCCCGTCCTTGGTCGGCACCCAGACCCCGTCACGGGCCCGCTGCCCCCAGGCGACGTCGGGGTTTTCCAGCTCCTGCGGCTCGTTCTTCCCCCGGGCGACGAGAACCCGTGCGGCAGCGTTCATCGCCGCGGCAGCCCCATCCCGTGCATGCCTCATGGCGGGCCCCCTCGCCTTCTTTCAACACAACCGTGATGCTTTGGGTTTACCACGGGGCAGTACGTCATGCCGCGCCTTGACCGGCACTTGAGTGGTTTGTGACGTTCGCCCGTGCGACGACGCACCATACACCACCCCTGATCGCCCCGGTCAGGGGCGTAACTAGGATGAGCGGGTTCGTGACTGAGGAGTGAACCATGAGCACCATCCGCGTCGCCGACCTGCCCGAGGCCGAGCAGGACTTCATCCGCACGACCCTGCGCCGGTCCACCCCGCTCCACGAGCTGCTGGGCCTGGAGATCGTGGAGATCGGCGACAGCCACGCGCTCCTCTCGATGCCCGTCCGCGAGCAGGCCTTCAACAGCACCGGCAACCTGCACGGCGGCGCCATCGCCACCCTCATCGACGTGGCCGCCGGCACCGCCGCCGCCCGCGGCAGCGGCTTCGAACCCGGCAAGAACAGCCTGGTCACCGCCGACCTGCACGTCCGCTACCTCGGCCGCCCGCACGGCGACCAGGTGTACGCCCGCGCCGAGGTCCTCAAGGCCGGCCGCCAGCTGGTCATCGTCGAATGCCGCGTGACCGACGTCGAGGACCGCATCATCGCCGCCGCCGACTTCTCGATGATGCTCGTTCCCCTCCGCCGCCCGCTCCGCCCCGTGGCCACCGCCAAGGACACCGACCCCGACCTCTGACCGGGCGCCCGGAAAATCAATTGCCCCAGGATCATGAACCACCCCATCATTGAGTGCATCGAAGAAAACGAACGCACGAAGGGGTGAGCCAGCAGATAGGCGACCGGCCTCCAACTCCGGTGAAATGTGGGTGCAACTCCTACCACCCCTGCTGGGAAATGATCAATGGGCTTGTGGTGTAACGGAAACACACCTGTCTTGCAAACAGGCGATCGGAGTTCGATTCTCCGCTAGTCCACGCAGTAGCAGCACCATCACCCGCCGTAGAAGCCTTGGCGGTGAGGCACCAGGTTTCCACCCTGGCTAACGGAGTTCGACTCTCCGCTACGGCTCGACGAGCGTCGCGAGCATGACTGGAAATGCAGCAGACTCTTAATCTGCGATATCGGGGTTCGAGTCCCCGGCGACGTACGCATGGAGGACTGGCCGAGCGGCAAGGCACCCGTTTCGAAAACGGAGATCAGGGTGACACCTGCGGGAGTTCGATTCTCTCGTCCTCCGCCATCGGGGAAAGGCGCCGCGGTCCGGCGATTCGATCGGGAAGATCGGATTGCCGGACCGCGGCGTTTACGTTACGTGCCTCAGGCGATGGCCGCCGCGTGGTGGAGACCTGATTTGGCCTCTCCCGCGGTGAGGTCGGTGAGGATTTCGGAGATGCGGTCCAGGGACTCGGCCGCCCAGGGGAGGGCGGCGGGGTCCAGGGCGGCGAGAGCGGTCAGGCGCTGCTCGTCGGTTTCGCCATAGAGGCGGGTCGTGGCGACGCGGAAGCGGAGGGCCTCGGCTGGCTCGCCGAAGGCGCTGCCGGGCAGGACGCACATTCCGTAACGTTCCAAAAGATGGCCGCAGAGTTCGGCGGCGGTGCGGATGCCATGCGCCTTCCGGAGTGTCTCGCGGTACGGGGCGAGGTCCGGGTAGACGTAGAAGGCCGCCTCAGGTGAACGTACGCGGGCGCCCGCTTGCCTGAAGCGGTCAGCCACGGCTCGCGCGATGGCCGCGTGGAGGCGGCGGCTGCGGTCGACGTGGGTGACCAGCTCGGGCGGCTCCGAGAAGGCGTACGCGGCGGCGTGCTGGATCGGGGCCGGGGCGCTGGACCACATCTCGCTCGCCACGCCGAGGAGGCTGGCGCGGAGGGCGTGGCCGAACGGGCCGTCGGGCAGGCGGGCCACACCGAGGCGCCAGCCGCCCGCGGCCAGATGCTTGCTCAACGCCGTCGTCACGACCGTGCGTTCCGGCGCGTAGGAGGCCGGGCTCGGCACCTTGCGCGCGGGGTCGTGCACCAGGTCGCGGTAGATCTCATCGGAAATGATCAAAAGGTCGTGCTCGCGGGCGACCGTGCAGAGCTTGCGGACCGTGGCCTCGGAGGCGAGGGTCCCGGTCGGGTTGTCCGGCAAGGTGACGACGACGGCCCGGATCGAGCGGCCCTGGGAACGGGCGCGGACGATCGCGTCGGCGAGCAGGGCGGGGCTCGGCACGCCGCCCTCGCCCGGCGGGGTGGCGATGAAGACCGGCTTCGCCCCGGTGAGAGCTGCCTGCGCCGCGTACGACACCCAGCTCGGCGCGGGGATCGCCACGTCGCCGTCGGTCAACGACATCAGCAGGCCGAAGAGCAGCGCTTTGCTACCGGGGCCGCAGACGACCAGGCCGGGATCGGTCGGGAGGCCACGCCGGCTCCAGTAGCCGGCGGCGGCCGCGCGGAGCGGCGCCGAGCCCGCGACCGGGCCGTATGCCCCGCGGTCGGCGGCCGATGCCAGCTCGCGGACGAGGGCGGGGTGGATGGGTATCCCGGCCTCGCCGAAGCCCAGCGGGAGGACGGGGAGCCCTTCCCGGCGCCTGCGGGCGATGGTGTCGTCGGCGGCCAAGGTGGGGGAGACCGGCAGGTCGCGTAGGGGAGGGTGCAGCGGCCGGGACGGTGCGGGCGTGTGCTGGGCGGACATCAGTGACTCCAGGGCATGGCGAATAGCGTTGTGTGATACAGGAATTCCTGTCAGTGACCCGGCCGGGCTCGATTAATGTTTGCCCGCTTCTAGCATCATCACAAGCGAGTCTCGTCGATGCTGACCGTAAGGAGATCTAATGCTGGAGGTCCGCAGGCTGCGCCTGCTCTCTGAATTCGCGCGCCGTGGCAGCATCGCGGCGACCGCGACGGCCTTGGGATACACACCCTCCGCGGTCTCCCAGCAACTCGCCGCGCTGGAACGCGAGGCGCGGGTCGCGCTGCTGGACCGGACCGCGCGGAGCGCCGAGCTGACCGATGCCGGACGGCGGCTCGCCGAACGGGCCGACCAGATCCTCACCTTGGTGGAGGCGGCGGAGGCAGAGCTCTCTGCCCAGGCGGACACACCGATGGGCCGGGTGGTCGTCACGTCGTTCCCGACAGCGGCGGTGGCGTTCGCCCCCGCGCTGGCGCACAGCCTGGCCGACCATCCGGGCCTCACGTTCGTCCTGCGGCAGACGCGGCCGGGAGACGGCATCCGGCAGGTACAGAGCGGGGAGGTCGACATCGCTCTGATCGACGACTGGACCGGCAAGATCGCGGATCAGGCGCCCGCGACCCTGAAGTTCTTTCATCTGCGCCGCGATCCGCTGGTGCTGGCATTGCCCGCGGGGCATCCGATGTCGGACCCCGACCGGCCGATCGACCTGCAGGCGTTGCGGGAGGAGCCGTGGATGGCGGCGCCTCCCGGCGAGCCGTCCCGCCAGGCGGTCGACCGGCTGCTGGACGCGGTGGGCGGCGCGCGGCCGGTGCCGTGGGAGTTCGAGGGCCTGCACACCATCCTCAGCCTGGTGGCCCAGGGGCTCGGCATCACGGCCATCCCGGCGCTGGCCCTCACCGCGGGGGATCAGGGCGTGGCGGTACGGAGCCTGCCCGACCCTTCGCTCGCCCGCGAGGTGTACGCCGTCACCCGTACGGCCAGCGTGCGGCGGCCGTCGGTGGCCGTGACCCTCCGCGCGATCTACGCCGCCGCCCGGGACGTCCAGCAGCCGCCCTCCGACGCTCGGCCGGAGGAGTGACCTGGCAGCCGTCCCGGAGCGGCGAGCCTGGACGGGAGAGGAAGCTTGGGGAGGTAGCTTCGGGGGTGCCGACCGCCTGGAGCATGCCGCGGAGCTGCTCGGAGTTGTCGTGGTCGGGGGGTGCCGTCTCGCCCATCCGCGCCTCCTCATTGAGAACGTGTGCGAGAACTATTAACGAACAGTCTAATACGGTCAAGGATGCCGACGGATGGCGTTGCACGGTGACGATAGCGCCCGAACGGCCAGGTCACCGGGGACTTCGCCACACGGACGCGATACCGTCAGAGATGCGGTGAAGGTTCGATATTGGCCGCATCCGGCCGGGACCCGCACTTTGCCCGGCGCGAATCCGAACTAATCCCCAGCCGGTCCGGTTCGCGGGCCGCGGCACGGGAGGCGCTGAACGTGACGAGCCGAACCGTACGGCAGACGGTCGATCATCACGTACCGTGGGGCGGATCGTGACCATTTCTTCAGCGGCCCTCCGGGCCGAACCGGGGGCACCAGGCTTGATGGAACGACCCGCGCCGGTCCTGCTGGAACGACCTGCGAAGCCGACCGCCGAATCGCCTGCGACGGCGACCGCTGAGTCGCCTGCGACGGTGGACGGCGGTCACCATGGTTTCGAGTTGCCCAGGCTCGCGTCCATGCTCCGGCACGCCCTGCCGCGCTTCGTCGAAGGCGTCATCGCGCCCGTCGTCGTCTTCTACGCCGCGTTCGCCGTGCTCGGTCTCAACGGCGCGCTCATAGCCGCCGTCGTCTGGGTGTACGGAGGCATCGCCTGGCGTTACGCGCGCGGCCACGGGGTGCCGGGCATGCTCCTCCTCGCCGCCGTCGGCGTCACCGTCCGCGCCGTCCTCGCCGCCGCCACCCACAGCGCCGTCGTCTACTTCCTCCAGCCGACCCTCGGCACGCTCATGGTGGCCATGGCGTTCCTCGCCTCCGTCCCCCTGCGCCGCCCCCTCGCACAGAAGCTCGCGACCGACATGGTCCCCATGCCCGAGGCCTTCCTCGAGCACGCCAGAGTCCGCCAGTTCTTCCTGCGCATCTCACTGCTGTGGTCGCTGGTCTTCTTCTCCAACGCAGTCATCAGCCTTTGGATGCTCTTCAACGAGTCCATCGGCATGTACCTCTGGGTGCGGACCAGCCTGGTGGCCGCCTTGGGTGCGGCGGCCGTGGGCGTCTCGATCCTGGGCTTCCGCCGCTGCCTGACCCACGTGAACGGCACGCCTGCCTGATCAACATCCACAGGCACAGCCACGGCCGTCGCTCAGCAGGAGCTCATCCAGCGAGGCGGCTGGGTGGCACAAGGTGATGCACAGCTTACCGATCGTGTTATCTCCTGGAAGATTGAACTTTTCGGTCGTTCGGTCTGTCTCAAAATCTCGGATACATTTCCCTGTCTGTGGGGAAAATAGACGGATTTGGGGGAGATTGTGCGTATACGGGGTCGTTTGGGGCTTGTGGTGGTCGGTGGGACGAGCGCGGCCGTGCTCGTGGCCGGCTGCAGCGGGGGCGGCGGCTCGGGACTGCTGGCCTCGAATGACGCCGGATCGGTTATGATCACGCCGGGGAACGGCGGCGCGTCGGTGAAGCCGGACAGCCCCATCGAGGTGAAGGCCTCGAACGCCACGCTGGAGAACGTGACCGTCCAGGGTGAGGGCGCCACCATCACCGGGAAGCTGTCCGCCGACCGCAAGACGTGGCGGTCGGACCGCACGCTGACGCCGGGCGCCTCGTACACCGTGACGGCGCAGTCCAAGCACGACGGCAAGCTCAACACGGCGACGAGCAAGTTCAGCACGCTCAAGCCGGCCAAGACGCTGTCGGTCATCGACGTCACCCCCAACCTCAAGGGGGAGGAGGTCGGCGTCGGCATGCCGATCATGGTGCGGTTCAACCGGCCGGTGACCGACAAGGCCGCCGTCGAGCGGGTACTGCAGGTCACGCCTGAGAAGCCGGTCGAGGGTGCCTGGCGCTGGATCACGTCCGACCAGGTGATCTACCGGACCAAGACATACTGGGCGCCGCACCAGAAGGTGCGGTTCAACGCCCAGCTCGCCGGGGTGCCCGCGGGCAAGGATGTCTACGGCGCCAAGGACGTCACCCAGACCATCAGCATCGGCGCCGCCCAGATCACGACGGGGAACATCAGCAAGCACCGGATGACGGTCACCCGCGACGGTGAGGAGTTGCGCACCCTCCCGTTCAGTGCGGGCAACGGCCAGACCCGCGAGTACACCACCACGAGCGGCGTTCACCTGCTGATGGAGAAGGCCAGCCCGGTGACGATGACCTCGCCGGGCCGCAAGGAGGGTGACCCCGGCTACTACAAGACCGTGGTCGACTATGCGGTGCGGTTCTCCAACAGTGGTGAGTTCACGCACTCGGCGCCGTGGTCGGTGGGTTCACAGGGATCGGCCAACGTCAGCCACGGCTGCCTGAACCTCAGCCCCTCCAACGCCAAGTGGTACTACGACATCATGCAGCGCGGTGACGTGCTCAAGCTGACCGGCAGTGACCGGGAAGTCGAGTGGAACAACGGCTGGAGCTTCTGGCAGGAGTCGTTCGACGACTGGAAGCAGGGCAGCGCTCTCACCTGAGCCGACGAAAAGACCCGCCGTGATGAGCGGCGGGTCTTCACTCTGCGTGAGGCTTTTGTATCGCCCTGCATGACTTCCGAGACCGAGTTGGTGGATCTTGCAACGCTTTGATCTCGGAGGTCGGTCAAAACCAGTGGTTGTGGCATCATCGACGATTTTTGTCGCTAATGTCTCCCTGGTATCAGGCGGGGTCGGGAGGATGATGGTGCAGCGAGGTCTTACCGCAGGGGTGCGGGCGGGCACGGGGCTTGCGGGGGCCGTGCTTCTCTTCGCGACCGCCTGCTCGGGGGGCGGTGACGACGGCGCCGGCGGCACCACGGTCGGCGGTAAGAACGAGCCGAACGCGCCACAGGTGACGATCACACCGGGTAACGGGTTCGGCAAGGCCAAGCCCGAAGAGGGCGTCCAGGTCAAGGTCGCGAACGGCGCGCTCGAGCAGGTCACGGTCACCCGCAAGGGCAAGCCGGTCGAGGGGCAGCTGTCGCCCGACAAGACCAGCTGGAAGTCGCGCACGCTGCGGCCGAGTTCCGACTACGAGGTCTCCGTCGTCGCCAAGAACCCGCAGGGCAAGACGACCGCGGCGACGAGCAAGTTCAAGACGCTCAAGCCCGCCGCCGAACTGACCGTCGCCGACATCACGCCGACCAAGGGCGAGAAGGTCGGCGTCGGAATGCCGATCATCGTCACGTTCAACCGCGGCGTGGACGACCGCAAGGCCGTCGAGCAGGCGCTGGGGATCAAGTCCACCAAGCCCGTCGTCGGCGCCTGGTACTGGGTCAGCGACAGCCAGGTGATCTTCCGTACGAAGAACGGCACCTACTGGAAGCCGAACCAGAAGGTCACGCTCACGGCGAAGCTGGCCGGGATCAAGGCGGGCAAGAAGACCTACGGCGTCAGCGACGTCTCCCATGGCTTCCGGATCGGCAATGAGCACATCACCACGGTCAGCACCAAGACCAAGAAGGCCACGTTCAAGGTCAACGGGAAGGTCGTCAAGCGCAGCGGCGTCAGCGCCGGCAAGGGCGGCCGGGTCCGGAACGGCGTCGACACGTACCTGACCACCAGCGGCGTCCACCTGACCATGAGCAAGCACCTGGTCGAGCGGATGACCTCGGCCTGGATGGGCGTCACGGACAAGAAGGACCCCGACTACTACGACCTGAAGCTGCCGCACGCGGTCCGCATCTCCAGCTCGGGCGAGTACCTGCACGCCAGCCCCGATCGCTACTGGGCGTTCGGCCGCACGAACGCGAGCCACGGCTGCGTGAACCTGCCGCCGCCCGTGGCCCAGTGGTTCTACAACCTGTCCTACCGCGGCGACCCGGTGATCGTCACCGGCAGCAAGCGCGGGCTCGACCCGTTCAACGGCTGGAGCTTCTACGCCATGTCGTGGAGCCGGTGGGTGAAGGGCAGCGCCCTGGACCGGACGGTCACCACCGGCTGACCACGTTGATCTGCGCCCGATCTCGGGAAGGTAGGAAAGACGACCTGCCTGAGATCGGGGACAGATGGCGGACGAAAGAGGCCTACTGGGCCAGATCGGACACGGACTGCGTCGGCGCGGGCACCGAGCGTTGAGGCGAGTGCTGCTCATGGCGCTGGCGCCATTAGTCCGGTTGCGCCGGGTGCGGCGGACGGACCGGCTGAGGATCCGGGTCTTCCTGCAGCATGCTTACGGCGCGGGCGGGACTATCCGGACAGTGCTCAACCTGTGCGGCTATCTGGCCCAGGAGCACGATGTCGAGCTCGTCAGCGTCGTCCGCGACCGCCAGGACCCGTGCTTCCGGATCCCCGACGGCGTGAGGGTGACCGTCGCGGACGACCGGAGGAAGAAACCAATCAGCAAGGCCGCCCGGCTCTTGACCCGTCTGCCGAGCCTGCTGACTCCGGCGGGTGACGCCTCGTTCCGCAGCATGAACCTGTGGGCCGACCTGCAACTCGTCCGAACGCTCTGCCGTCCCGCCCCCGACGTCCTGGTCGGAACGCGCCCGTCGCTCAACCTCCTCATCGCGGCGCTCGCGCCGCGCGGGACCACCACGATCGGGCAGGACCACATGAACCTGCCGTCGTACCGCCCGCACCTGCGCCGCGAGATCTTGCGTTCGTACGGCCGCCTCACCGCACTCGCGGTCCTCACCGAGGTGTCCCGCGCCGATTACGAGACCGCGCTGGCAGGCACACCTGTCCGGATCGTCCAGATCCCCAACGCAGTCCCCACGCTGAGCAGCGGCGGCCCCTCACCACGAGACTCCAAGGTGGTCCTGGCCGCAGGAAGGCTGACCCGTCAGAAGGGCTTCGACCTGCTGATCCGGGCGTACGAGCCCCTCGCAGCCGAGCATCCCGACTGGACGCTGCGGATCTTCGGCGGCGGACCCCACCGCGACCGGCTTCGGAAGATGATCGCCGATATGGGCCTGGCGGGCCGCGTCGACCTGCGTGCCAGGACCCTCGACCTGGCGGAAGAGATGCGCCGCGCCTCGATCTACGTGCTGTCCTCCCGCTTCGAGGGCATGCCCATGGTGATCATCGAAGCGATGTCCCTGGGCCTCCCCGTGGTGGCGTTCGACTGCCCCACCGGCCCAGCCGAAATGATCACCACCGGCCACGACGGCCTCCTGGTCCCGCCAGGCGACCTGCCAGGCCTCGCCGCCGCCCTGCGCAAGCTGATCGAGGACGCCACCCTGCGGGACCGCCTAGGCGAGGAGGCCATCCGTTCCGTCCGTGCCTACGACTTGACCCGAATCGGAGCCCAATGGCAGCGCCTCCTAGCCGAACTCCACCCACGCCTGTGACCCGGCGCCCGCCGAGAAAATGCGTTGCGGCCATCGCTCGGAGCCGGGCATCGTAGGGGTCAGCCAGAAGGGAGCGGCCGCCATGACCGAAGAGCGCGAACGCCGCTCCGGAGAACGCCCGTAGGCCCACACGCCCTACGGCCGCCCTCCGATCGCGGAGCGGCGGCCCTCCTCATTTCCAGGCGCGTTCGTCCAGTGGCCAGGACACCAGGCTCTCACCTTGGAGACACGAGTTCGATCCTCGTACGCGCTACGCAAGGCCCGCATCCACCGGGTCAACCTCGTCACGTCCAAAGGTCGGATCACAGCATCTCGCCCGCGTACCGGGCATATACCGCGGCGGCGCGGCGCATCGCGGCCTCTTCGACGTACTCGCTGGGGCCGTGGGAAACGTCGAGGCGGCCCGGGCCGTAGCCGAACGCGGGGATGCCGAGTTGCGCGTACCAGCGGATCTCCAGGATGCCCGCACACATCTCGAAACGAGCCTCGCCACCCTCGACCTCACTGACCACCCGGGCGAGCGCGGCGGCGGCAGGATGACCGTCCTCGGTGCTCGCCGAGGGCTGCAGCTGGGTGACCTGTACCGATACCTCGGCGCCGACCTCACCCGCTGCCTCGTCGATGAGGGCGGTGAGGCGTTTGACCTCCCCGTCGAGGTCTTCCTCTGGGTTGTAGCGGCCGTCCACGGTGAAGTACGCGGATCCGGGCACGACATTGAAGTTCGACCCGCCACCCGAGCGTCCGCCCACGACCAGCATCGTGCCCGGCGCGTCGGTGGGGTCCATAGGGAAGGCGGTGTGCCGTTCGGCCATCTCGGCTGCGTACCGTTCGACAGGGCGCGCGACGTGCAGCATGTGCTGGAAGGCGTTCACACCCCGGCTCGCCTGACCAACGTGGGCCTCACGGCCTTGGATGTCCACCCGGAGGGAGACGGCGCCACGGGCGGCGTTCCAGATGCTGCCACTGCTGGGTTCGCCGGTGACCATGGCCACGGCGGACGGGTCGATCAGCCCTGCGTCGCGCAGGTAGCCGGCGCCGGCGACGCTGCCGGTCTCCTCGTCGCACACCAGGTGAACGACGATCCGTCCTTCCCCCAGAAGCCCCAGTTCCTTGGCGGCCGCGGCGCCGTAGAGCATGCTGACGATGCCGCCTTTCATGTCCGCGGTGCCACGGCCGATGATCTTTCCGTCGCGGCGCACCGCGGTGAACTGCTGACCGTCCTGGGCTGGCACGACGTCGAAGTGCCCGTGAAAGTACAGCAGCTTGTCCCCTTCGCCGGCGGTGCCACGGACGATGCACGGCTCCTCTAGTTCGGCGGGCGCGCCGGGGATCTCAATGATCTCTGGGGACAGGCCGAGGTCGTCCATGGCCTGGCGCAGGATCTGCGCGCAGCGCCCCAGCGCCCGCCCGGGCGGATTCTCCGAGTCCACGGCCACCAGCCGCTCCAGGAGCACGGTCATCTCGTGTGCCCGTTCCTCCAGCCATTCCTGGACCTGCTGCGCGGCGGAAGCCGTCATGATCATCACCTTTCGTCGGAGCACTGCTGCGAACACGGGAGGGCGCGTACGGCCACCCCGTACGGCGGCAGCGACCTGGACTCGGCAATTCTAAGTCGATATTTACCTAATTTGGTTTCTATATGTGCTGTTAAACTGCGTATATGGGCAATGAATACAAACTAGATCCAATTGATCGCGAAATTTTGTTTCACCTGCGCCAGGATGGTCGTCTGACCAACGTCGAACTCGCCAAACGGGTCGGCCTCACGCCACCCCCGTGCCTGCGCAGGGTCAAGCGCCTTGAGGAGGCCGGCATCATCTCCGGCTACCGGGCGATCATCAATCACGAGGCCCTCGGCAGCGGCATGGAGGTCATCGTCTCCATCGAGGTCAGCATCAGCGACCTGAAGACCCTGGAGGAGCTGGAGACCACCGTCGCCGCATACGAGGAGGTGATTGAGTTCCGCCGGGTGTTCGGCAGGCCGGACTACTACCTGCGCGTCATGGTCGCCGACTACGCCGCCTACGAGGCCTTCCAGACCAACAAGATCATCGGCATCCCCGGCATCGCCCGCGTCATCTCCCAGCCGACCATGAAGAAGATCAAGGTCATCGACTGAGGTCCAGAACCGTGATCAGGTGCCCGGCGGTGACGACGGCGTGGATCCTGGTGGTACAGGTGATGTCGGCGAGTGGTCCGGCGTCCAGGACGACCAGGTCGGCGACCTTATGACGAGCCGGATCACGGACGGCTTCTGCGAGAAATCACGAGTTCGTCCCGGTAATGAACGCCTGTGCTGCGACACAAGCCTGGTATGCCGAACACAGAAGATGGGCGGTATCCATGACCGCGGACAGGCAACGGTTCGTCGACATCTACGAACGTCACCATGACGCCGTGCTGCGCTACGCGTGGCGCCGGGTCGGTCCCGATCACGCTGCCGACGTCGCCGCGGAGACCTTCACGGTCGCGTGGCGGCGGTTGCCGGAGGTGCCCGGTGGTGCGCCGCTGCCGTGGCTGTACGGGGTGGCGCGCAACCTGATAGCCAACCGGGCGCGGAAGAATCGCCGCAACAGTGATCCGCTGGTGGGGCTGGAGGAGAACATGCATCCGGCCGAGACCGATCAAGCCGAGGCCGTCGGCCAGCGGGAACTCGCGGTTGCGGCGTTCCACAACCTTCCCGAGCAGGATCAGGAACTGGTGCGGCTGATCGCCTGGGAAGGGCTGAGCCTGTCTGAGGCGGCCACCGTCCTGGGGTGCAGGACGCCGACCGTGACCGTACGGCTCCATCGGGCCCGCAGGCGCATCGAGAAGCTCATGAACTCATCGCTTGAGGAGGTAACGTCGTGAAGACCGATGCCGAGGTTGTTCGTGAGCTTCTCGCCGAGCACGATCCCGCCAAGGACGTTCACGGCGACCTGAGGGAACGCCGGCTCCTCATGGAGACCATCCTGGCCGGATCCCCACCGGCCAGAGCCGCAAAGCGGCGGAAGGGGCTCGTCCCGCGGCTCACCCGGCGGCGGGTGGTGTTGACCATGGCGACCGCAGCGGCCGGGCTGGCCGTCATTGCCGCCGACCTCCTGGTGTCGGTGAATGATCGCTCCGTCGCGCTTGCGACGACGCCGCTGCCGCTGGCGACGGGCAAGCCGGTGTACGGGGCCAAGGTGGACGCGGTCCTCCGGGATCTGGCGGCCAAGGCCGAGCGCCAGCCCGACACCATCGGGCGCGGCCCCGTCGTCTACACCAAGACCAGCAACTGGTACCTCCACACCACTGTGGCGGATCGGCGGACGTCGGCGGCGGTTGTGCCGACAACTGAGGAGCAGTGGATCCGGCCCGACGGGTCCGGCCGCCAGGTGAGCCAGGCCGGGCAGCCATGGTTCCCCACAGAGCGCAGCCGGCAGGAGTGGGTGAAGCAGGGCAAGCCTGAGTGGGGGGCTGAGAATCAAGATGACCGGTACGGCCCGGGTGAATTGTCTCTTCAGCCCAACGCTGACGCCTTGCCCGTGGATCCGGCCGCTCTACGCCGCGTGGTGTCGAGTCGCGGCGAGATCAGGGGCACGCTCGCCATGCTGGAGACCATCGTCGATCTGCACCGCCAGCAGCCAATCCGGCCTCGCGTGCAGGGGGCGCTGCTGCGCCTGCTGGCCGACGACGATGAGCTGGGCTACGCCGGGACGGTCAAGGACCGGGCCGGGCGGCCGGGTGCCGCGTTCATCCTCGAACACAGCCAGCACGGCCTGCCCTCGCGGGACGTAGTCATCTTCGACCGGCGAACCGGAGCCCTGCTCAGCACGGAAGAGGTGTTGATAAAGGACCCGGGCAAACTGCCGGTGCAGATCCCGGCGGTCACCGACTACACGCTCTTCCTGAAGGCGGCCCGGGTCGACGATGTGGACCGCCGCCCCTGAACGAACGCACTCCTGCCAGCCGCCCGTCCCGAACGGTGGGGACGGGCGGCCGACTCCCCGGGGTGGCGTTCGAAGGATGCTCGGCGGGGAACGCGGCTGGGGTCTGGCAGCCGGATCAGAGGGGCGCGTCAAGGTCGAGCTCGGGATCCGCCGGGCCGCCCATGACCAGACCGACGACCGTCCCGTACGGCGTGGATCGCGGTGAAGGCCAGCAGGGGGGTCGCGGGAGCCATCCTGGCAGAGGTAGATGTCGCCGTCGTCCAGCGACAGGGTCGAGCTCTCGGTGGTCTCGGCGCCGTCGTTCACGTACGGGCCGCCGTCAGGAACAGTCATGAGCCCACTGTCTCGGCCGGTAGGTGCCGGTGGATTGAACGAATGTTCCCCTCGGCCGGCGCACGTAGCATGGGACGGTGCGGACGTTCGTGCACGGTGGGGCTGTTTGGGGCGTCGCGTGCCCGCGGCGGCCCAGCCGGGTGGCCGGTGTCACCATGGCCGGGTTCGGTGTCGGTGACCTGGACGCGCTCCGGATGGTCCCGCATCCGGCCGTGACGCTGCTCCTGGACTTCGGCGCCGGTTCGCCCGTCATTGACTGTGCTGCCGGGCGGCAGCAGCGAGGAAGCATGGTCGCCGGGCCCGGGCTCGGGTCCGGAGGCGCGGTCCGGGCGCGGGGAGAGAACCTCCAGTGCGTGCAGGTGCGCCTGTCCCCGGTAATCGCACGCGCGGTTCTGGGCACCTCCCCCGCCGACCTGGACGGCGCCGTGGTGTCCCTGGCCGACCTGTGGGGCCGGGAGGCGTCACAGATCCGCGAGCAACTGGGCGATGTCTCGTCCTGGCAGGATCGCTTCGCATTGACCGACGCGCTGCTCGCCCGCCGGCATGAGGCGGGCCCGCCGGTGGACCCCGAGGTGGCCTGGGCCTGGCAGCGGATCCTCAGCAGCCGCGGCCGGGCCCGGGTCGACGGACTCGCCGCCGAGGTCGGGTGGAGCCGTAAGCGGCTGTGGTCCCGGTTCCGGTCACAGCTCGGCCTGCCGCCCAAACGCGCGGTGAAGCTGGTCCGCTTTGACCACGCCGCCCACCGTCTGGTCGCCGGTGAAGGCGCAGCCCAAGTCGCGGCCGACGCCGGCTACGCCGACCAATCCCACCTGCATCGAGACGTCATGGAGCTCACCGGCGCAACCCCCGCGACCCTGGCCGACGAACCGTTTCTCGCCGTCGACGACATCGCATGGCCCAACCGCAGCACACCCACCCAACCTGACGCCGCCAGAGATCTCCGGCTCGATCGCCGACCGGAGGTGTGACGGCTACCGGTGTGAACGTCGCCGCGGCCACTTGCGTCAAGTGACCGGTCCCCGGGGGCGATCTCTGTACCTATAGGTATGTACACTGATCGGGTGAACACAAGGGAACGGCTTGTCGAGAGCGCTCGTGCGCTGTTTTGGGAACGCGGTTACGTCGGTACTAGCCCGAAAACCATCCAGCAGCGAGCCGACGCCGGCCAAGGCAGCATGTACCACCACTTCGCTGGCAAGGAAGACCTCGCACACGCCGCCATCCGCCGCACTGCCGACGACATGCGAGCCACCGTCGACGCGCAGCTGTCCGCCCCCGGCACGGCCGTCGAGCGCATCACCGCATACCTGCACCGGGAACGCGACGTCCTGCGGGGCTGCCCCATCGGCCGACTCACCCAGGACCCCGACGTCATGGCCACACCTGCCCTTCGGGCACCCATCGAGGAGACCTTCGCCTGGCTGCGCGCCCGCCTGGCGGCGGTGGTGCAGGAGGGACTGGACCGCGGAGAACTGGAGTCCGCCGTGGACCCTGCGTCCACCGCAGCCGCGATCGTCGCCGCCCTCCAGGGCGGATACGTCCTTGCCCGCGCCGCGGACACCACAGAACCGTTCGACCAGGCGGTTGCAGGCGTCCTCGCTCTACTCAGCGCGCGCACCGTCCACTGACCTCGACCGAAGGAAGACCACGACATCATGCGCATAACCCGCAGGGCCGCCACCAGCGTCGCCGCTCCGTCCCAGTGGATCACCGGCGGCGCGTGGATCGAGCCGGTCGCCGAACCCGAGGACGGGACGCGGACTCAGATCGACAGCGTCCGCTTCGCTCCCGGTGGCCGCACCGTGTGGCACCGCCACCCGCTCGGACAAGTGCTCCTCGTCACCGAGGGCACCGGGCGTGTGCAGCGCCGCGGTGGGCCCGTCGAGACAATTCACGTCGGCGACACCGTGCACATCGCACCCGGTGAATGGCACTGGCACGGCGCCGCCCCCACCGTTCCCATGACCCACCTGGCCATCGAGCCGATCCCGGACGACGGCGCCGCCCCCGAGGCCGGAGCCCCGGTCACCGACGGCGAATACCACCGCGACGATCACGTTGCCGGCGCTGAGGGCAGCCCGCCGGTCACCCGCTCGGTGCTGCTCGATCAGCTCCTGACGGTTCCGCAGAGCACACACCGGGTTGAGGTCCGGCGCATCACGATCGCGCCCGGCCATGTGGCCGGGTTGCATGTGCACAACGGCCCCGTGTTCGGCAGCATCGAGCACGGTTCGGCGGTCTATCAGATCGAAGGCGAAGCGGCATCCGTACTCGGTCCCGGAGACGTGTTCTACGAGCCCAAGGGTGTACGTGTCGCGCGATTCGACGCCCAGGACGAAGGCGTGACGTTTCTCGGGTACTTCCTCCTCGCCGCCGACGAGACACCCGAACTCGAGTTCCCCGACCTCTGAGGGCAGCAGAATCCCTGCGTTCTGCGCTAAGGCCGAAGCTCAGGTGTTGGCGGGCAGGTCGGTCCCGGCGCCCCGGCGGCGCAGTGCGACCAGGTCGTGGCGGGCATCGGGCAGGGTCTGTTCGTCGGCGCCTTCGACGACGAACCCGGCGTCAGCGATCATCTTCAGGTCGTCGGCGCCGGGCTGGCCCTCGCTGGTCAGGTAGTCGCCCAGGAACATCGAGTTGACCAGGTGCAGGGCCAGCGGCTGCAGTCCGCGCAGGTGGATCTCCCGGCCGCCGGCCAGCCGCACCTCCACGTCGGGGAACACGAACCGGAACATCGCCAGGATGCGCAGGCAGCGGTGCGGGGTCAGATCCCAGCGGCCGCCCAGTGGGGTGCCGTCGAAGGGGATCAGGAAGTTGACCGGCACCGAGTCGGGATCCAGGTCGCGCAGCGCGAAGGCGACGTCCACGATGTCGTCGTCGACCTCACCCATCCCGAAAATGGCTCCCGAACAGGGCGAAAGACCCGCCCGCTTGGCGTCGTTCACTGTCTGCACCCGGTCCTTGAAGCTGTGGGTCGAGCAGATCTCGCGGTAGTTGTCCTCGCTGGTGTTGAGATTGTGGTTGTAGGCGTCCGCGCCCGCCTCGCGCAGCCGGTCGGCCTGACCCGGCTTGAGCAGGCCCAGGCAGACGCACACCTCCACCTCGGGAGCGGCTTCCTTGATCGCGCCGATCGTGTCGGCGACCCGGTCGATGTCGCGATCGGCCGGGCCACGGCCGCTGGCGACCAGGCACACCCGCTTGGCGCCGGCCGCGATGGCGCGTTCGGCGTTGCCCGCCGCCTCGCCGGAGCTGATCCAGGAGTACTTGAGGATCTGCGACGTCGAGCCGAGCCGTTGGGAACAGTACGCGCAGTCCTCGGGGCATAGCCCGCTCTTCATGTTGACCAGGTGGTTGAGCTTGACCCGCGTGCCGAAGAAGCGTCGCCGCACCTTCGAGGCCGCCGCCACCACGTCGAGGATGTCCTCATCCGCGGTGCGCAAGACCGCCAGAGCCTCCTCACGGGTCGGCGTCTCGCACCGCAGGCCCTTGGCGGCCAGCGATCCCAGCAGGTCATGGGGAAGAGTGTCCGTCATGACAACCCATCCTGATCGCCGTCGCCCGTCCGTCCAATGACGGCCGCCGACAAGATCGCCGACCGTCTGTTGTTCTCGCGCAGCACCCCGTCCGGTTGTGGTCGCTCGCGTGAAACCGCTATAACCGGTGTTTAACGAAACCACTATTACAGGTTTCATGACCGGAGGAGGCACCACATGAGCACACGGCACATCAACCCCGAGGGACTTCACCGCAGCCCGGCCTTCAGTCAGGCCGTCGTGGTCGAACAACCGGCCAAGACGATCTAGATCGGCGGGCAGAACGGCGTCGACGCCGCCGGTAAGGTCGTCGGGCCCACACTTGAAGAGCAGGCCGTTCAGGCGTTCCGCAATCTCGCAACCATTCTGGAGAGCGAAGGGGCAAGCCTGGCCAACATCGTGCACTGGACCATCGCCGCGGTTGACGGCCACTCGTTCGACGAAGGCGTGGCCGCCTTCCAGCAGGTATGGAATCCGGCCGACCCGCCGCCGGCCATCACCGTCCACATCGTCGCCGGCCTGGGCCCTGGGGTCCTCGTCGAAATCGACGCCATCGCCGTAGTGTGACGCCCCGATGTCCCTGACCTCCCAAGTGCGATTGCTCAGCGGACACGGCATGGGCTACGACCTGTGGGCTTTGGCGAGCCGCTGCTCACGCCGTACTAGGGCAAGGCCTGCGCGGGGCCCCGGTCCTTCCTGTGGCGGACCGGGGCCCCGCGCAGGCCCTCGTGGGGTGTCAGCGTGCGCAGGCTGCTCCGTTCAGGGTGAACAGGTCGGGTGCGGGGTTGGCGCCGAGGGGGTTGGTGCCCGTGAAGCCGAAGGTGACGGTCTGCCCGGGCGGGATCTTCTTGTTGTAGGACCGATTCTTGGCGACGACCGTCGCGCCGTCCTGCGACAGGGTGGCGTTCCAGGTGTTACCCGCCTTCTGCCCGCCGAGGAACGACCACTTCAGTGCCCATCTGTTGATCGCCGTGGTGCCGGTGTTGCGGACGGTGACCTGGGTGGTGAAGCCGGACGTCCATGAGCCGTGGATGGTGTAGTCGACCTTGCACTGGCCCGGCGCGGGGGCCGAACCGTCACCCTGGTCGGCGGCGAACGCCGAGGCCCACGCCAGCGGGGCGTTCCAGTTGACGGTCAGCTCGTTGGTCGCCCACGACTCGATGTCGTCGATGTAGCAGAACTGCGGCTTGCAGCCTCGCAGTTTGGCCTGGGCGATCGGGTCCTGAATGTCGGAGTTGGGGCCGCCGGCGACGGTGCCGGCGGGCGGGTTGGGCAGTTCGGGATTGAGCTGGCGGGCGTACCAGCGGCTGTGCTGGTTGCGCGAATGCACCTCGCCGTAACCCGTCACGTAGGAGATGTTGAGGGCGTTACGGCCGAACAGATAGTCCATGCCCTGGAGGGCGCCGTCGCGGTACTTCTCCGCACCGGAGATGTCATAGGCGGCGCCGAGCACGACGACGTTGTTGAGCACCTGGCTGCTGGAACCCCACTCGTAGGTGTCGGGGTTGTACGGCGAGCCGTAGGCGAAGCCGTCGATGATGCCGAGGTACTTGTCGCCGGCGGCCAGCACCGACTGGCGTACGGAGTCGCGGCCGGGCAGGGCGTTGGGGACGGTCGCCAGGTCGAGGCGGCCGAGCGCCGCCACCGAACCCCAGTTGAAGCCGCGCTCGGCGAAGACGTCGTCGGTGTGCAGCGGTGAGCCCAGCACGTACTCCCGGAATTCGGTCTCTCCGGTGGTGATGTAGAGCTCGGCGGCCGCCCAGTAGAACTCGTCGGTGACTTTGTCGTCGGAGTAGGTGCCGCCGCCGATGCCGTCGTTCGGCGAGGCGTAGACGGCGGGGTTGGCCTTGGCCGCCTTCCACGCCTTGCGTGCCGCGTCGAGGTTGGCCGCGGCGTACCGGGCGTCGTAGGGGGCGAACACGCGCGCCGCCTGTGCGGCCGTGGCCGCCAGGTTCAGGGTGGCGGCCGTGGACACCGGATGCAGCTCGCGCTTCTGCGGGTCGAGGTGGGGGAGCAGCGGCAGGCCGGTCCAGTTCTGGTCGTGGATCTTGTGGTGGACCATGCCGTCCGGGCGTTGCATCTTCAGCAGGAAGCTCTGCTCCCAGCGCGCCTCGTTCAGGACGTCGGGCACCCGGTCGGAGCTCTCAGGGATCTCCAGCCCGGGGATCGGCCTGGCCGTCGGGGCGTTCTTCGTCCGCTCGAACGCGCTCATGACCTGGGCGACGGAGATGCCACCGTTGACGACGTACTTGCCGTGGTCGCCCGCGTCGTACCAGCCGCCGGAGACGTCGAGGGTGTAATCGCAGACGCCGGGCTGGCACGGCACCTCGGTGTCGCCCTGGTTCGGGCTCACTCCGACGTGGCCTGCGGGTCTGCCGTACCCGGGCCGCAGGCCGTCGTCGATGGCGGTGCCGCTGCGCTGGGTGTAGTAGAACTTCAGCGCGTCGGCCTTCAGCCGTTCGTACGCCGTGGCGGAGATGTCGAACGGGCGGCTCGTCTCACCGTCGGCGGTCAGCGTGAAGCCGGTTCCGGTGGTGGTGTAGGAGCTGAAGTCGATGCTGTGGACGTTCTGTCCCGAGGAGGCGTCCAGTCCCCGCGGCTTGGTGGTGCCTTCGGCGACGACGGCGCCGTCGCGTTCCACCTTCCAGGGAAGCGCCGTCTCCGAAGTGGTCACGACGGTGGCGTTCTTGGGGCCCTTCGGCAGGTAGGCGACCTGGTTGACGCGCACGCGGGGACCGGTGTCGGGCTTGTAGACGTCCGGCTCCGCGCCTCCCTTGAGCGACACGTCGTCCAGGCAGAAGCGCCACGCGGTCGCGCTGCCGCCGAGCTGGAAGGCGACCTGCGCGTTGGGGATGTCCACCGGTGAGGTGAACGTGTAGGTGTAGGTGTTGCCGGAGACGCTGAGCTCCGGGTTGGCCCCCAGGTACTGCGTCCACGGATCGACCGGAAGCTGGATCAGCGCTTTGGCGGTCTTGGCCGGGGTGCCCGTGGCGAAGAACTTGAACGCGTAGGTCTCGTCCTTGACGAGCGGGATGCCGTCGAGCCCGATGATGGCGTCCCAGGGATTGACCGTTCCGGCGGGGATGTCGGAGCACAGCCGCCCGCTGGAGATGTCGAAGGCCAGGTTGCCGGTGTGCCACCAGGGCTCTGCGGTGGTGTCGAACGTGCCGTTACGGATCTGTTCCGGCTCATCGGCCCTGGCCGCCGCCGGGGTGACGCACGTCGCCGCCAGCGCGGCGACCGCGATCAGTACCAGCCGTCTTCCCATCACGCTCTGTCCCAGTCGTCTTCTCACGGCACTCCTCGCGGGCCGTCGAGGTGGGAGCGCTCCCACATGGCTCGGGCGGCCCAATGGTCACCCGCTGTCCGCACGCCGTCAAGACCCGGTGCGCGCGGACCGCCCTGGCCTGCGCGACGCCCCGTGAAATCTTTCATCGTCGCCGAGCCCGCAGGCCCCGCCCGGCCCTCGCCCTGCCCCGCCCGCACCCGCGCCGCCCTGCCCCGCCCGCACCCGCGCCGCCCTGCCCCGCCCGTAACGGTGCCCTGGATCCCGGTTAGCGGATCTTGATGCCTGGTTGGTGGCACGCCCTTGGCGGCGTGCCTTGGCGGCGTGTCACCAACCCGGCCTGGAACTCAGCTCTGGAGAAGGCCCCTAGCGGAGGAAGCCTTCGTAGTTGCGTTGCTGGAGCTGGGCGTCGACGTGCTTGAGCGTGTCGATCGCCACGCCCACGACGATGAGGATGCTCGTTCCCCCGAAGGGGAACTCGTTGCCGACCTTCAGCAGCGCGAGCGCGACCATCGGGACCAGTGAAACAAGGCCGAGGTAGAGCGCGCCCGGGGTCGTGATGCGGGTCAGGACGTGGTCGAGATATTCGGCGGTAGGACGGCCTGGGCGGATGCCGGGGACGAAACCGCCGTACTTCTTCATGTTGTCGGCTACCTCGGTCGGGTTGAACGTGATCGCGACGTAGAAGAACGTGAAGAAGACGGTGAGGCCGAAGAAGGCGGCCATGTGCCAGGGGTCGGTCTGCTGGGTGTGGGGAGCGATCTCGCGCAGCAGCTTGCTCTCCGGCCAGAGTTCGGTCGCGAGTATCGGCAGATACAAGAGCGACGAGGCGAAGATGACCGGGATGATGCCCGCCTGGTTGACCTTGAGAGGGATGTAGGTGGCGGTGCCGCCGTACATGCGGCGTCCCACCATGCGCTTGGCGTACTGGACCGGGATGCGGCGCTGGGCCTGCTCGACGAAGACGACACCCGCCATGATGGCGAGGCCGACCAGGATCACCAAGGTGAAGGCGAAGCCGTTCTTGGCCTGCAGAATGCCCCAGAGCTGACCGGGGAAGACCGCCACGACCTGGGTGAAGATGAGGATCGACATGCCGTTGCCGATGCCGCGTTCGGTGATCAGCTCACCCAGCCACATGACCACCGCGGTCCCGGCCACCATGCAGATGACCATGGTGATGACAGCGAACGGGGTCTTCTCGTAGAGGATGTCCTCGCTCCCGGAAACGTTCTGGAAAAGGCGGCCCGTCGCCGCCATCGCCACCACGCTCGCGCCCTGCAGGACGGCGAGCGCGACGGTGAGATAGCGGGTGTACTGCGTGATCTTGGTGGTGCCGGACTGGCCCTCTTTCCGGAGGGTCTCCAGGCGCGGGATCACGACGGTCAGCAGTTGCAGGATGATGCTCGCGGTGATGTACGGGAAGACACCGAGCGCGAAGACCGAGAGTTTGAGCAGCGCGCCGCCGCTGAAGAGGTCGAGCATGCCGAACAGGCGGCTGTTCTGCTCGGCGGCGTCAGCGGCGGCCTTCAGTGCGGGCACGTTCACATTCGGGGTCGGCAGGCTCTGGCCCACCCGGAAGATCACGACGATCAGCAGGGTGAAAAGAATCTTCTTACGGAGTTCGGGCGTGCGAAACGCCAGGGTGAAGCGAGAGATGGCAAGCCTCCACACGGGTAACGCCGCAGCGCCCGATGGGGACGCCGCGGTCAGGAACTGAGAGCCTCGAAAACCCGTGCTGGAGGCGGCCCGCGGACCTGGACGGTGGAACGGGCGACGGCCGGAAGCGCAGACCCGCGCTTGGCCGCGGCCGGTGCGGAGGAGCCGGTCGCGCTTGGGACGCGCGGCGGCCGGAGAACGGCGACGTCGTGGTGGTCGGACGCGATGGTCTTCTCGGAGGCGTGTGCCTGCGAGATCGCCCACCGGACGGCGTCGGCGCCACATGCGGTCTGCCACGCCTTCGCGGCGACCCTGCTGCGATGCTCGGGAGTGAGGGCTTTCGCCACGGACGTACGGGTGGTCGCCGAGTTCGCGGCGGCGAGGGTGCCCGTACGAAGGAGCTCGGCGACGCCGGTCGTCCCGGGGAAGACCGAGATGGTGCCGGCGACTGCGAAGCCGAAGAACCCGGCCAGGAGCATCAGCACACGCTGACGACGGGCGACGTGGCCGCCCTCTCCCTCGCCTGAAGCCCGCCCGGATTCCGTCATGGCCGGTCGTCTCACCCCGTGAGCTCTGGAACGGGCTGAGAGCGCCCCGTTCAAGAGATCACCATAAGCGGCACCGCCGTCACCGTCCACCGGATCGGCTTTGGTCAACCTCGCCGAAGTCCAGGCCTTCCGTGCTCCGCGCCACATGCCTTCCCCCTGCCGTGCGTCCGGCTGGCGCCCTCTGCCGCAGGGGCAGCACTGGCCGCCGCCATGGTCTGCGGCGCGGCGGCGCACCACCTCCGCCGTACCCGCGTCCAGCACCGCCGCCGTCTCCACGGCGGCGAATCAGTCGCCGACCCGGGCTCGATCCTGCTGGCCACCGGCGTCACGATGGGGTGGCTCTGCTCGGGCTCGTCTTCGCCCTCGGCTGAGGTCGGCGGCGCGTTCGGCCCGTCGCAGATGCGTGCTGATCGATCAGGGGGACTGGATCGCAGGACCGGTCAGAGAGCAGGAACGTCTCCTGCTCGATCTGTCCGGCCTCGGGCAGGATCGCTGTGACGGGAGCGTGGTCCGGCGGCGGCTCGCCACGTGAACAGGCATGAAGCGAGGCTGCCACACGGGTCCGACAGGTCACCTCAAGGTGAGATCTACCTATGTTGGCGGTCGGTACCTACGCGAAAGTGGACTCTTCTTGGCTTGCGTGCATTGTTGCCTGCTGCTGGCGGAATTGGCGGGGCGAGAGGCCGTAGGCGGCGCGGAAGGCCTGGCTGAAGTGCGAGGGGTTGGTGTATCCCCAGCGGGCCGCGATCGCGTTGATGGGGTAGGCGGCCAGGCGCGGGTCGGCCAGGTCGCGGCGGCAGCGTTCCAGGCGGCGTTCGCGGATCCAGCCGGCGACGGTGTGTCCTTCGGCGTGGAACAGCTTGTGCAGGTAGCGCAGGGAGATGTGGTGTGTGGCGGCGATCGCATCCGGGGTCAGCTGCGAGTCACCCAGGTTGTGCTGGATGAAGGCGTGGATCTGGGCCATCAACGCGCGCCGCCTGGTGTGCGTCGGCACCGCGCTCTGGACGTCCAGCACGCCTGCCAGCGCAGCGGTCAGCACATCGAGCACGAGGGTGGACAGCCGGGCGGTGTCGGAGGGGCTGAATTCGTCCATGTGCCGGGCGAGTTGCTGCAGGAACTGCGACGTCAGCGCACCGATGCCCCGGTCGCCCGGGATGCGGACCGCGGTCAGGCGCCGCAGGTCGCGGGGAGGCAAGGGCAGTAACGCGTGCGGGAACTGCAGGCCCAGGTGCTGGCTCACTGGCACCACCGGCATATGCCCGGCCAGGAAGGGGCGCGAGCTGTCATACAGGCCCAGATCCCCGACCTGGTAAACCGTGTGCCGGCCGTCCTGCTCTCCCATCATGCCGCGACCGCGCACGGCGCAGGTCAGCAACAACGCTTCGGGATCGGTCTGGCGGATCAGCTTGGGCGTACGGCGGACCGAGTGTGGCGTCGTGGTCACCAAGGTCGCTTGGACGGGGCCGAGCTCGCTGATACTGACCTGAGCCCGAAATCCGGTTTCCAGATGCGGTTCGCAGTGTGCATCGAGGGGCACCCAGACCTTCGAGGTCACCTCGTGCCAAAAGGCGAACCGCTCTTGCGCCGGGATCTCCTCGGTGCTGATCACGTCCATGGCCCACCCCACGGTGTCGTCGCTGCGGGGTCAGCATGACTCGAACATACTATCGAATATGATCCAGCTTCGCCACCGGACTCGTCACGCGCTATGCGGGCCCTTCGCCATTGCCGGGTTCGTGATGCGGAAGACCACGTCGTCCTCGGCGATCTCTGCGTTCAGGGCTCTGCCGCCCAGCATGCGGGCGGCCGTGGTCTGCAGGAATACGCGCACGCCGTCGGTCTCGATGACCTCGTCCTCCGCATCCGGCCCGGGTGCGATGGACAGTTCGAGCCCGCCGGCGGAATCGTGATGCACGATGCGGAGGCCGGAATCCTCTGACAGCCCGGGCTTGTGCGTCAGGATGCGGATGGCCTCAACGGCGGTGCCGGTCAAAGTGAGCACGGTCGAGCTCCTCGCGTTGGTCCCATGAATTCAAGCCTCGGCTCGTCGTAATTCCGACGCCGGATCCTGCAGAATGGCGCGCGCCGCGGGCAGATCTCAGTAAATCACGCCTAGTGTTCAACTGAAGATTGTTGATGTCGATGCCCGGCGCTCTGTATGTTCGCCTTTCCGGCCGATCCTGTGTCCGGCCTGGCCTGGGGTGCCGTCGAGACGTTCAACCGAGAAACTTCCGCAGTCGAACGCAGGCAGGCGCCACCCTCGCCTTGGTACGGCAGTGGTGACAGGCATGTTCAAAGGCTTGCTCCACGCTTGGCCGAATGCGTTGACTTTCCGTCGGCGGATATGGATTCTGGCATCTGGTAGGGACATACGCCTGAGAAATGCCGGGGCTCTTCATGATGTGGCCCTGAAGAGAATCGACTGTGCCCCCGCGGGAATCTCCGAAATACGGATCTCGCGCAGGGCCCCGTTCGAGCGTGAAGGAGTAACCAGTGGCCGAGGCTCGCAACGACGATTATGACGCCATCGTGATCGGTGGGGGCCCCAGTGGGTCTGCGTACGCGATCACACTCGCCCGCAAAGGCCACTCGGTGCTCCTGTTGGAGCGCGAGCAGATGCCACGGTTCCACATTGGCGAGTCCTTGCTGACCTACACCGCGGACGTGCTGGAGCAGATGGGGCTCCTGGACCGGGTGGCCAAGAGCGGCTTCGTCATCAAGAGGGGAATCGAGCTGACCGGGACCGAAGGCACGTTCCGGCGCCTCGACCTGGGCCAGATCGGGGACGGACGGCGCGGCTGGACCCTCCACGTGGAGCGTTCGGACTTCGACAAGATCCTCCTCGACGCCGCGGCGGAGATGCCGGGGGTGACCGTCCTCCAGAAGGCCCGGGTGCGGAAACTCCTCTTCTCCGGCGAGCGCGTCTCCGGTGTCCGGTACACCTGCGACGGCGAGGACCACGAGACCACCGCGAGCTTCGTCATCGACGCGAGCGGCCGGGCGGGTGTGATCGCCCGTGGGCTGGACCTGCGCAAGACCGATAACGACCTCAGAATGGCGGCGGTGTTCAAGCACTTCGGCGGCCTGGACGAACGCAACAACCCCGCCACCGAAGGCGACATCCAGCTCGGGCTGTACGAGGACGGCTGGTTCTGGGCCATTCCGATCCGGCCCGATGTCATCAGCATCGGCTGCCTGGCGCCGGCGGAGATCCTGCGGGAGTCGGTGCCCGAGGACATGTTCACCAAGAACCTGGAGCGGATTCCCCGGATCGCCCAGCGCATCAAGGGCACGACGGTGATCCGCGAGCTCACCGGCGAGAACAACTTCGAATATCACTGCGACACCCTCGCCGGGCCCGGCTTCTTCATCATCGGCGACGCCGGATGCTTCACCGACCCGGTCTTCTCCGGTGGTGTGCTCCTCGCCCTCACGACCGGCCGCAGGGCGGCCGAGGAGACCGCCCGGGTGCTGGCCGGGGAAGCGGAGGAGAAGGAGGCGGCGCTGCGCTACCAGAACTTCTTCAAGACCGGCTACGAGACGTACTACCGGCTCATTCGCGCGGTGTACGACAACAGGTACGTGTCCGAAGGCCGGGAACTCAGGGTGAGCCCGCAGAATGGCCGCCTCGCCGGCGCGGGGTGGTGGGGGATTCAGGAGAGACTCCAGGCCACGTCGGGTGGGCCGTTCGACACCAGGGAATCGATCGAGCACTTCTGGCTCGTCCGAGCCCTCAACGGGGACTTCTGGTCGGGCGAGAACCGGTTCTTCCAGCGGCTGCGTGAAGAAAAGGCCTGGGGGCTGTTCGACGACTTCGATCCCCTCTACGAATGCCCCGTCCACGCCGGAGAGCAGGCGTCTTGACCCCTGCCGCCGTGGTCCCTGCCGTAGCGGCACCCCCGATCGCCCCGATGAACGCCAATGAGACCCTCGTTCTGCTGCTGCAGATCGGCCTTTTGCTAAGCCTCGCGGTGGTACTGGGGCAGCTGGCGCGGCGGCTGGGAATGCCCGCCGTCGTAGGTGAACTGTCCGCCGGCGTGCTGTTGGGGCCCTCGTTGCTCGCCCACGTGGCCCCCGGTCTGTCCGGCTGGCTGTTTCCGAGCACGCCCAGCCAGATGCATCTGCTGGATGCGGTGGGGCACTTCGGCGTGCTCTTGCTGGTGGGTGTCACCGGTATGAGCATCGACATGAAGCTGCTGCGGCGCAGGAGCCTCGCGGTGGCGCAGGTGAGTGCCGGCGGGTTGCTGGTCCCGCTGGCGCTCGGAGTGGCCGTCGGGTTCGTGCTGCCCGCTTCGCTGATCGCCGAGGGCGCCGAACGTGCCGTCTTCGCCTGGTTCATCGGCGTGGCGATGTGCGTCAGCGCCATCCCCGTCATCGCCAAGACGCTGCTGGACATGCGCCTGCTCCACCGGAACGTCGGCCAGCTGATCATCAGTGCGGCGGCGGTCGACGACGTCGCCGGCTGGCTGCTGATGTCGATGGTGTCGGCCATGGCCACCACCGGGGTCCGGGTCCGCGAGGCGACGGCGGCGGTCGGCTGCCTCGCGGGCGTTCTCCTGTTCGCCTGGTTCGTCGGACGTCCCGTTGTGGGCACGATGCTGCGGCTGCCCTCCCGGTCGGCCGACCCGGGCGTGGTCGTCGCGGTGGCGGTGCTGATCGTGATGTTGTCGGCAGCGGGGACGCAGGCGCTGGGCATGGAGGGGGTCCTCGGCGCGTTCTTCGCCGGCATCCTCATCGGCTCGTCGCGATGGGTCGACCGCGAACACCTCGCACCGCTGCGGACGTTCGTGCTGTCCGTGCTCGCCCCGCTCTTCTTCGCCACGGCCGGATTGCGGATGGACCTCACCGCGCTGGGCGACCCCGTGGTGCTGGGTGCGGCGAGCCTCATGCTGATGGTCGCCGTCGTCGGCAAGCTGGCCGGGGGATACATGGGTGCGCGCGTCGGCGGGATCGGCCACTGGGACGCGCTGGCCCTCGGTGCAGGGTTGAACGCCCGCGGCGTCATTCAGATGATCATCGCGATGGTCGGGCTGCGGCTCGGCGTGCTGACCATGGAGATGTACACGATCGTCGTCCTGGTGGCCGTCGGCACCTCGCTGATGGCGCCGCCGATGTTGCGGTACGCAGTACGCCGCGGCGAGGCCGTGAGCCCGGAAGAGACCGAACGCGAGAAGGCGCTGGACATCGGGCCGGCCCCTGACCGACCGGTCGGTCGTTGGCGACCCGGGACGAGTTCGCCGCGCGCGGCTCCTCCTTAGTGGTTCAGCCTTGGTGGTTCAGCGCTCCGCTGGTTTGTTTCAATCGTGGGATCCGGGTAGACGTCTTGACGAGCACGAACGACGGAGTACCGATGCCGAACAGCAAGAAGGACACCGCCAAGAAGTCCGGCTCTGGACCGAAGCTGCTCTCCGGTGGGAACCCGCAGATCCCGAAGGGAGTGGGCGACGAGCCGGTGCAGGCCTATATCGCGGCCATGCCCGGCTGGAAGAGCTCGATGGGCAAGCGGCTCGACCGCCTGGTCGTGCGCACCGTTCCCGACGTGCACAAGGTCGTGAAGTGGAATCAGCCGTTCTATGGCAACGAAGGCGACGGCTGGTTCTTCGCCTTCCGCTGCTACACCGAGTACATCCAGCTGCAGTTCTCTAGCGGGACCTCGCTTGACCCCGTTCCGCCCAAGGAGTCCAAGCACGAGGGAATGCGTTACCTCAACTTCCGCGAAGACGACGAGCTCGACGAGGACCAGTTCGTCTCGTGGATCAAGCAGGCGCAGAAACTGCCCGGCAGGAGGGACTAGGGCCGCTCAAGTGTTAGGCCCTGCGCACACTGCGGACCCGGCGCGCGTACTTGACGCGCCCGATGGTGTACCAGATCAGCCGCGCCGGGAGCGGGAGCGCCCCAAGCAGATGCGCCCGCTCCCGCCGGTCCGCATCCTCCAAGGCCGCCCCTAGGAAGAACAACATCTTCTCCCTGGGCGCGTGGGCTGAGAAATGCTCGGACAGCCTGTCCCACTCGCTCACGCTCACGTGCTGCTCCACCAAGGGCAGGACGTTCTGCTCCTCGTCGTCCAAGTGCTCGTTCAGGAGCGCCACGTGTTCGGCCAGCAGAATGCTCAGCGTGTCGCGTGACTCTTCGTCCGCACGCTCGGCCCACGCCGGCGCCAGTTCGGCCATGCGCGTCATGCCCTCGGCCAGCCGCTCGTGTTGCTCCTTTATGCGCAGGACGAGATTCGCCTCATTTATACGGTCCAGCAGCACCGGCCACAGCAGCTCGTCTTCAGCCGAATGGTGCAAGTGCAGAGCCAGCAGGTAGTCGGCCAGGTGCGCCGCGAGCACCTGGGCTCGGTCAGTATCTCCCGGCTCTACGCATGGCACCTGCGCGGCCAGGACCCGTGACTCGCGCCGGGAGGCGCGATGGGTGACGACCATCTCGTGGGTGTCGGGATGCTGGCGGGACACTGTGGCCATCGACGGCTCCTTTTGCCGGTCATGGTCGTAGGTGTTAATCGTCGGCCACTGCTCTAAAAACGGGCTAGGAACCGGCTTGGACGCGCCGCCGTGAAACCGGGCCGCTGCGCCGTTGAGGGCCCCGGCAGCGCACGGCGCGCTCTAGCGTCTCTCTATCGTCTCTTGAAACCGCGGGCCCAAAGTCGGTCATGGAGCGACGGTTGGGAGACGCACGTGACTGACGTGCTGATGGGCCGATCGGTTGATCTGCCTGAATGGGTTATATGTGCAGGCTGCCGCACGCTGGCATACGGCAAGCGGTTCAGGCGTGATCTGCTTGTATGCCCTGAGTGCGGCCTCCATGAACGGATGAGCTCCGAGGAGCGGATCGCCGCTCTGCTGGACGAGGGGTCCGTCGAGGAGCTCGATTTTTCCGTGGACACCGGGGATCCGCTGGGTTTCGTCGACTCCAAGCCCTACACGGTTCGGCTGAGCGAGGCGCAAGCCGCCACCGGAATGATGGAAGCGGTGGTATGCGTTCGCGGCACCATTGACGGGAATCCGGTCATGGCCGCCGTGATGGACTTCTGCTTTCTCGGTGGAAGCCTGGGAGCGGCGGTCGGGGAGTTGATCACCCGGACGGCCGAGCTCGCGCTCGCGGAGCGAACGCCTCTTCTCGTCGTGACATCGTCGGGCGGAGCGCGCATGCAGGAGGGCGCGCTGTCCCTGATGCAGATGGCCAAGACGAGCCATGCCTTTCGCGAGCTCGACGAAGCCGGCATCCTCACCATCTCGCTGATCACCGACCCGACCTATGGCGGGGTCGCGGCCTCGTTCGCGACCCAGGCCGACGCCATCGTCGCCGAGCCGGGCGCGCGCATGGGCTTCGCCGGGCCTCGGGTGATCCAGCAGACGATCCGCCAGTCCTTGCCGGAGGGCTTCCAGACCGCTGAGTTCCTGGTCGAGCGGGGAATGATCGACATGGTGGTGCCGCGCCAGGCGCTCCGCGTCACGCTGGCCCGGTTGTTGTCGGCGGGCTCACGGCGTCCGGCGGCACCGCGCGCCGCCGACCGGGGAGGCGCGGCAGGAGCGGTGCTGGTCAGGGATTCGCGCGACTTGCCCGCCAGCGAGCCGTGGGACGCGGTCCGGCTGGCCAGAGCGCTGGACCGGCCGACGGCACTGCAGTACATCCAGGCGATCACCGATGACTTCGTGGAGCTGCGCGGCGACCGCCTGGCGGGCGACTGCCGGGCGATCATCGGTGGTCTGGCACGGCTGGACGGGGTTCCGCTGGTGATCATCGGCCATCAGAAGGGCCGGACCACCAAGGAGCTGGCGGACGGCAACTTCGGCATGCCGTCGCCCGCGGGGTACCGCAAGGCGGCCCGGCTCATGCGCCTTGCCGCGAAGCTCGGCGTTCCGGTGGTCACCCTCGTCGACACCCCGGGCGCCCATCCCGGAGTCGAGGCCGAGACCGAGGGGCAGGCCGTGGCGATCGCCGACACGCTCCGGCTCATGACCGGCCTGCCGGTTCCGGTGGTCTCGGTGGTCACCGGAGAGGGAGGCAGCGGCGGCGCGCTGGCGCTCGCGGTGGCCAACCAGGTTCTCGCCTTCTCCAACGCGATCTATTCCGTGATCAGCCCGGAGGGGTGCGCGGCCATCCTGTGGCGCGACTCGAGTGCCGCCCCGCAGGCGGCACGGGCCCTCCGCCTCGATGCCCGATCCCTGCTGGAGCTCGAGGTCGTCGACGCGGTCATTCCGGAGCCGGAACGCGGTGCTCAGGGCGACCACGGCGCCACGGCCAGGAATTTGAAGGCAGCGATAACCGCGGGCCTGGACGAGCTCTCGACGCTCGATGCGGCCCGCCTCGTCGAGAACCGCCGGGTACGGTTCCGCCGGTTCCAAGCGCTCGTCTAGGGGGCATCGATGACCAGTGGACGCGCCGAGCACAACGGCGTACTCGAAGACCTCTGCGACCACGCGGCACAGCTCATCTCGGCGGCCGACGCACGGCTGCTCAAGCTCTCGATCCGAGCAGGGGACACCGCGGTCGAGCTGGAATGGTCGCCCGCCACCGCCGCCTCCACTGCGGCACCACCGGGCGTGCTCGCCGTTCCAGCGCAGCCCGTTCCGGCTGAGGCCGTCCAGGCAGAGGCCGTGCACGCCACGGCGACCGAACTCGAGTCGCTCCACTATCTCCGTGCCGAGATGGTCGGGACGTTCTACAGCGCCCCGGAACCAGGCGCGGAGCCGTTCATCGGCGTTGGCGACGAGGTCCAAGCGGGACAGCAGGTCGCCATTCTGGAGGTGATGAAGCTGATGACCCCCGTCGAAGCCGATCGCCCCGGCCGGGTGGTCGACGTGCTGGTCACTGACGGCACGCCCGTCGAGTACGGGGCGACGCTGGTCGCGCTCGACATCTCCCCGCAGGCTTGCCGGAACGCGGGCTGACGCCGTGTTCGACAAGGTCCTGGTCGCGAACAGGGGTGAGATCGCACTCCGGGTGATCCGTGCCTGCCGGGAGCTGGGGATCAGGAGCGTCGCCGCGTACTCGTCAGCCGACGAGGACTCGCTCGCGGTCTCCGGCGCCGACGAGGCCGTCCGGATCGGACCCGAACATCCGCGGCGCAGCTACCTCAGCATTCCGGCGATGGTGGAGGCCGCGGCGCTGTCCGGCGCCGACGCGGTGCATCCGGGTTATGGCTTCCTTTCGGAGGAACCCGACTTCGCCGAGGTCTGCCAGAACGCGGGGCTCTCGTTCATCGGGCCGCCCCATGACGTGCTGGCTCAGCTCAGCGACAAATCCAGAGCGCGGGAGCTCATGGCGAGCTGTGGGCTTCCCCTGCTGCCGGGCAGCCTGCAGCCGTTGCGGGACCTCGACGAATCCTGGCGGACGGCGGACCAGATCGGCTACCCGCTGATCATCAAGGCGGCGATGGGAGGCGGGGGGAGGGGGATGCGGATCGTCCGCTGCCCCGCAGAGCTGCCCGGCGCGTTCCGGCAGGCGTGCGCCGATGCCCACGCGTTCTTCGGCGACGGACGGGTCTACGCCGAGCGCTTCGTGCAGGCCGCGCGCCACGTTGAGGTGCAGGTGTTCTGCGACGCGTACGGCGCCGTCGTCTGCTTGGGCGAACGGGACTGCACCATCCAGCGGAGGAACCAGAAGCTCATCGAGGAGACCCCGGCTCCCGGACTGCCACCCGCCCTGGTCGAGCGGATATGCCAGGCCGCGGTCGCGGGCGCGCGCGCCGCGCGGTACGTGGGCGCGGGCACTTTCGAGTTCCTCGTCGACAGCGACCACCGCTTCTACTTCATGGAGGTCAACTGCCGCATCCAGGTAGAGCATCCGGTCACCGAGGTCGCCACCGGGATCGACCTGGTGCAGGAGCAGATCCGCATCGCGGCGGGGGAGCGGCTCGGCTTTGACCAGTCCGACGTGCGGCCCCAGGGCGCCGTGATCGAATGCCGGGTCAACGCGGAGGACCCGGAGCGGCAGTTCACGCCGGCGCCGGGGCTGCTCACCGGGTTCCAGCCCCCCGGTGGTCCCTTCGTCCGCGTGGACACCCACTGCTTCCCCGGCATGCGCATCTCCGCGGCCTACGACTCGATGCTGGCCAAGGTGATCGTGTGGGCGCCCGGCCGGGCGGAGGCGATCGCGCGGATGCGCCGGGCGCTCGGCGAGTTCCGGATCGACGGGCCCGGTGTTCACACGACGGCGCCGTTCCTCGATCGGGTCCTCGACCATTGCGACTTCCGGTGCGCCGAGCACACCACGGGCCTCGCCACCCACCTACTCGACGGGAGCCGTTGACATGAAGGGAATCATCCTCGCAGGCGGCTCCGGTACCAGGCTGTATCCGATAACCCGGGTCCTGTCCAAGCAACTGCTGCCGGTCGGCGACAAGCCGATGATCTATTACCCCCTGTCGGTGCTCATGCTCACCGGGATCAGGGACATTCTGATCATCTCGACCCAGGAGGACGTCCCGCGCTACAGCCGGCTGCTGGGCGACGGGTCAGACCTGGGGATGAGCTTCTCCTACGCGGTGCAGGACGAGCCCAAAGGCATCGCGGAGGCGCTCATCATCGGCGCCGACCACATCGGAGACGAGCCGGTCGCGCTCATACTCGGCGACAACATCTTCTACGGGCACCTGCTGGCGGAGATCCTGCGTGAGCAGGCACGGGACGTGCAGGGCTGCGTGCTCTTCGGGTATCCGGTCAAGGACCCCCAGCGCTTCGGGATCGCGGAGACCACCTCCGACGGCCGGCTGCTGTCCATCGAGGAGAAGCCCGCCCGGCCTCGTACCAACCAGGCGGTCACCGGGCTCTACCTTTACGACAACGACGCCGTGGACATCGCGAAGGGCCTGCGGCCGTCGACCCGCGGTGAACTTGAGATCACCGATGTGAACCGCGCCTACCTGAGCCGGGGGAGAGCCAAGCTCGTCGAGCTCACCCGCGGCTTCGCCTGGCTGGACACCGGCACGCCGGAGGCGTTGCTGGCCGCCAGCCAATATGTGCTGACCCTCGAAGAGCGGCAAGGCCTGCACGTCGCCTGTGTCGAAGAGATCGCCCTGCGAATGGGGTTCATCGACGCCGAGGCCTGTCACCAGCTCGGAGCAAGGCTGGCTTCGTCGCGATACGGCCAGTACGTCATGACCGTGGCACGCACTGAAATGTCCGACCGGAGGGAGACCGCCATGAAGGAGCTGACCATCGAAGACCTGAAGCGCATCATGCGATCGTGCGCGGGTGAGGACGAATCGCTGGACCACGGCGGGGACATCCTCGGCACATCCTTCGTGGATCTCGGATACGACTCGATCGCGTTGCTGGAGGCGGCGGCTTTCATCAAGCGGGAGTACGAGGTGGCGCTGAATGACGATGACATTGATGTGCAGGAGACTCCGCAGGTATTCCTCGACAAGGTGAACGGCGTGCTGGTGCGCCAAACGACTCTCTGAACCCCGGGGGCTGCAGCGCCCGGATGATCGTGACTCAGTGCCCGGCCGGCAGGTCCGGGACGACGGTCGAGATCATCCGGGCGCTTCTTCATGGGGGAATCAGAAGGAGTACAACCTTGGTGGTGGGCGGGGTTCCTCGATACTCCCCCGGGCGTTCCAATCCGGGCCACCTCCCGGCCATCTTTTGTGTGTCGATATTGTCTTTTTCGCGGGGCCATGGATAACGTACAGGAGTAGTCGATATCTGGTCGATTCAGCCATTACTCCCGGTCAGGGGAGGGTGCAATGCAATTCCGCCTTCTAGGCTCCTTCGAGGTCATTCACTCATCGGCGAATATCGCGCCGACCGCCCCCAAGCCGCGTCAGGTCATCGCGTTGCTCGCGCTGCGCAGAAACTCGGTGGTGCGGACGGCCGAGCTGATCGACGAGTTGTGGGAGGACGATCCGCCGGTCAGCGCCATGACCACGCTGCAGACGTACATCTACAAGCTCCGAAAGATCTTCCAGGAGTGCGGTGCCGGAGAGATCCTGCAGACGCGGCCCGCGGGGTACATGCTCACCGTCCCGGACGAGAACGTCGATCTCCATTGGTTCGAGCAGGCGATCAAGGAGGGACGGGCGATCCTGGATCGTGGCGATCCGGTACGGGCGGGGGAGATCCTGGCGGACGCGCTCGCCATGTGGCGCGGGCCGGCCCTGGTCGACGTGATAGCGGGCAACCTGCTGTCGGCGTACGTGGCACGGCTCGAGGAGGTCAGATTCCGGGCGCTGGAGCTGCGGATCGAGACCGATCTCAGGGTCGGCCGTCATCTGGAGCTGATCGGCGAGCTGAAGTCCCTGGCCGTGCGGTACCCGTTGCACGAGGGGTTCCACATGTCGCTGATGACGGCGCTGCACCACTCCGGACGCCGTTACGAGGCGCTCGACGTCTACCAGACGCTCCGTCACAACCTCGTGGAGCAGCTCGGCCTGGAGCCCGGCCGCGAGGTTCAGCAGCTGCATCAGGCGCTGCTCTCGGCGGACCAGCCGGCGGCCGCAGAGTTCGAGTCGGGTGCGGGTCTCGTACCCATGGCGGTCGACGTGCCCGCGGTCGACGAGCCTGATGTGCCCGAGAAGGCCGAGGCGCCGGCGCGGCTTCCCGAGGACACCGAGTTCGCGGGCCGCGGGAGCGAGATGGAAAAGCTCTGCCAGACCGTGGCGGCGCCGCGCCGGGAATCTCGCGAAGCCGGGCGGATCAGCGTGATCAATGGGATGCCCGGGGTGGGGAAGACCGCGCTGGCGGTGCACGCCGCGCATCGCATCCGGCCCGCTTTCGGGGGCGGACTGCTCTACGCGGATCTCAAGGGCTCATCGGACGCCGCGCGTGACCCCGCCGAGGTCATTCACTCGTTCCTCCGCGCGCTCGGTTTCCCGAGGGACCAGATCCCGGAGGCGCTGCAGGACCGCAGCTCGTTGCTCTGCTCCGTCGCCGCGCGGCGAGGCCTTCTCCTGGTGCTGGACGACGCCGCGTCGGCGGCTCAGGTACGGCCCCTGCTGCCCGCCGGTCCGCAGTGCGCGGTGATCATCACCAGCCGGCGCAAGCTGGAAGGTCTCGCGAGCGCCTTGAACATCGTCATCGACGTTCTGGACCGGGCCGACGGCATCGAGCTGCTCGCGCGCATCATCGGCCATCCGCGCATTTGCAGGGAGCGGGACGGCGCCGAAATGCTGGTCGAGGCATGTGACAGCCTCCCGCTGGCGTTGAGCTGCATCGGCAACCGGCTCGCCGCGATGCCCGGATATCCGTTGGCCCGCATGGCGAAGGAGCTCACCCGCTCGCGCCAAAGGCTCCCGGAGATGCAGTTCGGCGATCTCGACCTGCGATCCAGGTTCGACTCCAGCTACGAGCGGCTCGGAGACCAGGAACAGGCCGTCTTCGTACTGCTGAGCACCCTGCCGTCGGAGTTCACCGCCGACGCGGCGGCCGACCTGCTCGGCTGGGAGGTCCCCGAGTCCAGGCGGGCTCTGGACCACATCCTCAACCATCACCTCTTGCGATGCGTTCAAGACAACGGCACCGTGCGCTACATGCTGCCGAAGCTGGCCCGGATGTACGCGCGTGAGCGCCTCACCACCTCCATCCAGGCTCGCGACAACCAGGCCACCGCCCATCAGCGTTCGACCCACCTTCGACCAGCCGCCAGCAGCCTTGAAGCGTGAACCTTTTCGTGACGGGTGGTGCCGGCTTCATCGGTTCTCACTACGTTCGTTCCGTGCTGGCCGGACGGTACCCCACGCTCGAAAACGCGCACGTGACCGTGCTGGACAAGCTGACCTACGCGGGCAACTTCGCGAACCTTCCGGCGGACATCTCCCGGCTGATGTTCGTTCGCGGCGACGTCTGCGACGGTGACCTGCTCATGGACGTGCTGCCTGGCCACGACGCCGTCGTGCACTTCGCCGCGGAGTCGCACGTGGACCGGTCCCTGGTGGGATCCGCCGCGTTCATCGACACCAACGTCGTCGGGACGCACACCCTCCTGGAATGCTGCCTGCGGTCGGGTGTGCGCCGGTTCGTCCACGTCTCCACCGACGAGGTGTACGGGTCCATCGACGAGGGGGAGTGGCCCGAGGACCATCCGCTCGCACCGAACTCGCCCTACGCCGCGTCCAAGGCCGCCAGCGACCTGATCGTCCGGGCGTTCCATCGGACTCACGGGCTTCGCACGTCGACCACCCGCTGCTCGAACAACTACGGGCCGTACCAGCATCCCGAGAAGCTGATCCCGCTGTTCGTGACGAACCTCTTGGACGGGCAGGACGTGCCGTTGTACGGGGACGGCATGAACGTGCGCGAGTGGATCCACGTGGACGACCACTGCCGGGCGATCCAGGCGGTGCTCGAACGCGGGAGCCCGGGTGAGACCTACAACATCGGAGGCACCGTGGCGCTGACCAATCTCGAACTCACCCGCATGCTGCTGGCCGTCTGCGACGCGGGCTGGGAGCGGGTGCGCTTCGTCCCGGACCGGAAAGGCCACGACCAGCGGTACGCCCTGAACGGATCGAAGATCGCCAGCGAGCTCGGTTTCCGGCCCCGTGTTCCTTTCCTTCAGGGGCTCGCCGAAACGGTTCGCTGGTATCGGGCGAACCGTTCATGGTGGGAGCTGGTCAAGCGGCATCGAGCAGTCGCGTGACATGGGCCGACGCGGGCTGAACGGTTCCGCTCGGCTCTCCCGGCAACCGAAAGGAAAGTGTATGCGGGCGGTAGCGGACCCGAATCGTGACGTCACGATGGGAATATAACGGTCTTTTCTGTCATAGCGACCTGTGTCGTCAGCGGCTATGGTCAGGGTGAAAGCCGGACTTCTCGCCCACACGGGGGCGCTAGTGGCAGAGAGATCTCCTCGGCGGGCGGAGCCTGCCGGTGCTGATGTGGCTTCGGGTCTGGAGGCCGACCGGGCCGAGATCATGGCTGCCTACGACCGGGTCCTGGACGAGCTCGGCGGGCCGATCGCGTCCGACCCCTTGGCGCGCCGGCAACTCATGACGAACGCGGAGCACATCCTCACCGACGTCATCGACAGCCTGCGCGCGGGCACCGTCCGCGTTGACGGGGGTTACCGGCTCACGCTCCAGGAGAGCCCGGCGCGCCCGGCCCGTGCCGTGCAACCGCGGGAGTCGCTGCGCACCGGGGCCGCGTTCTTCGACGTCGTCCAGCAGGAGCTGCTTCGCCGGCTGGGATTCGAGGAGCGCTCCTCGCAGCTGCTCACGTTGGCCTTTCGTGCGCTCTACCGAAGTATGACCTTGCGTATCGGTGAGGAATTACTCGCCCATAAAGGCTACTTGCTCGACGTGATCCACAAAGCACAGGTGGAGGAGCGGCACCGGATCGGCCGCGAGCTACATGATCACGTTGGACTGTGGCTGAGCACGGCCTACCGGCAACTCGAACTGTACGACCTCGACAAGAACGGAAAGGGGCCCTGCCCCGCAACGGAAGAACGGATCACTGCCGCCTACGACGCGGTTCGGGAAGCGATGCGGATCTTGCGGGAGATCACCTCTGACCTGCGCCTCTCCGAGCCGTCCAGCGGTTTGGAGAAGGCGCTGCTGCGGGCGTTCGAGGCGGTGGCGACCGACGACCCGACCGTTCAGCTGAAAATCAATGGCGACGAGATATGGGCGCCGCCCGCGGTCAAGGACGAGTCGTTCCTCGTCGTCAGGGAAGCCGTTCGGAACGCGGTGGTTCACGGCAAGAGCAAGCTGGTGCTGGTGCGCATTGACATCGCGCCGCACGAGATGCGCATCTACGTCGACGACAACGGGTGTGGCTTCGACACGCGCAGGACTCCGGCCTCCGGGGGCATGGGCCTGTCCATCATGCGCGAACGAGCGGAGCTCGTGCGCGGCACGCTCGCCGTGTCGAGCACGCCGGGCCAGGGCACCCACGTGGAACTGTTCATACCGCTTCCGGGAAGCGAACATGGTTCAGCTCGAGGAAGGTAAGACGACGATACTGCTCGTGGACGACCACGATCTGGTCCGGGAGGGGCTGCGGGAAATCCTGGGATATCAGGAGGACCTGGTCGTCGTGGGGGAAGCGGGCGACAGCGAAGGCGCCGTGGCCTTGGCCGCGGAGAAACGCCCTCATGTCGTCCTGCTCGACATCGAGATTCCCGGAGACGACGCCATTACCACGGTGGGCCGGATCCGCAAGCGGTCGCCGCACTCGGCCGTTCTCATTCTGAGCATGTACGAAGGGCCGGAACTCCTGCAGAGCCTTCTCGATGTCGGCGTCCGAGGCTATCTGCTGAAAAGCGTGACAAGACAGGACCTGGTGTCGGCGATCCGCAGTGTTCGCCTCGACAAGAGGCGGGTGATCGTGTCGGTCTCCCGGGAGACCATCACCATGAGGCATGCGGGCTCGATGACCCTCTCCGAGCGTGAGCGCGAGGTTCTGGAGCTCACCGCCCAGGCGCTGAGCAACCGGCAGATCGCGGCCCAGCTCTCGCTCACCGAGGCGACCGTCAAGCGGCACCTGCGCAACATCTTCGTGAAGCTGGGCGCGGTCTCCCGCATCGACGCCGTCAACAAGGCGGTGGCGGCGGCGCTGATCGAGACGGGGGAGGGGAAGCACAAGGGAGCCGAGTCCGCCGCGCCGCTAGGGCAAGGTGCATCCGCGCCCGGCGACTGACGCGGGCGGGAACAGAGCCGCCAGGTGCTCGCATTCATCAGGGGTGAGTCGCACCCCGGCCGCGGCCGAGTTCATCTCAAGATGAACCCGGTCGCGGGTGCTCGGAACCGGCGTGATGTCGTCGCCCCGGCCCAGGAGCCAGGCGATGGCGAGGCGAGGGAGGCCGAGGTCCCGCTGCGCGGCGATCTCTTCCACCGCCCGCAGCAGATCCAGGTTGGCCGGCAGGTTCTCCGGCCAGAAGCGCGGGTCGTCACGGCGGAGGTCGTTGGCGGAGAGCTGGTCCGCCGAGCGAATCCGGCCGGTGAGGAAGCCCCGGCCGAGGGGGCGGCAGGCGAAGACGGCGACGCCCCGTTCTCTGGCGGCGGGCAGGCATTCGGCCTCGACGTGCCGCTCCCACAGCGAGTATTCGGCGGCGAGCGCGGCGACGGGATGCACGGCGTGGGCACGTCGAAGCTGGTCGGCGGAAGCGCCCGACAGGCCCACGTGCCGGACCTTGCCGGCCGCGACCAGCTCGGCGAGCTTTCCCATGCTGTCTTCGAGTGGAACCCGTGGGTCGGCTCCGTCGAGGTAGTAGAGATCGATGTGGTCGACGCCGAGGCGGGCGAGCGAGGCCTCGCAGGATCGCCGCAGGTGCTCGGGCGTCCCGTCGAGCCGTCTCCTCCGGCCGCCTGCGTCCGGCCGGCTCCCGCCGCCGACCGCGATCATGGCCTCGTCCCGCCGCCCGGCGACGGCACGCCCGACGAGCCGTTCGGCCCTTTCGGCCTCGAAGCCGGTCGCGGCGTCGATCAGGGTGACGCCGATGTCGAGCGCGAAGCGGATGGTGTCCACGCTCGCCGCGTCGTCCACCGGACCGGACCGTCCGGTGAGGGCGAGCGTGCCCAATCCGATGGCCGACGAAGCCAGACCGGCATCGCCGAGCTTCCTCACCTGCATCTCTAGGTACCCTCGGCCGTCGACGCCCTGCCCTTAGCTCGCAATCATTGGTTCACATTGTGACGGGAGATAACGGACCGCGTGTTCGTCCGCGAAGTCTTCGCGGTTGAACAAAAGGGAGACATGTCCTAGCGCTGCTCGAGCCAATCGCGACGACCGCGAGCCAACCTGACGGCTGGGCCGAGGTGGTGAGGTACATATGGACAACGCGGTCGAAAAGGCGATCGAGTGCATCTGGGAGCGCTACAGCGAGCCGTTGTCTCTCACGGAAATCGCAAGAAGCGCTCTGCTCAGCCGCTTCTATTTCGCTCACCTGTTCAGGGACGCGACCGGAGTCACCCCGGGCAGGTTCCTTGCCGCGATCCGAATCCACCAGGCCAAGCTCCTGCTCCTGAACACCCCGATGAGCGTGAGCGACGTATCTTCCGCGGTCGGGTACAGCAGCCTGGGCTCGTTCACCAACTACTTCACGGCCAGCGTCGGCGTCTCTCCCGCGAGGTTCCGCCGCCTGTCGCGGACCGGCGGGTTCGGCGTGCCCAGCCCGCAGCCGGATCGGCCTACCGCGACCGGCGCGGTCGCGGGGACGATCAGCCTGTCGGAGGGCCACGGGAACGCGCGCGTGTACCTGGGGGCCTTCCCGACTCCCATCGTCCAGCGTTCGCCGGCCGCAGGAGTGATAGTCGACGTGCCCGGTGGCCGTCCGGCGTGCTATCAGCTTCCGGACGTACCCGAAGGAACCTGGTTCGTGCACGCAGTGGGAGTGGCCGAAGGGGTGGGACCCGATCCGTCGTCCACCCGGAGCTCGCTGGTCGGCAGGAAGGACACGGTGACGGTGACCGCTGGCAGCATCACCAGCGCCGCGGTCCGCCTGCACCGCCCGCAGCCGGCCGACCCACCGATCCTGCTCGCGCTGCCCGACCTCGAACCGCCGCCTGCCCTCACGGGGGCTACCGGGTGCCCCGTCATCGGTTCGCCTCCGGCGCCACGTGCGCACTGCGGCTGAACTCCATCTACACGGATGGTGAGGTGGCCAGGGTTCGTGCGGTGCCGAACCATTGGGTGAGTGCGTGGGTGAGGTGCTGGTGGGTGTCGGGGGTGGTCCAGGCGATGTAGCCGTCGGGGCGGATGAGGGTGGCGTCGGGTGTGGGGTGTTGGTGGGGGTGCCATGTGGCGATGATGATGTCGATTCGGTCGGTCCAGTTTTGGGCTTGTTTGTGGATGTGGTGGGTGTTGTTGGTGATGATAAGGAGGCCTCGGGCGGTGTGGAGGACGTCGGCGATTCTGGTGTGAGTGCCGTTGGGCAGGGTGAGTTGGTGATTGGGTGGCATGCGTTTTCCGAGGTGGCCGAGGCCGCCGAGGTGGGGGTGCTCGACGGGGGCCATCTCGTGGCGGTCGGGGGTCATGTCGTAGCGGATGCCTAGTCCGCTGAGCATTCCGGCTAGGTGGCTTGCGGCGTCTTTGTGGGAGACCAGCTCGCCGATCAGTTCGCGGACAGGATCCATCTCCTCGCCAGTGAGACGCAGCTCGATCGCCGCGCGGGCGTTGCGCGCCAGTTGCCGCCCGATGGGGTGGCGTTCGGCGTGGTAGGTGTCGAGCAGGCCGTCGGGTGCCCAGCCGTTGATCGTCGCGGCGAGCTTCCAGCCGAGGTTCACCGCGTCTTGCACGCCCACGCTCAGCCCCTGAGCCATGGCGGGAGGCTGCACGTGTGCGGCGTCGCCGGCCAGGAACACCCGGCCGCGCCGGTATTCGGCGGCCACCCTGGAGGCATCGGTGAAGCAGCTCAGCCAGCGGCATCGCGCGTGATGGATGGATTCGCCGGTGAGCCGCTGCCACGCGTCCGCGAGCTCGGTGTAGCTGAGTGAGTCCCGGTCCCGTGGCGCCATGCCCTTCTCGTGCACGACCACCCTGGTGACGCCGTTCTCCAGGTCCATCGACAGGACCATGCTGCCGCCCGGCAGGTTCTCGGGGGTGAGCCGACGGCGGGTTTCGATCCCGGTGACGTCGGCCGTGTAGAAACCCCGCCTGGGCGCCGAGCCCGTGAAATCGATGCCGGCCAGCTTGCGGACGGCGCTGCGCCCCCCGTCGCAGCCGACCAGGTACCTGGCGGTGTCCGCGCCGGGGCCCTCGGGCCCGTCGAAGGTGACGGTGACGCCGTCCGGCGTCTCGCGGAAGCCGGTCACCTCGTAACCGCGCCGCACCGGTACCCCGAGCTCGCCCGCCCAGCCTTCCAGCATCCGCTCGGTGCGGAACTGGGAGACTCCCCGGACACCGGAATGATCTTCCTCGGCCTTGGTGAGGTCGATCCGCACACCGCCGAGATGACTGTCGGCGGGTTCCACCTCGCCGAGCCTGCCCAGCAGCCCTCGCTGATCGAAGCACTCGGCCGTGCGCCGGGTGAAGCTGGCGCCGCGCGACTCCCGGGGCGGAACGGGCAGCTTCTCGTAGACCACGACGTCGACGCCGCCCAGGCGCAGCTCACCGGCCAGCATCAGCCCGACCGGACCCGCGCCGACCACTATCACGTCCGTTGTCATGCCTGCACTCCTGTTCGGTCGGTTGCGGTGTGTGCGGGACCGTGCGGCCGCTCAGCGGTCGGCTGGCTGAGCGGTGGCCAGGGTTCGTGCGGTGCCGAACCATTGGGTGAGTGCGTGGGTGAGGTGCTGGTGGGTGTCGGGGGTGGTCCAGGCGATGTAGCCGTCGGGGCGGATGAGGGTGGCGTCGGGTGTGGGGTGTTGGTGGGGGTGCCATGTGGCGGTGATGATGTCGATTCGGTCGGCCCAGTTTTGGGCGCATTTCTGGATGTGGTCTGTGTTGTTGTTGGTGGTTATGAGGAGGCCGTGGCCGTTGTGGAGTAGGTCGCCGATTCGGGTGTTGGTTCCATTGGGGAGGGTGAGTTGGTGGTCGGGTGGCATGCGTTGGCCGAGGTGGCCGGGGTGAGGATGGTCGGCGGGGGCCATGTCGTGGCGGTCTGGGGTCATGTCGTAGCGGATGCCTAGTCCGCTGAGCATTCCGGCTAGGTGGCTTGCGGCGTCTTTGTGGGAGACCAGCTCGCCGATCAGTTCGCGGACAGGATCCATTTCAGCGTCGCCGAGGTACAACATTGACGCCGCCTGCACGTTGCTCATCAGTTGCCGCCCGATGGGGTGGCGTTCGGCGTGGTAGGTGTCGAGCAGGCCGTCGGGTGCCCAGCCGTTGATCGTCGCGGCGAGCTTCCAGCCGAGGTTCACCGCGTCCAGCAGGCCCGCGCTGAGCCCCCATGCGGCCAGCGGCGGTATCGGGTGCGCGGCGTCGCCGGCCAGGAACGCCCGGCCGCGCCGGTACTCCTCAGCCAGCCCGGCCGCGTTTCCACAGGCCCACAACCACAGCGGTTGCGCGTGGTGGACGGACTCCCCGGTGAGCCGCTGCCACGCGTCGGCGACCTGCTCGAACGTCAGCGCACCGGGATCGGGGTCAGCGGGCAGGCTCTTGTCGTGGATGACGATGCGGTAGCGGCCTTCTCCCTGGGGAGTGCAGAGCACCATGTTGCCGCCGGGAAGGCGTTCGCCGATGGGGCGGGGGCGCAGCCTCACCCCGGCGATCTCCGCGGTGTACATGCCCCGCGTGGATTCCCAGCCGGGAGCGCGAATGCCGGCCAGCTCACGGACGGTGCTCTGCGGGCCGTCGCAGCCGACCAGGTACCCGGCGTGCTCCTCGCCGCGGCCCTCCGGCCCGTCGAAGGCCACCGTGACGCCGTCCGGCGTCTCGCGGAGGCCCGTCACCTCGTAACCGCGCCGCACCGGCACGCCGAGCTCGGCCAGCCAATCTCCGAGCATCTCCTCGGTCCTTGCCTGGGAGAGACCCAGCACACCGCTGTGATCCTCGTCCAGCATGTCGAGGTCGAAGCGGACGCCGCCGAAGTGTCCCATCCGGCCCCACATGAAGTCGCCCAGCCGGGTGAGCAGCCCGCGCTGGTCCAGCGACTCGGCGGCCCGCCTGTTGAAGCCGAGAGCGCGCGATTCCCCCGTGGGGGCGGCCAGCTTGTCCAGGACGGTGACATCCACCCCGCCCAGGCGCAATTCACCGGCCACCATCAAACCGACGGGTCCTGCTCCGACGACCATCACGTCATTATTCATTCTCTGGCCTTCCACGAGCTGCGCCATGAGAATTGCATCGTCAAACTACGCTCCATCGTGTTCAGGTTCAATACGATGAATTGCGTGAGCTTGTTCGAGTGACTGCTGATCGGTTGCAGGTTTGGCGCAGTTGAACGCCCCTGGGGTTATGTAGTGCGAAGTGAAACAATGTCTCATCGGTCTGTTATCCCGCTCGTGCAGGAAAGGGGCCTCCCGACGTGCCGGTGGAGAAGATCGCGCTGATCACGGGCGCCAACAAAGGCATTGGATTCGAGATAGCACGGCAGTTGGGCGAACAGGGGAGCGTGGTGCTCGTCGGCGCCCGGGACGAGGTGCGCGGCAAGGCCGCCGCCGACACGCTGGCGGGCCTGGGCATCGCCGCGGCGCCGGTGCGGATCGACGTGACGGACCCGGCCTCGATCGCCGACGCCGCGGTCCAGATCGAGCGGCACTACGGCCGTCTGGACATCCTGGTGAACAACGCGGGCATCGCCGGCGGCTTCACCGGGGCGCCCAGCGAGGCGACCACCGACGACCTGCGGGAGGTGTACGAGACCAACGTCTTCGGCGTGGTGTCGGTCACCAACGCGATGTTGCCGCTGCTGCGCCGCTCGGACGCCGGACGGATCGTCAACATGTCCAGCCACGTGGGATCGCTGACCCTGAACGCCGATCCGCGTTCCCCGTTCGCGAATCTCAACATGATCGCCTACCAGTCCTCGAAGACGGCGTTGAACGCCGTCACCATCGCGTACGCGAAGGAGCTGCGGGGGACGCCGATCAAAGTGAACGCGGCCAACCCCGGATCGGTGGCCACCGACATCAACCACCATCGTGGTCAACGCACCCCCGCGGAGGGCGCCGTGATCGCGGTCCGGCTGGCCCTGCTGGACGATGCCGGGCCGTCGGGGGCGTATCTGTCCGAGGACGGGGACGTTCCGTGGTAGCGAATGGAGCTCCGTCGTGAAGCAGAAAATCGACGACCTCGCCGTTTTCGGCGGGCCCGCGACATTCGCACAGCCGCTCTGTGTGGGGCGGCCGAGCACAGGTGACCGGTCCCGTTTCTTCGATCGGCTGAACCAGGCGCTGGACAACCAGTGGCTCACCAACGGCGCGCTGGTCCGGGAGTTCGAGGAACGGGTGGCCGAACTGGCCCAGGTGCGCAACTGCGTGGCCACCTGCAACGCGACCGTGGCCCTGCAACTGCTCTATATGGCCACGGAACTGTCCGGCGAAGTCATCATGCCCTCGATGACCTATGTGGCCACGGTGCACTCCGCCCGGATGCTGGGGCTCACGCCGGTGTTCTGCGACATCGATCCCGCGACCGGATGCCTCGACCCACGGGAGGCGGAGGCCGCGGTGACCTCCCGGACTTCCGGCGTGGTCGGCGTTCACTTGTGGGGACGGCCCAGTCCCATCGACGAGCTGGAGAAAACGGGGGCCGGGCACGGCCTGAGGGTGGTCTTCGACGCGGCGCACGCGCTGGGCTGCGCCTACCGGGGCCGGTGCATCGGAGGCTTCGGTGCCGCGGAGGTGTTCAGCTTCCACGCGACGAAGGTGGTGAACAGCTTCGAGGGCGGCGCCATCGTGACCGACGACGACGGCCTCGCGCAGTACCTTCGATCACTGCGCACCTTCGGTTCTGGGCCCGGCGGCCGCATCGAGCGCGTCGGCACCAACGCCAAGATGAACGAGGCCGCTGCGGCGATGGGGCTGACCTCCCTTGAGGCGTTCGACGAGACCGTACGGCACAACCGCGCGAACCACCTCCTCTACCGGTCCGAGTTGCTCGGGCTGGACGGTGCCTCGATCGTCCCCTTCGACGAGGACGAGAGCCCCAACTACCAGTACGTGGTGGTCACGATCGACGAAGCGGGCTCCGGTGTCCATCGGGACCTGCTGATGCAGGTGCTCCAAGCGGAGAACGTTGTCGCGCAACGTTATTTCTCACCCGCCTGTCACCAGCTTGAGCCGTACCGCTCGGAGCGTCCCGTCGAACTGCCGCACACCGAGCGCCTGGCGGAACAGGTGCTCATCCTGCCGACCGGGCCCGCTGTTTCCGGAGAAGACGTCCGCCGAATCTGCGAGATCGTGCGGTGCGCTCTCACCTCGGGCCGGCAGGTGACCGACCGGTTCCGGCGCATGGGAGATCGTGTGCCCTCGTTCAGGCGCTGATCAGTCCCGCCTTGGCCTGCACCTGGTCGAGTCCCGCCTTGGCGCGCACCTGGTCGACCAGCGCGGCCTGGCGTGTGATCGCTTCGGCGTGGGGGGCGTAGTCCGCGTCCTGGAGGATCGAACGGGCGAAGGATTCGGTGATGTTCTTGAACTGGTGATCGGGGGGAAGGGAGAGCTCCTCGGTCTGGCCCGAGGACTCGATGCGGACCACCGGAGCCGACGTCGGGGGCGGGGTGAACGCCCGGTCCAGGGTGAGCCGGGCGTGATCGCCCCAGAGCGAGTAGCAGGATCGGTAGGCGTGCTCGAAGCCGAAGGACAACTCGGCCGTGACACCTGAAGGCGTGCACAGCAGGGCATGGCCGGCCACGTCGATGCCATGCGCCGGGTGCAGGCGCAGCACCGAGCCGACGACCTCAAGGCCGGCGCCGAGGAAATGGGAGGCGGCGCGGATCGGGTAGACCCCCACGTCCAGCAGGGCGCCACCGCCCAGCTCGGGCTGGTATCGGATGTCGGCCGCGTCTCGCGGGGGGATGCCGAAGCGTGCGGTGAACACGTGGAGGTCGCCGATCCGGCCGTCGGCGATGAGGTCGCTGACCTTTCTGTGCTGGCTGTGGTGGAGGAACATGAAGTTCTCCATCAGCCACAGCCCGGCGTTCCTGGCCTGATCCACCAGGGCGAGAGCGGTGTCGTGGTCGCAGGTGAGAGGCTTCTCCACGAGCACGTGCCTTCCGGCGGCCAGCGCCCGGCTCGTCCAGTACGCGTGAAGGCCGGCCGGCAGCGGGATGTAGACCGCGTCGACGTCCGCCCGTTCGAGCAGGTCGTCGTACCCGTCGGCCGCGGCGCAGCCGAATTGCCGGGCGACCTCGCGTGCCTTGGCGGGATCGCGGCTCGCGACGGCGTTCAGCTCGATGTTCCCGGCCTCTTTCATGGCCGGCATGACCCTGCGGAGCGCGATGCTCGCGCACCCGAGGACTCCCATACGGATCACAGATCGCATGCGGTTGCCGCTTCCAGGTCGTCAGGTCGTGGAGATTCTTCTACGGGTCAGGCTGGACGGCATTCGACGATGAAACGGCCGGACGGCGCGTCGCCGGACGCCGCCACCGCCAGACCCGCCTTCGCCGCCAGGGCGCCGAACTGGTCGAGGTTTCGCGTCCTGCCACCGGTCAGCATCATCACCATCAGACCGCCCTTGGCGGGCGTGTGCCCGGGGGAGACGCCGCCGTCCACGACGACGCGGCCGTGCGGAGCGGCGGCTTCGGCGCACCGGGCCAGCAGCGTGGTCGCCGGCTCGTCGGGCCAGTCCAGGAGCAGGCGCGTGAGCAGGTAGACGTCGGCCCCGGCGGGGAGCGGATCGAAGAAGCTCTGTCCGCTGACGGCGACACGGTCGGCCACCCCCGCGGACGTGAAGACCTCGCCCGACCGGGCCACCGTGCGGGGGAGGTCCACGAGCGTGCCGCGAACGTGGGGATGGGCCCGCAGGGTCTCGGCCAGCAGTGCACCGGTGCCACCGCCGACATCGACGACGTGGTGGACGTTCTCCCAGTCGTCGTCGACCAGCGCGGCGGGGTCCGGAACGCTGCGGCCGCCGTCTTTCATCTGCGCGTCGTAGCTGGCTGAGAGGCCGGGATTGGCGTCCAGGTCCTCCCAGTAGGGGAGTCCGAAGACCTGCTCATAGGTGGGGCGGCCCGTACGGACGGCGTCGAGCAGGCCGCTCCACGCACCGGCGATCCTGCCGCCCCAGCCGTCGAGATGGAGATTGCCGCGCAACGGGCCGGGCTCCACGAGGACACGGGCCGCCTCATTGAGTGCGAACTCCCCGTCGGCGGTTTCCTCGAAGACGCCCTTGTCCACCAGGTGACGCAACACCCTGGCCAGCGAGTCGGCGTCACAGTCCGCCGCCCGGGCCAGTTCGTCGATCTTTGTGACCCCCCGTGCCAGGTGCTCGGCGACGCCGAGGGTCACCGCTACGCGTATGCACCAGGGGGTCGCCAAGTCGCTCAGCGCCCAGAGATCCACCTTGTCCGACACGTGCTGCCTCCCGGGTCGTCGGCCTGACTGGACGGATGGCTGGGTGGCCCGGACGGAGGACAGGCTCCGCCCGGCCGCGTCCACACCGCGTGAAATACCTGTCGAACGGGTTACTTGGAAGCCATCCACTCATAGCCGTCAGGGTCGGTGAAGGGCCCGGCATCGCTCCCGATGAGGAGCCGGTGCGATCCGGTGCCCTGGGGATCGACGCTGGCGACCTTGGCGAGGGCCTTGCGCTTGTAGAGCGACAGCTTGATGGGGCTCGACGGAGGTGCGAACTCGACGTACTTGCTGCCGTAGCTCTTTGTCACCTCGAACCCCTGCTCGGTGTAGAACTTCTTGCTCGCGCCGACGTCGTCGACTCCCAGCTGGAGAACGACCTCGTCGATCTCCCGGCTGGCCGGGCCGGAGTCCTTCTTCGAGGAGGACGCGACCGTCCAGACGGCCCCGTCCGGGGCCTGGAAGGCGCCGCCGTAACCCCACAGCGACTTCTTGGGCGGCTGCAGGGACGTGGCGTCGGCCGCGAGCGCGGCGTCGATGATGGCGTTGGCGTTGGCGGGCTGGGACACGATGAGCGACATCGTGAATCCGCGGAAGCCGCTCGTCGGTGCGTCCGAAGCCTCAAGGCGCACCAGGGTGTCCATATCGAGGGCGGTTGTGTAGAAGCGCTTGGCGGCCGTGGTGTCGGCCACCTGAAGTGTGACGAATTCGACGGAAGCCATGGTGGTCACGTTAGGCGCGGCGTGGTGCCCGCGCTTCTCCGTTCCTGATCGATGCGGTCATTTTCGCTGTGCACGATTTCGCTATGCACGATGCCATCTATGTGGCGGCCAGCACCTCCATCCTTCGCACCATCTCGGAGGGTGCCGGAAGATCGGCATTTTCCCCGGCGAGGGCACGCGCCCGCTGGGCGTACAACGGCTCGAACAAGATTTCCCTGCAGCCCGCGGCGAAAACCTCGGCGAGGTCATCGTCGGACCTTTGCCGTTCGGGCATCACCGTCCGGGCGGCGCCGAAACCGGTCAGAGCCTGTGCGATGGCCTTGGTATGGGTGTTCGGCGGGAAGATCAATTGCGGAGCGCCGGCGGCGATGACGGTCATGGCCGTCGTGGCGCCTCCGTGATTCACCACCAGATCGCACGTAGGGGCGACCACGTCCAACGGCATCCAGTCGATGCGGACGTCGTCGACCGCCTTCGCGCCCAGCTCCACGCGGAATTCTTCGGCGACCTTCCCTGGCGCCGCGACGAGCACCTCGACCCCCTCCAGGGCCAACTCCTCCACCAGGCGCCGCAGCGAGCGGGCGGACAGCATGCGGAAGTGGCCGCCCGAGGTGATCAGCACACGCCGGCGGCCCTTGGGACGGGTGTACATCCACCGTTCGAGGCGCCGCTGGGGGTTGCTCGGGATCCAGCGCATCGGCTGCGCGCCGGGAGCGTCCGGCGGCCGCAGGGACGGCGGGCAGGCCTCGATGAACAGCGCCGGAGCCGGCAGCGCCGCCAGCCCCAGGCGCCGCAGTTCGGGCCGGAGTCCCTCCTCGGCTCCCGGGTCGATGTCGGCGGACGGGAGCCCGAGGTACTCGGAATGGCGGACGTACGGGATCTTGAGATGGGTGGCGAGCAGCCCTGCCGCGTAGCCCATCTGGCCGCCGACGATCAGATCGGGGGGCCAGTCCTCCGCCAGCTTCAGCAGTGTGCCCAGCGAGGCGGACGCCATCGTGGCAAACCCCCGGCCCATGCCCAGCATCTCCTCCCGCAGATCCTCGGGACCTTGCCGGGCATTCTTTGTGGGGCCGTTCATCACAAAGTGCCGGGTCGGCTCAGCCATGATGGAGACCGCTGGAATGTGAACGGCCTCCGCGAACTCCATGAGCGGCTCGTTGGCAGCCAGGAGCACTTCGTGCCCGGCATTCCGTACGGCCGTTGCGAGAGGAGCGACGGCATAGATCGTCACCTGGCTGCCGACCGGCGTGAACAAGAATTTCATGGCACTTCGCATGCCTCTCGTGGCTGCTCGCTGTCCCGATCCGGAACCCACGGTCATATGCGGATTGTCATATGCGGATTCTGCCGCTTCCTAATTTAGGTTCGGGGTGCGTTCAACTGCGGCGAGTCGTCAGTCGAACGGCCCGCTCGGCGCTTGCAATTTGAAAGATGCGCGAAGGTGTCAGTGGACGTTAGCCTGATTCGCCTGACAAATGCTGCGACAAGAGCCGGAAGAAGTGAAGCCGAGCAGAAGGACCGGTGATCTTCCATGAACGCACGGCCGGCGCTGAGGCCGCGCTCCGGTGCGGGGGTCGCCGAGCGGCTGGCCCGTTCCGCAGCGGTCACCGAAGGCATCGGCATGGCGACCCGTGACGTGCCGGACTGGCTGGCCGCCCGCACGCGGGCCCGTCCGGCCCGGGTGCGGCGCATCCCGTTCGCCGAGCTCGACGGCTGGTCGTTCGCCGACGACACCGGCGACCTGAGGCATCACAGCGGACGGTTCTTCTCCGTCGAGGGGCTGCACGTCGTCCGGCCGGACGAGGAATGGCAACAGCCGATCATCATGCAACCGGAGATCGGCATCCTCGGCATCCTGGCCAAGGAGTTCGACGGGACGCTGCATTTCCTGATGCAGGCCAAGATGGAGCCCGGCAATCCCAATCTGGTGCAGCTCTCCCCGACCGTGCAGGCCACCCGCAGCAACTACACCAAGGCGCACGGAGGCGCGCAGGTGAAGTACCTGGAGTACTTCCTCCATCGCGACCGGGTGCTCACCGACGTCCTGCAGTCCGAGCACGGTGCGTGGTTCTTCCGGAAGCGCAACCGCAACATGATCGTCGAAGTGGACGGGGACGTGCCCGTCGACGACGACTTCCGCTGGCTCACCCTCGGACAGCTCGGCGCGCTGCTCAACAAGGACAACGTGGTGAACATGGACGCGCGCACCGTGCTGGCCAGCGCGTCGATGACCCGTCCCGAACGCAGGGCGCGGCTGTCCGACACCGACCTGCTGTCCTGGTTCACCGGGGAACGGGCCCGCCTCGACGTCCGCGCACGCCGCATGCCCCTGCGCCAGGTGTCCGGATGGCGGCGCGACGCCCACTCCATCCATCGCGCGGACCACCGGGACTTCCGGGTGGTCGCGGTCGGGGTCGAGGGCGCCGCCCGTGAGGTCTCCGGCTGGACCCAGCCGCTCTTCGAACCGGTCGGCCCCGGAGTCGTCGGCTTTGCGTACCGCACCTTCGGCGGCATCCCACACGTCCTCGCGCACGCACGCGCCGAAGGCGGCCTTCTCGACACCGCCGAGCTCGGGCCGACCGTCCAGCACATTCCGGTGAACGACAATGATCCGCCGACCGTGCACCGGTCGCACTTCCTCGACCTGATGCTGGACGCGCCGCCCGACCGCACCCGTTACGCGGCGGTCCACTCCGAGGAGGGCGGCCGGTTCCTCAACGCCGAGAGCCGCTACCTGATCGTCGAGACCGACGAGTCGACGACCCCAGCCCAGCCCCCGCCGGGCTACCACTGGATCACCCCGGGGCAGCTGAACTGGCTGGCCGGGCACAGCCATTACGTCAACGTGCAGGCACGGACCCTGCTGGCCGTCCTCAACACGCGCGCGGCCGACATCGACCATGAGCACCGACCATGAGCACCGACCATGAGCACCGCTGAACCGCGGCGATGGTCGACCGCGACGCCGCGGTCAGCGGGTGAATTCCAGAATGGAGCGCCCCGAGTCGGTGACGATGTTCTCCCGCAGCGAGAGCCCCGCGGCGGCCGCGAGCGTGCGGTACTGGTCGAGCGAACGTTCCTGCCCGCCGATGACGGCGAGCATCCGCAGGTCCATGGCGGTGGTCGCCGGCGAGGTCTCCTGTTCGGCGACGAGCTGCTCGATGACCAGCACCCGCCCCGCGGATCCCGCGGCCTCGGCGCAGCGGCGCAGGATCGTCTCCGCGGCCTCGTCGTCCCAGTCGTGGAGAACCCTCGACAGGACGTAGACGTCTCCGTAGGACGGCAGGGGAGTGAAGAAGCTTCCAGGGAAGAAGGTACACCGGTCGGAGAGTCCCGCCGCGGTGAGATCAGCCCGTCCCGCCTCGACGACGGACGGAAGGTCGACGAGTGTTCCCCGAAGGGCGGGGTGCTTGGTGAGCAGGGCGGCCAGGAGCGTGCCCGTTCCGCCTCCGACGTCCACGACGTGCCCCACGTCCGACCAGTCGTACGCCGTGGTGACCTCGTCCGCCACGAACGAGACCTGCACCGCCATCAGCGCGTCGAACGCCCGGCTGCGCTTGGGGTCGGCCTCCAGATCGTCCCAGAACGTCCGCCCGAACAGGTCCTCGTACACGGGCCGTCCGGTGCGGACGACCTGGAGCATTCCGGAGAGCGCCATGTCCGAACGGCCCAGCCCGCCGTCGATGTCCAGCCAAGGGGTCATGCCCCCGTCGCGCTGCCCGGTCAGCAGTAGGCGGGACAGATCGGTCAGCGCGTAGACGCCCGGCTCCGGTTGCGCGAACACGCCTTTGGCGGCGAGGTGCCGCAACATCCGTTCCAAGGCGGCCGGATCGGCCCCGCATCGTTCAGCGAGCTCGGCGGGGCGCCGCGCACCGGCTTCGATCAGATCTGCCAGCCGCAACGTCGCGGCGGCCCGGATGGCGTGCGGCGTCACCAGGTCGGAGAGCGCGCGCAGCCGGTTCACGGGCTCCGCGTTCGCCCCTCCACCCGGCATAGCGCCGGCTCGTGGAGCGCCCATCGTCATGTCCTTCCCGTCTGGATGGTGCCGAGGTGGGCGAGGACCTGGTCGGCGGCTTTGCGTGCCGCGTTCATGCACATGCCGATGCCGACTCCGTCGTAGGCGGAGCCGCAGAGGGCCAGGCCGGGGTGGTCGGCGATCTGGGCGCGGATCTGTTTGATCCGGTCGGTGTGCCCGACGGTGTACTGGGGCAGCGCGTCGTGCCATCGGGTCACCCGTGTGGCCACCGGGTCATCGGCCGCGCCGGTGGCCTCGGCCAGCTCACCCGCCGCCAGCGCCACGAGGTCGGCGTCGTCGCGTTGCAGCAGGTCGTCCTCACCGATCCCGCCTGCCTGGCACCGCACGATCTCCACGTCGCCGTCGGCCTGGTCGGCCATGTGCGACCACTTCACCGTCGAGAACGTGACCGACCTGACCGTTCGCCCGTCCACCACCGGCACCCGGTAACCGGCTAGCCCTTGCTCCGCCGGCCCGCCCGCGAACGCCTTCCGGGGGTAGGCGAGCGTGATCATCGTCACGCTCGCGTACGCGATGTCGGCCAGCCCGGCACAGACCGGCGCGGTCCCGGGAACCCCCGCCAGCAGCTTGCTTGCGGCGCCGGCGGGGACGGCGAGAATGACGGCGTCCGCGGCGATGTGCTCTCCGCCGGCGGCCGAATCCACCGTCACGCGCCAGCCGTGTTCGCCGCGCGCAAGGCCGGTCACCGGGGTCCCGGTCCGCACGGCGGCGTCCGGGGAGGCGTGCAGCACGGCCTCGGCCAGCGCACCGGGCAGCGAGCCCATCCCGCCGATCAGCGTGCCGAGCCCGCTGTGCAGCGCGGGAATGTCCGATCCCGGCTTCGGTACCAGTACCCCCGCCGCCTTGGCCAGCGACGCGAACTTGCGCGACGCCTTCGCGAGCGGCAGCAGCGTCGCCTCGAACGACAACTCGCTCGAACGGCCGGCACACATCTCGTTCAGGAACGGGTCGACCAAGCGGTCCACGACCTCCTGGCCGAACCGCGCGCCCACATATGCCCCTACCGAGACGTCCCCGTTGCGGTCAGTCGGCGGCAGCACGAGGTCCTGCCGTGCCCGGGCAACTCCCTCATCGGACAGCACGCCCGACTTGGCCAGCTCGTCCATGTCCGAGGGCACGCTCATGAAATGACCGTTGGGCAGCGGCCAAAGCCCACCCCGGGTCCACGTCGCCACGGCCGCGGTGTCCGCCGAGACGAGTCGGTCGCCCAGCCCCGCCTCGCCGATCATCCATTCGGTCTTGGGGCGCCACACCGCTTCCGCGCCCTCGTCCACCGCGACACCTGCGACCTCCGACACGGCCAGTTGCCCGCCGATCCTGGACGTTCCCTCAAAGACCGTCACCCGTACCGGCTCGTCTCGCAGCAGGAACGCCGCCACAAGGCCCGCGATACCGCCACCCACGATCACCACATGCGGCGCCCCGCTCCCAGGCCCCTGACCCGTGTCCGCCATTTCGCACCCTCCCTCGTCCCTGGTCCTCGTCCTTTGCCGAACTCGTCCGTTGTCGAAACCGTGTAACGGCACCCTGGCAGCAGCACCCATAACCCCGGTCGAGCACCAGTGGAATGGGCCTTGGCCGACGGTCCAGCTTTGTTATGGGTTGTTATGGGTTCAGCACCCAGGCGGAATTGTGTTGAGTGAAACCGAGGTGCGGATAGTAATCCGCCGCGGCAGGCGCCGACAGGAGCACGATCTTGGCCTGTGGCGCCTCTTTCTGCGTCGCGTCCATGAGGGCCCTTCCGATACCGGACCGCTGGTGCGCGCGGCTGACTGCGATATCGGAGAGGTATGTCACGTACGAGAAGTCGGAGATGCTCCGTGCGATGCCCACGAGTTCACCGTCGATACGGCAGGTGATGAACAGGTTGGCGTTTCGGACCATCGCCGCCATGCGTCCGGTGTCCGCGATCGGCCGGCGTTGCCCCAGTCCCGATGACCGGTAGACCTCCAGGACCTCGTCCAGGTCCAGGTCGGTGCCGTTCTCGCGCTTAACGTCCCATGTCACGGAGGGCTTCCAATCGCTTGAGGATCACGTCGTGGTGGACCAGGAAACGCTCCGGCGCCAGCGGTCCGGTCTCGATTCCCTGGGCTCTGAGCCTGGCGCCGAAATCCTCTCCGGAGGAGGTCGCGCCGTTGGCTGCGGCCTGGACCGCCCGGTAGGCCCGTTCCCGCTCGGTGCCGTCCTCCAGGAGATCGGCCAGCACCGCCGAGCTGTACGCCAGGCCGTTGGTCTGGTCGATTGCGCCCCGCATGCGTTCCGGGAACACCTCGAGAGCCGCCACCAGGTCTGCCGCCCTGGTGGACTGATAGTGCGCGACGATCATCGTGTCCGGCAGGACGACCCGTTCCACCGACGAGTGGGACAGGTCCCGCTCGTGCCAGAGCGCGACGTTCTCCAGCATCGTGCCCGCGTACCCGCGCAGCAGCCGGGCCAGCCCGACCAGGCGCTCGCTGGCCGTCGGGTTGCGCTTGTGCGGCATGGCGCTCGACCCCTGGTAGGCGGCCGTCCGGTGCTCCTCCACCTCGCGGGCCTCGGTACGCGACAGCAGCCGCACCTCGGTGGCGATCTGCTCGACGCAGGCGCCGAGCGTCGCGATCGCCTGCAGAAGCTGGGCATGCCGGTCGCGGGCCACGACCTGGCTCGGTGCGGGCTCCACGTCGAGTCCGAGTTCGGCGCACACGTACTTCTCGACGAAGGGATCGATCAGGGCGTAGGTCCCGACGGACCCGGAGATCGTGCCCACCGCGACCTCCGTGCGCGCGGCCTCCAGGCGCCGTAGGGAGCGGTCGACCGCGAAGGCGAACCCGGCGAGCTTGTGGCCGAACGTCGTGGGCTCCGCATGCATCCCGTGGGTACGCCCGATGCACGCCGTGTCCCAGTGCTCGACCGCCTTGTCCGCCAGCACGCCGCGAAGCCGTGCCACCGCGCGGAGCAGGACGTCGCAGGCACGGGCGAGGTGGTGTCCCAGTGCCGTGTCCACGAGGTCATAGCTCGTCATGCCCAGGTGCACCCACCGGGCGGAGTCATCGGGGATGTCCTCGCAGAAGGCCGCGAGGAAGGAAAGGACCTCGTGGTCGCGCTGGAGTTCGAGCTCGGCCACGCGCGCCGCGGACGGCGCCTTGGCGCGCTGGATGTCGGCCACCGCGCTCGGGGGAACCCGGCCGAGCAGCGCCTGTGCCTGAGACGCAAGGCATTCCACCATGGCCCAGGTGTCATAACGGGCTTGATCAGACCAGATCTCCGCCATCTCTGGCAGTGAATAGCGCGCAATCATTCTGTGATCCCTCCGCTGGCGTGACCCGGCAGCGGCAGGATATGAATCGCCGTAGTGCGATGTATAGCCGACTTTCGTCGTACGCCTTGCCTTCTCCGTCCTTGCCATCGTTCAAGTGCCGGTTCTCCACAGTTGAACGAGCGTCTGTCCGGCTGGAGGAGAAGTATTTATCCGAGGTTGCTCCGCCGGGCCTCGATTCTCGCGATCCGCTGCTTGCACGAGATTCGGGCGGTGCCATGTAGTGGTCTTGTGTCAGAGATCTGCCGCGACATTCGTGAAACAAAGATGTCGTTTCTGCAGGGCCATGTCACGGTCGCCGAGCACGTGCAGACCGTGCTCGACGCCATCCACGAAACGGACGCCGAACTCGGCGCGTTCGTCGCGGTCGCGGGCGCCGGTGCGCTGCTGGAGGCGGAGGCGGCCGACCGGCTCCTCGCCGACCTCGGCGAGGCGGCCTTCCAGGACCGGCCGCTGCTCGGGGTCACGGTGTCGGTCAAAGATCTCATCCAGACGCGGGACCTGCCCACCCGGAGAGGGTCGTTGCTGCCGAATCCGCGCACCGCCGCGGATGCCCCCGTCGTGGCCCGGCTCCGGGCGGCGGGGGCGATCGTGGTGGGGAAGACGGCCACGTCGGAGCACGGCTGGAGCGCGAGCACCGTGAGCAGGGTGGCCGGCCCCACCCGCAACCCTTGGGCGCGCGACAGGTCCGCCGGGGGCTCCAGCGGCGGGTCCGCGGCAGCGGTGTCGGCGGGACTGTGCACCGCGGCGGTCGGCACCGACGGGGCGGGATCGGTCCGTATCCCGGCGGCCTTCTGCGGCGTGGTCGGGTTCAAGCCGTCCTACGCCCGGATTCCCTACGTGCCGCCCTGCGCCGACCGGCTGGCGCACGTGGGGCCGCTGGCACGGAACGTGGCCGATGTCGCCGAGCTCATGCCGGTGCTGGACGGTCAGGACCACCGCGACCCGGATTCGGTGACCCCTCCGTCCGAGAGCGCCACGGCCCCCGGTCCGTCTGGGAGCGCCAGGGTCCCCGGCCCGTCTGGGGGCGCCAGGGCCCCCGGCTCACTGCGGATCGGCTGGATCGAGTTCCCTGGGACGTCCGGCGAGGTCCGCCGGGTCACCGAGGGGATCCTGCCCGTGCTGACCGGGTCGGGGCACCGCGTCGACCGCATCGAGGTCCCGTTTCCCGATCCGTACGCGTCTTTGGTGGACGTCCTCGCCGCTGCCGAGGCGAGCGGCACCGCGCCGGAAGACGAGCCGTGGTGCGACGAGGGCCGGGCCGCGATCGTCCGGTACGGGCGCTCCCTGAGCGGTGCGGCGGTGATGCGCGCCGAGGAGTCGCGGCTGGCCCTGCGAGCGCGGCTGGGCTCGGTGATGGGCGACTACGACCTGCTGGCCATGGCGACCGTCCCCATCGAGCCGTTCGCCGCCGAGACGATCGCCCCCTCCTGGGCCGCCGACCCGGACGACCTGCTGTGGCTGGCGTGGTCGCCCGCCACCTACCCGTTCAACATCACCGGCCAGCCGGCCCTGTCCCTGCCCGTCGGCGTGACGTCCCGTGGACTCCCGGTCGGGCTTCAGCTCGTGGGCCGGGTCGGCGACGACGACCTGGTGCTCGCGGCCGCCGGCCGCATCGAGGCTCGGCTCGACTTGACGATGGCGCCACCCGGCCCTGACACGGAAGGGAAAGAATCATGATTTCCAGGCCATGGTCCCTGCACGGCAACGAAGGGGCCGTCGGGCGCCCGTCGTTCGTGACCGAGTTCGGACTCTGGGACGACCGGCAGGCAGCCGCGGCCGAGCGGATCGAGGCGGAGCTGGACGAGGTCGATCTCGTCCGGGTGGCGTTCTGCGACCCCCACGGCCTGGCCCGGTCGAAGACGGTGCCCGCGAACATCTTCCGCACGGTGCTGCGCAACGGCATGGACTTCAGCGCCGGGCCGTTCCTCTTCGACACCGGCCATGCCGTCGCGGTCGACTTCCAGGCCGATCCCGGCCTAGGGGTCGGCGAACTGCTCGGCGCGGGCGATTTCATGCTCGTTCCGGACCCGCGCACGTTCCAGGTGCTGCCCGGGACCGAGCCGAGGACCGCCTGGGTGCTCGGAAACGAGTACCTGCGCGACGGCACGCCGCACCCGCTTGCCTCTCGCGACGTGCTGCGCCGCGTCTGCGCGCGGTACGCCAAGCACGACCTGGCTCCGGTCATCGGGTTGGAGATCGAGTGGTACCTCACCCGGCTCGCCGGCGGGCCGCCGGGCAACGCGGGAAACGGGTTCGGCCTGCAGGGGCCCGCTCCCGCAGTCGAGGCCGTGAACCCCGGTTACCAGTTCAACCTCGACGGCTACTACGACTCGGTGGCCGAGGTCGCGGACCCGTTGACTGCGACGCTCAGCGCGCTCGGCCTGCCGCTGCGCTCGATGGAGCACGAGTCGGGCCCCGGGCAACTGGAGACCACCTTCGGCCCGATGCTGGCCTTGGACGCGGCGGACGCAATGCTGCTGTTCCGCACGCAGGTCAAGCAGTTCTGCAGGCGCCGCGGTATGCACGCGTCCTTCATGTCGCTGCCGCGCCTGGACAGCTTCGATTCCAGCGGGTGGCACCTGCACCAGTCCGTGACGAGCACGAAGACGAACCGCAACGTGTTCGCGGCGGAAGGCAACGCGCAGGACGCGATGTCGCCCGAGGGAGAGGCCTACGTCGCGGGCCTGCTGTCACATGCGCGTGAACTGTGCCTGCTCCACGTTCCGACCGTGAACGGCTACCGGCGCCTGAGCCCGGAGTTCACGCTGTCCCCGACCTCGGTCAACTGGTGCTTCGAGGACCGCACCGCGTTGGTGCGGGTGCTCAGCGGCGGCAGCTCGACGCACGTCGAGAACCGGATCGGGGAACCGTGCGCGAACCCCTACCTGCTCATCGCTTCCCAGCTCCACGCGGGCCTGGAGGGACTGACCGCCGGAACGCCTGCCGGAACGCCCGCCGAGCGGCCCGCCTATCCGGAGCTGCCAGGGTCGCTGCGCGAGGCGCTGGACGCGTTCCGCAGGAGCGGCCCCGCCGCAGACCTGCTCGGAACGCCCCTCAAGACATGCCTGACGAAATTGAAGGAGAGCGAGGTGTCGCGCTTCGACACATGGCGCGCGGAGCAGGAGCCCGCCGCCGACGAAGTGACCGAATGGGAGCACCGCGAATATTTCGGTGTCTTCTGAGCGCACCGCAGTCCGCGCCACCCAGAAGAGAGGAGAACAGACATGCCGTGGGGGAAGGACACAGCCGCCGTGGCCAGCGAGGCGCGCGCGGATCGGATCGCGGAGCGGTCTCGCAATGAACAATGGAAGAAGCCGCCACGTCGTATCGAGACGTCAGAATGCATAACGTGCGACCTGTGCCTGCGTAACTGCCCTCCCGAGTTCGGGGCCATCTTCGATCGCGGGCTCGACGTCGTGATAATCCCAGAACTGTGCTCCGGTTGCCCGGTGTGCGTGATGGTCTGTCCCGTCGACTGCATTTACGTGGACGAGGAATGGACTCCCACCGAGGCGGGCCTCTGGGATCACGTCGGCCTGACAGCGGAGGGGGCTGCGTGATGACCTTGCCAACTACGCCTGACACGACGCTTTCCCGGAAGGCGGCGCTGGCGAAAGCGCGGCAGAGCCGCCGGCCGAGCAGGCTCGGCCGGCGGGCGGGAACGACGGCCGAGCCGGACTATCCGGTATCAGAGGAGGCCGGGTTCCCGGGACTGTTGAAACGGGTCTGGCAGGAGGCGACCGCCGCTCCAGACCTGCCTTCGGCCGTGGACACGCTGCTCACGCTCGCCGGGCATGTTCCGGCGGACATCCAACTGCGGGCGCTGCCCGCGCCGGAGGAGTGTGCTCTGAAGGTCCTCGTCGGCAGGTCATGGCGAACGACCGGCCGTGGCGCCGCTCCTGACCGCACCACCGGGGACAGCGCTCCGGCGGCGTTCCTCGGCGAGATCGGATTGAACACGAGCGGCCGTGTCGTCATCCGCGTTCCGTCGAGGCCGCCACTCGCCAGCGATGAGGACCTCGTGGGCGGCGTGCTGCGCGTTCCGTGGTCCGCCCTCGACCTCGCCGACTACCGGACCGAGCTCGCCGCCGCCGCCGAACGGCTCCGCGCCTCGGCCGCCGACTGCCGCGAGTGGCTGGCGGCGGCCGGTCCAGGCGGTCGCCAGGACATGCTGGAGGGCCTGAAGGAGGCGGCCCTCCGGACGGCGCCGTTCGTGCTGTACTCCGGCGACCGGCAGTACACCAACTTCCGAGATCGGAACACGCTGACAGGCAAGACGCTGTGGCCGGGCCACCCGGATTGCGCGCTGAGCAGCCTGACAACGGTGCCGCTTGAGCTGTGGTCGGACAGCGACGTCCTGATGGTCGTCTGCCTCACACTGTTGGTGCGGTCGGCGGGGTTCGCCCGGATCGAGGAGGCCAACGGCACCCAACTCACGACCGACCACCTGGCCTACCTTCTCGAACGGACGCGCCTGGCCTACAACGAGGTACCCGGCGGGCAGCAGGTGCCGCCTACGGCCTCGCCCCGGGTGGCGGAGCTCAGCGACCTCGCGGAGGTGGTCGCCCGGCGGCGGCGGGAGATCGCCCCGAAGGTCCAGCTCTATCGCGAGATCCACGGCCCGCTGATGCACAAGGTCGAGCGGATCGCGGCTGCCCCCGCCGACGATGCGATGCGGCAGGAGGCGGAGCTCTGCGCGCGGGTGCGCGACCGGCTCCTGATCTCGGGTGACCTCCCGATCTCCGGCGACACGCTCGCGGAGCTGGGCGCCGCCATTGAGGCGTCACCCGGATGGCTGGCCGAGCCGCACGGCGAGTTCCGGACGGGCCTGGAGTCCCTGGTGTACGAGACCGTGCGCGCGGCGACGGCGGCATTCGACGCCGACTTCGCGATGAGCCGGGGGATGCGGTCGCTCACCGCGCTGGTCGAGGCGTTGCGCGCGCAGGACTGGCCCAAGATCGCTACCTGGGACCTGCCGCACTTCTTCTGCTGCGTCGTGCCCGCGCCTCGCGCCCGGAGGTACTTCGACGATTCACGTACGCATCTGGCCGACACCGCGTGGTCCATCTCCGCGCGGATGCAGTACAACTCGTGGCACTTCCTGGTCGGCAATCTCCCGAAGGCCCCGGAGATCGTGGCCCGTGACTACTTCGTCCCGCCCTCGATCCCGGACGTCGCGTACTACTCCGATCAACACCATCACGGCCACGTCGCCGCCAGGGTGCGCTTCAGCATCCGCAGCCCGCAGGCGGTGGAGGTGCTGGGCCGCACGTTCGACGGGTTCGTGGACCTGCGGCTGCTGCGGTGCGAAGGGCTGCCGTTCGGAGAGCAGGACCTGCTGGCCGCACATCGTGTCTCGGGGCTCATCGCGAAGGCCACGAGCCTCGCCGCCGCGCTGGTCGCCGACGGCGTGGACATCGAGATCAAGGCTTTCGATTCCCAGTGGCACTGGGAAACCATCACCCGGTAGGAGATGGCTGCGGCGCGGACCGGCTGTGGACGACCTGGTAGGTGTTCCAGTCGAGCGCGGTGGTCAGCGAGTTCCGCTTGTCCTGGGACTTGCGGCGTGCGGCGGGCTGCTCGTCCTCGGACGTCGCGCGGAACGCGTCGTACGACTGCTTGCCGTCCCACTGCGAGTAGACAGCCACGAAGTCGTTGTCCCTGCCGATGGCCGTGAGGCCGCCGTCTCCGGGACCTCGGGAGCGGATCCCCCGCAGCACGCTCTGCGACCGGTAACCCGGCACGTCCACCAGCCAGTCGTGGGCCGCCCCGAGCGTGGTGATCAGGTCGGTCTGGCCGCTGGGCTCCGCCCCGATGATCTCCAGGACCGTGTAGTCGTCCCGGCCGGGGGAGATCTCGGTGACGTCGCCTTGTGACGGGTGGCGCTGGCTCAGCTCTACCTCGGTCTGCATCAGCCGGATGAACGTCGTGATCTCCTGGAAGACCGGCACCGTGCGGTGCTTGAACTCGTCACCCGCGTACCGTGACTCCAGGTTCTGCTTTCCGCGCCACTGAATGAAGTTCGCGGTGCCCAGCCTGTCCTGGCCCCGGTGCACGGTGCTGGAGATCCAGCCGGGGAACGCCGCGGTGTCGACGATCGCCCGCATCTCGCTGACCAGCCGGTCGACGCGTGCCGACGAGTCGGTCTTGAACAGATTGATGACCGTCAGGTACCCGTCCTCAGGATTGATGTACGGCATGGTGTCCCTCGCATCCTCTGGTTGCGGTGGCTACGGCCGGGCGGCCGCTGCGGCGGGCTTCGCGGCGGGCGTCGCTGTGGGCGTTGTGGCCCGCGGGCTCTCGTGCGGCTGGCCGAACCAGCGGGTGAGGGAGTCCGTCAGGCCGGCCGCCCCGGAGCCGCCGGGACCGATCCACGAGATGTAACCGTCCGGCCGGACCAGCACGGCCTCGACATCGGCGAGCACGCCCGCAGCAGGCGAGGCCGTGGTGATGACGTCGATCCGGTCGGTCCACGGCGAGGCGGCGGCGCGCACGTCGGCGCCCCCGTCCAGGTCGAGGAGGACGCCGCGCCCGGCGTTCAGGAGCTGGAAGGCGTTCACCGTGCCGGACGGCGCGAAGTCGCCTGCGAGCTCGACGCCGGGCAGCCGCCGCCCGAGCAGCGGGTGATCGCCCGGTCCGACGTCGTACCGGATGTCCAGGCCGGTGACCATGCCGACCAGCAGCCGCTGGACCTCCTCATATGCCAGCAGCTCGGACATGATCTCCCGCGTGGGATTCATCTCGTCGCCACCGAGATACAGGAGGCGCTGGGCCAGGGTGTTGGCGAGGATGCGGGCCGCTACCGGGTGCCGCTCGGCGTGGTAGGTGTCCAGCAGATCCGCAGGCGCGTGGCCGTTGATCTCGGCGCCGAGCTTCCACCCCAGGTTCATGGCGTCGCCGATGCCCGCGCTCATTCCCTGGGCGCCGATCGGCAGGTGGATGTGCGCGGCGTCGCCGAGCAGGAACACCCGTCCCTGCCGGTACTGAGCCGCCTGCCTGCTGGAGTCGGTGGTGTAGCTGGTCCACAGCGGCTGCGCACCGCTGATGTCCTCGCCGGTCAGCCGGTTCCACGCGGCGGTTATCTCGGCGAAGCTCGGGGGCCCGTCGCCCTGCCGCTGCATGCCGCGCTCGTACAGGATGACGCGCCTGGCCTCCGGGCCCAGCGGCAGCACCATGACCATCCCGCCGGGGACGCGCTCGCCGGCGAAACGCGGCCGCAGGGGGCACCCGGTCACGTCGGCGAACCAGAGCTCGACAGCCGGATCGGTGCCGGGGAAATCGACGCCGACGAGCTTGCGGACGGTGCTGCGAGCGCCGTCGCAGCCCGCCACGTAACGAGCACGCAGGCGTCTGCGGCCCTCCGGAGCCACGACGTCCAGCTCGACACCGTCGTCACCGGCGGTCAGCCCGACGACCTCGTGATCCCGATGGGTCACGGCACCCAGTTCGGCGGCCCACTCGGCCAACACACCCTCGGTACGCGACTGAGGTATCCCCCGGGCTCCGTAGGAGCCGCCCTCGATCACCTGATAGTCGAGGGGCAGCCCGCCGAAATGGCCGAAAGGAATGGTCTGCACATCACCGAAACAGGGGAGCAGCCCTCGCTGGTCGAACTCCTCGATGGCGCGTGCCGAGAAACCGAGGGCCCGCGACTGCTGCATCGGCTCGGCCAGCCGGTCGAGCACGAGGGTCTCAACTCCGGCCAGGCGCAGTTCCCCAGCGAGCATGAGACCGGTGGGGCCGGCCCCTACGACGATGACATCCGCATCAAAGACTTGCATGTTCCTTCCTAACTGTGCCGACCGGGCCTTCGGCGTGGGCCTTGGCGAGACGCAAGGTGGCCATGCTGTTTCCACTCAGGGCATTACGGATGAACTCCTGCGCGGTCTGCGCGTCCGCGTCGTCACCGAGCACCTCGGTGATGCGCTCGGTATTGATCCGCACCGTGTGCCGCGACGTCACCGACACCCCGCCGTCGCGCTCTTGGATGAGCCAGCGGCCAGTGTGCAGCAGGAGCAGAGCGGGGAGGACGGTCTGCTTGTAGACGATGCTGGTGTACGGCTGGCACACGCGCACGGATCGTGTGGTGTGCACGTGCCCGTCCTTGGTCTTGGTGTCCATCTCAAGGATCTGCAGCCCGGGTGTCTCCTCGTCCAGCGACACCTTGGCCACATGCGGGAGCCGCTGCGACCAGAGCTGAGCCTCGTTGAGGAAGTCGTAGACGTCCTTGGCGCCGCCGTCGACGGTCACCGTGTCGTCGAACGTGATGAGCTTGTCCGGCCCGGTCAGCTCCGCGCTCGTCTTGAGCGCGTGCAGTTCCGACATGCTGTTGCGGTCGACCGCCTGGCTGATCCAGTCGAGATCGGCGGGGTCGTCACTCGCGGCGAAGAAGTCGTGCAGCAGGCGCACCCGGCATTCCGACGCGGAAACCGGCTCCACCACCCATTCCCCGCCCATGCCGCCGACCGGATGCTGGGACCGCTCCTGGCGGAACGAGACGCTTCTGCGCTCGGGGTCGTGCCGGCGCCTGGAGGTCCAGGTCTTGGCGGTGCCGTTCGCGGTCGCCCAGAGCCGGATCAGTTCCGAGTTCCCGTCCCGTTCGACGCACTCGGCGTGCACGGTCGGGGGAAAGATCTCAGGCCACGTCGCGACATCCGCGATCAGCGCGTACACCCGGTCGGCGGGAGCCGCGACGTTGATCTCGTGTTCCGTTTCACGGACCGTGCTCTGTCGTGGTGCGCCGAACCAGCGCCGCAGCGCGTCGGCAAGGTCGCCTCCGTCCGGCGCGGACCAGGCGACGTATCCGTCGGCGCGGAGCAGCACCGACTCCGTTGCCGCACCGCCCTCTTCCGGTCCAGGGGGGAAGTTGCGCACCTGGACGAGATCGACGCGGTCGGACCAACCGGCGGCGGTCCGGCCCGTCTCGCCGGAGGCGTCGGCGGTGATCAGGACGCCTCGCGCCGGGTGCAGCAGCCGCGCGATACGGTCGCGCCCGCCGCCGGCGAGCTCCAGCTCGCGGTCGGCCATCCGCCCGCCCAGCAGTGGATGCCCTCCCTGCGCGCCCATGTCGTAACGGACGTCGAAGCCGCTCACCATGCCGATCAGATGACGGGCCGCCGCCGGGATCTCGATGATCTCCGCCATGATGGTCCGCAGCGGCTCGACCGACTCGTCGTTCAGGTTGAGCGTCCCTTGGGCGAGGGTGTTGAGCAGGACCCGCGCCCCCACCGGGTGACGCTCGGCGTGGTAGGTGTCGAGCAGACCCTCGGGGGCCCGGCCGGTGATCGTCGCGGCGAGCTTCCAGCCGAGGTTGAAGGCGTCCTGCGCACCGACGCTCAGGCCCTGCCCTCCCGCCGGGAGATGGATGTGCGCGGCGTCCCCGGCCAGCAGCACCCGGCCGCGGCGGTACTCGGTGACCTGCCGGGTGGCGTCGGTGAAGCTGCTCACCCAGCGCGCCTCGCCGTGGTGGATCGACTCGCCGGTCAGCCGCTGCCAGGCGTCCGCGAGGTCGGCGAACCTCACCTGGCGGCCGGTGAAGGTCACCTGGTCGCCGGGGTCCGGCCGCGACCCGTTCTCGCACACGATGATGCGGGTGTAGCCCTGCTCCAGCGGCGCCGCCATGACCATGCCGTTCGGCAGCAGCTGGCCGATCCGCCGCGGCTCGATGTCGCAGCCCTTGACGTCCGCCAGGTACATCTCGCGGGTCGCGGCGGACCCGACGAAGTCGAAGCCGGCGAGCCGCCGGACGGTGCTGCGCCCGCCGTCACAGCCCACCAGGTAGCGGGCGGAGCATTCCTCGGGCCCGTCCGGCCCCTCGACGATCGCGGTGACGCCGTCTCCGGTCTCCTTCAGGCCGGTGAGCGCGTAGCCGCGGCGCACGTGCGCCCCCAGCTCCAGCGCCCACTTCTCCAGCATCTCCTCGATCTTGTACTGGGGCGCGTTGCGCACGCCGAAGTGCGCGCCCTCCAGCACCCCGTAGTCGATCGGGACGCCGCCGAAGTGCCCGCGCCTGGTGATCTCGGGGTTCTCCAGCCGGTCGAGCAGGCCGCGCTGGTGGAACATCTCGGTCGCGCGCGCGGTGAAGCCGATGCCGCGCGACTGCCAGCCCCGCTCCGTCAGCCGCTCAAGGACGATGACCTCGGCGCCGCCGAGGCGGAGCTCGCCGGCGAGCGTCAACCCTGTCGGCCCGCCGCCGACAACGATTACGTCTGTATGCATTCTCAGTCCTCAGCTTGGAGTGGGCCTTGAGGGACCGGCCGCGGATGCGCCGGGCGCTGGACGGCCGCGGTGCGCCGGGCCCTAGACGGGCACCGCCTCGATGATCGAGACCGGGCACGTGGTGGGAACCGCCCTGGAGACCTTCAGGTTCGCCTTGGCGAACAGCTCCTCGTACTCCGGCAGCGTGCGTTCCTTCGCGCCCAGGAGCAGCAGGAGCCACAGATCGATGATGTTGCCGATGTGCCGTTCGTTGTCGCCGTCGAGCACGTACTCGATCAGGAGCAGCGTGCCGTCGGGGGCGATGGCGTCCCGGACGTTCTGCAGGATCGCCAGGCATTCGGGCTCCGGGAAGTCGTGCAGGACGTGCTTGAGCACGTAGGCGTCCGCGCCTTGCGGCAGCTTGTCGAAGCAGGTGCCGTTCTCGATCGTCACCCGCTCCGCGACACCGGCGGCTTCGAGCACCGGCGGCGCGTCCGCGGTCGCGAACTCGCGGTCGACGAGCACACCCCGGGAGTTCGGCGCCTGCGAGAGGATTCCCGCCAGCAGGCCGCCGCGCCCGCCGGCGACGTCCACGATCGTGCGGAACCGGGAGAAGTCGTACGCCGCCAGGACCGGGTCGGTCTCTGAGGCCGAGATGCTGCCCATCCCCTGGAAGAACACGGCGGCGTATTCGGGATGAGCGCCGAGGAAGTCGTACGCGCCCATGCCGCGGAGCTTCGGCAGATTGGCCTCGCCCGTGCGCACGGAGCTGAGCAGGTGTCCCCAGTCTTCCCAGAGCATGGGGTGACTCATCAGGACGGCCATGCCGCGCATCGAGTCCGGCGTGTCCTCCCGGAGCGCGTCGCCCATCGGCGTGAGCGCGAACCGGCCGTCCGGCTCGACGGCGAACACCGAGTAGCCGGACAGCGTGCGCAGCAGCCGGTACGTCGCCTCGGGGTCGGAGCCGACCCGCTCGGCCACCTCCTCCGCGGACAACGGTCCGTCGCCGAGGACGTCGGCGATGCCGAGCTTGGCCGCGACAGAAATCGCCTGAGTTATCACTGAACCCTGAATCAGGTCGAGCAGCGAATACGCGGCAGACTGGTCCCGCACGACGGGCAGTGCGGACATGTTGCCTCCTGAGTTCGTAGCATCTGGTGCCCGATATTAGATTCGTGGGTTTTCTGCCCACAACTTTTCTCTCGCTCCGTTCAACTGAAGAGTCGGCACAGTTGAACCGAGCCGGGGTCTATCCGCGCTCGACCGAAATTAATGCAACCCCTGCCAGTCTGCTCTGACAAAGTGACGCAAAGGAGTAGGCAGAATGGCTGACAATGGACGGCGAATCGCGCTGATCACTGGAGGGACCAGCGGAATCGGCCTGGCGGTCGCCCAGACTCTCGCGCAGCGCGGTCTCAAGGTCTTCATCTGCTCACGCACCCCCGAGTCGGTCCAGGAGACGGTGGACAAGCTGAGGTCGAACGGCTACGAGGTCGATGGCGTGGCCGCGGACGTCCGGCGTCCGGAGGACGTCAGGCGTCTCGTCGGCGCCGCCGTGGAGCGGTACGGGCAGGTCGACGTCCTGGTGAACAACGCCGGGCGCAGCGGCGGCGGCGTGACGGCCGACATCGCCGACGAGCTCTGGTACGACGTCATCGACACCAACCTCAACAGCGTTTTCCTGGTGACCCGTGAGGCCCTCAGGTCGGGCGGGCTGCTGGAACGCGGCTGGGGACGGATCATCAACATCGCGTCGACCGGCGGCAAACAGGGTGTGGTGCTCGGCGCCCCCTATTCCGCCTCCAAACACGGCGTCGTCGGATTCACCAAGGCGCTCGGCCTGGAACTCGCGAAGACCGGTGTCACGGTCAACGCGGTCTGCCCGGGCTATGTCGAAACGCCGATGGCGCAGCGGGTGAGGCAGGGCTATGCCGCGCATTTCGACACGACCGAGGAAACGATCCTGGAACGCTTCCAGGCGAAGATTCCACTTGGCCGCTATTCCACTCCCGAAGAAGTGGCCGGCCTCGTCGATTACCTGACCAGCGACGCGGCCGCCCCCGTGACGGCACAGGCGATCAACATATGCGGAGGGCTTGGAAACTACTGACGTTCCCATCCTTCGTTCTCCATCCTCGATCACCAGTGAAGGCGGTAGGCACACATGCACAGCACTCTGATAGTCGGGCGGATCCAACCGCAGGGGCAGGCGGAGGTCGCCGAGCTCTTCAGCGCGTTCGACCAGACGGACATGCCGCACCGGATGGGCACCAGGCGCCGCGAGCTCTTCTGCTACCGGGGTCTGTACTTCCATCTGCAGGACTTCGACGACGAAGATGGGGGCGAGCGCATCCTTCAAGCGCGGACCGACCCCCGCTTCATCCAGATCAGCAACGATCTGAAGGCCTATATCGAGGCGTACGACCCGGCGACCTGGCGCTCGCCCGCAGACGCCATGGCCACCCGCTTCTACCACTGGGAGCCGCTCGGCTGACGGACGGATCAGTCGGCTGACGGGCGGATCAGGTGGTGGCGAACTCGACCAGGACCCGGCCGAGGACGTCCATCTCCACCCGGTGCCACGAGCCGGGCAACTGCACACCCCGGCCGTTGGGCAACGCGGCGGCGGTCGCCTGCGCCGCCGCGCGCAGCCAATCGCCGGTCTTGTCGCTGTTGACGACCAGCGCAGGCGTCGGCAAGGCGGCCAGTCGCTGCGCCGGGACGGCGAAGTCGCCGCAGAGGGCCGTGTCGTAGAGGAGCGTGTGGGCGTTCGCCTCGTTCGTCGCCCACAGCGGAGTCCGCCGCCAGTCCGCGATCACCTCCGGGGCGAGCCCCATCAGCTCGGCGAGGAAGTACTCCGCGGCCTCGCCGCGCTTGTCGTCCGCCAGCAGGGCGCTGAGGTTGGCCATGAAGTCGGCCGGGGGCCGCGGATAACCCTCGACCCGGAAGTACGGTTCGTGCAGCGCGAGCTTGGTGATCGGAGCACCGGCCAGTGCCGCCTCTATCGCCAGATTCGCGCCGCAGGACCCGGCGAACACCACCGCCTGGCCCCCGGCCTCGCTGATGACCGCTTCCAGATCCTCGATCTCCCGCTCGACGCTGTAGGCGGGGGCGTCACCGCTCTCCCCGCGCCCCCGCCGGTCGTAGACATAGGTGGTGCAGTGCGGCGTCAGTTCCGGCACCAGCGCGTCGAAGATCGTGTGATCGCGGAAGGCTCCGTTGAGGAGCACGATCGGGGGGCCGTCGCCCGCCCTCTCAAAAGCGATCGTCGTGCCGTCCCGCGAAACGACCTTGTGCATCACGCTCTCCTCATGCCGACTCATGCCGAATGGCTCTGTCCTGTGCCTCTGTCCTATGGCTCTGTCCTGCACAATCTCCGCCATGCCGGTTGACGGCTGGTCGAGAATCCGTCGCGCTCGCCTCGGTTGCCCGGCCGGGCAGGGTCACTGAACGTGGTGGAGGACGCGAGCGACCGCATCGGCCAGAACGCCTGCTGGATCCTCGCTGCCGCCCGTGCTGCGCCAGGCCACGTGGTTGTCGGGACGTGCGAGGACGGCGCCCTCATCGGTGATCTGCCGGAAGGCCTCCCACCTGCCGTCAACGTCGGCGAACTCGGCGTCCTCGCCGATGCGGGCGGTGGTGATCGGGATGGAGAGCTTCTCCGCGACCTGCGCGGCCGCCTCGCACCACGGCGTTCCTGCCGGGCCGGTGAGCAGCGCGAAACCGGAGGTGCCGGTCAGGTCATGGGTGGACAGGCGCCGTCCGTCTCGTTCAAGCCAGGCGTGCGGCAGCAGATGCCCAGGGCACGTGGTGGGGTGGTAGACGTCGCGCAAGGGCACACGGGGCGGCGGCCGGCCGCCATCGGGGACGACCGCGCCCTCCTCGTAGGCGTAGCCGATCTCCACGTCGTGCGCCTGGTATCCGCCGCGGGCGGTGGCGAACATCTCCGCCGCCCGCGCCCGCCCGGCCACGCCGATGGGGGACGGGTCGAAGTACTTGGCGAACATCTGCTCCCGGCGGTCCGGCGGGGTGTGCGGGCCGAGGCCGATTGCGCCGAGGATCGCCTGGTTGTGGGAGGCCGCCGCCACCGCCCAGTCGATGTTGTGCTCGCCTATCGGCCGCCGCTCCGTCTCGTAGGTGTCGAGCAGACCGTCGGGCGCACGGCCGGTGACCACCGCGGCCAGCTTCCAGACGAGGTTGTGCACGTCCTGGATGCCGGTGTTCAGGCCGAGGCCGACGGTGGGCGGCTGGCGGTGCGCGGCGTCGCCGGCGAACAACACCCGTCCCTGTCGATAGCGGTCGGCGAGCAGCCCCTGCACGGTCCAGCTCGTCACCCCGTGCAAGGTCACGTCCAAGCTCGGCAGTCCGAGGACCTCACGAATCTTGGGGACGATCGACTGCTCGTCGAGCCGGGCCGAATCGCCTGCGGTGAGATGGAAGTGCATGACCCATTCCTCGCAGTGCCTTCCCCAGGTCGGCCCCATCTCGAAGAGGTTGCTGAAGAGATCCGCCTTGTACGGGTTGAGGAAGTGGGTCATGTGCGCGCCCTCGCGCCACCACTCAGACAGATCCGCAGAGAAGTAGACGGTCGTGATGTCCCGCATCCCCGGCAGTCCGTGCATCTGAACGCCGAGCGCGGGGCCGACCGTGCGGCCGCCGTCGGCCGCGATGACGTACTGCGCCGTGACCCTGGTGCTCTCACCGGTCTCGACGTCGCGGACCTCGGCGGTCATGTGCTCACCCTCGTCGGAGAGGGCGACCAGTTCGTGGCCGAACAGGATGCGCCCGGGATTGTGCTGTTCGGCGTGGCGGCGCAGGATCGGCTCCAGCCGGATCTGCGGCAGCCTGGCGGGCAGGATGGGGCCGGCCGCCGCGTACCTCTCGTGCGACACACCCCCGCCGAAGCCGTCCAGCTCCTGGATCAACCGCGCGTCCAGCGGCCGGTCGCCGCCCAGTGAGGTCAGCCAGCGCACCTTGCCGAACGTCTCCACCGGCGCGGCGTGCTCGGTCACCTCCTCGTCCAGCCCGTGCTGGCGGAAGATCTCCATCGTGCGCTGGTTGTGGTAGTGCGCCTTCGGAATCGTCGACGTGCCTGCGTGGCGTTCCACCAGCAGGTGGGCGACGCCGTGGTCGGAGCAGAAGATGGAAGCGGACAGGCCGCATCCCCCGCCGCCCACGATGAGCACCGGAACCTCGATTGTTCGGCGTGTCACCTGGGTCCGCCACCCATCTGTGCGAGCCGCCTGCGCATGGACTCGGTGTCGTTGAGGTGCGGGAAGTCCTCTGACGGCACATCCACTCCCAGGAAGGCGCACAGCGGCTTCCATCCCTGCTTCACGTCGTAGACGAGCAGCCGGTCCGGACCGATGTTCTGCGCGATTTCCTGATTGTGCTGGTCGTAGACCTTGATGGCGTGCTCCTTGTCGGAGAACCGTCCGTCAAAGAGGCCGTTCCAGACCATGGTGCTCGTCACGCGATAGATCCGAGCCGGCAGGGAATTGGGCGGCGGCGCGTTCTTCTCGTTCATGAGAACGAACTGGTACAGGGTGTCGTAGGTACTCTGATACCAGCGCTCGGCATCGCGTACCGTCAAAATCATCTTCGCCTCGGGGAACGCATTCATCATCTCCCGGTAGTAGACCGCGGGCGGGCCGTCCACAGCCGATGTATAGCCTGCGAAAAGCGCTTCCCAGTCGGGATCCTGTCCATCGCAGACGACCTTTTCCCACTCGGCAATGCGTGCTTCGTCGCCGATGATGTCGAACATGTGGAAGCACGGGCCGTAACCCAGCCGGTCCAGAGCTCCCTTTAGGGAGGTCGTGCCCGTCCGGCCCAAGCCGGTGTTGATGAGCTTCAACATGGCGATTCACCTTTCCTTGCGGTTGTGACGGACGGTGTGCAGACCGGTGGTGCGGCTGGTGGCCGGTGGTCAACGGCTGGGCAGTTGCACAGCAAAGGCGTCTCGGGCGGCCTGCGCGAGGGCGAGATAGAGCCACTCATTTCCGGTATGGCCGGCTTCCCATTGCACGCCGATCGCAAAGGGATGATCGATCGCCTCCACCGCCTCGATCACACCGTCCGGCGCCCAGGCGGTGGCGGTGAGGTCCGTGCCGATCCGATCGATCGCCTGGTGGTGGTGGCAGGCGGCCTCGGCCGTGCCATTGCCGAGGATCTCGGCGATCCGGCTGCCGGGCTTCAACTCCAGGCGGTGGCGGCCCAAGGTGAACGTCTCGCTTTCAGGACAGTGGCGGTCGTCGCCTGTGACCTCGGGCAGATGCTGGTGGAGAGTGCCTCCGCGGAGCACGTTGAGCAGTTGCATGCCTCGGCAGATGCCGAGGACGGGCAGGCCGGCGTCGAGGGCCGCCTTGACCAGCGCCAGTTCGGCGGCGTCCATGGCCGGACTGGCTCCACGGGTCTTGGCGTGTGCCGTGCCTCCGTACAGCGTCGGGTCCACGTCCGGGCCGCCCGGGATCAGCAAGCCGTCGAGTTGCCCGAGGATCTGCTCGATCCCCGGCAGCAGCGGGATGAGCAGGGGAGTGCAGCCCACGGAGTCGAGGAGGTCGATGTGCGGCTGGAACGCAAGACTGACGATCATGTCGGTGCCCTGCAATGTGACCGGAGCGGTCCGTGCGCATATCCCGATCACCGGCCGCGGGGCCGGATATCCCCGGCTTGCCGTGTCATCCAACGCTTGATTCATGACCAGCCTCGTTGTCGCACGGAATCAGTTCGTGAACCTAGGGGAACAATACTCACCGACGACCGCTATCAACTCGATCGTTCAACTGAAGAGAACGCGCAGATGAACGCGCGCCAGCAGCAGTGACAATCCATTGGCTGCGCTGATGTCCTGGTGGTTCGCGGCCACCCGGCTCAATGGTCGCTAAACGGCCTTTCTAGAGAGGGTCTATTCACCGTCGACCGTGGTTAAAGGTGCCCTTGGCAGGGTCGTCCGGGTACGGCAGCAGCAGGAAGGAGCGCCGAGCATGGCGGGTGGCATTGGGCAGACTGCCCTGGTCGCAGACAGCATCGGCTTTGCCGGTCCTGATGTCGAGGATTCGGTCGCCGGGGACACTTTGGATTTGAACAATTTCGAGAAGCTGCCCGCGTCCGAGGTGGCGGTGAGCGCGCTGTCGCCCGGGCTGGGCCTGCGTCAGAGCGGGACGAACAGCGCCCACGTTCAACTGCTGATGGACGCGTCGGGCACGGTGGAACTCCCGCCACTTCTGGTCCAGGAAGAGGGCTGGCGGGTCATCGACGGGCTGCACCGGCTGGAGGCCGCCAAACTGCGCGGCGACACCGTCGTGAAGGCACGTTTCGTCGACTGCACCGACTCCGAGGCGGTCGTCCTGGCCATGAAGGCCAACAGCTCGCACGGACTGCCGCTGTCGAAGACCGACCGCATGTTCGGAGCCAAGAGCGTCCTGGCCGCTCACCCTGACTGGTCGGACCGGGCCATCGCCTCCATCACCGGGCTGAGCGCGAAGACGATCGCGTCCCTGCGCGACCGGTCGGCCGGCGGGACCCAGGTCGGCGACAAGCGCCTCGGCCGTGACGGGAAGCGGCGGCCGGTCAACCCCGGTGAGGGCAGGCTCCGCACCGCCGATTACATCAACGCCCATCCCGACGCCTCGCTCCGGCAGGTCGCCAGGGCGACCGACGTCTCCCTTGGCACGGTCCATGACGTCAGCGCCCGCCTGCGCCGAGGCATAAACCCGGAGCGCAACGGGCGCCGCGCATCCTCCGCACAGCCCCCCTCCGCACAGCCCCCCTCCGCACAGCAGCCACCCACCGCCCGGATCTCCGACGCCCGGACAGCCAATGCCCGAACAGTCGACGCCCGGACGGCCAGTGCCCGGACAGCCAACGCCCGGACAGTCAACGCCCGAACGGCCGACGCCGGGCCCGTCGCCCCCTCGACCAGAGGGGATGTCGGCACCGTCGCCACGGCGCCCGCGGCCAAGGGCACGCCACCGTCCCGCAGAAACCACACCGACCTACCGCCCACCTGGCCCCAGGTGGCGTCCAAGATGGCCTGCGATCCGGCCGTCCGCTACACCGACAGCGGCAAGGAGTTCCTCCGGTGGATGGCGCTGCACGCCGCGGATCCGCACCGGTGGCGAGAATTCCTCAACACCGTCCCAGCGCACTGGCAGGACGTCATCGCCTCCGTGGCCGACGACATCAGCCAAGAATGGAGCCTGTTCGCCCAACAGCTCAAGAACAAACAGGAGACGGCGTAGCGGCGAGCAGTGTGGCGAAGACGAAATTCTATTGCTGGGAGTCCGCATGACCGGCCGACGAGTCATCATCACCGGAATGGGAGTGCTGGCGCCCGGCGGAATCGGCGTCAAAGGCTTTTGGGCCCTTCTCAGCGCAGGCCGGACGGCGACCAAGGGGATCACTTTCTTCGATCCGTCCCCGTTCCGTTCGAGGATCGCCGCCGAAGCGGATTTCGATCCCTGGGCGAACGGTCTCGGTCCGCAGGAGATACGACGCATGGATCGGGCATCGCAGTTCGCCGTCGTCACGGCGAGGGAGGCGATGGAGGACGGCGGCCTGGACCCGGGCTCGGTCACGCCTCATCGCACCGGGGTGGCCGTCGGCACCGCCGTGGGCGCCACCATGAGCCTGGACCAGGAATACCGGGTGGTCAGTGACGGCGGTCGGCTCGACCTCGTCGACCATGAGTACGCCGTCCCCCACCTGTACGACTACTTCGTGCCGAGCTCCTTCGCGGCCGAGGTCGCCTGGTCGGTCGGCGCCGAGGGCCCGGTCACCGTGGTCTCCACCGGCTGCACCTCGGGGCTGGACTCGGTCGGTTACGCGGCCGGCCTGATCCGCGACGGCTCGGCCGACATGATGATCGCCGGCGCCACCGACGCGCCGATCTCGCCGATCACCGTGGCGTGCTTCGACGCGATCAAGGCGACCACGCCGCGCAACGACGATCCCGAGCACGCCTCCCGGCCCTTCGACCGCACCCGCAACGGCTTCGTGCTCGGCGAGGGCTCGGCGATGTTCGTCCTGGAGGAGCTGGAAGCCGCGCGTCGCCGCGGCGCTCACCTGTACGCCGAGGTCGCCGGGCACGCGTCCCGGTGCAACGCCTTCCACATGACCGGGCTGCGTCCTGACGGAAGGGAGATGGCGGAGGCCATCGGCGCCGCGCTGAACGACGCGAGGACGAACCCGCAGGACGTCGACTACATCAACGCCCACGGCTCGGGAACCAAGCAGAACGACCGGCATGAGACCGCCGCCTTCAAGCGCGGCCTCGGCGAACACGCCCGCCGCACCCCCGTCAGCTCGATCAAATCGATGGTCGGCCATTCGCTCGGCGCGATCGGCTCGATAGAGATCGCCGCTTCCGTCCTGGCCATGGAGAACAACGTGGTGCCCCCGACAGCGAACCTGCACGAGCCAGACCCCGACTGCGACCTCGACTATGTCCCACTGACCGCACGCGACTGGCGAACCGACACGGTGCTGACGGTGGGCAGCGGGTTCGGTGGTTTCCAGAGCGCGATGGTCCTGGCCCGTCCCGGCAGGAACCTGGCATGACCTCACACGTGGTGACCGGGATGGGCGTCGTCGCGCCCAACGGATTCGGCGTGGACGACTACTGGACCGCCTCCTGCGGCGGCAGGAACGGCATCGGCCGTATCACGCGGTTCGACTCACAGGGGTATCCGGCGGAGCTCGCGGGAGAGGTGCCCGGATTCAACGCCGAGGACCACCTCCCGAGCAGGCTCATACCGCAGACCGACCGGATGACCCAGCTCGCCCTTGTGGGCGCCGAACACGCGCTCGCCGACGCCGGGGTGAGCACCGCGGACATGCCCGAATTCGGGATGGGCGTGGTGACCGCCAGCACCTGCGGCGGATTCGAGTTCGGCCAGCGAGAGCTCCAGAACCTCTGGAGCAAGGGCGGCCAGTACGTCAGCGCGTACCAGTCCTTCGCCTGGTTCTACGCGGTCAACACCGGCCAGATCTCGATCCGGCACGGCATGCGGGGCCCCAGCGGCGTGCTGGTCAGCGACCAGGCGGGCGGACTCGACGCCATCGCTCAGGCTCGCCGGCTCGTCCGCGACGGCAGCGACCTGATCCTGTCCGGCGGTGTCGACGCGTCGATCTGCTCCTGGGGATGGGCGGCCCAGCTTGCCGGCGGACGGCTGAGCACCGGCGAACATCCCGAACGGGCCTACCTCCCCTTCGACCCCGCCGCGGACGGGCATGTGCCGGGGGAGGGAGGCGCACTCTTGATCATCGAGAACGCCGAGGCCGCACGCCGACGCGGTGCGACCCGCGTCTACGGCGAGATCTGCGGCTACGGGTCCACGTTCGACCCGAAGCCGGACAGCGGCCGCGAGCCGGCGCTGCGCACGGCGATCGAGGTCGCGCTGGACGACGCGGGCCTGGCGCCGGACGAGATCGATGTCGTCTTCGCCGACGCCGCCGCCATCCCGGAACTCGACCGCGTCGAGGCCACGGCGATCACCGAGGTCTTCGAGCCGCACAAGGTCCCGGTCACCGCGCCCAAGACCATGACGGGCAGACTCGGCTCGGGCGCCGCCCCGCTGGACGTCGCCGCCGCCTTCCTGTCCATGCGGTCGGGACTGATCCCCCCGACGACGAACGTCACTCCCTCACCCGAGTACGCCATCGACCTGGTGACCACACGGCCCCGGCGCGCGTCCGTGAACGCGGCTGTCGTCCTGGCACGCGGCCACGGCGGCTTCAACTCCGCCATCGTCGTGCGATCCACTAACTGGAACTGAAAGAGCCCAGCCGTCACGGCTGGGCTCTGCGGCTCATGAGGACAAGTCGATCCGCCATGAGATCCCAAAACGGTCGTTCACCCACGCGAACCTCGGGCTGAAGCCGTAGTTCTGCGCCGGCATGTACACCTCGCCGCCTTCGCTGAGCGCGTCGTAGAGCTTGTCAAAGTCTTCCCGCGAATGACGCTGCGCGTACAGCGTCACGGCTGGATTCACCGTGAAATCCTGCCAGCGCGCGGTGCCGTGCAACGGGCTTTCCGGAGGCGGCGTGTTCATACAGACGAGTTGCTGGCCCGCGACCCGGAAGATGCCGTACTGCAGCGTTCCCTCGGCCCACCCCGGGTCTTCCGCGCGAGCACGGATGACCTGCAGGACCTCGCCATCCTCGAACAGCGACGTATAAAAGTTCATCGCCTCTTCGGCGTTTCCATCGAACCCCAGAAAGATGGCGATCTTCTGCGTGACAGCGGTTGACATGATGGCAGCTCCTTCGTATGCGCCCGCCGTTCCGCTGCGACCACACCGGTCAGGGCGCGTCCTCTGCCTCGACCATCGCGTCGAATTCCAGGAACATTCGCCGATCTTGCTCGCGGAGATCCGCGTAGGGCGTGACGCGATCCGGATCGGCGTCCCCTTCAACGTCCGGCTCCTGGTTTGTCCCCCTCAAGTAGTCGACGACCGGCGCGCACATCCATGCGCTCGCGCCGGCGTAGGCCAAACCACGGAGCAGGTGCGGGACAACGCGGCTGAGAATCCTTCTGAGGCGGCCCGGGCCCGGCGTGTCGCGATGCATGAGGCGCCCTTCAATGCTCGGATGCACACATCATCGCGACGACCGCTCTCCACCCGGTCGAGCCTCACTTGACCTCAGTCTGACCGGCGAAGGGGCCTGAGGAACGCTTCGCCAAGTACTTGACCAACCACTGAGATCGCTTTAACGACCCTGTGCTCTGCTGGGCACAGGGGGATTTCACCATGCGCAGCACCAACGGTCTCTTGCCTCTGGGGGACGTGATCCTTGCCTGGACGGTCATGATCCTTCTGTCCGTTCTGGCGTGGGTGTTCACAGTGGGACAGGCGCGCGACATGGGCGTTGAGCCCGGCACCATGGGCATGGCGCTGCCGCTGTTCCTGCTGCTCTGGCTGGTCATGATGACGGCGATGATGCTGCCGTCGGTGGCGCCGGTGGCCCTGACTTGGGGACGGGCCATCGGGCGAGGGTCGGCGGGCCCCGCGCGCGTGGCGCGGACCGTTCAGTTCGTCGGCGGCTACCTGCTGGTCTGGACGGCTTTCGGTCTCCTTGCGTACGGCGGAATGACGCTGACGGGAGACCTGGTGGAACGCGACCCCGGCATAGGACGCTGGATCGGGGCCGGAGCGTTCGCGCTGGCCGGGCTCTACCAGCTTGGGCCGTTGAAGAGCATCTGCCTGCGGCACTGCCGCAGCCCCATGGCCCAGCTCCTGCGTTACGCCGCCTTCCGGCCGTGGGCGCGCGATCTGCGGGTCGGCGTCCACCATGGCGGCTACTGCCTGGGCTGCTGCTGGGCCCTGATGGTCGTGCTCATCCCGCTGGGCGTCATGAACGTCGCCGCGATCGCCGCGCTGGCCGCCCTGATCTTCCTGGAGAAGCTGTGGCGCCATGGAGCCGCGCTGTCGCGGGCAGCCGGAATCGTGTTCCTGGTTCTCGCCGCCCTGGCCCCCTTCCAGGACTGGCTCCTGCCCGGCCTGACGATGTCGGAGATGTGATCGGGCGAGCCACCTCAGATGCGCCCGCTGGGTTGCCCTTCCGTCTGTTCGGTGGAGAAGGTGTATTCACCGCGCTCGCCGTACTCGGGCCCGAAGCCCAGGTCGAACGCGTCGGAATGCCCCTCGGTGCGGCCGATCTCGAATTCGGGCGCGAACCCGAACTGCGCGTTCTTCACCGTTGTCGGGTTTCCGTCGGGGCCGGTGAGCGGCTCGTACCGGATCTCGCTGAGTCCCTCGATCTCAAGTGCCGGCTTGTCCCCGTCCGTCAGGGAGATCTGCGCCCGCCGCATGCCCAGGTACTCGCCGAAGAACTGCGACAGCTCGCCGAAGGGCCCGCCCTCGCGGCCCGTCAGGATCCGCTCGACCGCGTCCGCCTGCTCCTCCCCGGCGTCGCTGTCCACCACGAGCCCCAGCTTCCAGTCACCTGCCGTCAGGTGGGACGGGAAGTAGTTGTAGAACGCGAAGTCGACCCCCGACAGATCAACGTCGCCGAGGTGCCCGTCCGCGATGTGGAACACCGCGGTGCCCCGGCACTGCTCGTCCCCCTGCGCGTCCCTCGGTTGCGCGTCCATGGCGCACCCGCACACCAGGACGCAGGAACAACTCGCCAGGTAATTGCCGGAAATCGTATACGCCATGATCCCCCCGTTCCCCAGGCATCGCCACACGCCCGCACACGACCGCCCTGGGGGACACGACACCCGCCGCGAAAACGTCAACGGCGTCCTGATCGTTATCAAGGCCCAGGCAAACCCAAGCCCTCCCTGAATGTGACTCCCCTCACGCTAAGCCCGCTAATTTCCGCATGTAAACACCGCCGATGTAAAGACAGTCACTTCGCAGCCCAGTGATCCGGACTTTCCAAGATTTCCAGGACGATGGTCGTCCAGTTGAAACCGCCTCCCACACTGATCAGCACCACCCGGTCGCCCTGGTCGAGATGGCCGGACTCGGCGAGATGGCTCAGGCCTCCGAAGTGGTCGGCGGTCCCGCAGTGGCCGACGTCCATCCCCCAGTCCCAGGTCGTACGGTCGACGTCGATGCCCAGGGGTCCGAGGCATTCCTTCTCGACGAGCTCACGCCCGAAGCTGGGGACGACGTATCGGGCGGCGTCGTCGATCGCGATCCCGGCTTCTTCGGCTGCGCCGTTCGCAGAGGCGCAGAGACCCCGGACCATACGGTCGGCCACGTCGTCCGGGTCCATCTCGTCGTAGCACTCCAGGCTGCGCATCCACAGGCTGACGGGGAACTGGTCGGCGGCCGGGCCTGGTTGGAAGGGCTGGCTTCCGCGGTGCAACGGTTCGAGCTCTGGCGCTGTCTCGGTGACCACGGAGAGCACGCGCGCGAAGCCGCCCTGCCGCGAGAGCACGGCCGCGCTGGCGCCGTCGCCGAAGACCATGCCCATGTTGCTGGTCCAGCGGTTCCAGTACGGTTCCGTGAACTGGTCCGCGGCAGTGATCATCGCGGCCTGGGTCTCGGGGGTGGCTGCCAGGTAACGGGCTGCCAGTTCCACCGAACCCACGGAGCCGTTGGACAGCTGCCGGACTTCAAAGGACAGGCCGGCGCCGTCCAGGATCTCTTTCTGGAGGTACGAGCCGATGTTCCAGCCGTCCAGGCCGTTGTAGCTGGTCGCCGCGTGGAGGAGGAGGCCGACGTCGCCGGGTGCGTGCCTCGATCGGTCAAGAGCGCGCCTGCCAGCGTGGACCGCCATCGTCGGAAGGGTGTCGTCCTCGCCGACTATCGCCACACGTCGCTGACCCGTCTGCTCTTGTGCCTGCGTGCTGTAGTCGCCATTGGCGATCGCTTCGTCGACTGGTACGGCTTTGGGAAAGTAGCCGCCGACTCCTGCGATGTGGACATCGGGTCGCATCATGGCCTCTCGTCGAAGACTCGCGCCAGGACAGCCTCATCCAGGTCGAGCTGCCGTGTGGAGAACGAGCGCAGGGCGCGTAGATAGTGGTCGGTGAGCTCGGCCTCATCGAACTCGGGATGGTGCCCGCCGGACAGACGGATCTTCCCGGCCACGATGACCGTGTCCACGTCGTTCGAGCCGCCCAGTGTCAAGAACGCCTCCAAGGGGCGCGGACTGAGCAGGTAGCGCCAGTCGTCGGCCCGGATGAGGACGAGGTCGGCCTGCTTGCCTTCCTCCAGGCTGCCGATCTCGTCCGCCCAGCGCAGCCCGCGCGCCGCAAGCCGGGTCGCCATCGCCAGCGCCTGGGTCGGCGGCACGTGGCACGGGTCGGCGGCCATCTCGTTGTGCACCTGCCATGCGGCGGCCATGGCCTCGGGCATCCCGCCGACCGGAAGACTCCCGCCGTCGGTCGACAGTGACACGTCCAGGCCGGACCTCATCAGTTCGGGGATGGCCTTGGTCTCGCTCATGGTCGACTCGCCGGTGCTGCCGTACTTCGCCGGCGAGTGGCTGATGTGAACGTTCGATGCCACCAGGCGTTCGCGTTCCTCCTGATCGGCGAACGCACAGTGGATGGCCATCAGCCGTTCCGACAACAGACCGAGGTCGTCCAGCCGGCGTACCGACGTGGTGCCGTAGTACGTCCGGACGGCCTCGGGTTCGTTGCGCAGCGCGCCGACATGAGTGAGGAACGGTGTGTCGTAGCGCTCCGCCAGGTCTCGCAATCCGTGGCCGAGCTCGTCAGAGAGGTTGGTGACGTACAGGGCCGACGGGGCAGAGCGCACGAGGCCGCCGGGTTCGCTGGGATATCGCTGCAGCAGCTCTTCGATGGAGCTCAGCACCGCGTCCGCATCGCGGGTGCGGCGGTATTTGTTCTCACCGGGTGGACACACGGCATCGCTGGCCCATGTGGTGATCGAGGCGCGTATGCCGAGCGCCTGTGCGGCGTGGGCGACCTGGTCAGGCCGGTTCAGCGACCCGGCATCACCGACGGTGGTGGTGCCTGATCGAAGCTGTGTCCAGAGTGAGTAGCGGGCGATCGCATCGGCTTCGTCCTCGGTCATGCCGTCGCTGACATGGGAGAACGAGTCGAAGGCGAGCGACAACTTCGGGATGTCCCCGCCATGAGCCATGAACCCGGGAGCGTCGTCGCGATCGGACGGATCGCGCAGCGCCCCCTTGAACGGCAAGCGGAGCGCGAACATCTCGTGCCAGTGGGCGTTGACCAGCCCAGGCAGAACGAGCATGCCTTCGGCGTTCACGCGCTGGATCCGGTCGCCGGCCTCCTTCGGAAACCGTGCGAGCGCATCGGCCACCTCCGCACGATCGCCCACGGCGACGATTCGATCGTCCACGATGAGGACGGAGCCTGACGGGAGGATGGTGTGGTGCTCGTCGGCGGTGTAGATGAACCCGCCTTCGACGAGCAGGCTTGACGAGGTCACGGCGAAACCTCCGCATGCTCATCCTGGAGGCGCTCCAGATACCGCCACCAGCCGTCCATGGTGGGTTCGCGGACGAGCTCACGGAAGACGACCGGCAGGCCCACCCGGCGCCAGTCGTTCACGAGCGCCATCAGATCGAGCGAGGTCAGCCCGAGCTGGACGAGGTTGGTGTCTCCGGGGATCTGGTCCGGAGGTGATTCGAGCCGTTCCGCCACGGCCTCGCAGACCGAGTCGCGGGTGATCACTTCAGGGTCTCCCTCCGCTGGTCCGCGGACTGGAGGATCTCGACGATGGCGCAGCCGGCCTCCATCCCGGGAGTGGCGCCGAGGAGCAGGACGTGATCGCCCTCGCCGACCTGGCCGCTGGTCCAGAGGTGGTGCAGACCGGCGACCGCGTCGACCGCCCCGGCGTGCCCCATCCGGCGGGCGAACTCCCAGGTGCCGTGTTTGCGCTCGTCGATGCCGAGCGGGTCCATGTACATCTCGCGCAGGGCGTCGGCGGCGAAATGCACGTGGGCGACCCGGGTGATGTCCGACAGGGACATCCCGGCATCGTCAAGAGCGGAATCGACGGCGCCCCGGACCAGGTCACCCATATGCCCCATCGGCGGAGTGACCCCGCTGGCCCACTGCTTGCGCCAGTACTCCATCCGCGTTTCGAGGTCCATCTTCTGCCCGAGCGTGATGCCAGGCGGGAAGAGCGTCTCTCCACCGCGATGGAGTTCCTCCATCTCGGGGTTCGACTGTGAAGCGGCGGCGACGATCCGGGCGAAGCCGCCGTGTTTGGCCACGACCACAGCCGCACCACCGTCGCCGAGGATGAAACGTTTGGAGGAACGCCAGCGGTCCACCGCCGGTGTGGAGAAGTTGTCTCCTGACGTGAGCAGCAGAGCGGTGCGGTCTGGGACGGCGCGCAGATAACAGGTGCCGAGCTGAATGCCCGCGAGCATGCCGTTGCACCCCTGGCGCAGCTCCATCGCCGGAACCGGCGTGTCCAGAGTCTTGCGGAGGACGTAGTGATGCGCCGACCACCCGTCCGGCCCCTGATAGTGCACGTTGCTGTGAAAGAGCCCGGCGAAGGCGTCGACCTCTAGCCCGGACATTTCGATCGCTTGCCGTGCGGCCTGGATCGCCATGTCGGGGGCAGGTGTCTCATCCGCGACGGTCACCGCCAGCATTCCGCTGGCCGCCTGGTCGGCGGGGTCGTACCAGCCGCGCTCCACGGCCTGGTCAGTACTGACCTTTTCGGGAACGTGGAGCCCGATGCCGGCCAGATACATGTCGTCAATGCGCATGTCCGTACTCCCGGGTGTTGGTGTCGGAAGGTAGTTCGGGCTGTGCGGGGAGAGGGTCGCCGGGCTGTGCGGCGGCGAGGTTGCCGGGCTGTGCGGCGACAAGGCCGGCGAGCAGCTCGCCCAAGATCGTGATGCCGTCGGTGCTGAGGACCGACTCGGCGTGGAACTGCAGGGACCGGAATCCAGGCCCGCGCAGGGCATGAACGTGCCCGGTGTCGCCGTCGCGGCTGACCTCCACGGTGCCGCCGGCTGCCGGGCTGATGAAGTGGTCGCCGTCCGCCCCGGCCATGAAGGTGTTATAGAAGCCGACCCGGGTCCGCCGTCCGAACAGGTCGATCTCACGCTGGAGGCCCTGGTTCGGCACCTCCAGGCACGACACCGTCAGCCCAAGCTCCCGGCATAGCACCTGGTGTCCGAAGCAGACGGCCAAGAAGGGTCGTCGTTGCCGCAGAAGCTCACTGATGAGGTGTCGTATCAGCCTTGTCTTCCTGGATCGGTCGTCGCAGGGGTCGCCTGGACCCGGTCCAACGACGACGAGGTCGAACGATTCGGGCGTGCACGGCTCGTCGTACCTGCGGATCGTGACATCGAGGTGCAGCGCCCGGAGCTGGTGCCCGATCATGGATGTGAAGGTGTCCTCCGCGTCCACGATGAGCACCCGCTTGCCGGCCAGCCGGGATACCGGCGATGCACTGGCTGGAACGTCGTCGCCCAGCCAGAAGCGTGCGAGTGTGGCGTTGCGCCGGCGTAGTGCTTCCTGGACGGCGGGGTCGGCGCCGACGCAACGAGTCTGAGGGCTCGGCGCGCTACCGGAGGGGTCGTCCTCCCCCCGGAACGCGTTGAGGATCGTGGCCGCCTTGGCTTTCGTCTCGGCCACTTCGGATTGCGGGTCAGAGTGACGTACCAGAGTCGCGCCGACGCCGATGCGCACCCGGCCGTCGTCGTGAATGTCGGCGCAGCGGATGAGGATCGTCGAGTCCACGGTGGGGTCACCGGCTTCGTCGATGCCGATGAGCGCCGCGATTCCGCTGTAGTAGCCACGGCCGAACGGCTCGTAACGGCTGATGGTCCGGCAGGCGTTCTCCAACGGGCTACCGGTGACGGTGGGCGCGAACATCGTGGTTCGGAGAATGTCCTGAACAGAAGCCGTGCTGTGACCGCTGAGCAGGTATTCCGTGTGCGCCAACCGCGCCATTTCGCGGAGCCGCGGTCCATGCAGCCGCACTCCTGGATCACATATTCGCGCCATCATCTTCAGTTCTTCGTCGACCACCATGTAGAGCTCGTCGGCCTCTTTGCGATCCGTGAGGAAATCAAGGGTCTGGCTGACCGAAGGGCCGAGCGGCCCATACCGGTGGGTGCCGCTGATGGGATTCATGGTGACGGTGCCGCCCTGCAACCCGACGTGCTGTTCGGGGCTGGCTCCGACGAAGGTCCGGTCGCCGGTATGGGCGACGAATGTCCAGTACGCGCCCGTCTCTTCGGCCAGCAGCCTCCCGAAGACCGCCAGTGCCTGCGCCGGGGTGTAGTCGTCGAGGGCCGCCACGAATGATCTGTGGATGACGAAGTTCGACCCCTGGCCTCCGCCGATCTCCCTGGCCTGGACGTCACCGACGATCTCGGCATAGCCGTCGTCGTCGATGTCGAAACGGCCATCACGGAGGCGGACCGGGGTCTGTGGCAACGACTCGAGCAGGCTGGCCGTGTCCACGCAGCCCTGCTCCGCCACGGTGAGGACCCGGATCGGCTCCCCGTCGTCGCGGCAGGCGAAGCCGCGTTCGTCGATCTGCCGGTACGGAATCAGCGCGAGCATCTCGTGCCGGGACACGCCCCGCGACGGGCTGGCAGACGGAAGATCGGCCAGCTTCCCGACGGTGCATATATCGCCGGTCAGAACGTCTGCCCGCCCGGGATCGTCCGCCCGGCAAATCAGCGCGAACGGGCCCGCGGCGCCGGAGCCCAGGCGGTCGACGAAGCTTCGAAGCTCTTTCGCCACGTGCACACCGATCCCTTCTCGCGGTCGAGAGAATGCTTGTCTCGACAATGGCAAAAGGGGGATCAAGTCGCTACTACACGTCTGTGTGGGCCAGGCATTTGCTGATCACCGCGAACTACTCGAACGAGTAGTACCTCCGTTATGCCAGGCGAACTAGATTTGCTGACCTAGCTCATTTATCCGTACTTGCCTGGGAGGCCCATTGCCCCCGCATCCAGTGACAGGGACAGGGACAGGGAATGGCCAGAACGCGGCTTATGAATCCCTGTCCGGTCTTGAGATCGCCCGATGGCTGCCGTTGCCGGCCGCGCAGCAGCCCAAGTGGGATGACCCGGTGCAGGTTGCCAGGGCCCGCGCAGAGCTCGCCGATATGCCGGGGCTGGTCGACTTCGACGAGGTGAACCGGCTTCGAACGCTGCTCGCCGACGTGGCGTACGGGCGGCGCCAGATCATTCAAGCCGGTGACTGCGCGGAGGATCCACGAGAGTGCGCACCGGACGAACTGATCCCGAAGATCTCGCTCCTGCACCAGCTCGCCGCGGTGATGCGGCGGGGGACCGGCCTTCCGGTGGTCCACGTCGGACGGTTCGCCGGACAGTTCGGCAAGCCTCGGTCGGCATCGGTGGAGCGCCTGGGTGATGCGGAGATCCCGGTCTTTCGCGGGCACGCCATCAACAGCCCGCAGCCCGAGCCCGGCATGCGACGGCCCGACCCCGTACGCCTGCTCACCTGCTATCACGCGGCCGCCTCGGCCATGACGTTCTTGAGGAACCAACCTCGCGACGGCGCCGAACCCATCGTCTGGACCAGTCACGAGGCTCTGCTTCTGGATTATGAGCTGCCCCTGCTCAGGCGTCGGCTCGATGGCGCGTTGTTGTTGTCATCGACCCATTGGCCCTGGGTCGGGGACCGCACCCGCCAGCCCGAGGGAGCTCACGTCAGGCTGCTGGCGAGCGTGGCCAATCCGGTCGCATGCAAGATCGGCCCGACCACGGAGGTGGACGAGCTCGTCGCACTGTGCGCGATCCTGGATCCGCTCCGTGAGCCGGGCAGGCTCACCCTCATCGCACGGCTGGGGGCCAAGGCGGTCTCCGATCACCTTCCGGATCTGGTGAGCGCTGTGCGAGCGGCAGGTCATCCGGCCATCTGGCTGTGCGACCCGATGCACGCCAACACGGTGACGACGCCGGCCGGGCGGAAAACGAGATACCTCGAGCGGATCGTGAGTGAGGTCCGGCAATTCACCACGATCGTCGCCGACGTCGGCGGCATCGTCGGCGGACTCCACCTCGAAGCCACCCCTGAGCCTGTGACCGAGTGCGTTCCGAACGACCAGTTCGTGGGCCGGGTGGACGTGTGCTACACGACCGCCTGTGATCCGAGGCTCAACCCCGAACAGGCGGTCCAGGTGGCGGCCGCTTGGAACGCGGCGACAACACGAGCTTCAGCACAGACCACCAGGAGGCCGGAGTGACGACCGAGTCGGAGTTTGAGAACAGACTGGTGATGGTGACCGGTGCGGCCGGTGGCATCGGGACCGCACTGATCGAAGCCCTGGCCGATGCCGGTGCGGCCATCGCCGCGCTGGACCGTGATGGCGAACGTCTGCGGCCCATCGTCAAACCCCTGCGAAAAGACGGGGTCAACATCATCCCCTATCAGGTGGACGTTTCCGACAGCCGCCAAGTGGACGATGTCGTGGATCGGGTCGAAGAGGAACTGGGTCAGATCGACTACCTCGTCAATGCGGCCGGTGTGCTGCATCCGGCACCGGTCCTGTCGCAGACCGATGACGCTTGGCGGGCGACGTTCGCAGTGAACAACGACGGTGTCTTCCATGTCTGCCGTGCCGTCGCCAAGAAGATGGTCGGCAGGGACGGCGGGGTCGGCAGGGACGGCGGGGCGATCGTCACCGTAGCGTCCAACGCGGGAACGGTTCCGCGCACCCACATGGCCGCATACGCAGCCTCAAAGGCGGCCGCCATCGCGTTCACACGGTGCCTTGGTCTCGAGCTCGCCCCCTACAAGATCCGCTGCAACATCGTCGCCCCTGGCTCCACCGATACTCCGATGCTGCACAGCCTCCATGCGAACGGCGACGCGATCAGCGCGGCGATAGCGGGTGATCCCGGAAACCACCGGGTCGGCATTCCGCTTCGCAAGGTCGCCAGGCCGGCGGATGTGGCGGCTGCGGTCATGTTCCTGCTGTCCGACCGGGCCGGCCAGATCACTCTGCAGAACCTGTTCGTCGATGGCGGTGCCGCGCTCGGCGGCTGACGCCACCTCGACCGGAGGTGCCAGTAATGCCCATTCCCGAAATCACGACCTACCCCATGCCCCGTGCCCACGACCTACCAGAGAACACGGCGCAGTGGACGATTCAACCGGAGCGGGCCGTACTGCTGATCCACGACATGCAGCGCTACTTCGTCCGGTTCTTCCCCCAGGGTGTTCCCCCGGTGACCGACCTGGTCCGCAACGTACGGCTGCTGCTTGACGCTTGCCGGGAGATGAACGTGCCCGTCGTCTACACCGCCCAGCCCGGGTCGATGTCCGACGAACAGCGGGGTCTGCTGAAAGACATCTGGGGCGCCGGAATGTCAGCCGATCCGGAACACCGAGCCATCATCGGCGAACTGGCCCCCGCCCCTGGCGAACGGATCTTCACCAAGTGGCGCTACAGCGCCTTCCACAACAGCGATCTGCTCGACCACATGGTCCGGGCTGGACGCGACCAGCTCATCGTCTGCGGGGTCTACGCACATGTGGGCTGCCTGATCACAGCGTGCGACGCCTTCAGCCACGATATCGAGACCTTCCTCGTGGCCGACGCGATCGCCGACTTCACCGAGGAGTACCACCGCCTCGCGTTGTGGTACGCCGCCGAACGCTGTGCCGGGACCCCGCTGACCTCTACCGCCCTCGCCTCGATCACCGATGCCTCGATCACTAACCGGCACCCTGCCGGTGTGGAAGGAGCCATCTCATGACGGAACCGATCGCGATCGTCGGGATGGGCTGCCGGTTGCCCGCCGGGATCGACTCTCCCGACGACCTCTGGGAGTTCCTCATGGCGGGCGGCGAGGCCACCGGCCCCGTTCCGGCCGGACGGTGGGAGCCGTACGAGGCGCGGTACGGGCCCGTGCTGCGACAGGCGACCCGGCAAGGGTCGTTCATCAGCGACGCCGCCGGTTTCGACGCCGACTTCTTCGGAGTGACGCCGCGCGAGGCGGAAATGATGGACCCGCAGCAGCGCATCATGCTCGAAGTCACATGGCAGGCCCTGGAAGACGCCGGTATCCCGCCCTCGGGCTTGGCCGGGACCGATGTGGGGGTCTTCGCCGGCGTCGGCTCCGATGACTACGGACGCCAGATGCTCGAGGACCTGCCGAACATCGAAGCGTGGACCGGCATCGGCGCGGGCATGTGCGCGGTCGCCAACAGGGTCTCGTACATGCTGGACCTGCGCGGACCGAGCCTGGCCGTCGACACCGCCTGCTCGTCGTCCCTGGTCGCGATCCACCTGGCCTGCAACAGCCTCGCCGCAGGGGAGAGCACGCTGGCCATCGCAGGAGGCGTGCATTTGATAGCCGGACCCGGCCTCACCATGGTGCTCGACGCGGCCGGCGCGATCTCGCCGGACGGACGCTCCAAGTCCTTCGACGCCACCGCCGACGGATACGGGCGCGGAGAGGGCTGCGGCCTCTTGATCCTCAAACGGCTCGCCGACGCGGAACGCGATGGCGACCGGGTCCTCGCCGTCATCCGGGGCGGCGCGGTGAACCAGGACGGCCGGACCAACGGCATCATGGCGCCCAGCGGCGAAGCCCAAGAGCATGTTGTGCGCCGGGCGCTGGACCGCGCCGGTGTCCGGCCTGACACGGTCGACTACGTCGAGGCACACGGGACCGGCACCCGCATGGGTGACCCGCTGGAAGCCGGGGCACTGGGCGCCGTCTACGGCAGGCCGGGGACGGCGCGTCCTTGCCTGATCGGTTCGGTGAAGTCGAACATCGGTCACCTTGAAGCAGGAGCGGGGGTGGCCGGGGTCATCAAGGCGGTAATGTCGCTCCGTCACGGCGAACTGCCGCCCACCGTCAACTTCACGACGCCGAACCCGGCCATCGAGTGGGACCAGTGCGGCCTGGAAGTCGTGAGGGAGCGGCATCCCTGGCCGACCGGCCGGACGTCACGACGCGCCGCGGTCTCGTCCTTCGGCTACGGCGGAACCGTCGCCCATCTCGTCCTGGAGCAGGCCACAGAGCAAGCCCGGACAGCCACAGAGCAATCCCGGACAGAGGACCGGGAAACCGCGCCTCCAGTACTGATCTACGCGCTGTCCGGGGCTTCGCCGAAGGCCGTCCGCGCCAACGCGAAGCGGCTGGCGGACTGGCTTGCCGGTGAGGGACGCCGCTGCGATCTCGCTGATGTCGCCCACACGCTGCTGACCCGGCGGACACATCTGCCGTACCGGGCTGCGGTAGTGACAGAGGACCGGTCGGAGCTGGAGACGAAACTGGGCGAGCTGACCGAAGAGGACGTGGTCCGTGCGAAGACCACCCCACCGCAGGATCCGGTATGGGTCTTCTCCGGACACGGCTCCCAGTGGAGCGGCATGGGGCGCGAACTGCTGGCCGCAGAGCCGGTGTTCGCGGAGGTCATCGACGACATCGGGGACGTGTTCGCCGAAGAGATCGGCTTCACCCCGCGGGACGTCCTGCAGTCCGGGGACCTCGGCGGGGTCGACCGAGTCCAGCCGATGATCTTCGCGATGCAGCTCGGCCTGGCGGCCCTCTGGCGGTCGTACGGAGTCCGTCCCGCCGCGGTGATCGGGCACTCGGTCGGCGAGATCGCGGCGGCGGTCACCGCCGGGGTCCTCGACCGGCACGATGGTGCCCGGCTCATCTGCCGAAGGTCCATATTGCTGCGCCGGGTGGCGGGCAAGGGTGCCATGGCGATGGTCTCGTTGCCGTTCACCGAGGTCAGTGAGCAGCTCGACGGCCGCGCCGACGTGGTGCCCGCGATCTGGCCGTCTCCGAGTTCGACGGTCATCTCCGGTGAAGTCCCAGGTGTGCAGGAGCTGAGCGACCGATGGAAGGCCGAAGGCGTCGCCGTCAAACCTGTCGCGTCCGACGTCGCTTTCCACAGTCCCCAGATGGATGAACTCCTCGACGAGCTCGCCGCGGCAGCTGAAGACCTGACACCGGTCGAGCCCGCCCTGCCCTTCTACACCACCGCGCTGGACGATCCGAGGGCACGGCCACGGCACGATGGTGGCTACTGGGCCGCCAACCTGCGCAACCCGGTACGGCTCGACGACGCCGTCTCAGCCGCAGTCGAAGACGGCCACCGGGTCTTCCTCGAGATCTCGGCTCACCCGGTCGTCGCCCACTCGATCGGCGAGACCTTCGACGACGCGGCCGTACGGGACGGGACAGTCGCCACGACGTTGCGCCGTGACAGGCCCGAAAGAGAGACCTTCCTCGGAAGCCTCGCCGACCTGCACTGCCAGGGCGGCAAGGTCCGGTGGGAGGCCCGCGCAGCCGGTGAACTGGCCCCGCTGCCTCTGATCGCCTGGCAGCACCGGCCGTTCTGGTACGTGCCGTCGGCCATGACCTCGGCATCCGTGCAGGGCCACGACGTGGACACCCATACCCTCCTCGGCCGGCCCATCGCCGTGGCAGGAGCACCGTCCCTGCGGGTCTGGGAAACCTACCTCGATCAGGACACGCGTCCCTACCCCGGCTCGCACCCGATTCACGGCGTCGAGATCATGCCGGCGGCGGTGCTGTTCACGACCTTCCTGGACGCCACAGGCACGGATGCGCTGACCGACATCAGCCTGCGAACGCCGGTCTTCGTGACACAGCCGCAGCAGATCCAGGTGGTTCATCAGGATGGTGTGGTCCGGCTGGCTTCCCGCACCCTCGCAGGCGAGGGCGGGGAGGATGCCGGCGCCTCGTGGGTCACGCACACCACGGCTGCCGTCGGGACCGAGGACACATCGGCCGGGGGGCGGTTCGATCTGGAGGGCGCTCTGTCGCGCAATCGAGAGCGGCGTGATCCGGCCTCTGTCCTGGCGCGGCTCCATGAGATCGGTGTCGCCGACACCGGATTCCACTGGAAGGTCGAACGTCTGGCCGGAGGACAGGACGGCGTGCTCGCCACCGTGACCGCGGACAACTCCACGTGGGCTTCGCTGTTCGACGCGATCCTGACGGTCGTGCCGCTGGTGTTCCCTGGCGATCCGGAGCTGCGGATGCCGTCCTACCTACGGCAACTCAGCATCAATGGTGAGCCGCCGGGACAAGCTTTGGTAGAGGTCCGGTTGCGTGGTGACGATGTGGTCGACGTGACCGTGGCCGACCGTGCCGGACGGACCGTCGCCCGCATGGCTGGACTGCGCTTTGCCTTGCTCGGCGGCGACCCAGGTAGCCAGAACGACCCTGCGCGCCTGCTGCATCGCCTCGAATGGGAACGGATCGAGGTGGAAAAGGCGCCGCAGGCGCAACGGCCGATGATCCTGGTCGGCGGTACAGCCGACCTGGCCGATCGGCTGCTGCGCCACTTTAAGGCTTCGGGTATCGATGTCACGAGGACGCTCGACCCCGATGAGGTGACCACGACCGACGCCGCCGACGTGATCGTCCTGCCCGGGAGCGCCGGCGATGCGAACGTGGCCGAGAACGCAATCCAGCAGACGTGGAGGTTGGCCCGCACAGCCCAGCTCCTCGTTGAGGCCAACGCCGGATCACGCCTCTGGACCGTGACCACGGACGTTCGCGAAGTCGCCGACGAGTCCGCCCTCGCTCAGGGACCGTTGTGGGGGCTGGGGCGCATCATCGCAGGGGAGCACCCTGAAGTCTGGGGCGGCATGGTCGATCTTGATCGCGAGCCCAGTGACAGCGATCTTGACGTCCTCGCGTGTCTGGTGTCCACCCGGCCGCCAGAGGACGTGCTCGGTGTCCGGTCGGGCCAGGTTCAGGCGTGCAGGCTGGTGCCCGTCGCAGCCGAACCCAGCCGCCCGCCCCTGACCTGCCATCCGGACGGCACGTACGTGATCACGGGAGGGCTCGGCGTTCTCGGCCTGGAGATCGCCGGGTGGCTGGCCGGGCGTGGAGCGCGGCACCTGGTGCTGGTCGGGCGCACCGGTCTGCCGCCACGGGACTCCTGGGACGACGCCACCGATCCCGCGGTGCGCCGCCGTACTGACGGAGTACGTGCGCTCGAGGCCCTCGGCGTCAGCGTTCGCGTGCTCGCTCTGGACATCGCTGATCCGGAGCAGGCCCGGCAATTGCGCGGCAACGAGGCCCTGAGCATGCCGCCGGTCCGAGGTGTGGTGCACGCGGCAGGCCTGCTCGACAACAGGTTGCTTCACGACCTGGACGAACAGTCCCTCCGTACGGTGATGCGGCCGAAGGTGGAGGGAGCGATGGCCCTGCATGAGGCGTTCCCACCGGGCACGCTCGACTTCCTCGTGCTCTTCTCCTCCAACGGCCTGCTGCTCGGCCTTACCGGTCAAGCCAGTTATGCCTCGGGCAACGCCTTCCTGGACGCGCTGGCCCGCCACCGGCATGCCGACACGGTCAGTCTCGCCTGGACTTCGTGGCGGGGAATGGGCATGGCCGCCAACGACGCGGTCGACCAGGAACTGCGTGACCACGGCGTCGGTGACATCACGCCCGCCGAGGCCTTCCAGGCCTGGGAGTCCGCCGCCAGGCTGGACGAGCCCTATCTCGCGGTGATGCCGACCGTGCCGATCGAGGCGGGAGCGCGGGTGCGGCCGATCCTGCGCCGGCTCGAGTTCGAGCGTGCCGACGACGGAGAGGCCAACGCGGCCGACCTGCTGGTCGGCCTGGATGCCGAGCAGGCCAGGGAGCGCCTGGTCGGCGAGGTCGCCGCCCAGGTCAGCGCCGAGATCAAGCTGCCGGCCGCTGACCTGGACATCCGGCGCCCACTGCCAGAACTCGGCCTTGATTCGGTGATGACGGTCGGCATCCGGCGGAGGCTGGAGAAGCGGCTGCGGATCGACATCCCGACGACCTTGCTGTGGACCCATCCGACCGTCACGGAGGTCGCCGGTTATCTCGCCGAGCGCCTGACCGCCGGGCAACTGACCGCCGAGCAGCAGACCGAGGCGGAGAAGGAGCTTCAGCCTCAATGAACCTGCCGAGCCAGCTCAACCCGGGAGCGGACGTTCAACTTACGGAACACACCGCGCAAGTGGTAGTTGACCGTGTGCGGCGAGACCCGGATCCGGGTGGCGATCTGCTGGTTCGTGAGACCCTCGGCCGCCAGCTGTGCGACAGCCGTCTCCCGCTCGGTCAGCTGCGACCAGGGAACCCAGCCCGCCCTCGACGGCTCTGCCGCGATGGGCGGGCTGGGCCCGTCGATCGGGCCGGGCCCAGCCCGATTGACGAGCTGGGCGGTGGGCAGCGATTCCAGATCCATGGCCGCGCACGCCGCCGCCCAGGTGTCCCGGTGGTCGACCGCGGCACGAGCCAGCTGCGTCCGGCTGCCGTCGAGCAGGCCCCTGGCGTGGGCGGACGCGATGGTCAGGACCGGGAATTGCGGGTGAGCGGCTGCGAGTTGTTCCGCCCGAGAGCTCGCCAGCTCGGCGAGGTCCCCGTCACCTCCGGCCAGGCCCAGCCTGACCAGGAAGGCGGCGGCTCCGGGCTCCTCGGCGAAGACGGCGGCCGAGTCGGTCAATCCTGTGAGCCGTCCACGAAGCTGCCCGAGCGCCTCCCGCGGTCCGTCCCTTTCCGCGATCAGCCGCAGTTCGACCCAGTCGTACTGGGGAGAGGGCAAGGCGGCCGACGCCTCCTGCGCGGCGCGGTACTCGGCTATGTAGCCGGACGCGGAATGCAGATCTCCTTGGCGCAAGGCGGTGCCCGCCAGCGTGGCGAGAGCCCGTGCCGCCACGAGCGATGCTCCTGCCTCGCGGCAGAGGGTGATCGCTGTGCTCGCCCGTTCAGCGGCGGCGGCCAACTGGCCGTCCCGCAGGAGCATATTCGCGTGTTTGGCCTCAATCAGCCCGGCGTGTGCGTGGAGCCTGTCGGCTTCGATGGTCCGCATGGCACGACGCAACGCCGGCCCGGCAGCATCGGTGTGTCCGACCGCGACGAGTTTGTCGACGTCGCTGAGCCAGGGGAGCAGGAGCCAGGCCGACGGTGTCCCGCTCGCTTCTTCAGCCGCCTCGCAAGCCAGCCGCAGCCCATCACTGAGCTTTCCATCGTTCCAGCAGAGCTCGGCTCGCACGATTTTCGCCGCGGTCTCTGCGGCCTTGGCGGACCCACAGCGATCATCTGGAGCGCAGGGCGGATGCTTGGCCGGCCGGGCTCCACCCTGAACGCGCTGCGCGAGCAGCTGAGCAGCGCGCGCCTGGTCGATCACGGGTGGCCGGGCCGCGCCGGCTCTGAGTACCCGCTCGGCCAGATCGCTGGCTTCCCTCGGCCGACCCGACCACAGCAGGACGTGCGCGGCAACGCATCCGATCTCTGCGTCCAGGGGTTGGGAGTCACCCGTGCCCAGCAATTCAGCGACGACTGCCTCGGCTGCCGCCGGACCCTTGTGCAGCGCCAACCCGCGAACGACAGCGGGGGCCTTTTCCGGTGCGTAGTCACGCAGGATCTCGCCGAGAGTCGGAGTGACGACCACAGGCGGGCCGACCCGGTCACCGAGCATGCGGTCGATATCGGAGCGCAGCGCATGCATGACGGCCGAAGGAGTCTGGTCCAGCACGCGCCGACGCGTTGCCGGATCGCTGAACACAAGGCGTTCCCCCTGGTCGCGGAGCACGCCGCTGCGCAGTGCCTCGTCCACCACGGGCGAGAGTGTGGCGGCCGTCTCCTGGAGCAGATGGGCGACGTCACTGATGCGAAACGCGAGTCCCAGCATCGCTGCTACGCGCAGCAACTGGCGCACGCGTTCCGACAGATCCTCGTGGTTTTCACGCCGCTGTCCGGATTGCGGGATTTCGCGGTGGATCGGCATCGCCAGGTTCCCGTCGTTCACTACGAGCGGTGCATGCGGTCGGCCCGGTGTTCATTCACCCGGGTGAGGAGTTGTGTACGCAGACCGGGATCGGCTGCCGCCTGTTCCACGAAGCGGGCGACGGCGGCCTCGCCGTGAGCCTTGAGGACGCGTCGCACGTCCAGGCCTGCCGGGTCGTCGCAGGTGGGCCGGTACATATAGGCGCGACCGTTCTTCCGGCGGACGACGGCGCCCTTTTCGATGAGGCGCTTGAGCACGGTCATGACTGTCGGATAGGCGATCGGCTCGCGCCTGGTGCGGTTGAATTGATCGAGGACTTCTTGCCCCCGCAGTTCTTGGTCGGTCGACCAGAGAACGTGGAGAATTGCTCTCTCAAGAGATCCCCGCACTCTCTTCACCTCCAGTGGTAATGGTTCTCTCCGTGCGGCGCGTCTACCTTACGGGGGGAGTGGACAGGCTGAGAAGCCTTGTAATACAGGTCTTCTCTCACCCCCACGGGGCATATGTATGCCATGAGTGCGTGGCGCCGGTACCCGCTCAGAAGCGACCTAAACCGACCCAATCTGGAACGATCTCGGATACCAAGATCGAACAATTCCGATGATCTCCTACGGTCCGTAGGTGCTTTGGCACCGTCTGTTAGTGCGACATATTTGTAGAAGTTGAATCGCTGGTTTGCCGATGTTAGCTTGGCGACTATTGGCCACATTGATAGCACGCTTGCTCGGCCATGGAGGGGCAGCAATATGCGCATTAACCAGTATGCGCGCAAGCCATTGCGAGACGACTCTGCGATCTTTGCCGGGGTGCTGGACGAGGTGATCCGCGACGTGCCCTACAGCAGCGCCGGCTCGCTCCAGCAGTTCTACGGGAGCGAGCCGCCCGAGTGGCGGTGGGGGCGTGGATGCGGCTGGCAGGCCTTCGAGGTCGCCAGGCGTATCGAAGAGCAGGGCGGTCCTACCGCGACGTTCATGGTCTCAGGCGGCCACGTGCCCGCTCTCTATGTCGAGTCCGCCGCCATCACCGTGCTCGATCCGTACATGCCCCATGTCGCTCCGCTGCGCCTGGAACGAGCCGATGCCGTCGATTCGGTGGTGCGGGCGGAGGTGGACGCCTATCCGATCAGAGCAGGCCGGAACGGTGAGCCCGCTCCGTCGCGGCTGCGCGGCACCTGGTGGACGCTGGATGGATCTCTGCGCCTGGAGTACCTGCGGTACGGGCCTTGCCGCGAGGACTACGCGCCCTATCGGGCCTACACCTTCCGTCCGGCGTCCATGCTGCCGGTACCGCCCCCTGACGGGCTGATGCGCCGGATCCTGGTCTCGCCGATGCAGAACAACCTCTCCATCAGGACCGTCCATCGCGACGACCGCAGGATGCGCGAAATCGTGCTGCCCTTCACCGGGCGCCCGCGTGACCAGCTCGTCGATCGTTCGCGCCTGATCACCAAGGACAACCAGGGAGCGGTCAGCCCGTACGGCAGCGCGGGCTTCGACCGGGACCTGGAACCGATGGCCGACACGATCGGCTGCGCTCCGGCGGACCTCGTCGAATTCGTCATGGACTCGGCGGTCCTGTACGACAAGGCCGCGCCGCGCGATCGCGTCTGGCCGGAGTATTCGGCGGTGAGCGAATGAGCACCGCGCAGTCGTTCTTCCTCGCCGGAGTCATGCAAGGGGCCCGGAGCGGAGCCGCCTATGCCGACCAGGGGTATCGAGGGGCCCTGCGCACGGAGATCGCCCGATACCGGCCCGACGCCGTGGTCCATGATCCGTTCGACCTGATGCGCGACTGGATCGGCGCCCAGGAGCAACTGATCCGCCGGGAACACGCCGAACTCGCTGACCGGCCGATCGTTCAGCGGGACAAAGCCGGGCCGGGCCTTACCGCTCTCATCGACACCTTCCACCGCCTCGCCCGGACCGCTGCGGCCAGCGACGTATGCGTCGCCTGGCTGCCTGAGCACGAGCCGAGCATGGGAACGGCGGTCGAGATGCACAGTGCCTGCCTGGCGGACCGGACGGTCGTCGCGATCACTCAGATGCGCCAGAACCTGGCCGTGCTCGCCTGCACGTCCGTGATCCTGCCCGATCTGGAGGCTTTCGGGGACTGGCTCGCCCATGGCGGTGATCGCCGATGACGCTCCGCGAAGCATGCGGTGTGGCCGCGGCCTGGGGCGGCGACGACACGGCAGTCCTCGTCCGGTCCATGCTCATCGCCTTGCAGCATCGGGGCCAGGAGGCAGCAGGGATCGCGGTGATGGACCAGGGCCGTCTCATCAAGCGGGTGGGCCCCGGTACCGTTCCCGAAGCCTTCCCCGACGAACGGCTGCCAAGGGGAGCAGGATCTCTCGGCCATGTTCGCTATTCGACCTCTGGGGACGGCCGCGAGGGCGGCCAGCCCATCATCGTCGGCGACTCGGACGATCCGGGGCGCCCGGTGGCCGTGGCGCACAACGGCACGCTTGTGGAGCCGCACACGTCCGCTCGAGAACTCGGAGTCGCCGTACCCGACGAGCTCACCGACACGGAGGTGATGGCACGGCTCCTGCACGCCGCGATGGCCGACGGACTGCGGTCCCTTCCATCCGCGGCCCGCGAGGCCCTGCCAGAACTGGTCGGCGCGTACTCGATGGTGCTCTCCGACGGAGAACGCCTGATCGGCGTGCGGGACCCACAAGGCTTCCATCCTCTGTGGCTGGGCAAGCTCGGCGAGACGTGGTTGCTGGCATCCGAACCGGCCGCGGTCCGGGCCGTGGGCGGCGCGCCCGTACGCGACCTGGGACCCGGTGAACTTCTGGAAGTCAGCACGCAGGGCGTGCAGAGCGACAGGCTCCCCGGGGCAGGAACGAGAACCGCGCGATGCCTCTTCGAGTATGTCTACTTCGCCCGGACCGACTCCGAGTTCGGTGGCCTGGACGTGTACGAGGCCCGCCATCGGGCTGGCCGTGCGCTGGGCCGGGACGCACCACCGCCCGGAGACGCCGTTGTCGTCGCGGCTCCGGAAACGGCCCGGGTCGCAGCCGATGGATACGCCTTCGAGACGGGCCTGCCCGTCGTGCAAGGCCTGGTCCGCCACCCCGGCGCCGGCCGATCGTTCATCACCAAGGGCCAGATGGCGCGCGAGCAGGCGATCCGCCGGAAACTCGCCGCAGTCCCGGCGGCTGTCGCCGGACGCGACGTCGTGCTCGTGGACGATTCGATCGTGCGCGGGACCACCATGTCCTCGCTCGTGGAGATGCTGCGCGAGGCCGGAGCCTGTGAAGTCCACGTGCGCATCGCCTCACCGCCGTACCGATGGCCGTGCTTCTACGGAATGGACACGGGACGACGGGCCGAGCTTCTCGCGGCGAATGTGCCACTCGACGAGCTGGATGCCCGGCTGGGCTGCGACAGCATCGCCTTCCTCACCCTCGACCGGCTTAAGAACGCCGTCGGCGGAGACCCGGCCGAGTACTGCAACGCCTGTTTCACAGGCCGCTACCCAACCGAGATTCCGGCGGCCGCTAGGGAGACCTCATGACCCAGGTCGACTATCAGGAGACACGCGCCTCCCGCTGGATGGCGCGCAACTACGACCGCATCGCCGCGACGGCCGAACGTGTCATCACCCCTGTCAGGGCTGAGCTGCTGGGCCCTGTCACGGGCCGTGTTCTGGAGGTGGGCGCCGGGACCGGTGAGAACCTCGCGCACTACCGGTCGGCGGCTGAGGTCGTGGCGGTCGAGCCATCACCTGCGATGCGAGGCCGGCTGCACGCCAAGCTCGACGACTCCTCCTCGCCGGTAGAGGTCGTCGACGCGGTCGGCGACCGGCTGCCCTTCCCGGACGGATCCTTCGACGCGGTCGTGTGCACGCTCGTACTGTGCATGGTCCCTGACCTTGACGGCACCCTCACCGAAATCAGGCGGGTGCTCAAGCCCGGTGGCCGGCTGGTGTTCTTCGAGCATGTGCGCGACGAGGGAGTGCGCGGCTCGATCCAGGACCTGCTCACCCCGGTGATGCGGCGGTTGTTGTTCGGTTGCCACCCCAACCGGCGGACGTTGGAGCGGATGCGCAGCCTCGGCTTCGAGCTCTGCATTTCGCACTACCAGGTTCGTCCCTGGCCTCGGCCACCAGCCAGTTCCCCTTATTTCGGCGGCGTGGCCACTCTGCGAGAGGCGAAGGGGGCCAAGTCATGAACAAGATTGTCTGGGACGGCGGCCTCGCAGGAACCGTGCACGACAGAGCCCTTGCCGGGCCGGACCAGATCGCCATGTCCTTCGCCGACTATTCCGGTGGCGGTGATGGCCGTCTGGAGCCGCTGACCTATGGCGACCTGGACGCCAGGGTCCGCACGCTCGGCAACGCGCTGAGTGAGACCGTGGCGCCGGGCAGCCGTGTGACGATCCTGTGCCCGACCGGCCCGGAGTACGTAGCGAGCTTCCTGGCCTGCCTGTACTCCGGTGTGATCGCGGTGCCCCTCTTCATGCCCGAGGCCTTCCGGCACGGTGACCGTCTCGCACTTGCCATCGCCGACGCCCAATGCGAGGCGGCCATCACCGTCGAATCGGCGGGCCGTACGCCCGAGGAGCTGGGTCTCGACGACTCGCTCCGGTTGATCCACGCGGACGAGTTCGAGCTTGATGCTGCCGCTCCGTGGAAACCGGTGCCACCCCGCGACACGACGGCCTACCTGCAGTACACCTCGGGTTCGACCCGCCATCCGGCCGGCGTACGGGTGACCCATCGCAACATGGAGGTGGCGGTCGACCAGCTGGTGAGCCGGTTCGACTTCACCCCGGACTCATCGCTCGTCAGCTGGCTGCCGTTCTTCCACGACATGGGACTCGTCTACGCCATGACGTTGCCGCTGGCGATCGGCATACCGGCCGTGCACATGACTCCGTTCGCCTTCGTACAGCAGCCGAGGCGCTGGCTGGATCTGATCAGCCGGCATGGCGCGACGCACACGGTCAGCCCCAACTTCGGGCTCGACCTGTGCGTCGACCGGATCCCCCCGGACCGGCGGGCCGGGCTCGACCTCTCCCGGCTGCGCTGCCTGACCAACGGCTCAGAACCTGTTCGGGCCCGCTCGCTGGAGCGCTTCACCGAGGCGTACACGCCGTACGGCTTCCGGGCCGCAGCGCACACGCCCGCCTACGGCCTGGCCGAGGCCACCTTGATGGTCACCGGCAATCCGCCCGGCCGCGAACCGCCGGTTGCGACGTTCGACCGCGCAGAGCTGGGTGCCGGCATCGTGCGCCGCACTCCGGCGGACGGTCCTGACGGGCACACCATGGTGGGCTGCGGGACGGCCGCCAATCAGGACGTATGGATCGTGGACCCCTCGACCGGCCAGACCCTGGCACCAGAACGCGTCGGTGAGATCTGGGCTCGGGGAAGCAACGTCTGCGACGGTTATTGGAACGATCGTGAACGCACCGATGAGGTGTTCGGCGCCTGCCTCGATGGTGAACCCGGCTGGCTGCGCACCGGGGACCTCGGGTTCTTCTACGGCGGGTCGCTGTTCGTCACCGGGCGGCTCAAGGACCTCATCATCGTCGATGGCCGCAACCACCACCCGGTCGACATCGAGTCGACCGTCGAGGACCACAGCCAGGCGGTCCGCAGCGGCCATGTCGTGGCGTTCGGCATCGACACCGGCGCCGAAGAGCAGGTGGTCATCGTCGCGGAGGTGCGGCCGGACACGACCGCGGAGCTGGACGCGCAGCACACCCGGCTTCGCCGGGCGGTGGTGTCCCGGCATGACGTCGATGTTCACGATGTCGTCTTCGTCAGACGCGGCACCCTTCCCAAGACCTCCAGCGGCAAGCTCCGGCGCGGCACCTGCCGCGAGATGTACCGGACGGGCCGGCTGGCATCCCGCCGGGTGTGAGGGGAACGATGGATCTGCGCACCTGGATGGTGGAACGAGTCGCCGCGTATGCCGCGACCACTCCCGCCGAGATAGATGTGGACCGGCCATTCGATGAGTACGGCCTGCGCTCCCGAGACGCCGTCGCGATCTCGGGCGAGCTGGCGGATCATCTCGGCCGCGACATTCCCGACACGATGCTCTGGGAGCACCCCACGATACGGCTGCTGTCCGCCCATCTTCAGGGCGAGGAAGCGGCCCCATCGGGCTCGACGGCGGGGCCCGGGTCCGCAGGCGACCGGGCGGCCATCGCGGTCATCGGCATCGGCTGCCGGTTGCCGGGCGGGATCGGCTCTCCGGCTGATCTGTGGAGCTTCCTGTGTGCGGGCAGAGATGCGATCAGCGAGGTTCCGGCGGAGCGCTGGGCAGGCTACCGGAGCCGATCGGCGGCGGCAGCGGCGGTCGTGGACAGCACCACGCCCTTCGGCGGCTACCTCGACGACGTCACCGGCTTCGACGCGCGCTTCTTCGGGATCGCTCCGGCCGAGGCCGCGGAGATGGATCCCCAGCAACGCATCTTCCTCGAAGTGGCGTGGGAGGCACTGGAGCACGCGGGTATCGCGCCCGAGCTTCTCGCCGGCGACCGGAGCGGCGTCTTCGTGGGCGCATGCAGCGACGACTTCGGGCGGCGGCGCTTGGAGGAGGTGCCGGACGTCACTGGTTGGACCCTTACCGGATCGGCACCGGGCGTCATCGCCAATCGCCTGTCCTATCTGCTCGATCTGCGCGGACCGAGCTTGACCATCGACACGGCGTGTTCTTCATCGCTGGTGGCGCTGCACACAGCCAGGCAGAACCTGATGTCGGGGGACTGCGACCTGGCGATCGTCGGCGGCGTCAATCTGCTGTTGTCACCAGGTCCGACGGCAGGCTTTGACCAGTCTGGCGCGATGGCGGCCGACGGTCGCTGCAAACCCTTCGACGTCAACGCGGACGGTTATGTCCGCAGTGAGGGCTGCGGGGTCATCGTGGCCAAGCGGCTCGCCGACGCAGCTCGTGACGGTGACCGGGTGCTCGCCGTGATCCGTGGATCGGCGGTCAACCAGGACGGCAGATCGAACGGCCTGATGGCCCCCAGCCCCGGCGCGCAGCAGGACCTGCTGCGACGCGCCTACGCCGCGGCGAAAGCCGATGCGATGGATATCGGCTATGTCGAGGCACACGGAACCGGCACACCGCTCGGCGACCCGATCGAGGCGTCGGCCCTGGGAACGGTGCTCGGCGGGCGCCGTCCGGCGGAGGATCCGCTGCTGATCGGGTCGATCAAGTCCAACCTCGGGCATCTTGAGGCGGCGGCGGGCATCGCCGGTCTGATCAAGGTGGTCCTGGCACTGCACCACGGCCGGATCCCGGCGACCATCCACCACGCCGAGCCGAATCCCCGGATCAGCCTGCCGGATCTCGGCCTCCGGGTGCCCACCGAAGTGACCGAATGGCCCGTCAACGGGCGTCCACGCCTGGCCGGGGTCAGTTCCTTCGGATTCGGCGGCACCAACGCCCACGCCGTACTCGAGAACTTCCGCTGAAGGCGAGGCATGACACATGAAATTCGGCGTACTGACGCTTGGCGGCGGCGCGCCGGCCGAAGTGGCAGAGCTCGGCCGGGCGCTTGAGGAACGAGGATTCGACTCGATCTTCGTTCCGGAGCACACCCACGTGCCCGTCGACATCCAGACTCCCTTCCCCACCGGGATGAAGGTGGTCCCTGAGGCAATGCAGGGGCTGGACCAGTTCGTGATGCTGGCGGCCATGGCCGCCGGCACGTCGCGGCTCCTGCTGGGCACCGGCATCTGCGAGGTGCCGCTACGCGACCCGATCATTCTGGCCAAGACCGTGGCCAGCCTGGACGTTGTGTCGGGCGGGCGATTCCTCTTCGGTGCGGGGGCCGGCTGGATGCGGGAAGAGATGCTCAACCATGGGATCGATCCCCGCACCCGGATGGGGCGGCTGAGCGACTATCTGGGCGCCATGAAGCAGATCTGGACCGAGCACGAGGCGTCGTACTCCGGCGAGTACGTCAAGTTCGACCCGATCATCTCCCTCCCCAAGCCCGTGCGGAAGCCGCATCCACCGATCCTGCTGGGTGTCGACGGGCCCAGCGCGATCGACCGGGTGCTCGACCTGGAAGCCGAGTGGATGCCGTGGCTGGCCCGGGAGGGGGACGGTCTGGCCGACCGCATCGAGGAGCTGAACGAGCGCGCCGCGGAAGCGGGGCGCGGTCCGGTCCCCGTCACGCTGGTCGGCGCCGGGGCCGACGAGGAAGAGATCACCTACTACACCGAGATCGGGGTCAGCCGTTGCCTGTTCGTGCTGCCCTCGCTGGACCGGGTGGAGACCCTCGACCTGCTCGACTGGTATGTGGACGTGATCAAGAGTGTTCCCTGAATCGTTGTTCTTCCCGGTGTCGGGTCGATCGCCGGACGGCCTGCGGGCCAACGCCGGGCGGCTGGCCGAGTGGCTGCGCGGTCCCGGCGACACCGCCGACCTGCACGACGTCGGCTACACGCTGGCCAGACGTAGATCACAAATGCGTACGCGATGCGTTGTCCACGCGGACGAACGTTCGGAACTGGCCGAGCGGCTCACGGAGATCGCCTCCGGCCGCACTCCGGACGACGCCTTCTGCGGCGAGGTTCTCGATGCCGCCGGCCACGGCGTGGTCTTCGTGTTCTCCGGGCAAGGTTCGCACTGGACCGGCATGGGGGCCGAGCTCCTGGACAACGAGCCGGCCTTCGCGGCCGTCGTCGAGGAACTCGAACCGGTGTTCAGCGCTGAGCGCGGCCGATCGCTACGAGAGCTGCTGACCTCGGACGACCTCGACGGCGCGGGCCCCGGGCTCCTCCAACCCGCGATCTTTGCGGTTCAGGTCGGGCTTGCTGCTGTGTGGCAGGCGTACGGCGTACGCCCCGCCGCCGTGATCGGGCAGTCGATGGGAGAGGTCGCGGCCGCGGCCGTCTGCGGCGGCCTGTCACTCACGGACGCCGCCGAAGTCATCTGCCGCCGCTCCGAACTCATGGAGGAAGAGCTCGTCGGCCAGGGCGCCACTGCGTTGGTGGAACTGCCGGCCGACGATGTGGAGCGCCGCGTAGCCGCGAGCCGTGGTCTGGAGATCGCGGTCTACACCTCGACGCGGGCGACAGTCGTCGCAGGCAGCCGCGACGAGGTCGACGCTCTCGTCACGGAGTGCGAGGAACAGGGCCGCGGCGCGTATCCCGTAGAAGGTGTCCGGCTGGCTGCTCATAGCCGGTTCGTGGACCCGGTGCTTCCTCTCGTCGTCGACGAACTCGCGGATGTGAAACCGCGGGAGCCGGTCGTCACCTGGTATCCGACAACATCGGCGGATCCACGAACATCGGCGGATCCACGCTCGCGGCCTCCGTTCGACGCCCGCTACTGGGCTGCCAACCTGCGCGAACCGGTGCGCATGACTCAGAGCGTGAAGGCGGCTGCCGAAGACGGCCTGAGAGTCTTCGTCGAGCTGTCCCCGCATCCGCTCCTCACCCGGGCGATCGGCGAGACGCTCTGGGACAGCGGCGTTGAGAACGCCGTCGTCGTCGGCACCATGCGCCGGGGCGAATCCTCGACACGGTCGCTGCCGAGTGCCTTCGCCGAGTTGAGCGCTCAGGGTGTGCCGGTGGACTGGAGCCGCCAGTACCCCGACGGTCGACTGCAGGACCTGCCGGTCAACGCCTGGCAGCACCAGCATTTCCCTCCGTACGAAACGAATGGCAACGTGCGGACACGCTCACCGGATGAACATCCGCTTCTCGGCTCGTACATGAGGCTTCCTGGGCAGTCCGTACGTCATGTCTGGCAGGCGCACATCGATCCGGAGACTCTCGGCTGGCTCAACGACCACAACGTGGGCGGCACGGTGGTGATGCCCGGTACGGCTTACGCGGAGATGGCAGTCGCAGCTGCCGCCGAGGTCTTCAAGGTCGGTACGCCGGACATCACGGTCACCGAGCTCGCCTACCGGCGGGTGTTGCCGATCGACCGGCCGGTCACCGTCACGACGAACCTGATCGCTGAGCACGAGGGCCGGGCCGACCTCGAGATCGTGACCGACCAGGGCGGAACGCCTGTCGTCCACGCGACGGCCGGGCTGAGCGTCCAGCGGGAGAACAAGCCCGCCGTCGCATCGCTCGATGAGCTTGCTCGCCGTCAGCCTCAGCAGAGTGATGCCTCGGCGACGTACACCAGGCTCAATGAGATGGGGATCTCCTATGGTCCCGCGTTCACGGGCCTTGAGTCTGTGAGTGCAGCCGACGGCAGCGCGTTGTACCGGATAAGGCGCCCTGAGGCGCTGCAAGCCGATCGGCGGTTCTCCTTCCATCCGGCCCTGCTCGATGCCTGTCTCCACGGCGTCATGGCGTTGCTTCCCGAGGGTGCCGAAGGCGTCCACCTGCCCACCGGCATCGGCCGGTTGCGACTGTTCGGCGAGCCGACGGGCGAGGTCGTCTGCAGCGCGCACATGGAAGACGGCAAGGCGGATGTGAATGTCTTCGACAAGTCGGGTCGGCAGATCGCGGCGCTGAACGGCGTGGAGATCCGGTGCATCGACGAGGAGGAACTCCCTGTGCCACTGCAGGACCTCCTCTACGTCGTTGAAGAGGAGCCGGTGCCTCGTGCAGAGAGCGGGCGCGGGCAGACGACCAAGGAATGGCTGGTCTGCGGCGCTCATGGGGGCGACGAGTTCGCAACGGAACTGGCGTCCGAGCTGTCAGCTGATCTGAGACCTGGACCTGGCCTTCCGGAGAATCTCGACCGCCACTATGGCGGAATCGTCGTGCTCGGGAACGGAGACAAGTCCGTATGCGATGCCGAGCAACGTGTCCTGGCGATGGTGATGATGGTGGCCCCGCTCCTCCGCCGCGGTAAAGCCGATGATCTCCCGCGCGTGTTCGTGGTCTCGCGTGGAAACGAGCTCAGCCAGGCTGGCATGGGCGGCCTGCTACGGACCATGCGGGCTGAACATCCGGAGCTCCTGGCGACGCTCATCAAGGTCGATCCAGACGAGCATGCCTCACTGCTGGCTGAGGAACTCAGGTCGGGGGCGCCAGGTGACGAGCTGTCCTGGCACGACGGTTCCCGGCGACTGGCCCGGTTGACGCGCATCGAGCCCGACCGGCTGGCGCCGCCGGTCCGGCCGTTGGTGCATCCAGGGGCGTCGTACCTGATCACGGGTGGGCTTGGCGGGCTCGGCCTGGCCACAGCCCGCTGGCTGGCGGGACACGGCGCCGGACGGCTGGTGCTCAACGGCCGCTCGACGCCTGACGAACAGGCGTGCAGGGTGATCGCGGAGATCGAGGCACGGGGTACCCAGGTGGCGGTCGTCCGGGGAGACATCACGCAGCCCGGTGTCGCCGACGAAATGGTGCGCGCTGCCGAGGGCGACGGCGTCACGCTCCGGGGCGCGGTACACGCCGCGATGGTCCTGGACGACGTGGCAATGATCGAACTCGACGCTGTCCGGCTCCACCGTGCGTGGTCGCCGAAGGCGGCAGGCGCATGGCAGCTCCATCTCGCCACCGCCGAGCGCGAACTGGACTGGTGGGTCTGCTGCTCCTCGCTCGCCGGCCTCACCGGATCTCCCGGCCAGGCCAACTATGCCGCCGCCAACAGCTTTCTCGACTCCCTTGTGATGTGGCGCCGTTCCTGCGGGCTTCCCGCACAGGCGGTGGCGTGGGGGCCGTGGTCTGAAGTGGGCCGAGTACGCGACGTCACGCTGAACGGGGTCGGCGGACTGCATCCGCGCGAAGGGCTCGCGGCTCTCTCGGAACTGATCACCAGGGATGTGCCCGTGGCGGCGGTCGCCAGACTGGGCGCGGACTTCGCCGACGCCTTTCCGCACGCGAGGCGGTCGACCTACCTGGCCCGCCTTGCGGCCACCGCGTCGCCGGCGGCCATCAACCGGGCTGATCTGGAAGGACTCGAAGCCGAAGACCGTCACCGAGTCGTTGGTGAGCAGATTCATCGCAGCGTCTGCCAGGTCATGGGGTTCGACGATGCGGAACTCGCCACTGACCGGCCGCTCGTCGAGGTGGGCCTGGATTCCATGGCGGCGACAAGGATCAAGGGAGCGCTGCACGTCGGCTTCGGCACCGACATCCCTGTGTCGCGGCTGCTCCAAGGGGCGAGCGTGAACGATCTGCGCAATGAGCTCCTCGCCCAGTTGGGTCCCGCGCCTGGTGTTCGGGAGGACCAGCCGATGAGGGGCGAGGCGACGACGGGCGAGATGGCAACTGGCCAGGCGGCTCAACGAGCGGAGGTGCGAGCGCAGCGCCTTGCCACGCAGCGAACCCGAAGGAGGAAACGGCAATGAGCGTCGAGACAGTGGACGGCGTTGCGGTCATCGGGCTCTCTGGACGGTTTCCGGGGGCCCGGGACATCGACGAGTACTGGCGCAATCTCTGTGATGGACGAGACTGCCTGGAAACTCTCGACGACGCCGTACTGCGCGAGGAAGGCGTACCGGAATCGGTCCTGCACAATCCCGCCTACGTGCGACGTGCCGGTCCACTGCAGGGCTACGACGAGTTCGACGCGGACTTCTTTGGCTTCTCCGAGCGGGTCGCCGAGCTGATGGATCCGCAGCAACGGCTCTTCCTCCAGAGCTGCTGGCATGCGCTGGAGGACGCCGCGTACGACCCGCAGCGCTGCGACGGTTCCATCGGCGTGTTCGGCACCGGCTCGTTCGGGACCTATTACCCCTACAACGTGCTGTCCCATCACGATCTGCACGAGCTGATCGGAGCAGGTACCTCCGCTGAGCTCATGCAGGGGCTGACCTTCAGCGATCCTAATTTCTTCGCCACCCAGGTGGCTCACGCGCTGGATCTGCATGGTCCAGCGATCACCGTGCAGACGGCCTGTTCAAGCGGTCTCGTCGCCGTCCACCTGGCTTGCCAGAGTCTGTTGTGCGGGGAGGCGGACATGGCGCTGGCCGGCGCCATGACCGTCCGGATACCGGCCCGGGCCGGCTATACGGCCGACGCGGAAACCACCATCTCGCCAGATGGTCATTGCCGGCCGTTCGATGTGCAAGGGAACGGGACGGTCTTCACCAGTGGAGGCGGTGTCGTCGTCCTCAAGCGGCTGGCCGACGCGATCGCAGACGGCGACCACATCCGTGCCGTCATCCGGGGTTCGGCGGTCAACAATGACGGCTCACTGAAGATGGGCTACGCCGCTCCCAGCGTGGAGATGCAGGCCGCCGTCATCGCCGAGGCACTCGCAGTGGCGGACGTCGATTCCGCCACCGTGGGGTACGTGGAGGCTCATGGGACCGGTACGGCGCTGGGGGACCCTGTGGAAGTCGCGGCCCTGAACAGCGGATTCGGTGAGCGCGCAGCGGACGCCCATTGCGCCATCGGATCGGTGAAGGGCAACATCGGACACTGCGAAGTGGCAGCCGGCATCGCTGGGCTCCTCAAGGCCGTGCTCTCGCTGGAACACCGCACGCTCGTACCCACCGTGCACTTCACCGAGCCGAATCCCGAGCTGCACCTGGCGGACACGCCGTTCCACGTTCAGGATCGGCTCGCGGAATGGGAGAGCGAAGCCCCACGCCGTGCCGGTCTGAGCTCGCTCGGGGTCGGCGGGACGAGTGTGCACGTCGTTCTGGAGGAGGCCGAGCCGAAGCCGGCCGGGAGCGCGCCGTCCAGGGATCAGGTGCTTCTGGTCAGCGGACGCACTCCCGCGGAACTGTCCGAGGTCTGCGAAGACCTCGCCGGGCATCTCCGTGGCCGGCCGGATACCGATCTTGCGGACGTGGCGTTCACGCTTGCCGAGGGCAGGCGCCACTTCTCCACGCGTACGACGGTCGTGGCCTCCACCGCCGAGGGTGCCGCCGAAGCGCTGGCCGATCACGATCCCTTCGAGGCGTCGAAGGAGATCGTGCTGCTCTTCCCCGGCGCAGCGGGCACCCGCATGCACGTGGCCGCGGATCTGTATCGGGCCGAGCCGGCGTTCGCCGAGCCGTTCGATCGCTGTGCGGAAGCGGTGCGTGAGCACTTGGCCGTGGATCTGCGTTCGATGCCGGCAGGCGGGAACGAGGCCGAGGGCACCTTCGCCGACGCGGCGTCCTTCGCCATCGAGTACGCGATGGGCAGGGCACTGGAGTCGTACGGCCTGCAGGCATCGGCGGTCGCGGGTACAGGCGCGGGCCTGATCGCCGCGGCGTGCTTCACCGAGACGATCGATCTCGCCAGTGCCGTGAGGATGATCGACGTGGGTCTCGAAACAGCCGACCTGGAGGCCGCGTCTGGAAGGATCCCCATGCTTCCGGCGGAGGACATCGACCCGGATGGCGCAGAGGGAGAACGCCTTGTGGTGGCGGTCGCGCCTGGCGTCGCCGAGCCCTGTGGCTTTCTCAGCATCCTCGGAAGACTCTGGAGCGCCGGAGCGTCCATTCAATGGGGCTTCGCCGATGAAGAAACGACCGTTAGGCGGACGCCGCTGCCTGGCTATCCCTTCAGGCGGAACCGCTACTGGGTGGATTCCGCGTATGCCACGAAAACGCCCACTCCTCAGGCAGCGGAGGCAGTACCTTCCGCTGAGTCGACACCTTCCGCTGAGTCGACCGAAGACCTTCTGGTCGCGTTGTTGTCACGGGCCTTGCGTGTGGAGCGCATCGGCGTGGACGACAACTTCTTCGAGTCGGGCGGCGACTCCGTCATGGCGGCGCAGATCGTGGCGCGAGCCCGGTCGCTTGGAATCCACCTGGCTCCCAAAGACATTCAACGGAACCCCACGGTGGCGAAGCTGGCTCAGGTGGTGGAGCGGACGTCGGCATTCGGCGGCTCGGCCAAGCGACGGCACGACTCGGTCACCTCGACAGAACCTAAGGAATGGGTGCCGTTGACGCCGACCCAACTTCAGGTGATCGGAGCTGATGCCGCACACGGAGAAGCGATGGTCTTCGATCTCGGAAGCGAGATCGACCCTGCACTCCTGGGGCGGGCCCTGGCGCACGTGCGCCGACACCACGAGGCGCTCACGATGGACTTCGAGAAGCACGGGGGTGTTTGGGAACAGCGCGTTGCCGACGAACACGAACCGCCGGTGATGACACTGGACGAGCTCACGCAACTGTCCCGTCGCCGCGAAGACCGGCGGCCCTCGCTGCCCGCAGCGGTCCTGGAACAGCCCGGCGGCCAGGGGCGGCAGCTCGCCGTCATACCGCATCCGGCGGTCGTCGATCCCGCGGCGCGGCGGCTGCTCGCCGAAGATCTGTCCACGGCTTGTCGGCAACTGCTCACAGAGCAGGACGTGGACCTGCCGTCAGTGGGCATGCCGTGGTCCGCCTGGGCCGGACACGTCGCATCCCTTGCTCATGACCCGGAGGTGATGCGCGAGCGTGAGCACTGGACAGCCCTTCTCGCCGACGCGAACACCGGCCCGTTCCAGCCGGGCTCGCCGACCGGATCCAACGGTCATCGTCGCGGGGATGACATCCGCTGTCTCTCGCACGTCTCCGATCAAGCAGTCACCGCCGCCGTCCGCGCCGCAGCGCGATCCAGCCAGCAGACCGTACGGGGCATCGTGCTGAGTGCGCTCGCGATGGCTCAAGCCAGAGTCACTGATCGACCGAACGCATTGCTCGACGTCGCGGCGAACATCCGCAAGGAGACTCCGGGCAGCATCGACCTCAGCAGAACCCTCGGGAACCTCACGACCGTCTTTCCCGTCGCCATCCCAGCACAGGGGAAACCGGCCACCGTTCTCGGTCTGGCCGAGGAGATTCTGGGGGCTGTGCCCGGCCAGGGGCTTGGCTATGGAGTGCTCAGGTACATGCACGGCCCTACGACGGAAGTGATGCGCGAACTTCCAGTGCCCGACATCGTCTTCAGCGACTGCGGAGCCATCTCCATCGGAGCCGACCTGACGGATGGCCCCTTGACAGAGAGACCATCCGCCGACGCCCCGGTCGGTGGGCCGCCGTTGGCCTTCGGGCACGCCGTCGACGTGCGCTGCTATCGCAAGCGTCGGCGGCTCCACATCGACTGGTGGTTCGACGGTGGTCGTGTGCCCGAAGCAGCCGTGACCCGGATGCGCGATCACACCGTGCAGGCGCTGAGTCTGCTCGTCCCGTCCGACGACGGCTCAAGGAGTGCCGATGTCCCCGCGTCAACCGACCGATGACGAGATCCTGGCCGCTGCCGCAGAGCTCGGCTTCGATCTGACAGCGGCCGATTGCGACTTCTACCGGTCGTTCATGGGGCCCGACCTGGAGGCGTACGAGTTCATCGAGACCGCCGGTGAACCCAAGCCCGCTCTGCGCGTTCCCCACCGTGGGTGGTGGCAACCTGAGCCTGACGAGAACGAACACGGGGCCTGGCAAGCACGCACCGAGATCCGGGCCGAGGCCCAGGGTCCGCTCACAGGCCGGTCTGTCGCGCTGAGCGACAACATCTGCCTGGCCGAGGTTCCGATGGCCATCGGAACCTCGTTCCTGCGCGGGTTCCGGCCCGATCGCGACGCCACCATCGTCAACCGGCTGCTCGACTCGGGCGCGACGATCACAGGCAAGGCGCATTGCGAGTACCTCGGCATCCCCAACGGATCGCACACCAACGCCGCCGGACCAGTGCGCAATCCTCGACGGCCGACACACTCATCCGGCGGCGCTGCTTCAGGCGCGGCGGCTCTCGTCGCGTCTGGCGCCGCTGACCTGGCGGTGGGCACGGACGCCAGTGGCTCGGTGCGGATACCGGCCGCCTGGTCCGGGATGGTCGGGCTGAAACCGACGCACGGGCTGATCCCCTACGCCGGGATCCTGCCGCTGGAATCGAGCCTTGACGATGTCGGCCCGATCACCGCGACGGTAGCGGACAACGCCCTGCTTTTGGACGTCCTGGTGGGCGCGAGCACCAAGCCCGAGCACTCGTACTCGGCCGCGTTGACCGGTGAGTGCGCGGGCATGCGCGTCGGCGTCGTCAAAGAGGGCTTCGAGCTGCCCGATCTGGACGCCGATGTCGCGGACACCGTCCGTGGGTCATGTGACGTCATGCGGATTCTGGGTGCTCATGTTGAGGACGTCGTCGTCCCTGCCCACCAGCTCGGCGTCGCCGTCTGGGATGCCATCGCCCTGGAGGGCCACGTCGACCAGTTGCTCGCGGCCGCTCTCGGGGGAGAGGACTCCGCGACCGGCCTGGCTCAAGCCTTGCGTGGCTGGCGGTCCAACACGGCGGAGTTTCCTCGTCCCGTCAAGGTGGCCATGGTCATGGGGAACGTCTTCCGTAGAAGGCACGGCGGCGTGACCCATAAGAAAGCGCAGCGGCTCGCTCATGCTCTGGCTGACGCATACGACGATGCGCTGGCGAACTACGACGTGCTGGTGATGCCGACCACGCCGATGAAGGCCACGGAACTGCCGTCACCCCAAGATTCACCGGAGGAGGATGTCCGGCGGGCCTTCGAGATGGTGCTCAATGTCGTTCCAAGCAACGCCTCAGGTCATCCGGCCCTCAGCGTGCCGTGCGGCGTGCGCGACGGGCTCCCGGTGGGCATGCAGTTCATCGCCCGAAGACATGCGGAGTCCACGCTCTACCGCGTCGCCCATGCCTACGAGTCAGCTCGCGGGGGCGGTGACGGCTCCGATGATCAGATTGATTAGCCGCTGTGCCTCATCGGCAGCTCGGTCCTTCGGCCGGCGGTCGAAAGGCTGCAAATCCGAGAGCGTTCCGATCTGGTGGAGGGCCAGCAATCCGACCATGGCCCGGTAGCGGAAGGCGACCTCGCCGGCGGGCAACTGGGGGAGGGCCTCGATGAGGGCATCCAGGTAGCGACCTTCAGCGGGGCCGACCTCGGCGGCGAACAGTTGCCGGATCTCGGGTTCCGGCTCGAACATCACCTGGCTCACGAAGCGGGCGACGCTGCCGGCGCGCTCGCCATGCCGCTCCTCCAGGCTCACGGCGGGCTCGATGAACGCCCGGACGAGATCCTCCGCGGCGGGCTTGGCGCCCCGGCTCTGCAACTCGTCCAGACGCCGTTCGCGATCTTCGTTGACCGCCGCCATCGCGCGCCGGACCACCGCGCGCAGCAATCCTTCCTTGGAGCGGAAGTGGTAGTTCACCGCCGCCACATTGACCGCCGCCGCCTCGGTCACCGCGCGAAGCGACGTCCCGGCGAAGCCTCGTTCGCCGAACAGTCGCTCGGCCGCGTCGAGGATCCGCTCTTTCGTGCCCCGTGAGGATCCCATGAGCCCAATCCTAGTTTAAAACGAGCGCTTGAATATTATCGCCGAGCGTGGGTACGCTCAAACAGTCGTTTAAAACGATCGACTGAATCGAGCTGGTTTCTCATGACGATCGCAGAACACGACACCCAGGCAGCCCAGGTCGAGGTGAGCCCCGGCCGGCGCCAGCTGATCCTCACGGTCATGTGCGTGGCGCTCGGCGCGGTGGTCGGCATGCTCGTCTCGCTAGTCATCGCGCTCCCTGGCATCGCCCAGGACCTGCGCGCCAGCGAAGCGGAGCTGCAGTGGGTGATGAATGCGTACGGCATCGTCTTCGCCGGTCTCCTGCTGCCCGGTGGGGCACTGGGGGATCGCTACGGACGCAAGGGGGTGCTGCTGGCCGGACTGGTGATCTTCATTGGGGCTTCAGGCGCGGTCCTGTGGGCCGACGACGTCGGTACGGTTATCGCCCTTCGCGCCGTGGCCGGAGCCGGTGCGGCGCTGGTCATGCCGATGACGTTGTCGGTCATCACCAGCGTCTTCCCGCCCGGGGAACGCGGCCGGGCCGTGGGCATCTGGTCCGGTGTCTTCGCGGGCGGCGGGCTCCTGGGCGTCATGGTCGCGGGCGCGCTGCTCGAGGGCTTCTCCTGGCGTTCGGTGTTCGTCTTCAACGCCCTCCTGGGCCTGGTCGCCCTGCTGGCCGCCGCGGCGGTGACCCCCAAGTCGCGCGACCCCTACGCCACCCCGCTCGACATACCCGGGACCATCTTCTCCGTCGTCGGGATCGCCTCGCTTGTCTTCTCCATCGTCGAGGGCCCGGAGCGCGGCTGGTCTGACGGGCTGATCGTGGGCGGGTTCGCGGTGGCGGTCGTCACCCTGGCCGCTTTCGCCTACTGGGAGCTTCGCAGCCGGACACCCATGCTGGACCTGCGTGTCTTCCGGATCCGCGGTGTCTCCGGAGGCTCTGTGGCCATCATGACCGAGTCGCTGGGTGCCTTCGGTGTGCTGTTCCTGCTGTTGCAGTTCCTCCAGGAGATCAAGGGCTATTCGCCGTTCGAGGCCGGGCTGGCCCTGCTGCCCCTCGCCATCGGCGCCATCGTCTTCTCGCCCACGGCGCCGATGCTGGCCCAGCGTTTCGGGTTCCGCCTCGTCATCGGCCTGGGCATGGCCGCGATGGCGGGCGGTCTGGCCCTGCTGTCTCTGCTCGACCAGGGATCGGCTTCCTGGCCCGTACTGGCAGGAGGCCTGCTGATCGGCGCCGGCGTCGCCTACGCCGCCACACCCGCGACCGACGCGATCGTCGCGGCTCTGCCCGCGGCCAAGCAAGGTGTCGCCTCAGCCTTGAACGACATCACCCGCGAACTCGGTGCGGTCCTCGGTATCGCGATCCTCGGCAGCGTCTTCAACTCCACTTACCGCGGCGACGTCGGCGACGCGACCGCGAAGCTGCCGCCCGACATCGGCGAGGCGGCGCGCGACTCGCTCACCGCCGCCCTCCAGATCGCCAAGCAGCTCGGAGGCGGGGAGGGAGCCGCGCTGGCCGACGTCGCCAAGGCGGCGTTCAGCACCGGGATGAACAACGCCATGCTGGTCGGAGTCGCCGTGGTCATCGTCGGCGGAGTCATCGCAGTCCTGGCGCTGCCCAGCCAGGCATCTCCTGAGACTCGGCAGCCCCAGAAGACCGATACCCGTGCCTGAACCAACGTGGGGGCCGGACCTCAGCGTCGGGCGGTGCTGCGCCGCTCCAGGTGCTTGCGGGCGCCGTAGGGCGTCATTCCGGGTGGCTTGTACACCGACACCACCACGGCAAGGAGCAACAACACGAGCGCGCCGGTGCCGTGCACCGCAGGGGACGGGCTCTGAAGGATGGCGAGGTCGTCGCTGGTCAGCGTCGGTCGCGCCGCCACTTCCGAAAGGTGGGACAACGTCTGCATGTAGAGGAGCAAGACGGTCGTGGCGAAGACGTTCATCACCAGCTTGACCAGCACCCAGTAGTGCCGGAACAGGCCCCACCTGCTGCCCAGGGACTGCACCAGCCCGGTGATCAAGGACGCGACGCTGAAGGGGATCAGGGCTGCCCAGCCGACCATCTCCAAAGACCGGGCGGCGGCCCGTGCCAGCCCGATGTCCTGGCTGGTCATCGTGACAACAGACAGGCTCAGCGCGACCACGACCGCACCGAGCCACCCGACCGATGCTGTGACGTGAGTGGTGAGCGCGAGCCTGCGCAGCCCCGGCGACATGGTGCTCATCCGTGGGTGCCGGCAGGAACCTCGTGACCACCTTGGCCGTCCTGCAGTTCCTGTTTCTGGTCAGAGCCGTGTCGGCCCGGCCCGTGCTCGCCGCCGGCGAGGAGCATGGCGGCCACGATCACCACTACCAGCACGGCAATGATGATCAGCGAGACCTTCAACCACCGCGGCACACCCGCGGCCAACCGTTCGCCTGGACGCCACGGCCGCATTGGTGGCCCAGCATGGGTTGCTCGGGGTGACGATGTCGCAGGTCGCCAAGGAGTCCGGCATCGGCCGGGCGACGCTGTACAAGTACTTCCCCGACGTCGAGTCGATCCTGCTCGCCTGGCACGGGCGCCAGATGGGCATGCACCTCGACCAGCTCGCGCAAGCGCGTGACAAGGCCGGAGACCCCGCACAGCGACTTCAGGTGGTCCTTGAGGTCTACGCCCACATCCATCAGGAACGTGCCCGAAGTCATGAGCACTACGGCCCCGAGCTTGTCGCGCTGCTCCACCGTGACGAGCCGGAACATTCGGCCAAGGCTCAGCTTCAGCTCCAAAGCATGGTCCGAGACCTCATCACCAAGGCTGCCCAAGCGGGCCACTTGCGAGACGACATAGCCGCCGACGAACTGGCCACGTACTGCCTCCACGCTCTGCAAGCCGCAGGCAACTCGAAGTCCAAGGCTGCCGTCCAGCGGCTCGTTGCTCTCACCATCACCGCAATGCGCCCCGCATCCCAGTCCTGACACCATGCGCGAAGGCGGTCTTGGTGACGGCGTGCAGGCAGTTTGTCTTGTGCGTGTCGCAAGGGGGATCTTGGCGCCGTGCTCGTGCCCTGGGCGAGGGGCGGCAGCGTCGCCTGGAAAACGGTGCGCTCTGCCCCCTGTGGCCGGAGGCCTGGGTCATCGTTGTCGGCGGCTGCGGTAGGCGGCGGTCTTGGCGCGGGCGGTGCAGGCGGCGCTGCAGTAGCGGCGTGAGCCGTTGCGGGTCAGGTCGATGTAGACGGCCTCGCATTGGTGCGCTTGGCATTCGCCGAAGCGTTCCGGGCCGTAGCCGTCCATGATCAGGGCGAGGGCGGCGGCGAACTCGCCGCCGAGGGCGTCGATCTCGGTTCCGCCTTGGCCGTGGAAGTGCAGGTGGAAGGGCTGGCCGACGTCCTCAACGAGATACGGCTGTGCGCTGTATTTGCGGATCAGGGTGTTGATGTGCAGGGCCTTGGCCGCTGGGTTGTCGGCCAGTAGCGCCTCCCGTAGTTCGGCGGCCAGGACGGCCAGGCCCCGCCCGGCGTCCGGAGTGTCCAGCAGGGCGGCGCTGTGGCTTTCGCTGAGGTTCTCGGCGTAGGCCGACGTCAGGGCCTCGCCGTCGAGCGGGCCGGTTCTTGCCCCGCCTTGCCATTTGGCGGTGGCCAGGTTCACCAGCCGGGCGATGAGCGGCGCCTGGCGGGTCACGTTACAGGCTATCTCCACTTGACTAGTAACACCTCGCGTGTGTGTTATAGGCGTAATCGTTTTAGAGGGTAACGGAGGTGAGGTGTTCCGGACCTATCGCCGCTTGGTGCACCATCGCGGTGTCCCCTCTTTGCTCGTCGCCGGGACGGTGGCGAAGCTGAGCACTCCGGCTCTGAGTCTCGCGCTCCTCCTGGCGGTCCTGGACCGGTTCGGCTCGTACGCCACCGCTGGTCTCGTACTCACCGGCCACGCCTTGGCGCTCGCGGTGTGCGCGCCGCTCGGCGGGCGGATGGCCGACCGGCTCGGCGGCAGGCGGGCGCTGGCGTGGTACCTGCCAGGTCACGCCATCGCCTACGCCCTGCTCCTCTCCGTCCAGCAGGCTCCGCCGACGGTGGTGGTCGGCGCAGCGGTGCTTCTCGGTGCCACCACGCCACCTGTCTCCGCCATCATCAGGGGCGCCTGGCCACAGATTGTGCCCGCAAACTCCCTGCCGGCCGCGTACGCGGTGGACAACGCCGTCAACGAGCTGATGTTCATCGCCGGCCCGCTGCTGGTGCCACTTCTGCTGCTGGTGCTGCCTGCCTTCGGCGTTGTGGCGGTGTCCGGGGCAGCACTCCTGCTCGGTGCGGCGTTGCTGCTGGCCTTCAAGCCGATACGCCGTGCACCGCCCCCTTCCAGCTCGCAGGTGCCAGTCGAATCACGCTTCAAGCGCATCGCCGGACCGCTCACTCACCGCCCGACGCTTCTCCTTCTGACACTCGCGAGCTTGGGCACCTTCTCCTTCGGCTGCCTGCGCATCGGCACGGTCGCCTCATCCGAGGCGTTCGGCGCTGCGGCGTCGGCAGGCGTACTGATGGGCCTGCTCTCAGTCGGCGCACTCGCCGGAACGCTGGCCTTCGGAGCACACAGCCGCGCGCGCAACGTCAGACTTTGGCTGATCACGCTGTCGGTCGCCGACGCAGCCAGCCTGCTCGCCGGTGCATTCGCCCCAGGCTTCCTGCTGCTGGCCGGACTGATCGTGGTGACGGGCCTGGTGACCGGGGCCCGCGACGCCATGCACCCTGTCCTGCTCGCCGAGCACGCCCCCGCGTCGTACCGCACCGAGGTGTTCGCCTGGCTCAACACGTTCATGTGGACCGGCTACAGCCTGGGCACCGCCGTCGCAGGCCAGCTCACCAAACCAGGCGCCGATGGAACCCCGGCCTTCGCCGCCGCAGCCGCATCCGCCCTACTCGCTGCGGTCCTGGCTGCGGCCTTGCGACCACACCCACCCACGACGAGTTCCTCGCCGATGTCCACGGCCACAGAGGAACGCGAGCCGACCCATTGAGGTCTCCTACCGCCCAGGGTTGTCGCGGTTACGCCCCGTCCGCGCCTTGGACAGCGGCTTCCAGGATGTGTAGCGGCCTGCAGTACGGGTGGACGCTCTGGCGGGGTCTTCCCTCTCTGGTGCCGGAATGGACAACTGGCGTCTATCGACAGCGCGGTGTCTCCGACATAACGTCGGAGGATCGTTCGCCCTGAGGGAGAGGGCTGCAGCCAAGGACGAGGGGAGGCCCATGCGACGGGGTGTGCGCCTGCTGGCTGCGGGTGGCCTGAATCGCCGCGGCGCCGCAGGCAACCGGGGTTTGGACGTCTTCAGGGTGACCAACGACCACGGGAGGCCGCTGAAGGCCCGGACCCGGCACCACCTGAATCCCCAGACTCAGGAGGTGCCACGAGGCTGAGCCGCGTTGAGGCCCGCCGTGGCCCAGCAGGACCCGGGTCTCCGCCGCAGGAATGACGCTGGCCCTCTAAGTCAACGAGCTTCTGCTGTTGGCGGACTACCAATTCAAGGCCTTGGCCGTGCACGGACGTCTTATTCGCCTGGGTGAGTTGGGAGGTATAAAAGCGCGCGCTTCGACTGCGTGAACAGGCTTCAGCTGACGCCTGATGATGAATCTCAGCTCGCGTGGAGAACTGCGCGCCAAGGGATGTCTTTGCCCATCGTCGGTTCCGTTGGACCTGTGCTGTTCAGCGTCTTGTGGCATCGTTGACCTGGCCATATCATGATACTTCGGCTTTTCCGATGTAACACAACGGAAAAGCATCTCTTGCGTTGTCGGTACCGCGTCCATGTCCCGGTCTCCTGTATGGCCAAGGCTGGTCAGTAAGGATGGAGGGCGGGGCAAGATCTGGACAATTCATGTCCAAGGGGCCAGTCTCTAGCTCACAATCGGGGCATTTCAAACCTGGAGGCCTGGATGGTCAAACGTGCCCTTTTGTCACTCGCTGCGATATCGGCGACGTTTTGGATTGGACCCGTCGCCAGTGCCCATCCCGACCATGGAGGCGCCAATCGGGAGCTCTTCCCGGGGGAGGGGGTCGTCCACGGTGATCAGCACGGCGGTACGGGCGGACACCTGCCGCCGGTGAGCCGCGGGGTCGATCTCATCGGCAAGGCCAAGGTCACCAACCCGGCCGGTACCGGGAACCAGGGCCGGGTCGCAGACGTGTCGGCCTACGGCGACCATGCCTTCCTGACCGCGTTCCGGGAACCCACGTGCGAACGCGCAGGGGCGCATGTCATGAACATCGCCAATCCCTCCAAGCCGTACGAGGTGACCAGTGCGTTCATGGAGACCACCCCGAACAACTACGCGGGCGAGGGCTCCCAGACACTCCGGGTGAAGAACAAGAACTTCGACGGGGTCCTGTTCATCCACCAGAACGAGACCTGCCCCGGCGCGCCCGCCCCGACCGAGCCGAGGACGCGGGGCGGCATCAACATCTGGGACGTCAGCGACGCCACCAAGCCTGAACTCCTGGTCAAGCACGCGGGCGACTACACCGACCCCGAGGGCGCAGACGACGACCAGGCCAACCAGACCCACAGCGCGTTCGCCTGGACCAACACGTTCGACGGGCGTACCTACGTGGTGCTGGTGGATGACGAGGAGACCACCGACCTTGACATCCTGGACATCACCGACCCGGCGAACCCGGTCCTGGTCAATGACACGCTCGACCTCAACGCCGCGCCGTTCAACGTGTCCCAGGACTCGCCGCCGAACCTCACCTCCAGCTTCTCCCACGACATGGTGGTGAAGCGGATCGGCGAGCGATACGTGATGAACGTCAACTACTGGGACGGCGGCTACGTGCTGCTGGACGTGACCGACCCGCGGCCCGACAACGTCAAGCTGATCGCTGAGTCGGACTACGCGCAGCTGGACGAGCAGCGGCTCCTGCGCGGGCACAAGATCTCGCCGGAGGGCAACGGCCACCAGTCGGAGCTGTCGCCTGACAACACATTCCTGATCGGTACCGACGAGGACTTCAACCCCTACCGCGTGACGGCGACGATCACCTCCGGTCCGTACCAGGGGACCGGCTTCACCGCGGTGTCGGCCTCCGACACCCCGCCGGTCGACGCTGACACCAGCATCACCGGTACCCCGGCGTTCGTCGGCACCGCCTGCGCGGCGCTTCCCGCCGGCAGCGGCGTGGCCCTGATCGAACGCGGCGGGTGCAACTTCCAGGTGAAATTCGACACCATCAAGGCCGCCGGCTACTCGGCGGGGATCGTGTTCAACTCCCAGCCAGCCGTGCCCAGCTGCCAGGGCCTGGTCAACATGCTGGTCGAAGGTGACCTTCCGTTCGTCTTCGTCGACCGTCTCACCGGGCTCAGGCTCCTTCAGGTACCGGGAGTGACCGCCGAGAACTCCTGCGACACCGCGACACCGGCCGCAGGCGCGGCGTCGGCCTCGGCCACCATCGAGGCGATCTTCGACGGATGGGGCTACATCCGGCTCTTCAAGACCAAGATCCGTGGTGACGCCGGTGCGCCGCCCGGCTCCATCGAGCAGACCGATACCTTCGCCATCCCCGAGTCCCAAGATCCGAAGTACGCGACCGGCTTCGGCGACCTGTCCGTGCACGAGGTCGCCGTCGATCCGAACCCGGACCGCAGGCTGGTGTACGTCAGCTACTACGCGGGCGGCTTCCGGATCCTGAAGTACGGCGACAAGGGCCTCAAGGAAGTCGGCGCCTTCATCGACAAGGGCGGCAACAACTTCTGGGGCGTGGAGGTCCACAACATCCGAGGCAAGCAGTACGTCCTGGCCAGCGACCGGGACTTCGGCCTCTACATCTTCCGGCCAGGCCGCTGATCCATCGACCGAGTCCCGTGCCGCGCCCTCCGGCGTGGCACGGGACTCCGCCTTATCTACTACCTTAAATAGTATGTAGTTGCTGACGGTGCCCGCAGGCTCACCATCCGAGTGGCTCTGGTCAGGTGAGCACCGAGCAGGCTCGGTCGCTGGGGATCAAGCAAAAGATCAGCAGCTTCACCATTCCACACGGTCTACCAGCCCGAACCCAAGCTCACCTGCACCAACCAGGGAGATCGTCGTCCACGCGGGGGCGCCAGAGCATCGTGCTCGACCCGGCCACGTTCCGCTACCTCGGCACCCGTTACGAGGTCGCCCGCGAGCACATCGACAAGGCGGCGAACGGCGCCACGGTCACCTACAAGCAGGGGACGGCCCTCGGCTGATACGCCTACATCGACCAGAAGATCTGCGGAGTGTGTTCGCCGCGGTGGCCAGGTGAGGTCTTCATCTTGGCTGATTCCTGGTTACTGCGCATTTGTTCAAGACGGTGCCACTCTTTGCTGGCAAGAAGGAGGTGCGTCCTGGCGCACCCGGAATCCCTCCGGTCAGCCGCCAGTGCCATGCAAGATCAGGAGGAAGGCTCATGCGCAGAACGATGCGCGTCGCGCAGACCGTCATGGCCATCGCCGCTGCCGCCACTGTCACGGCGGCGCTTCCGGCCCCGGCGTCCGCGAACACCGGCCCGGCTGACGACCGCAAGAAGATGCTGGACTCGATGGGTTCCAAGGGCAACAACCTCAGGGCCGCGGACCTGCCGACCTGTACTCACTTCAGGTCACCGGCGGGGGGATCCGTCAGGTTCCCCTCAGTTGGCGCGTCCGGCACGATCGACTGCAAGCTCCAACTCGGGGACTACAACAACTGGGGTGTCGTCGCGTTGCAGCAATGGCTCTACCACTGCAACAACGCCAGGCAGGTCGTGGTCGACGGTGACTACGGGTCGGTGACTCGTGATGTCATCCTCTGGATTCAAGCTGCCAACGGCATCACGGCCGACGGCATCTATGGGCCCCAAACACGCGCCGTGCTCTCCTGGGCGAGATACAACGGCAATACCTTCATCGGCTGCTTGCCTCCCGGCTGAGAAAGGTGCCCGACCAAGAGGCCCGCCACCCGACGGTGGCGGGCCTCGGTCTGCCCCGCGCCCGGAGCAGCCGTGAAAGATCGCGTTGGTGGGTCGGCGTAGCGCGGATGGTCGTGCCGGTGCCTCTGAGCTGGGTGTATGTGCTAGTCGGCAGCCCCGCCCGCGATGGCGGCCCGGTGTACCGGCCGCACGATGGCTAGACAGGCAATTAGCTAATTGCCATAATGCCTACATGCTTGAGGTAGAGCTGGTGAAGGCGCTGGCCAGCGACAAGCGGCTGCTGATCCTGGAGTGGCTGCGCGATCCCGAGCGGCACTTCGCGCCGCAGCGTGACGGTGACCTGGTCCGCGACGGGGTCTGCTCGCTGTTCATCGCCCAGAAGCTGGGGGTGAGCCAGCCGACCTGTGGTGAGCATCTGAAGGTGCTGAGCCGGGCCGGGCTGGTACGCGGCAAGAAGATCAAGCAGTGGGTGTTCTACCAGCGCGATGAGAGCCGGATCGCCGAGGTCAAGGAGCTGTTGAGCGGTGAGTGGTGAGCTGTACGAGCGTCTGATCAAAGATCTGGACGCGGCCGGGGCGCGTTACCGGTTGATCGATCATTCCCCGGAGGGGCGTACCGAGCTGGTCAGCGCGCTGCGCGGGCATGATGTCGCGCACGCGGCCAAGTGCCTGGTCGTGATGGTCAAGATCGGCAAGAAGGTGACCCGGTATGTGCTGGCGGTGGTGCCCGGCGACGCCCGGCTGGACCTGCAGGCGGTCAAGGCGCTGCTGGAGGGCACCTACGCCTCCTTCGCGGGCAGGGAGAGGGCCGAGGAGCTGGCCGGCAGCCTCAGTGGCACCGTGCTGCCCTTCAGCTACCACCCCAGCTTGGAGGTCATCGCCGATCCTGCGCTGCTGAAGGTTCCCGAGCTGTTCTTCAACGCCGCCCGGCTGGACCGTTCGATCGCCCTGGCCACCGACGACTACATCCGCATTGCGGGCCCGCGCGTCGCGTCCATTACCTCGCCCACCCCGACGGCCATCCACTGAAGAGCACTGTGAACGCCTCCCTGCAGCCTGGACTCACCGCGCAACTGAACTACGTGGTGCCTGCCGTGTGCGTTAACGGCACCCGAAGGTATGGTTGACTTCATAAGTCGAACGGCACTGTTCGACTTGATGTGCAACCATTCGACAGCGGGCAGTGGCCACTCAGCCGAAGCAGGCTGCGCGCTGCCGGTGCGGCGAGAAAGAGAGACCTTGTGGGTGAGCTCGTCGTGGGCGCCGAGACCGGCTGGAACAACGACAGTGTGCCCATGGACACCACAGTCGTACTTCTGATGGCCGGGCTGATCTTCCTGGTGGCGTTGGTGTTGGGCGTGTGGAAGTACCGGCAGATGATGACCTCGCCAGGGCACACGGCCCATCCCTACGTCGACACGGCACATCGCGCGGCGCTGCTCTACTCGTTCGCAACACTTCTGGTCGCGGTCTTCGTCCAGCTCAGCGCATGGCCGATGCTGGTAGACATGGCCGCGGCAGCCGTAGTGATCGTGTTCTTCGTGGCCGCGATCGCCACGTACGTCTACCACGGTCACCGACAGGACACCGACAATCAGCTGCGCCACCCCGTCCGCGGCACCGGCATCTTCATGGGCGCGCTGATCCTGGGCGAGATCGGCGGCTTCACCGTGCTGCTTGCCGGATTCATCAAGGTCCAAGTGCTCTGAACAGGGATCCGAAACAGGTGTGGATCACCTCACCGAATCCGGGTAGTACCTACAGCGTGTCGGAGATCCATCCGGGTGGTGCCGGACCATGAACGGCTATCAGGCCGCTCTCGTCGTGGCGCTGCTCGTCGTGGCGCTGGTCGCGGCGGTCTACGCGCTGGGCGCGCTGGCCGCGGTGGCGAGATCCCCGCTGGAGGGCGGCCCGTTCCTGAGCGGGGAGCCGCCGGCCGAGCACGCGGTCAGCCGGTTCCACGTGCGCTGGTACACGATCACCATGGTCTTCCTGGCCTTCGACATGGAAATGATCTTCATGTACCCGTGGACGCTGGTCGTCGCGGACATGGGGGCCACGGCTGTGGTGGAGATGTTCATCTTCCTCGGGCTCCTGCTCGTGGGCGTGGTCTACGCCTGGCGGGAGGGGGCCTTCCGGTGGGTCTGAGCGAGGCGTTGTTCCGGCTGGCGGCCCAGCGGCCGTGGCCGCTGGTCGTGCCGGTGCCCGGACACACCGCTGTGCGCTTGGCCGGGGAACGGGAGATCCGGCGGCGCGGCTGGCGGCCTGCCCTCACTCCAGCCCAGGCGAATCTCCTTGTTGTCTGCGGAGAGCCGGTTGAGGAGCTTGAGGCGGCTACGCGGCGCGTGTGGGAGCAGATCCCCGCGCCGCGAGTACGCATCGACGTGCGTCTTCGGGACGAGATGGCGGGGCTTTTGGAGGAAGCGGCGGAATCGCTCGCCCATCGCGATGACCAGCGTGCCCAGGCCACTGCCCGCCGACTGGCGCAGCCCACACCGGAAGCCGAAGCTCGGCATGGCCACGAGGAGTCCCAGAGCAGCGGCGGGCACGACCATCACCATCACGGGGAGATGGCGATGCCCGGTGGCCTGGCGATGGCCGATCGTGCTCCGGACCGCGACGGGCTCAAGCTGGACCGCCTGAACGTCGCGTTGGGACCGGTGCTCGGCGACTGGCCGGCGGGCCTGGTCCTCCGGGTTGCCTTGCAGGGCGATGTCATCCAAGACGTGCAGGCCGAGTTCTACACGCGACATGCCGGTGCCACCGCTTTCTGGGATGAGCCGTGGCAGCGCGTTCGAGAAGGCGAACGGGTCACCCGCGGAGAACTTGCCCGGCACAGAGCCGCGGCTCATCTCGACAGCCTCGGTCGGTTGCTGGGCGTGGCCGGGTGGGAGGGCGCCGCTTGGTCCTCTCGTGTCCTGCGAGACGATCTGCTGGCCGGGGCCGAGCGCGCGGTGATCGGTCCGAGGTTCGCGAGGTTCGCTCGCCGGACGGGCCGTTCGCGGTTGTTGCGGGCGATGACCGACGGACTGGGTGTGATCGACGCTGAGGCCGCCACGGCGCACGGCATCACCGGCCCGGCGTTGCGCGCGGCCACCTCACGGGACGATGCCACGGCAGGGGGCGATGTCACGGCGCGCTGGCAGATCTGGCTGGCGGAGACCGCTGAGGCGCTCGCCGACCTGGAGTCCGGCGAGCCGGGCACGCCCGCGGACGCAGCGGAAGGACCGCGCGGTCTCGTGGACGGGGGAAAGGCACCGAGCGAGGGCCTGCTGTCAGTGTTGCCCTCGCTGGTGAACGGTGCGGAGCTGGCCGGGGCACGGCTCATGGTGGCGAGCCTGGACCCCGATCTCGACGCGCTCTCCAAGAGAGCCACCGCCCAGGAGACCGCTCGTGGGTGAGGACATCGGATTCTGGGCTGTCGCGGGGCTTTTGGTGGCGGTGGGCGTGCTGGCGCTCGCCACCGCCATGCTGGACTCGGTCATGGGCGCTGCCGCGATGGGCCACGCACGTCCGGTGGCCGCGATGTTCGATCCCGTTCGCGAGACCGCCCGGCTCCTGGTCCAGCAGCGCAGCGTCGTGCCGGCCTCGGACTCCGTTCTGCGGCTGATCGGCACGGGCGGGATCGTTCTGGCCGCCGTGCTCGCGGCCCTCGTGGTCCCGGTCGATGTGCGACCTCTCGCGGATCTCGACATCGGCGTGGTCTGGTTCAACGCGATGGAGGTCCTGGTCTGGGCGGCCCTGTGGCTCATCGGCTGGGGCTCCAACGCGACCTTCGGGCTGGTCGGCGGCTACCGCATCATCGCGCAGGGCTTGGCGTACGAGCTGCCGCACATGTTCGCGCTCATCACGGCGGCCTTGGGTGCCGGGTCGTTGCGTGTCGGGGACATCGTTGCGGCCCAGTCAGAGTTGTGGTTCGTGGTGTGGATGCCCGTGGCGTTCGCCATCTACTTGCTGTCGGTGCTCGCCATGGCGTTCTGGGGGCCGCTCGGGCAGCCTGTCGATGACGACGTGGCGGGCGGTGCGGTGAGCGAGCTGGCGGGTGTCGACCGGCTGGTCTTCCTCGCGGGCAGGTACGCGCTGCTCGCGGTCACGGCGGCGTTCGCGGTGCCGCTGTTCCTGGGCGGGGGAGCGGGGCCTCTGCTGCCGGGCTGGCTGTGGATGCTGCTCAAGACCTCGGCCGTGATCGGCGTGCTGGTGTGGGTGCGCTGGCGGCTGCCCACCGTACGGATGGATCGGTTCATGGAGGTCGCCTGGATGGTGCTGATCCCCGCGATCCTGCTGCAGGCTCTCGTCGTCGGCATCGTCGTGGTGGTGCGGAGTTGACATGAGCGACGTGGGGTTCTGGATCTTGGCCGTGGGCGCGGTGGTGACCGGCATCGGGGTTTTCCGCGTCGACTCGATGGCGCGGGCGACGTTCCTGCTGCTGGCGTCCTTCCTCTTCGCGGCGGGCGAGCTGCTGTTGCTGGGGCTGGGCTATCTCGGCATGGTGATCGTGCTGATGATGACCATGGAGATGGTCGTCATGGCGGTCTTCATGGTCATGTACATGATGAATCCGGCCGGGCTCATGCCGATGACGATGGTCCACAACCAGCGGGCGGCGGCGGTGATCGCGGTGGTGACCTTTGCCGCGCTCGTCGCCGGGATTCTCCTCACCCCGTGGCCGGAACGAAGGGGCGCGCGGCCGATGGACCCGACCATGCAGGTCGGTGAGGCGATCATGGGTCCGCAGATGTTGCTGATGATCGTGATCGGGGTCGCCATCCTGGCCACGATGATCGCCAGCGTGGTGCTGGCGACCGACCGGGGGCGGTACGACCGGTACGGCGACCGCCTCGAGCGACGGCGGCCCGACGACCCGATCCCGGGAGGCCGCCGGTGACACTCGACGCCTTTCTGATCCTCGCCGCGGCGCTCTTCGCGGTCGGCCTCTACGGGGCGCTGACCCAGCAGTCCATCGTCATGATCATGATGGGCCTGGAGCTGATGGTGAACGGGGTGCTCGTGGCGGGCGGCGCGTTCTGGTACTTCGTCGCCCCGGCCACCGCTGACGGGCAGCTGGTCGTCCTCGTCGCGGTCACCGTCATGGCGCTGGAGATGGCGATGGGCTTCGCCGCCACGACCGCCATCTTCCGGGCCCGTGACGTCGACGTCACCGATGACGCCGAGGACCTCAAGGGATGAGTGCCCTGGTCTGGCTGTTGCCCGCCGTGCCGCTGGTCACGGGCGCCGTCCTGGTGTCGGCCGGACGGCGCGGCGACCGGGCCGCTCCGGCCGCCGGCGTGAGCGCGGCCGCGCTGTCGCTGGGCCTTGCGATCGCCGCAGCGTTCGTACGGCCATCCGCGATGGTTCCGTTCATCGCGGGCGCCCCGGGCGGACTGGCCGTCGACGGTCTCTCGGCGGTCATGGTGGTGACGGTCACGGCGGTGACGTTCGCGGTGCTGGTCTACTCCGTCGGAGAGTTCGGGCCGGACGAGGCGCGGGCGCGCTTTTTCGGGCTGATGTTGCTGTTCGCCGGTTCGATGCTGGTGACCGTCACGGCCACGACCTTGCCGCTGCTGCTGATGGCCTGGGAGGTCATGGGCGCCACCTCGTACGCGCTCATCGGCTTCTGGTGGCGGGAACCACGACGGGTGGACGCCGCCACCACCGCGTTCCTCACCACTCGCGCCGGCGACCTGGGGCTCTACATTGCCGCCGGAGCCGCGCTCGCCGGTGCCGGCACCCTGGTGCTCGACCAGCTTCCCCAGGCGAGCAGCGGCTGGCGACAGGTGATCGCCGCCGGTGTCGTCGTCGCCGCTCTCGGCAAGTCGGCCCAGCTCCCGTTCTCCTTCTGGTTGTCGCGGGCGATGGAGGGTCCCAGCCCGGTATCGGCATTGCTGCACTCGGCGACCATGGTCGCGGCGGGCGCGTACCTCCTCCTGCGGCTTCAGCCGTTGCTCGCCGCCACTGACTGGGCAGGCCCGCTCGTCGCCTGGGCCGGGGCCGTGACCGCCCTGGTGCTGGGCGCGGTCGCCATCGCGCAACCCGATCTCAAGCAGCTGCTGGCGGCTTCGACCTGCGCCCAGATCGGGTTCATGGTCCTCGCCGCAGGGGCGGCCGGGGTCGGCGGAGGCGTCGCGCACCTCGTCGGCCACGCCGCCACCAAGAGCCTGCTGTTCCTGGTCGCCGGCGTCTGGCTCGCCACACTCGGGACCAAGGATCTGGAAAGGCTGCGGGGAGCCGGCCACCGCCTGCCCCGCGTAGGTGCCGCCTTCACCGCAGGAGGGCTGACGCTCGCCGGGTTGGCGCCGCTTTCCCTGTGGGCGACCAAGGATGCCGTGCTGACGGCGGCCTGGGCGGAAAGCTCCGCTTTGTACGTGGTAGCGCTCGTGGCTGCGCTGCTGGGCGCGCTCTACTCGGCCAAGGCGATCGCGATCATCTGGCAGCGCCCGCGCGATGGTGGGGAGATCTCGCGCGACTCCGAGGAGACTCCGGACGCGGTGGGTGGATGGCGAGCCGGCCCAATCCCGGTGCTGGCCGTGATCTCCGCCGTGCTAGGCGTCTATGCGATCCCGGCGGTCGCCGACGAGTTCGCCGAACTGATCGGTTCTCCGGCGACCGAGCCTGCCGGCTGGCAGTTGGTTCTGTCGGCCGTGCTCGCGTTGGCAGCGGTATGCGGCACGATCGCCGTCGTCCGTCGTGGTGCGCGGTTGCCAATCCCGGTCCAGGCCGCGTTGGCGGGCTGGCTGGGATTGGAACGCGCGGCCCATGTGCTGCTCGTTCGCCCGACCTTCGCGCTCGCACACGCGCTCGCCCGCTTCGACGACCGGGTCGTGGACAGGGGAGTGGACGTCGCCGCCGAGGCCGTCCACAAGGTGGCACGGCTGGCGGACCTGCGACTGGAACACCCGATCGACGCGGTCGTGAGCGGCGTCGCCGGTGGCTTCCGTTGGCTGGGCCGCTTGGCCCGGCGGCCGCAGACCGGACAACTGCACGCCTACTACGCGCAGGCGGCAGCGCTGTTCGCCGCCCTCGCGTTGATCCTGGTGCTGGTGAGGTGAGGTGACCGTGCTCAGCTTGGTGATCTTCTTGCCGCTGGCCGCCGCGTTGATGCTGGGCGCGGTGCCACGCATGACCGACAGAGCAGTCCGGATCGCGTGGGTCACGGTCTCCGTGGTCGACCTCGTTCTGGTGGTCTGGTTGTGGGTCGGCTACGACGCGGGCGGCGGCATCGGTTACGAGACCGACCTGCAATGGATCCCGTCGGTGGACTCGGGTTACCACGTGGGCGTCGATGGCCTCTCACTTCCGCTCTTGGCACTCACGGCGGTGCTCTTCCTGGCCTGCGCCGTCTATCCGGCGCCTGAGGGCGGCCGGTTCCGCGCGTACGCCGCGCTCTTCCTCTTCCTGGAGTCAGTCTCCCTTGGGCTTTTCGCGGCGCTGGACCTGATCCTGTTCTTCGTCTTCTTCGACCTGTCGATCGTCGGCATGTACTTCGTGATCGCCGTGTGGGGGCATGGTGAGCGGGGGCGGGCGGCGCTGAAGTTCTTCCTTTACACCTTCCTCGGCTCGCTCGCCCTGCTCGTGGCGTTCATCGGGCTCTTCCTCGCCGCCGACCCGCACACCTTCGACATGGTCGAGCTGTCCCGGCAGAACCCGCTGGCCAGGGGAGGAACGACCGCCGGACTGGTGTTGCTCGCGCTTGGCATCGGACTGGCCGTCAAGACACCGACCGTCCCGTTCCACACGTGGCTGCCACCTGCACACACCGACGCGCCCGCCGCAGGCTCGGCGATCCTCGCCGGGGTGCTGCTGAAGATGGGTACGTACGGTTTCGTCCGCATCGCCATGCCGATGCTGCCCGACACCTGGCGCCGTTACGCCTGGGTCATCGTCATCGTCGGGCTTGTCAGCGTTCTGTACGGGGCGCTGGTGGCACTGGCCCAGGAGAACTTCAAACGGATGGTGGCCTACACCTCCGTCAACCACATGGGCTACATCGTGCTCGCCGTCGGAGCGGCCGGTGTAGTCGCACGCGGTGACGCGCAGGCGCGGGAGCTTGCGGTCACCGGCGCGGTGACGCAGATGGTCAGCCACGGGCTCATCACCGGCGGGCTCTTCCTGATCGCGGGCGTCCTCTACGACCGGCGCCGCACCTACGAGATGGGCGAGTACGGCGGGCTCGCCGGGCAGGCGCCCAGGCTCAGCGGACTGACCGCCGTGGCCGCGTTCGCCTCGCTGGGGCTCCCGGGCTTCTCCGGATTCATCGCCGAATTCCAGATCTTCACGGGCGGGCTGGCCACCGCCACGGTCGCGACCGCGCTCGCCGTGCTGGGAATCCTCATCACGGCTGGCCTTTTCCTGCGCGCCTACCAGCGGATCTTCCTGGGCCCCGGTGACACGGCGTTCGCTGATCTCACCGTGGCCGAGGTGGCCGCGATCGCACCGTTGCTCGTCGCGGCGCTGATCATCGGGATCTTCCCGAGATTCCTGCTGGACGTGATCGAACCCGCCTCGCGCACGGTCGTGGAGCTGGTCGCACGGTGAACGAGAACCCGGTCGCGTTGCTGCCCGAGCTGATTCTGCTCGGGGGAGCGGTCCTCGGCCTGCTCACGGGCCTGTTCCTGCCGCGAGCGCGGCAGTGGGTGGTCTCGGTCATCGCCGCCATCGCCCTCGTGGCCGGGATCACCGCCGCCATCGCGGCGGCCACCGGGCCCGATGAGATGGCCTTCGACACCTATGCCATCGACATCGGAACGCACGCCACGCGGATCACGGTGATGGCCGCGATGTTGCTGGTGCTCGGGATATCCCGTGACACGATCCGCGGCCACCCCCGCGAGACCGAGTTCGTGACGCTTCTGCTGCTCGCCGCGCTGGGCACGGTGCTGCTGGGCGGGGTAAGCGACTTGCTCGTGCTGGTCGCCGCGTACTTGCTGGCCAGCATCCCCGCGTACGCGCTCACCGGCTTCGGCAAGGACGCCCCCGGCACCGAGGCGGCGCTGAAGTACTACCTGATGGGAGCCTTCCTGGGCGTCGCGATGCTCGCGGGCGTCACCATCCTGTACGGCGCGACCGGGGCCACCGGCTATGGCTCGCTCCGGGAGGCGGTCGGGGGAGCGCCCTTCGGCGCCGTCGCCGTGGGCATCGTCGTCCTGCTCGCCGGGCTCGCGTTCAAGATCGGGGCGGTTCCCGGGCACTTCTGGGTCCCCGACGTCGCCGAAGGCGCGTCCGCCCCGGTCGCGGCGTTCGTCACCACCGTCCCCAAGATCGGCGGGATGGTCGCGGTCTACCGGCTCTTCGACCAGGCGCTGGAGCCCGCCGATGTCCGCTGGAGACTGCTCATCGCGTTGCTCGCCACGGCCAGCATGACGTTGGGCAACCTCGCCGCGTTCTTCCAGGACCACCCGCGCCGCCTGCTCGGCTACTCGACCATCAGCCAGGTCGGCTACGTGCTTCTCGCGGTGGTCGCCGCAGGACGCGACGACGCGTTCGGGCTTGCGGCGCTGCTCTTCTACCTCGCCGGGTACGCCATCACCAACCTCGGTGCCTTCGCCGTCGTCGCCGAGTTCCCAAAGGCCACGACGCTCTCCGCCTATACAGGGCTTTTCCACCGCAATCGGGGCCTTGCCCTGTCCCTGATCGTCTGCCTGCTCGGCTTGGTGGGAACGCCGCCGACGGCGGTGTTCGTCGGCAAAGTGAGCGTGTTCACGGCAGCCACCGACGCGGGTTTCGCCTGGCTGATGGTCGTCGCGGCGATCAACACGGTCGTCAGCCTCTTCTACTACCTGCGGTGGGTGGTGCCTCTGTTCGCCCGGGAGGTCCCGGCTCCCAGCCAGGGGACTTCCAGCCAGGGGACTTCCAGCCAGGAGACCAATCTGGAGCGCGCTGGTTCGTGGAGCAGAAGCGTTGCCTACGGCTGCGCCGTGGCCGCCGTCGTACTCGGAATCGTTGCCGGACCAGCGCTTGACGGCTTGAGCGGAATGCTCGTTCGATGATCAGGAACCGGGCGACCCCGTGAAGCCCGGGCCGCACGAAGGCTTTCGACGGCACAATGGGGAATGGAGGTGGCGCTGTGGCTGAATTGGGCGGCTCCCTTGAGCGCGCGGTGATGGATGTGCTGTGGTCGGCGCCAAGGCCGCTGCGGGTCCGTGAACTGTTGGAGACCCTGAACGACGGGTCGCGCAAATCCCTCGCTTACAACACGGTCCAGACTGTGGCGGAACGCCTTGTAGGTAAGGGGATGGCCGAGCGCGCTCCTGACGGCCTGGCGTTCAGGTATGCGCCGAAGCGGGCGCGTGAGGACTATGCCGTCGATCTGATGTTGGGAGCGCTGACCGAAAACGACGATCACGGCGCGATCCTCGCGCGGTTCGCCGAGAGCGTCGCCCCCGAAGACGCCCAACAGCTGCTGGAGGCGCTACACCGGCGCACCAGCGGCAAGCAAGTAACTTGAGCGCATGTCCGCGCTGCTGATCGGCCTGGTCGCCGCCACAGTCCTGCTGGGTTATCTGGCAGGGCCTTTTCTGGTTCGGCTGCGTCGGCTCGCGGAGCATCCGGGTGCTCTTGTCGCCTGCTGGGCGGGCCTGCTGCTGGGCACGGTCACGGTGACGGCCGCCCTGACCGCGATAGCGCTGCTCGTGCCCCCGACCCCGGGGCACGGGCTCCTGGAGTGGATGCACAACTGCCTGCCGCACCACTCGCCGGTGGCCTTCATCCTGGGCGGCCTGACCAGCCTCGTGCTCATGGTCGCCTGCGGCACCCGGCTGGCACAGGGGTTGCCTCGGCTCCGGCGCGCCGTCCGCCGCCGGCGTGAACACCGCTCGATGCTGCATCTCGTCGCGCGAGAGGATCGCCGGAACACCGACGTCCTCCTTCTGGATCATCCCTTGCCCGTCGCGTACTGCCTCCCGTCCCGATGGCGTCCGATCGTGGTGAGCACAGGCGCGCAGACCCGGCTCACCGGTCTCCAGCTCCAGGCCGTCCTTGCACATGAGCGGGCCCATCTGCGTCAGCGCCACCACGCCCTGCTGCTCTTCTTGGACCTGGCCCACACCTTGCTGCCCTGGCTGCCCACCGTCCGGCTCGCCAAGGCAACTCTGCCGATGCTCCTGGAGATGTCTGCCGACGACGCGGCGGCGCGCAGATGGGGACGGCGCACTCTCGCCGATGCTCTGCGCCAGGTCGCATCCACGCCTGGGCTCGCCGGAGCGCTGGCCGCGGCCGGCGGCGGAGAAGGCATGCTGTCGAGGCGCCTCACCCGGCTTGAGACCCCCGCGTCCACCGGTACGCCGAACCACGCGCGACGAGCCCTCATTTGGGCGGTGGCTGCCGGCACGGCGGCGATACCGGTGATCACTGCCGCCGCCACACTCTCCTCGCTGGCCGGAGTCTGCTGACACACCTGCGGCAAATGAGGCAATTTGCCCACTTCGGTGGCGTATGTGGTCACAACCTCCTACGCTCTGTCAGAGCATGGCTCCTATGCCCTGTAGGAGTGCGGTGCGGTGACGCGCTGGGTCGGCGACCGACAGGAGAGATGCATAGATGCAGCGACGAGGCGCCACGGGCAAGAGCCATGGGCTCACTCGCTTCACCGTCGCCGTGGCTGGAACGGCCGCCATCACCGCGACGTTGGGTCTTCTGCCCGCGGAGCTGGCCGTGGCCGAGCCCAAGCCCTCGCGCCGGGAGTTGACCGCTCAGGAGAAGAAGCTGGCCGATCAGGCTGAGCAGCTCAGTGAGCAGTACAACGGGCTGCGGGTGCGGTTGCAGCAGGCCCAGCGCGCCGCCAAGATCGCCCAGGACAACGCGCGGCGGCAGAACGAGACCCTGGTCAAGGTCCGTGCCCAGGTCGCGCGGGTGGCTGCGGACGCCTACAAGAACGGCGCGGTCGACCCGGCGGCGGCCATGGCCTCCTCGGGCGACCCTCAGGCGATCTTGGACCGCTCCGCCACGCTGAACTTCTTCGCTCAGCAGCACGGCACACAAGTCGGGGCTCTGCTTCAAGCCGTGCAGTCGTCCGAACGCGCCCGCAAGTCGGCCGAGGTGCGCGCCAAGGAGGTACGCGACCTCACCGCCGCGGCCGAACGCAAACGGCGCGAGCTGCAGACCCGGCTCAAAAAGGTCCAGAAGGCGCTGGGAAAGATCACGCCGTCCAAGCCAGGGCAGGCCCCGAACGTGGCCCCCGGCAAGGCTTCGACCAAGGCGATGGGAGCTGTGCGCGCCGCCCTCAGCCAGCTCGGCGTTCCGTACTCATGGGGTGGGGGCAGTGCGTCCGGGCCGAGCTATGGCACGGCGCAGGGCCGCAACATCAAGGGCTTTGACTGCTCGGGGCTGACCCTGTACGCCTATGCCCAGGTAGGGATCGGCTTGCCGCACTACACCGGCAGCCAGTTCACTGCGGGCACCCGCGTTTCACAGAGCCAGCTGCAGCCGGGCGATTTGGTCTTCTTCTACAGCGACCTGCACCACATGGGTCTGTACATCGGAGGCGGCAAGATGGTCCACGCCCCGCAGACCTGTGATGTCGTCAAGGTCAGCTCCATCTCCGGCCGCCCCTTCGCAGGCGGCGTCCGCGTAGCCTGACCCACCCACATCCGGCCACCCGAGCTCCTTGCACGCGTTCTTTGGAATGTCCGGACCGGGTCCGCCAGTGGCGCGCCTGCTGGCGGACCTGCGGACACCCGCCTGCTCGGCGGTGAGGCCCACCGCTACGGGACACGCCCTAGGTTCATACCCGTGCGGATCATCTCTCTCAACGCCTGGGGCGGCGCGATGTTCGACGAACTCGCCCGCTGGCTCGGCACATGCGGCGCCGACATCCTGTGTCTCCAGGAGGTCACTCACACCGCGGCTGTCGGCGGGTGGACACGCTTCGACGACGCTGAGCGGTCGCTGCCGCAGCGAGCAGACCTCCTGGCCGACATTCGCTCGCTGCTGCCCCGTCACCACGGGCTCTTCACCGCCAGCGACGCCGGCCCGGTCCTCGACCACGAGGGCAGTTGGCATCAGCAGGATTTCGGACTGGCGGCCTTCGTCGCCGAGACACTTGCCGTCGTCGGCATGCGATCGGCGTTCGTGCACGGCGACTACGTCGAACACCAAGGTCAATGGCCAACCGATGGCCGCCCCCGCGCCGCTCAGGCCGTGCGTGTTTTCGACCGTCAAGCCCGGCGGTTCGTCACCGTCGTCCACATCCACGGCCTGCGAGACCCACGTGGGAAGGGCGATACCCCGGCTCGGCGGGCGCAGGCCAAGCGGCTCGCGGACCTTATCACCGGCGTGCGCGAAGACGGTGACCTGACGGTGGTGTGCGGCGACTTCAACCTGCTGCCCGACAGCGAGACGTTCCAGGTCCTCGCGGGGCTGGGGCTGGTCGATCTGGTCCGGGACGCCGACACCCGGACCTCCCGCTATCCCAAACCGCTCCGGCATGCCAGTTATCTGCTGGTCTCCGAGCCCACCGCTGTCCGACGGTTCGAGATCGTCACCGAACCGGAGGTATCCGACCACTGCGCCTTGCTACTCGACCTCTAGAGCCTGTCCTGTGGCCGTGGCCATCCGTCCCGTGCAGTGGTTGATCATTGCTGGGTCAGCGAGTCCAGGAGTTCACGGCCGTGCTGCCACGAGCCCAGGCCGCTTGCGGAGTTGATGTGTCCGTACGCGCCCGCCAGGTGCCATCGCGCCTCCCACCGCGACGCGAAGCCGGCGGCCGCCTCGGAGGTGCAGTACGGGTCGTCGCCGCTGCCCACCACCAGGGCCGGGCACGGCAACGGTTGTGCCGACACCTCCATGAACGTCGCGGCCGCCTGGCGTGGGAAGGCCGGCCCGTGCGGGTCGGGCGGCGCGACCAGGAATGCGCCGCCTGTCGGGCTGGAGGGGTTCTTGTTCAGCCAGATGGACGCAGCCCAGCAGCCCAGGCTGTGAGCTACCAACACAACGCGGCTGTCCTGCCGGGAAGCGTCGTCGTACGCCTCCTGGACAGCGTCGACCCAGTCATCCAGATCGGGGGCGGACCACGAGGCAGGGGAGATCCTCACCGCTGAGGTGCCCCACTGCCGCTCCCACAAGGTCTGCCAGTGCCGCCCGTCCGAGCCGTCGATACCCGGGATGACGACGTACGCGACCACTGCCCACCACCGTTTCACTCGTCGCTCCCTGCGATCCTGGGAGCGCCTGGCGCAGATTCTGTTGGATGCATCAGGGCAGCGGTGGTGGCACAAGTGATCTCAAGGAAAGAAGTGCGGACAACGATGGAATCATTCGACCGGATAGACCGAGACATCCTCGCTCTGCTCCAGGCCGACGGTCGGCTGACCGGCGCGGAGGTAGGGCGCCGCGTCGGACTCTCGCAGCCCGCGGCCAGCGCGCGCATCCAACGGCTGGAGAAGAACGGCGTCATCACCGGCTACCGAGCCGTGGTCGACCCGGCAGCCCTCGGGCTGAACATTCACGCGGTCATCCGGCTCCGCGCCACGCACGCCCAGCTCTCACGCGCCTTGGACTTCGCCTCCCGGACCCCCGAAATCGCCTCCACCCTCAGAGTCACCGGGGAAGACTGCCTCATCTTCGACGTCTATTGCCCGCAGGCTGGACGACTCGAAGAAGTTGTCGACGCACTTGCCCGTTACGGCCCTGTCACCACATCCCTTGTGCTCCGCGCCTACCCCCAGAAGCCACTGACCGACGCCGACAACGTCATGACCCGCAACACCTAGGTCGGGCGGTTCGGTTCCTCTGCACTTGATATGAGCTTTGCGACCACAGGTGTTTCTTCCCAGGCTGCCAAGGACATTGAACTAAGCGGGCAGATCCAGGGATTTCACGCCGCCCTGGTGGCGCCATCTCCGCACATGACCGGAAGGGGTATGGGGTGGACGCTGCGAGGGCCATCCGAATCGTTTCGGGAGAGCGGCCATTAAGGGTTCCGGGGGACCTCTGGACACGGGAGGCGAGGGCTCCGGCCTACGAGGAACTTCGTCCCTTCGGTGCTCGTGTGACTTCGGGATTCCCCGTCTACAAGGATCTGGAGGAGCGGTTACTACACGCCAGAACGCATCCGGATCACGAAATCGCGCATGTCATGGCGACGTGTTCTGCCTATGCCTACTCGGGCCCGGAAACCGTGTCCATGATCATGGCGAGGCTGGGGCTTGAGGACAATCATTGCCGGATGATCCAGTTGTCCGTCGACCCGCTGCTTCTCCGGTCGACGGCATTCGTGGTTCAGAGCAAGAGCGGGAGAGTCGCCATCCTGTGCTACCGGGGCACGGAGCCGCTGAGCCTCATCAACTGGATGGTCAACCTCGACCTTGAGCCGGAGCGGATCAGCTACCAGGTCGACGCCCGCCGTCCTACGGTGCACGGCGGCTTCTACCGCAACACGCGGGCGACGCGTTTTGAGGTCATGGACACGCTGAAGCGCGGCTGCGAAGGCCGGTCGGTTGTGCCTTCCGATGGCGGTCACGGTAATGACCTGGAGGCGCTCTACATCACCGGGCACAGCTTGGGCGGCGCGATGGCAGGGCTCATGGCCGTCATGGTGAGGCATGAACGCAAGTACCGGGAGGCGTTCGCGCATCGGCTCAGGGCGGTCTACACCTTCGGTCAGCCGATGATCGGCAATCCTGATTTCGCGGAAGCCTGCCAGCGGGATGAATTCCTCCACGAGAATGTCATCCGGTACATTTATGGCAACGATATGGTCCCGCATCTACCACCAGCGGCGTCGGGGGCGTTCCGGCATTTCGGGCGCGAATTTTTGTATCGGGCTCCGCGCTTTGGCAACCCCCTGGCAGGTCTGCTGGGACAACGTGGCCGCTCCTTCCGGTCGTCCGCGCAAAAGTGGGAGGAAAGTACGCGGCCCACATCCCAGACTCCGGGCGCGCCAGCGATACTGTTGGCCGGTCTGGCGTTCGCTGCCGACAAATTGCAGCTGATCCGCTCACTGCCCGCCGCATATTCCATCGAGGATCACTTCCCCCGGCGTTACATCTCTTCCCTTGCCGCAGGCGGCGGGCAGAACGAGTTCGGCGACTGACGATCTCGGTAATGATCACCGCGTCGGCAGATGATTTTCGTTCGCTTGTGCAGACTTTGTCTGTCTTGTTCTCGACTGCTGGATGACCGGGACGGTGTGACGGGAATGCCGACGAAGTGAACCGGCCGACAAGGGGAGAGCCACATGCGCGAGGCCAAGCAGCACGAGCAGATTGTCGGGAAGACCCGGCCGGCAGCCGAAGTGTCTGAGGCCGAGCGGTACGAGCGTTATGCCGGCGGTACTCCCGAGGCCGAACGGGCGATCTTCGAGCGGCTCGCCCGCGACCTCATGCGGGTCCAGTTGAAGATCAAGAAGCGCACCGGGGCCGCCGGTGTCGAGCGGACCTTCCACGCGAAGGGCATCCTCGGCGTCGAGAACGCCAGGCTGAGGTTCCGCCCGGACCTTCCGGGCGAACTGCGAGCCGGTTTCGCCCAGCCCGGCGCCGAATACCCGGTCGTCGTCCGGCTGTCCAACGCCAGCGGGGTCCGCCAGCCGGACTTCGCACCTGACCTGCGGGGTGCGGCACTGCGGATCCAGGTAGGGCCCGATCAGGCCCATGACCTCCTCATGACGAACCATCCGGTCTCCCACGCACGGAACGCGCGTGAGTTCGTCGCGTTCGCGCAGGCCATGGCCGGTGCGGACTCGACCCTGCGCAAGGGGATCGCGCTGCTGGTCAAGCTTCCCCTGTCAGTAGGCTGGTCCAACGCCGCGCGCATGCGGCGGAACGTGACCGCGGGGACCAGGCACCAGGTGCGCAGCCTCGCGCTCGAGACGTACTGGAGCCGCGGCGCGATCCTGTGGGGGCACACCGGGCCGGTGCGTTACCGGCTCCGCCCCACCGCGGCCGCGCCCTCGGCGCCTCCTCCGTCACAGCGTGATCCCGACTACCTGGGGCATGAGCTCTCCGCGCGGCTGGCCAAGTCGGACATCGTCTTCGAACTGTGCGTACAGCGCTTCACCGACTTCAGGCGCACACCCATCGAGAACGGCGCGGCCGACTGGAGTGAGGAGGACGCGCCCGCCGTCCCGGTGGCGACGCTGACGATCCCGAGGCAGAACCTCGATACCGCGGACGCCCGCGCCGTCGCGTCGCGCGTCGACCAGCTCGCCTTCGACCCGTGGAACACCACGGAGGAGTTCCGGCCCCTCGGCAACCTGAACCGTGCCCGCAAGGTCGCCTACGAGGCATCCAGCGCCCACCGCCGGGGATACCGCTTCATCACACCGACGCCGAAGCGCAACATCGTGGTCGGAGGAGCGCTGGAGAAGGGATTCCGCGCCGTCAACCGGTTCGTCCCCTGGCACAGGCTGCCGACGTACGCCGGACTCCTCAACGTCCAGGCCTTCCGGCATGCGCTGCGCCGTCGCAACCTCATCGACCCCGAGATCCGCGAGGCGGCGCCGAAAGCGCATCCGGTGCCCCCGCCGATCGACGAGCACCTGCGGGTCAGGCGCAGTTACGACGGCACCTACAACGACCTGTCCGCGCCGGCGATGGGCGCCCTCGGCTCGCCCTTCGGCCGCAATCTCCCACCCGTCTACCAGCCCGAACTGCACAACGTGCCCAATCCCGTGGTCGTCAGCAGGGAACTGCTCCACCGCGACACCTTCATCCCGGCGCCTTCGCTGAACATCATCGCCGCCGCGTGGATCCAGTTCCAGGTACACGACTGGGTCAGCCACAAGCGCTACCCGACCGGGGCCAAGAGTGTCGAGGTGCCGCTGCCGCCCGGCATGACCTGGAGCAACACCCCGAGTGGAAAGCCGGAGAAGGTGATGCGCTTCGCCGACGACGAGGGCATGTACCCCCGCCCTGGCACAGAGCCGCCGATCCTGTTCGCCAACAACGCCTCCCATTGGTGGGACGGCTCGGAGGTGTACGGCGGCGACGAGACCGTCGCGAAATCCCTACGCGAGCCGGACGGCGGCGCCGCCCTGCATCTCGAAGAGGGACACCTGCCGTCCGGCCCGAACGGCTTTCCGATCACCGGCTTCCGCGACAACTGGTGGCTGGGTCTCAGCACGATGCACACCCTCTTCGCCCGTGAACACAACGCGGTGTGCGAGGCCCTGCGGAGCGAATACCCGCGCATGGACGAGGACAGCGTCCACCACACGGCGAGGCTCGTCGTCTCCGCCCTCATCGCCAAGATCCACACGGTGGAGTGGACCCCCGCGATCCTCGCCACCGATGTGATCGACATCGGTCTGCGGGCCAACTGGTCGGGGCCGCCGAAGAACTGGCTGACCCAACTGGGCCTGTGGCTGGCCGACGCGCACGCGCTGACCGGCATCCCCAAGACCCTGCCCGACCACCACTCCGCGCCCTACTCGCTCACCGAGGACTTCGTCACCGTCTACCGGATGCACCCGCTGATCCCCGACGACTACGAGATCGCCGACCACCGGTCTGGCCGGACGCTCGACACCCTGGGCTTCAACGACGTGCAGGGCACCGCGACGGAGGCCCTCATCCGCAAGATCGGCCTGCCGAACTCGCTCTACTCGCTCGGCATCGCCCACCCGGGCGCGATCACCCTCCACAACTTCCCGCGCGCGCTCCAGGCGTTCGAACGGGACGGAGAGATCATCGACCTGTCCGTGGTCGACATCATGCGCACCCGCCGCCGCGGTGTCCCGCGCTACAACGACTTCCGCGCCGGTCTGCACAAGCCGCGCCTGCGGCGCTTCGAGGACCTCACCTCCGACCCGGAGACGGTGGCGCGGCTCAAGGACGTCTACCGCACGGTCGACGACATCGACACGATGGTCGGGCTCTACGCGGAGAATCCGCCCAAGGGATTCGGCTTCAGCGACACGGCCTTCCGCATCTTCATCCTCATGGCCAGCCGCCGGCTGCAGAGCGACCGCTTCCTCACGGTCGACTTCAGGGCCGAGATCTACACCGCGCTGGGGCTGGACTGGATCGAGCGCAACGACATGAAGAGCGTCATCCTGCGGCATTGCCCCGAATTGGCCGGCTTCCTGCCGAGGACCGCCAGCGCGTTCGCCCCGTGGCGGCCCGCCATGCCCGACGAACCCGACCAACACGCGTCCGGCAAGCGGCGCGGCTAAGGGAGGCCGGCATGACCGCGAATCAGAAGGTCAGGCAGGAGGGACTGAACGATCTTCTCTCCCGGCCATTGCTGGAGACCATCTGGAGACGGCGTACCCACCGGGTCAGCCGCGGCGCCTCCGTTCCGGCCCGTTCGATGAGCTACGAGTCCCCGCACCGGCCGATGCCGCTGGAGGAGGTGGAGGAGGCGGTGCTCATCGCGCTCACCGGCTGCTCCGGCCTGACCATGCCGGACCGCCCGTTCGAGGACCCGCGCAACGGGAAGCCCATCATGGCCAAGCCGAACGTCAACATGGCCGGGCGGACGGCGGGCAGCCCCGACAACGCGCAGGGCACCCACTTCTTCATGATCAACGACAGCGGCACCTACTTCCTGAGGAAGCTGCCGCCCGCCCCGGACCTGCCCTTCGACGCCGACACGCTGGTCGAACGGGCACGCCAGGCCAAGGTGCAGGTCCTGGACCACCGTCTCGACGTTCCCGAAGGGATGCGAGACTTCCCCGCCTACCTGGACTCCAACCGTTTCCTGTCCAACCTGCCCGGCACGACGGTCTTCCTGCCCGTCGTCGACATCTCCCACCAGTACATCAACGCGCTGATGTATCTGCTCACCCAGCCGGAGGGGGCCAGGCCGACGATCGTCGACGACCGCAACTTCTATCGCCCGGCGGGCGTGCGGAAGTGGGTGAGGAACGGGTTTTTGAACAAGGACATCAAGCTGCCGCTCGGTGCGCTGGGACCGATGCGCACCCAGGTTGAGGCCGACCTGCTTCTGCAGAACATGATGCTGGTCGCGGACGGCATGGGACTCGGCTCCTGGATCCACGCCACGATGCACCCGCTGATCATGTTGGGCGACCCGAAGTTCTCCGGCGCGTACGGCCGGATGCTCGGCTTCGACTTCGTCACACCGCGCTTCCGTCCCGCCGACATCCTGCGCTGGCACGTGCCGCTGCCGAAGTACACCAATCTGCGTTCCCACCCGGTCGGGCTCCGGGCCAACGGAGAGCAGCTCATCAAGGCCTCCTGCCCGCCCAACCACCCGTCGATGGAGAAGGCCGTCGATGCCGTCGTTCAGGCGAAGTTCGGACCGGACGGCATCTACACCGATCGGGAGACCTTCGCCCGTATCTACAAGGGCGACTACGGGCAGCGCTATCTGGCCGACGCGAGCGAGTACGACCAGCGGGTGATCGACTGCACGCGGGACATCTGCGCCTACATCCACGCGACGCACGGGCGGTTCCCCGCACACGCCGACGCCATTCACGTGCCTGGCATATGGCTCCAGACGCACCATGTCGAGCTGGATTACTACGAGCGGTTCTTTGTGAACGGTACGACCGAAACGCACGAGCGCCATTCCACGCAATGGCACGCCACACCCGACCACAAGGCCCCGGTGTAAAGCTACCCCGGCTCTGCTTCGCCACGGCCGGGCCTGGGGCGTTCAACCTGTTCTCCGGGCTGGCCGTCGCGATGTCGGACTCCTACCCAGTCCTCGCCGCGTACGCGCGTGCCTGCGGCGCGGATGGCCACCGCGTGGAGACGCTGGAGGAGTTCGAGGACGCGTTCCGCACCGCTCTGGCCTCGGGGCGTCCCACCATCATCGACGCCAGTATCACCCGATGGGCCGCCCCTCATTACAGCCCCTCGCCCGGCCGCCCACGTGGCCGGCCATGGCCTGTCTGTTAGGGAGCCGTCAAAGATCAGCCGGTCGGCGTTAAGACCCCGTCAAGGTGACCCAAAACCTGCTCCCTTGGGGGGTTTACTCCGTTTGGGCCTTGGAAGCGAGGCCGGGGAGGCGAGCCGTCTCCGCCGGGGTAATCACACCGTTCCGTGACGACAAAGGAAACCGACAACGATGCATGACGTGGCGTTCGTCCTGCTGACAGTGGCGATATTCGTCCTGCTCGGCCTGCTGGTGAAGGGCGTGGAGAGGCTGTGACCGCCGAGAACCTGGTCGGCCTGATCCTGGCGGCCGGGCTGATCGTCTTTCTGATCGCCGCCCTCTTGTACCCGGAGCGCTTCTAGATGAGTACGACCGTCGCGGGGGTCCTCTTCCTCGGATCCCTAGTGGTCGCGCTGGCGGTGGCTTACAAGCCGCTGGGCGACTACATGTACCGCGTCTACAGCGGTACGAAGCACTCGCGCCTTGAGCGCGGGATCTACAAGGTCATCGGCGTCGAGCCGGAGGCCGAGCAGACCTGGGGCGTGTACGCGCGCGGTGTGCTGGCGTTCTCGGTGGTCGGCATCCTGTTCTTGTACGTGTTCCAGCGGGTGCAGGACCGGCTGCTGTTGTCGCTGGGGTTCACGCCGGTCAAGCCGGATCAGGCTTGGAACACCGCTGTCAGCTTCGTGACCAACACCAACTGGCAGTCCTACTCCGGCGAGTCGACGATGGGGCATCTGGTGCAGATGGCCGGCCTCGCGGTGCAGAACTTCGTGTCGGCGGCAGTCGGCATCTGTGTGGCGATCGCGCTGGTGCGGGGTTTCGCCAGGAAGAAGACCGAGCAGCTGGGCAACTTCTGGGTCGACCTGACCCGTGGATCGGTCCGGATCCTGCTGCCGATCGCGTTCGTCGCCGCCATCGTGCTGATCAGCGGTGGGCTGGTGCAGAACTTCTGGAACGCCCAGGACCACGTGGTCAACACCGTGGCGGGCGGGCATCAGGCGATCACCGGTGGCCCGGTGGCCAGCCAGGAGGCCATCAAGGAACTGGGCACGAACGGCGGCGGCTTCTACAACGCCAACTCAGCGCACCCGTTCGAGAACGGCACGTCCTGGACCAACTGGTTTGAGATCTTCCTGATCCTGGTGATCCCGTTCGCGCTGTGCCGCACGTTCGGCCGGATGGTCGGGCAGAACCGGCAGGGCTACGCCATCGCCGCCGTGATGGCCACGATCGCCATCACCAGCATCGTGCTGGTGAACGTCTTCCAGTTGATGCACCACGGCACGGTGCCCACGGCGGCCGGCGCGTCGATGGAGGGGGTGGAGACCCGGTTCGGGGTGCGTGACTCCGCCACGTTCGCCGGGGCGACGACGCTCACCTCGACCGGCGCCGTGAACTCGTTCCACGACTCCTACACCAGCCTCGGCGGCATGATCCTCATGTTCAACATGATGCTCGGCGAGGTCGCTCCGGGCGGCGTGGGCGCCGGGCTCTACGGCATGCTCGTGCTCGCGGTGATCACGGTGTTCGTCGCCGGCCTGATGGTCGGGCGGACCCCGGAGTACCTGGGGAAGAAGATCAGCAGCCGCGAGATCAAGTTCGCCGCGATGTACTTCCTCATCACCCCGATCCTCGTGCTGGCGGGTACCGCTGTCGCGATGGCGACCGAGAGCGGCCGGGCGGCCATGCTCAACAGCGGCGCGCACGGCTTCAGCGAGGTGCTGTACGCGTTCACCTCGGCGTCGAACAACAACGGGTCGGCGTTCGCGGGCGTCACGGTCAACACCGTCTGGTACGACACCGCGCTCGGGCTGTGCATGGTGTTCGGGCGCTTTCTGCCGATCATCTTCGTGCTCGCACTGGCGGGTTCGCTGGCCCGGCAGGGGCAGACCCCCGCGTCGGAGGGCACGCTGCCCACGCACAAGCCGCAGTTCGTCGGGCTCGTCGTCGGGGTGGCGTTCATCCTGGTCGCGCTCACCTTCCTCCCGGCGCTCGCGCTCGGGCCGCTGGCTGAAGGAATGCACTGATGGCAACACAGACGAGTCCCGCGCCCGCGTCGTCCAAGACGCCCGCCCCGAAGGGCGGCGGCAAGATCTCCGGCGGGCTGCTTGATCCAAAACAGCTGGTGCGGTCGCTGCCGGACGCCGTCCGCAAGCTCGACCCGCGCAGCCTCTGGCGCAACCCGGTCATGCTGATCGTGGAGATCGGCGCGCTGTGGACCACCGTCCTGGCCGTGGCCCGGCCGAGCGTGTTCGCCTGGCTGATCGTGGTGTGGCTCTGGCTGACGGTGATCTTCGCCAACCTGGCCGAGGCCGTGGCCGAGGGCCGTGGCAAGGCGCAGGCCGACTCGCTGCGCAAGGCCAAGACCGACGCGATGGCCCGGCGGCTGGCCGACTGGGCCCCGGGCCGGACGGGCGTGACCGAGGAGCAGGTGGCCGCACCCGAGCTGAAGCAGGGCGACCACGTGATCGTCGAGGCCGGGGAGATCATCCCCGGGGACGGTGACGTCGTCGAGGGCATCGCCAGCGTCGACGAGTCGGCGATCACCGGCGAGTCGGCCCCCGTCATCCGGGAGTCCGGCGGTGACCGTTCGGCGGTCACCGGCGGCACCAAGGTGTTGTCGGACCGCATCATCGTGAAGATCACGCAGCGCCCGGGCGAGTCGTTCATCGACCGGATGATCGCGCTGGTGGAGGGATCGAGCCGGCAGAAGACGCCGAACGAGATCGCACTCAACATCCTGCTCTCGGCGCTGACGGTCATCTTCCTGCTGGCGGTGGCGACGCTGCAGCCGATGGCGATCTACGCCAAGGCGACCAACCCGGGCGTCGCTGACACGCTCGCGCTGGACGGCCACGGCATCACCGGCGTTGTGCTGGTCTCGCTGCTGGTTTGCCTGATCCCCACGACGATCGGAGCGCTGCTGTCGGCGATCGGCATCGCCGGCATGGACCGGCTCGTGCAGCGCAACGTGCTCGCCATGAGCGGACGCGCGGTCGAGGCGGCGGGCGACGTCAACACCCTGCTGCTGGACAAGACCGGCACCATCACCCTGGGCAACCGGCAGGCGGCCGAGTTCCTCCCCGTGGACGGATCCACGGAAGGGGAACTGGCCGACGCGGCTCAGCTGTCGAGCCTCGCCGACGAGACCCCTGAGGGCCGGTCCGTCGTGGTGTTGGCCAAGCAGCGGTATGGCCTGCGGGAACGTAGTGCGGGCGAGCTGACGCACGCCCACTGGGTGCCGTTCACCGCGCAGACCCGTATGTCGGGCGTCGACCTGGACGAGCTCGGCGACGGCAAGCCCGACCGCTGGCTGCGCAAGGGCGCGGCGGGGGCGGTGGCCGACTGGGTGCGCGAGCAGGGCGGCACGGTGCCGCCGCAGCTGGGCGAGATCGTCGACGGTGTCTCCGCCTCGGGCGGCACGCCGCTGGTGGTCGGTGAGAAGACGAACGGGACCGTACGGGTCCTGGGCGTCATCCATCTCAAGGACGTGGTGAAGGCGGGCATGCGGGAACGGTTCGACGAGATGCGCAGGATGGGCATCCGGACCGTGATGATCACCGGCGACAACCCGCTGACCGCCAAGGCCATCGCCGACGAGGCCGGCGTTGACGACTTCCTCGCCGAGGCCAAGCCCGAGGACAAGCTCGCCCTCATCAAGGCCGAGCAGGACGGCGGCCGCCTGGTCGCCATGACCGGTGACGGCACCAACGACGCCCCCGCGCTGGCGCAGGCCGACGTCGGGGTGGCGATGAACACCGGAACCTCGGCCGCCAAGGAGGCCGGGAACATGGTGGACCTGGACTCAGACCCGACCAAGCTCATCGAGATCGTGGAGATCGGCAAGCAGCTGCTCATCACGCGCGGCGCGCTGACGACCTTCTCGATCGCCAACGACATCGCCAAGTACTTCGCGATCATTCCCGCGCTGTTCGTGGCGGTGTTCCCAGGGCTGGACGCCCTCAACATCATGCGTCTGCACAGCCCGCAGTCGGCGATCCTGTCGGCCGTCATCTTCAACGCGCTGGTCATCATCGCGCTGATCCCGCTCGCCCTGCGCGGTGTGAGCTACCGCCCCAGCAGCGCGTCCAAGCTGCTGAGCCGCAACCTCTACGTCTACGGCCTGGGCGGGATCATCGCCCCGTTCATCGGCATCAAGATCATCGACCTCATCGTCCAATTCCTTCCGGGGATGTCATGACGGATGACCGCAGCGAAGCGAGGATCGTCCGTCATGACCCTCGGGGGTCTGGGGGTCGTCCCCCAGAAAGGTACTGACATGCGTCTGCCCACTTGGATCCGGCAGCACATGGCCGCGCTCCGCGCGCTGCTCGTCTTCACCGTGCTGCTCGGCGTCATCTACCCGCTGTCGGTCTTCGCGGTCGCCCAGATCCCCGGCCTGAAGGACAAGGCCGGCGGCTCCATCATCACGGTGAACGGAAAGGCCGTCGGCTCGGCGAGCATCGGCCAGTCGTTCACCGACAAGGACGGCAACCCGCTCAAGCAGTACTTCCAGAGCCGCCCGTCCAACGCCGGCGACGGCTACGACCCGACCGCCACCGCGGCGAGCAACCTGGGACCCGAGGACATCGTCGACTCCTTGCCCGATCCCGCGCTGGTCGCGGCGGGCAAGGAGGATGAGAACGCCAAGCAGAGCCTGCTCACCCAGGTCTGCCAGCGGAGCAAGGCCGCCGGCGAGCTCGACGGCGTGGACGGCTCCCGCCCGTTCTGCACCAGCGGCGGCGTGGGCGCGGTGCTCGCGGTGTTCGGTGACCGCACGGCCGACGGGAAGGTCCCGCATCCCACCCGCGTCGTCAGCCTGAACGAGCAGGAAGGCGTGGTGAAGGCCCCCTTCATCACGACCTACAACGGCGTTAAGGTCGAGCTGGCCAAGTTCGGTGAGGAATACGCCAGGGGCCTGGTCGTGCCGATCAAGGGCAACGCGCCCACCACGCCGGCTGTTCCGGCCGACGCGGTCACCGCGAGCGGCAGCGGCCTGGACCCGCACATCTCACCCGAGTACGCGGCCATCCAGGTCAAGCGCGTCGCCCAGGCGCGCGGCATCACGCCCACCCAGGTCGAAAAACTGATCAAAGTTGAACAGACCGGCCGGGCACTCGGGTTCATGGGCGAGCCGGCGGTCAACGTCCTCAAGCTCAACCTCGCCCTCGACAAGCAGTTCCCTGCGCGTCGCTAGCAGTGTCAGGTGACCGGTGATGACTCAGATCCACAGATCCAATCGGGAGGTGTGATGGGGCGGGGGCGCTTGCGCGTCTACCTCGGGGCCGCGCCGGGGGTCGGCAAGACCTACGCCATGCTCGCCGAGGGAGTACGGCGGCAGGAACGCGGCACCGACGTGGTGGTCGGATATGTGGAGACCCACAACCGCCCCAGGACCGCCGCGCTTCTCGACGGGCTGGAGGTCGTCCCCCGCAAGACCATGGCCTACCGGGGGACGACGTTCACCGAGCTCGACGTGGACGCGGTCATCGCACGCCGTCCGCGGGTGGCGCTGGTGGACGAGCTGGCGCACACCAACGTGCCGGGCAGCCGGAACGACAAACGCTGGCAGGACATCGAGGAGATCCTCGGCGCGGGCATCGACGTCATCTCCACCGTCAACATCCAGCACCTGGAATCACTCAACGACGTCGTCGAGCAGATCACCGGCGTACCGCAACGCGAGACCGTCCCCGATGAGATGGTGCGCCGCGCCGACCAGGTCGAGCTCGTCGACATGACACCGGAGGCACTGCGGCGGCGGATGGCGCACGGCAACATCTACGCCCCCGAAAAGATCGACGCCGCCCTCGGCAACTACTTCCGCATCGGCAACCTCACCGCCCTGCGCGAGCTCGCCCTCCTCTGGCTCGCCGACAAGGTCGACGACCAGCTCGACCGCTACCGCGCCGACCATGACATCCGGGGAACGTGGGAAGCCCGCGAACGCGTCGTCGTCGCCCTCACCGGCGGATCCGAGGGCGACACCCTGATCCGCCGCGCCGCCCGCATCGCCGACCGCACCAAGGGCGCCGACCTCCTCGCCGTCCACGTCACCCGCAGCGACGGCCTCACCGACGCCAACCCCGCCAACCTCACCCGCCAACGCGCCCTCGTCGAGAGCCTCGGCGGCACGTACCACCAGGTCGTCGGGACGAACGTGCCGGACGCGGTCCTCGACTTCGCCCGCGGTGTCAACGCCACCCAGCTCGTTCTCGGTGCCTCCCGGCGCGGCCACTTCGCCCAGCTGTTCTCACGCGGCGTCGGCGTCACGACCACCGCCCGGTCCGGCCCGATCGACGTCCACCTCGTCACCCATGAGGAAGTGAACCAGGGACGCCGGTGGAAGGCCCTCCGCGCTTCCTGGGGTGTGCCCGCCAAGCGGCGGAACACCGGCTTCGCGGCCGCGGCCATCGGGCTGCCGCTGCTCACGATGATCCTCGACCAGCTGCGCGAGTCGGTCTCCCTCACGACCAACATCCTGGTCTTCCAAGCGGCGGTCGTCGGGGTCGCGCTGATCGGCGGGCTCTATCCGGCGATCTTCGCCGCCATCGTCGGCACGGCGCTCCTGAACTTCTACTTCACCGAGCCGCTCCGCACGTTCCTCATCCACGACCCCGAGGTGATCTTTCAGCTCGTGGTGTTCGTGGTGGTGGGGGTGACGGTCAGCACGGTCGTCGACATCACCGCCCGCAAGGGCCGGGACGCCGCCCAGGCCAGAGCCGACGCTCAGGTGCTCTCCACACTGGCAGGGGACATCCTGCGTGGCGATGAGGACAGGGTGTCGTCCGAGGGACGCAGGGGCCACAGTGCGTTGACAGGCATTTTGGAGCGGCTGCGGGAAACCTACGGGCTCACCTCCGTGACGCTTCTGGAACGTGACCCCGACTCACCGTCCACCCCCGCGACCCAGCGAGACCCCAGTGCGTGGATCATCGTCGGCACGACCGGTGGTGAGCCCTGCACCAGCCCGGATGCGGGGGAGTCCGACATCCTCATCGACGACGACACTCTGGCGCTGGTGTTGCGCGGCCGGGCCCTGCCCGCCTCCGACCGCCGCGTGCTGGAGGCGTTCGCCGCCCAGGCGGCCGTCGCGCTGAGACATCAGCGGCTGGCCGAGACCGCCGAACAGGTCCCTCCCCTTGCCGCCGCCGACAAGATGCGCACCGCCCTGTTGAACGCGGTCAGCCACGACCTGCGCACCCCGCTCGCCTCGGCCAAGGCCGCCGTCGAGAGCCTGGGCAGCCTCGATGTGAGCTGGAGCGAGGAGGACCAGGACGAGCTGATCGCGACCGCCGCCGAATCCCTCGACCGCCTCGACCGCCTCGTCGCCAACCTCCTCGACATGAGCCGGCTGCAGGCCGGTTCGCTCGGCATGTCGCCGCAGAAGGTCGCCGCCGAGGACGCCGTGCCACGAGCACTTGACGACATAGGTGATGTCGACGTCGACATCCAGATTCCCCAGGGACTACCCGAGATGGTCGCCGACCCGGCCCTTCTGGAACGGATCCTGGTCAACCTGATCACCAACGCCGTCCGCCACAACCCGCCGGTCAAGCCCGTTCTCGTCACCGCGAGCGAACACGCCGACAGACTCGAACTGCGCGTGATCGACCGCGGGCCGGGCATCCCCGCCGAGGACCGCGACCGCGTCTTCGAACCGTTCCAGCGTCTCGGTGACCGCGACAACCACACCGGTGTCGGTCTCGGGCTCGCACTCTCCCGCGGCCTCGCGGAGGCAATGGGCGGCTCCATCACCATCGAGGAGACCCCCGGCGGCGGCCTGACCATGGTGCTCGACATGCCCACCAAGCATCTCGAACCCGTCCCTGGCCGGGAAGAGACTCCGGCCGGTGCCGCCGGCGGGCACGGTGAGCGGCTGTCCCCGGACGGCACGTTCGAGGAAAACGCAGGCCAGGGCGGCGCAGCGGAGGGCAAAGCTCGGGCAGGCGCTACAGGGGAGGGCAAAGCCGGGGAGGAGGGCGCCGACCCGGTGATGCTCGCTCGGGTCGCAGCCTGGCGCGACCAGATCGGCCATGACACCCACCGCCGGCCGGAGGACCGATCATGACGCGTGTGCTGGTGGTGGACGACTCACCACAGATCCTGGTCGCCCTCCGCCTCAACCTTCGTGCCCGCGGCTATGACGTCCAGGTCACCCCCGACGGCGGGCAGGCCCTCACCCGCGCCGCCGACTGGCATCCCGACCTGGTGATCCTCGACCTCGGGCTGCCCGACCTGGACGGCGTGGACGTCATCCGCGGACTGCGCGGCTGGAGCCAGGTCCCGATCATCGTTCTGTCCGGCAGAACGGGCAGCAAGGACAAGGTCGACGCCCTGGACGCCGGCGCCGACGACTACGTCACCAAGCCGTTCGGGGTGGACGAGCTGCTGGCCCGGATCCGGGCGATCACGCGGCGGGCGCCGGTGGACGACTCGCCGCCGGCCGTTCAGGTGGGCCACCACGTCGTGGATTTCGCCAGCAAGACCGTCTCCAGCCGCGAGGGCGAGAACGTGCACCTCACCCCGACCGAGTGGGGCATCCTCGACCTGCTGCTCCGCAACCCCGGCAAGCTCATCTCCCAGCGTCAGCTGCTGGCGGAGGTGTGGGGCCCCAACCACGTCAAAGAGACGAACTACCTGCGCGTCTACCTGGCCTCGCTGCGCCGCAAGCTGGAGGACGACCCGTCCAGGCCTCGTCACCTCATCACCGAGCCCGGCATGGGCTACCGATTCGAGCCGTGACCGCCCGGCAGGCATCCCGCCGCCCGTAGGCGCCGCAGTCACGCAGCGACAGTTGATCGCAGGGCAGCGCCACCTTCATGACGAGGCCGTCGGAACCCGGCTGAAGAACCGGCCGTGAGGTCGGCTCCGACGATCGCGCCGGCCTTGTCATGGCTGAAGAAGCCGCGCTGCCCCTCCAGACCGCCGCTAGTGACGATAATCAGGAAAATTAAGATATGCGCGTTGAGATCTCAGAAAAATCAAGATACAAATGAACATAGTGCGTCACGGAGGGCAAGGGGGCCAAGGGTGGACTGGCAGGAACTGACGGACCTGACGAACGGACAGCCGTTCGTGGTCGAGCGGGTCCGCCTCGCCGGCAGCGGTGTCGCGATCGAGGGTCGGTTCGAGCCGCCGCAGCTGGCTCAGCTCAGCGTCAACGACCAGGTGTTCGTTGCCGCGTTCGTACGCTCCCACGGCTCGATCAAGGAGATGGAGCGGATCTTCGGGGTGAGCTACCCGACGGTCAAGGCCCGGCTGAACCGGATCGCCGAGCACCTCGACTTCGTCGACATCGACCCGGCGCCCACCGGCGCCGACGTCGTCGACCGCCTGCGGCGGGGAGAGATCAGCGCCCAGGAGGCGCTGGCCGAGCTGGAGCGGTCCCGATGATCCCGCAGCTGGTGACCGTGGGTTATCGCCGGGCCGATGGCCGCTGGCTGCGGCTGTATGTCCCTGTCGTGCCGGTGGGGCTGGTGCTGTCGCCGTTGCTGCTGCTGGCCGTGCTGGCCGGACTGGTCGCATGCCTGGCCACCCGGGTCGACCCCGTGGGTGCGCTGCGCGGCACGGGGCGGGTGCTGTGGGCGCTGCCCGGTACCCGGATCGAGATCGACCAGGGCCGGACGGCCGTGCTGGTAAGCGTCAGATGAGTCAGAGGAAAGAGCAGCGATGAACGAGCAGCGCCGCCAGATCCTGCAGATGCTGGCCGAGGGCAAGATCACTGCGGAGGAGGCCGAGCGGCTGATCGACGCCCTCGAACGAGCACAGCCCGAGCCGCCGCCGGGAGCCGCGTCCGGCCCGAAACCCCGGCCCAAGTACCTGCGCGTGGTGGTGAGCTGGGCGGACGAGTCCGGCGGCGACGGGTCAGGCCGGATCAACGTCCGGGTCCCGCTGCAACTGCTGCGCGCCGGGGTCCGGCTCGCCAGCCTCGTCCCACCGACGGCGCTCGCCAAGGTCAACGCAGAGCTGGACAAGTCCGGGGTACCGATCGATCTCACTGAGCTCAAGCCGCAGCACATCGAGGAGCTCATCGAGCAGCTCGACGAGCTCACCATCGATGTCGATGACCCTGACACCAAGGTGCAGGTCTTCTGCGAGTGAAACCGCTACCGCGGGGCCGGAGAATCCGCGGTTGTGCGCGGGACCGCATGCGGTGATCTGAAGGTCGGCATCGCCGAGAGCGTGGCCGCACACCGACTACGGCGACATCGACGTCCACCGGTCCTGCCCCCCGAACACCGGCAAGGAGCCCCCATGAGCGATGCGATCACGGCCGAAGGACTGATCAAGAGATACGGCGAGGTGACCGCCCTTGACGAGCTGAGCTTCTCGGTCCCGCAAGGGACGGTGCTGGCCCTGCTCGGGCCGAACGGCGCCGGCAAGACCACGACGGTGCGGGTGCTGACCACGCTGTTGCGCCCCGACGGCGGCCGCGCCACCGTCGCCGGATGCGACGTCGTCCGCGACGCCCGGCGGCTGCGGTCCTGCATCGGGCTGTCGGGCCAGTACGCCGCCGTCGATGAACATCTCACCGGTGCTGAAAACCTGGAGATGGTCGGGCGGCTTTACCATCTGGGCGCCAAACGCAGCAAAGCCCGCGCCCGCGAGCTGCTGGAACGCTTCGACCTCACCGGCGCCGCCGACCGTCCGGTCAAGGGCTACTCCGGCGGCATGGGCCGCCGTATCGACCTGGCCGGCTGGCTGAGGCAGGGGTCAAGGTGCGAGACGCCGGGTTGCGGCGCCCCACCCTGGACGACGTCTATCTCACCATGACCGGGCACAAGACGTGTCCACCCGCCTCTACAAGAAGGCCTTCAGCACCTGACCACCGACATTCCTGAGGACGCGTTCGTCGTGGTGGCAACCGAGGGATGCGGCGGGGCGTCTGTGGCGGTCTCCATGCCGGTCAGCCGGCGAGGGCGCCTGGCGTCAGGGACTTGGATTCCAGGGTGGCGTCCTGCGGTGGGAGCTCGGTGTAGTGGGCCGCCTCATCGCCCTCGATGATGTAGCTGGCGTCGCCGGTGACGCCCACGGGGACGTCGCCGGCGACGGTGACGCGGTGGAGGCGCCGGGGCTGGTCGCCGTAATCATCTGGGGCGTAGTGCTGGGTGATGCGGTTGTCGAACAGGACCAGGTCCCCCGGGTTCCACTGGACGCGCAGGATGTTCTCCGGGCGGGTCACATAGGCCTGGAGCAGGCGCAGGATGTCGCGCGACTCCGTTCCGGAGAGGCCGATGATCTTCTGTGCGAACCCGCCGATGAACAGGCCGCGCTCGCCGGTCTCCGGGTGGACGCGCACGACCGGGTGGGCGGTCTGGTAGCGACGGGACGTGAACACCTGGCGGTACTCGGCGGCCTTGCCACGGTTGGTGCGGGGCAGCGCGTAGTCGTAGTCGTTGGTGTGGACGGCCCAGAGCCGATCGGCGAAGTCGCGCAGCACGTCGGGGAGGTCGCGGTAGGCGGCGGCGGAGTCGGCGATCAAGGTGTTCCCGCCGTGCGGGGGGACGATCAGGGCGCGCAGTGTGCTCAGCTTCGGCGGGGTGCGGACGAAGGTGACGTCGGTGTGCCAGGTGTTGGAGCGGATGCCCTCCTCGCCGTCGACCGGGAGGATGTCGGGCTGGCCGTCGACGGACGGGACGGTGGGATGGGCCCGGGTCAGCGGACCGAACCGGGAGGCGAAGCGGAGCTGGCCCTCGTCGGACAGGCCGGCGTCCCGGAACACCAGTACCCGGTACTTCAGCAGTGCGACGTTGACCTCGTCGAGAGGCAGGGCGTTCGGGTCGGTGCCGGTGTACTCGGCGCCGAAGCGGCCGCCGATCGGGCGGATCTCGGACATGGTTTCTCCCTTTCTGAGGCGGGTTTGCGGATGGAGCGGCCGCTAGCGCGCGGTCGGGTCGGCGAGCCGCAGCAGGAGCCGCAGCAGGCCGTCGAAGGCGAACCCGAGGACGGCGATCTCGGCGATCCCGCTGAAGATCAGTGGGGTCTGGAGGTAGTTGCCGGCCTGCAGGATCAGGTAGCCGACGCCGCCGGTGGCGGCGATCATCTCGGCGGCGATGATGGCGGTCCAGGCACCGCCCATCGCGATGCGCATGCCGGTGATGACGGCGGGCACGGCGGCGCGCAGCCGGACGTGCAGCATCGTGTGCACGGAAGAGGCGCCGAGGCTCCGGCTCGCGTTGAGCAGATCGGCGGGGACGGCGTCCAGTGCCCCCAGCGTCGCGACGGTCACGATCGGCAGCACCCCGAAGAAGATCAGTGCGATCTTCGAGGTCTCGCCGATGCCGAACCAGACGACGAGCAGCGGGATGAACGCGATCGGGGGCAGCGGCCGCATGACGCCGATGATCGGGTCGGCGAGCTCGCGGATCACCCGGACGCCGGCCATCGCCGCGCCGAGCAGCAGGCCCGCGCTGGTGCCGAGCAGGAAGCCGGCCAGGATGCGGCCGGTGCTGATCAGCGCGTCCTCCAGCAGCGTCTTGCCCTGCACCTCCGGGTACGGCTTGGTGATGTACTCGATGAAGGTGCGGGCGGTCTCGGTGACGGTCGGCAGCGTGACCGTGTCGCCGATGACCAGTGCCGCGATCTGCCACACCACCAGGGCGAAAGTGAGCGCGCCTGCTCCCGTCCAGAGCCTGCGGTACGAGCGGCGACGGCGGGGCACGGCGGGGGAGAAGCCTGCAAGCGGAGCCTGGGTCGCTGTCATCTTTCCAGCACCTCCCTGATCCGGCGCTTGGCCTGCACGAACGCGAGCGTCTCGGTGTCGTCGTAGGAGCGGGGGCGCGGCAGATCGATGTCGAGGATGTCCTTGGTTCCGCCGGGCGGGGCGGACAGCACGCACACCCGGTCGCCGAGCAGCGCCGCCTCCTCGACGTCGTGGGTGACGAACACGATGGTCGTGCGCCGCCGCTGCCACAGTTCCAGCAGGAAGCGCTGCATGCCGGCCCGGGTGATGGCGTCGAGCGCGCCGAACGGCTCGTCCATGAGCAGGACACCGGGATGGTTGATCAGCACGCGGGCGAACGCGGCCCGGTGCCGCATGCCGCCGGACAGCTCGTGCGGATAGACGTCGCGTGCGTCGGCGAGCCCGACGGTCTCCAGCAGCTCGGCGGCCTCGTCCCGGACCTCGGGTGTGAGGGTGCCTCGCGCCTTCGGCCCGTACAGGACGTTCTGCCAGGTGGTCAGCCACGGGAACAGGTTCGGGGTCTGGAACAGCACGCCGCGCTCGTGGCCGGGCTCGGTGACCGGACGCCCGCCGACCAGTACCTCGCCGGAATCGGCGGTGGTGAACCCGGCGAGAATATTGAGCAGCGTGGATTTGCCGCAGCCCGACGGCCCGAGCAGGCAGAGGAACTCGCCCGGCTCGACGTCGAGACTCACCCCGTCAAGGGCGGTGCGCCCGGGCCGCCGCCGACGGCGGAAGGTCTTGCGGACGTCCCGGAGCCGCACGGCCGTCGGCTGGGTGGTGACGGGAGGGCTCTCGGTGATGGCGCTCACTTGCAGCCCCCGGACTGCGCCTTGTCCCAGAACGTCGGGTCGATGTGCGAGGCGATCTGGTCGATGGAGGGGACGCTCTTCGCCCGGCCCTGCCTGACGAGGAACTCCGCGGTCAGCTTGAAGTTCTGGGCGAGCTTCCCGGACGCGGCCGTCCCGTCCGGGCCTTTCAGCCACGCGCCCTCCTCCGCCGGCGGGACGTACGGGTAGGTCTTGGTGGCCGCGATCGCGTCCTGCGGCTTCACGCCGAGGAACTTGGTCGCGGGAGTGACGTACTTCTCGACGTCCGGTCCCTTCACGAGGGTCTGTGCCTTGGAGATCTGGCAGACGAGGTTCTGCACGACGTCGGGGTGCTGCTTGGCGTAGGAGGAGGTGACGGCGAGCAGGTTGACCGCCGCGTACCCGAGCTTGGCGATGTCGGACGAGGTCACCAGGACCTTCGCTCTGTGCTTCTGCAGTTCGAGCAGGAAGGCCTGGCTGATGTAGACGGCGTCGATCTTGCCGGCCTTCCAGGCTGCGGCTTCGGCCGCCTCGCTGGCGAAGCTCGCGATCTGCACCTTGCCGGTGAGGTTCTGCGACGCGAGCCAGCCGCGCAGCTGGAAGTCCAGGGTGGATCCGACCAGCACGCCGACCTTCGTCAGATCCCCCGGCGTTTTGATCTTGTCATTGACGGCCAGCCCGGACGCGTCGATGCTCTCGACGAACACCGCGCGGACGTCCGTCCCGTTGGTGAACGCGCCCACGAACGGCGGGTTGCCGACACCGGACACGAAAGGGAAGGCACCGGCGCGCAGCTGGGCCATTCCGGCGACGCCGCTGTCGATGGGACGCAGTTCGATCTTGCTAGGCACCTTCGAGGCGAGGTCCGGATTGGCCGCCACGACCGCCTCAGGTCCGGCGACCGCGCCTTGGAAGTAGCCGATCTTGAGGCTGGCGGCGGCGCCCTTGGCCGACGCCCCGCACCCGGCGAGGACGAGGGCGAGGACGGCGGCTCCCGCCGCACGGTATCTGTTCTTGAGCATGGGTGCGCTCCTGGAGCACGGGTCGGCATAGCCCTCGATGGACGGCGCGCGGACCCGGATGGGTTCGGAAGGCGGGGGCCTGGTGGCACGGGCGGTCAAGCCGCCGGACAGCCCGCGGCCGTGACGCGGCGGAGGTCGACGTGCCGCCGCCGGATAAGGACGAACCGGACTCGCATTCCGATATGAGACCATGCATGCCCGCTAAACGCAACTATTCCTATCTATTTAGTTGGAAACTGCCGTTTCCGTCGGCGGGCTCACCACCGGGGGGCGAGATCCTCGCGGCCGTAGGGCCGTCCTGTCAGCGGGGTTTGGTCTGGTAGGCGCGGACGTAGTCGACGACCATCTGGGCTGGGAAGGCGGTTTGGGCATCGGGGGTTCCGGCGTACCGGCCGCCGACGGCGAGGTTCAGGACGAGGAAGAACGGGTGGTTGAAGACCCAGCGGCCAGGAAGGGTGGAAGGCCGGGCGGTCTGGACCACGTGGTCGTCGACATAGAGAGTGATCTTGTTGGGCCGCCAGTCGAGGGTGAAGGTGTGGAAGGCGGCGCCGAAGTCGCCTCCCGGGCCCAGGGAGTAATGGCGGGTGAGCCCGACGCCCGAGTAGCCGGGGCCTTGCAGGGTGGCGTCCACGCGGTCCCGCAGGTGACCACGGCGCTCCATGATGTCGATCTCGCCGCAGTCCGGCCAGGGAAGCTGGCGGAAGTTGGTGCCGAGCATCCAGAACGCGGGCCACAGGCCGCGGCCGTTCGGCGTCTTGATGCGCGCGGTGATTCGGCCATAGGTGGGTTCGAAGCGGCCTTCGGTGGTGATCCGGGCGGAGGTGTGGGGGAGTTTGCCCGCACGCTGCCGGAGCGCGGTGATGACCAGGCGGCCCTTGCCGTCCAATGCCACGTTCCGCCGGGTGAGGTAGTCCAGCCTGCCGTTGCCCAGCGAACCGGTCTCGATCTTCCATCGCCTGGGGTTGGGCGGCGACCCGGCCGCACCGGTGAACTCGTCGCTCCAGACCAGGCGCATCTTGCCCTTGGACAGGCGGGCGCCGCTCTGTCCGACCGTCCCAGCAGGCCCGGTCTGCGGAGCTTGCGCTCCGGTTTGGGTCTTGTCCTGCGCAGCCGGTGGGCCGAACAGCCTCCCGGTGTTCATCATCACGGCGACCGTCCCGCATGCCAGCACCATGATGATCATTCCCAGGGTGCGCAGATGACGTCTCATGAACCTTCCCCCGGGTCGTCTGACGAACGCCGGCGGGACGGAACGTCCACCCGCGGGTGCCGGCTCGTCGCACGCTCACGCTCAATAGCGATAGATCAGCAGAAAGTACAGAAACCACGATTGTAGTGGGCTTTTACACCTGCTATACGTATCCTTGGACATGGAGTGACATGGGGGAATGACCGTTGACAGGCGTGGTACCTGGGTCGCCTGGTGCCCAGGGGACGCCGATAGAACCAATGCGCGGTACGCACGGGGAAAACCCGCCGACCGCGCCGCAGCCGGTCATCACGTGGGTGCCTCACCTCGACGACCGCTTTACCGGTGACCCCCTGGTCACCAGGCCGGATGTTCCGGTCGCGATGCCGCCGGGGGCAGTTCCGGCGTCCCCTGACCGGAGCCGCCCGGCCGAACGGGCAAGACCACGGCGTTACCCGCCTGCCGAACCCGGAACCCACCCAGCCCGCGCACTCCGCCCCGCGCCCGCCGCGAGGCCCCCACGCGGCCCTGCCTCCGCCCAGCGCTCGCGGCCGCGCCGGCCCGTGGCCGGTCTGCCCGCTCAGGCTCGGCGTGAGCGGCCGCGCGGCAAGGACGGCAAGCGCGACCTGCCGAAGGTCGATCCGGCCGAGCTCCGCGTGACGGTGTTGATCCCCGCTCACAACGAGGCCAAGGGCATCACCGCGACCATCGCCTCGTTGCGCTGGCAGGAGCGGATTCCCGACCACATCGTGGTGATCGCCGACAACTGCAGCGACCCGACCGCCGACCTGGCCGCGTTGTGCGGTGTGGAGGTCGTGGTCACTCACGGGAACAAGCACAAGAAGGCCGGCGCGCTCAACCAGGTCCTGGACCGGCTCCTGCCGCATTGCGGTCCCCGCGACGTGGTCATGGTGATGGACGCCGACTCCTCGCTCGACGCGGATTTCATCCGCACCGGCGTGAAATACCTGGCGAGTGGCTACGCCGCGATCGGCGGCACCTTCACCGGGAAGCCCGGCGGCGGTCTGGTCGGCATGTTCCAGCGCAACGAGTACGCCCGCTACGCACGCGACGTCCGCCGCCTGGGCGGCCACGCGCTGGTGCTCACCGGGACGGCCACGCTGTTTCGTGCCAGTGTCCTCCAAGAGGTCGTCGAGGCACGGCGCCACCGCGACCTGCCGGGCCGGCCTGCCGTCTACGACGTGCGGGTGCTGACCGAGGACAACGAACTCACCCTGGCGATCCTGCACCTGAACTTCCGCATCCTGTGCCCGCCCGGCTGCACCCTCACCACCGAGGTCATGACCACCTGGGGCGAGCTTTTCCGGCAACGGCTGCGCTGGAAGCGCGGTGCCCTGGAGAACCTCGCCGACTACGGCTGGACCGAGATCACCCGTCCCTACTGGGGACGCCAGGCGCTGTCCCTGCTCGGCATCGTCGTCATCTTCGCCTACCTGACCACTCTGGCGATCTCACTGGCCATCGGGGGCGTCCGCCTCAACCCCGTCTGGATCGGCGTCACCGTCATCTTCATGGCGGAACGCATCGTGTCCGTGCGGCGCCGCGGCCCGCTCCAGATGGCGATCGCCGCCACCATCTGGATCGAAATGATCTTCGACGTCTTCCTTCAAGTAGCCCAGGCCAAAGCGTTCTGGGAAGCCCTCCTCAAAAAAGAAAGAAAGTGGTGATCATGTACAACAGTGCGGGGGTCGGCAGCCTCACAGCCGGAGCAGCAGGCGCCGCGGCTGCGGTACCGTTCCTCGGCCTGCAGGCCATCTGGATCGGCCTGGCCACCTTCACCCTCGTCTCCGCATGCCTCGCCGTCGGCCGCATTCTCCCCAGGCGAAACCGCGACCGAGCCGACGACATCAGTTGATGGAGGCCGGTGAACCGGAGGGTCAGGGGACGGGGATTCCGGCCGGTGGGCGGGGTTTGGTCGTGAGGGCGAGCACGTGCTCGACGAGGGTCAGGAGCACGTGCTTTCCCGATGTTCGCTCACGGACGTCGCATTGCACGATCGGGATGTCGCGGGCGATGTCGAGGGCTACGCGGATCTTCTCGGTGTCATGTTTGATCGCGCCGTCGAAGCCGTTGACCGCGACGATGAACGGGAGCCGTTGCCGCTCGAAGTAGTCGATGGCGGGGAAGCACTCCTCGAGCCGCCGCGTGTCGACCAGGACGACGCCGCCCAGCGCCCCGGATGCCAGTTCGTCCCACATGAACCAGAATCGCTCCTGGCCGGGGGTGCCGAACAGATAGAGCACCAGGCCGTGGTGGAGGGTGATGCGTCCGAAGTCCATGGCGACCGTGGTGGTCGACTTGTTGTCCACCCCGGAGGTGTCGTCGACGCCGAGGCTGCGGTCGGAGAGCCGTGCCTCGGTGCGCAGCGGCTGGATGTCGCTGACGGCGCCCACCAGCGTGGTCTTGCCGACGCCGAAGCCGCCGGCTATGAGGATCTTGATGACCAGTGGCGCCGCCGCGTCCGGCGTCGTCTCGGGGGGCGGGGCATCCATCAGGTGTCACCGGAGCCAGTGCGTGAAGCGATGGCGCAGCGACGGCCATCGGGGCGCGGGTGAAGTCGCCCCGCCGGGCCAGGAGGTCGCGTCCCTCCCCTGACCAAGGTCTCTCCCGGCCTCGGAGGCCCTGGGCACGCTGAACAGCTGGGCGGTCTCCTCGGGAGGTTTGGGGGTGAACGTGACGGGGAGCGTGGCGAGGTGGCGGGTCACCCAGGCGCTGTTCCAGCGCAGCTCGCTTTCGGGCACGGCCAGGCTGATGTCGGGGAGGCGTCCGAGCAGAGTGTCGATCCCCGTCTCCGCGATGGCCCGGCTGATGTCCTGGCCGGGGCATTCGTGCGCACCGCCGCCGAAGGCGAGGTGGGAGCGGTTCCCCAGGAGGGACGCGGTGACGTCGGGCCGGATGGCGGGGTCGACGTTGCCGGCGGCGAGGCCGAGGAGCATCAGGTCGCCCGCCTTGATCCTCTGCCCGCCGAGCTCGGTGTCGGCGACGGCCCAGCGTCCGACCAGGGTCCGGAAGGGCGGCTCGTCCCAGAGGATCTGTTCGACGGCGTCGGGCAGCGTCATGTGACCGCCCGCGAGGGAGGCCCTGCAGCGAGGGTCGGTGTGCACCATCCGCAGCGTGCTCGCGACCAGGCCGACGGTGGTCTCGTTCCCGATCACGAGGGCGACCCGCAGGTTCTGCACGACCTCCATGTCGCTGAGCCCGGCGGAATGGCCGATCAGCCGGGAGGCGATGTCGTTCCCGGGGGCGGCCCGCTTCCGCGTGACGACCTTGCGCAGTGTCGTGACGATGTGCTCGTTGCTCGCGACCGCCGTCTTCGCCCCGGTGCTGAGGTCCAGCGTGGCCTTGACCAGGGACGGAGCGGCCTCGTCGGGGATGCCGAGGAGCTTGGCGATGACGTGCATGGGCAGGTGCTGGGCGAACTGGGTGACCAGGTCGGCCCGTCCCTCGGCGCAGAACCCGTCGACCAGCTCGTTGGCGAACCGGGTGACGTGACGGCGGACGCCGCGGCGGTTCAGGCCCGCGAGGCTGTCGTTGATGGCCGACCGCAGCCTGCGGTGCGCATCGCCCTCGGCGAACCGCACCATCGGCTTCCACTCGGTCATCGGCAGCAACGGCGAGTCGGCGGGAACCCTCCCCTCGAGTGCCAGGTTCCAGACGCGCGAATCACGGGTGAAGCGCGTGGAGGTGCGGGCGACCTCCAGGTTCTCCCGGTAGCCGAGGACGAGCCAGGCCGGGAGGTCTCCGGCCACCAGGACGGGCGCGACCGGTCCGTGCTCGGTGCGGAGCCGCTCGTAGAAGGTCTCGGGGTCCGCCACGACCTCGGGAGCGAACAGGTTCACCAGGCCGCCGCCTCCGCCGTGACCCGCGTGTGCCGGACACTGCGGTGGAGGGGAAACGGCACTGCTCGCATGCGGCTGTGCGGACGGGCCGGTGGGGGGAGGTGTCACGGTCATCGTTCCCGGGTCGTCGCAACGGTGAGGGAGTAGAGGTAGCGCATCAGCGTGAGGAGTGTGTCGCGGCAGTCGGTGCGGTCGCGGGCGTCGCACTCGACGATGGGTACGGATTCGGGCAGGTCGAGCGCCGCCCGGATCTCCGCCAGCGGATATTTCGGGGCCTTGGGGAAGGTGTTGACCGCCACGATGAACGGGACTCCGCGCTCCTCAAGCCGGCTGAGCACGTCGAAGCTGACCTCGAGCCGCCGGGTGTCGATGAGGACCACCGCGCCCAGCGCGCCTTCGAACAGCCCCTTCCACAGGAACCAGAAGCGCTCCTGCCCGGGCGTGCCGAACAGGTAGAGCACCAGCTCCTCGTTGAGGCTGATCCGGCCGAAGTCCATCGCCACGGTGGTCTCGGTCTTGCTCTCCACCCCGGCGGTCTCGTCCACCCCGACGCTGGCCTCCGTCATGGTCTCCTCGGTGGTCAGGGGCCGGATCTCGCTCACCGACCCGACCAGGGTGGTCTTTCCGACCCCGAACCCTCCGACGATCACCACCTTGACCGCCGCCATGGTCGAGGCGGACAGCGTGTCCTCCTCCGGCGGCCCGACCCTCATGTCAGATCCTGGAAAGCCCATCGATCACCGCCTCCAATAGTGCGGCCTCGGGGAGGGCCGCCGCCGATGCGGGCGCCCGGACCTCCACCTTCCCGCCGTCGATCAGGTCACCGACCAGCACGCTGACGATGCTTGCGGGCAGGGACAGGTAAGCGGAGAGCTCGGCGACCGACAGCGGGTTGGTGCACATCCGGAGAATGGCCGCCTGCTCCGGATGCGCGGCCGGTCCTGGTACGCCGCGAGTCACGATCAGCGCGACGAGGTCGAGGGCGACGCGTTCGGCCGGACGGTTTCGGCCGCCCGTGACCACATAGAGCCGCTCCGGACCTCCCTCCGCCCAGCGGCGCCGGGCCCCTGTGCCCCCCTCGCTCGGGCCTCCATCGCTCATGCGACCGGTCCGCTCGAACGTGGTGCGCTGCTCAGGTGCTCGCCGATGCGGGCCACGAGGTCGCGCATGCGCTGGCCCATCAGCCCGGCGTCCACCCCTTCGTCGGCGAGCACCGCGAGGTAGGCGCCCTGGCCCGCCGCCATCAAATAGAAGAAGCCACCGTCGATCTCGATCACCACGAGCCGCATCCGGCCATCACCGTGGGGGAACTCCGTGCCGATCGCCGCCGCGAGACTCTGCAGCCCCGCGCACGCCGCCGCCAGGCGATCACCGGCCTCCGAACCGCCGCCCGCTCCCGTGATGGCGCTGAACTCGGCGATGCTGAGCCCGTCCGACGACAGCACCACGACGTGACGTGTCTGGGGAACGCTGGTCGCCAGGTCCTTGAGGATCCAATCCATGTTCATGTGGTGCGGTGCCATCGGCTACTCGTCCTTACCTGGAGACGCTTCGCCGGCCGGACGATCGGCGTCTTCCGTGGAGGATGTTCCGGAGATTCCCTCGTGGAACTCGGCCAGCCAGATCCCGGGCTGCACGGGCGTTTCCGCGGGTTCCTCGGGTCGCGAGCCCGCCGGGGCGGAGACCGGATCGGTGATCTGGACCGGCCCGGGCGACGGGGCGCCGTGGTGGCGCTGTCGCTGGGGCAGTCCGTTCACCCGGCGCGGAACCGCGTCCGCCGCCTCGTCGTTCGCGGCCCTGGTCGGCCCGGTGGGCACCGCGGGCCTCGGCCTGGGCGGCGGAAGCTTGGCGGCGCGGGCGATATCGCCACCGGGTACGGGGCTTACGGTGACCAGGTCCTTCGGCACGGTCAGCACCGCGCGCACGCCCCCGTAGGCGGACGGGCGCAGCGCCACCGTGAAGCCGTTGGACCGGGACAACCGGCCGACGACGGCCAGCCCGAGCCGCGGACTCTCGCCGAGGTCGTCCAGGTCAAGACCCGCCGACGACTGGGCGAGTGCCATCTCGGCGCGGACGCGGGCCTCGTCGGTCAGGCCGATCCCCGCGTCCTCGATCTCCACCGCCACTCCGGTCTGCACCTCGACCGCGGTCAGGTGGACCCGGGCCTGCGGCGGCGAGTAGCGCGTGGCGTTGTCGAGCAGCTCGGCGAGCGCGTGGATCAGCGGCTCCACGGCCGGCCCGACGACGGCGAACTCGGCGACCGAATGGAGGTCGACACGGTGGTAGTCGGCGATGCGCGACATCGCACCACGGAGCACGTTGAACAGGGGGACGTCCTGGCTCCACTGGCGGCCGGGCCGCGCTCCGCCGAGGACGGCGATGCTGTCCGCGAGCCGCCCGATCAGCGCGGTGCCGTGGTCAAGGTGGAGAAGGTCGCCGAAGACGTCCGGATTGTCGCCATGCTTGTCCTCCATCTCGCGCAGGTCCTGCGCCTGCTGATGGACGATGGCCTGTACCCGGCGGGCGATGTTGACGAACGCGCGCTGGGCGGAGTCGTGGAAGCCCTCCTGGGCGTCCACCAGGTCGAGCACCGATCTCAGCACGGCGTGGTGGGCGTCTCTCAGCTCCCGGTCGAGGTTGGGCGAGGAGAGCAGCTCCCCCAGCGCCTCCTCCGCGAGCGCGCCCTGCCGGAGGCGTTCCACCGCGGCGGGCAGCAGCTCTCTGGCGAGACGGTGGGTCGCCGACTCCTGGAGGGCCAGCCGACGCCGCAGGTCGGCCATCTCGGCGGCGTGCTCTCGTTCCATTCCGGAGATCGCGCGGTCTCTGCGCACCTCCGCCCAGAGGGCCACCGCGGCCGCCACCACGCCGCTCCCCAATACGGCCACCTGCGCGTCGTCGGACACCAGCCACGCCGCGAGCACGACGACGACCAGGAACACGAGCAGCAGGGACAACCACGTGGGGGAGGGGGAAGTCCGGCTTCCCGGCGATGAACCGGATCGGGCCATTGGCACATCCTCAGTTGAACGTGGAGAGGAATTGGCACATCCTCAATTGAACATGGAGGAATAGCGCCCCTTTACCGGCACAAAAGGGGGCGTGGGACGCTCAGTTGATCTCCTCGCCCCGGTGTCAGCTTTTTCACGACATCAACGCGAGGAAGCCGACAGTATCCGCGACGCCTATGCTGCGCAACCGATTCGCATTACGTCGACAATGTGGTGTTTCGGTGGAGTTTGACCCGAAAAATGGCACCGGAATCACGCCGGACTCCCTGGTCACGGAGGGAAGGGCGCCGCCCCGCCTTCTCCGCCCTCTTTTCGGGCCATTGCCTGTTTGCGCAGTTCTTGCAGTACCAAGATCAGGCATTCCAGGGTCTGAATGGGATTCAGGCGAGGGTCGCAAAGGGTCTGGTAGTTATCGCTGAGCCCGTTCTCACCGAGCTGTCGCCATCCACCGGTGCATTCGGTCACGTCCTCTCCTGCGGCCTCCAGGTGGATCCCCCCGGCGGGGGTGCCGAGGTCGCGGTGCACGCGGAAGAACGCCCGGATCTCTTCGGTGATGTCTTCGAGACGGCGGAACTTCCGCCCTTCCCTGGTGGTCCGCGTGTTGCCGTGCATCGGATCGCACACCCAGGTGACGGGTACCCCCACCGCGCCCTGGACGAGGGGAGGGAGCAGCTCGCCGACCCGAGCGGCACCCAGGCGGGTGATGACGGTGAGCCTGCCTGGGATCTTGTCCGGGTTGAGCATCGAGCACAGCGCTGCGACGTCCTCTGGACGTGCCGAAGGGCCCAGCTTGACCGCGATCGGGTTGCGGATCCGGGCGGCGAAGCCGACATGCGCCTGCCGGGGGTCGCGGGTCCGGTGACCGAGCCACAGCAGGTGGGCCGAGGAGTCCCACCAGTCGCCCGCGGCGGTGCGGCGGGTGAGCGCCTCTTCATACGGCAGGATCAGCGCCTCGTGGGAGGTGTAGACCGGCGGGACCAGGCTGTGCAGGCATCGCGACCGCGGCGGGACCTCCAGGGCGGCCGTGAGCAGCTGACCGATCTCGCCGATGAGATCGGTAGACGCCCCGGGCTCGAACCCGGGCTCGAACTCGCCGGACGGGCGTGCGGGCGGGCTCCCTCTCCGGCGCAGCGCCGCGGCCGCGGCCGCGGTGATCTCCTCGATCGCGCCGCGGGACGGGTAGGGGTGAGCGCGCAGGTAGTTGAGCGTGGCCGAGGCGTGGAAGTAGGCCGACAGCAGGCGCCGGGGGTCGGGCGTCCGCGTGTCCGGGTCGGGTTCGTGACCGTTGACCATGTCCCCGAAGTAGGACCGCATCTCGGCACGTGACGAAGCACCTGACGAAGCATGTGACGAAGCACCGGTGTCCGGCTCGGTGGGGCGCGAGCGCGGTTTGGCGTACTGCCCCGCGATCCGTCCCAGGGCCACCACCGGCCGGCCGGTGCCGAGCCCCAGGAGGGCCGCTCCGACGGTGAGCAGTGCCTGGCGGGCCTGGATGCGACCGGGCGTGCATCCGGCGAACGTCTCGGCGCAGTCGCCCAGATGGAGGACGAACGCGTCACCCGTCACCGTGCGGGCGAGTTCGGTGGTGAGTGTGCGGCATTCGTCCGGGCTGACGAGCGGTGGGAGCTCACGGAGCCGTTCGACGTTCGCCTCCACCTGCGCGTGGTCGGGCCAGGGCGGCTGGTGGGCCGCGACCCGCCCGGTCTCCGCCGGGAAGTGCGCCGCGCCGCTCCTTTCACCGCCGCAGAGGCTGTCCCTTTCACCGCAGACGGTCACCGGTCCGGCGTCGATCCACTCGGACGCGGTACGCACCGGCACGGTGGTGACCGCACTGGTGACCGCGCTGGTGATCGCGCTGGGAACGTGGCGCGGGTTGAAGCACTCGCGGATGTAGCACCAGGGTTCGTCATCGATCAGCATGACGTAGGACTTGACCGCGCATGGTCGTCCCATCCCGCCGTGCCACCAGGTCGAGCGGCCGACGTGCAGAATCTTGCGGCGCTGGGGCAGGCGCCGGCCGATCAGGCTGTAGCCGATGGGCGTGTCCAGGCTCGTGATGTCGTCGTAGAGCCGGCCGTCGGCCGCCGAGGTGGCGGCGATCACCTGGTTCAGCGACACCGGCGACAGTTCCGGGTCGACCAGGCACGAGCGGCGGACGAGGGCCTCGCCGTCGCTGCCCAGCCCGAGCAGCGCGGCCACCTCGCCGGGGACGTCCATGACCGGGACGAGGTCCTGCCGGAGGACCCGGACCTGGAGCCTGGTCCCCAGCAGCGCCTCCAGCACCGGCGTGGTGAGGCCCTCGCCGGCCAGCAACATCCGGGTACCCGGATCGGTGAAGCAGGCCGCGTCCCGGCCCGTGTGGAGCACCATGTCGATTCCTTGTCGCTGGGAGCGGATGCGACGGCAACGGCAACGGCGACGGCGACGGTTACGCGACGGCGACGGCGATGGCCGAGCCTCCGTGACGCGCGCCGGTCACGGAGGCTCGGTCCGGTTCAGGCGCGTCCCGCCAGGCCCAGCCGGGGGTGGGCGACGATATGGACGTCGCCCATGGCGGTGTCAGGGCCGAGAGGGTCGCGCCAGATGTTCCAGACGGGTGACATGTCCAGGCCGCCCATGTAGTTGACGCTGGACCTGGCCGTGTGGTCCTGGACGCCGTCGGCCTCCTTGACGAGGGTGTCGGTCAGGGTGCGCTGGCCGGTCTCGTGCGCTTCTCGCACGTCGGTGAGCCCGGTCGTGATCCGAGTGAACGACTGGATCGCGGCGTCGCCCGCGCGGCTGTCCTCGTGCACCAGGTCGTGCGCGTGGGAGAAGTACTCGTCCATTCCGATGTACTGCTGGTACATCCGGGACACCAGCACCAGGAACCGCGAGTACGCACGCCGGTAGACGTAGTCGAAGAACGCCAGCGCCTGAGCCTCCGCCATTTCTCCGCGCAGCGCGGTGGCGACGGCGGCGGACCCGACCAGGGCCCCGTACTGGGCGAGGTGGACGCCGGTGGACAGCAGCGGATCGAGGAAGCAGACCGCGTCGCCGATCATGATGTGCCCGGGTCCGCAGAACCGCTCGGACACGTACGAGTAGTCCTGTTCAGCCCGGACCTCACTTTCGAGGGCCGCCCCGTCCAGGACCCAGCGCATGTCCTGCGACCGCCCGAGCGCGTCGCGGTAGTAGGCCTCCAGCGAGGCGAACGACGGTCGCTCCTCGGCGAAGCAGCGCTTGTACGTGACGTACCCGACGCTGAACCGGCCCCCGGTCAGCGGGATGTGCCAGAACCAGCCGTTGGGGGCCGAGACCACGTTGATGGCCCCCTCCGGCCCTCCCGGGAGCGGCCTCGCACCCTCCCAGTACCCCCATGTCGCCACGTTCTGGAACACATCGTGCGGGCTGCGCATGTCGAAGTGCTGACGTGACAGCACGCCTGCGCGGCCGGACGCGTCAACGAGGAAGTCGAACTCCGTGCGGTGGGCGGACCCGTCCTGCTGCCTCACCCAATGCGCGGCGACCGGACGGTCGCCGTCGAAGTCGATGCTCTTGACCGCGGCGCCCTCGATGACCTCCGCTCCCTGGTCAGCGGCGTTGCGCAGCAGGATCTCGTCATAGGACGCACGGTCCACCTGCCACGACCAGGCGTCGGCGTCGACGAGCTTGCTCCAGTCCAGGTGCCACTTGTCCTTCTGCCAATGGAAGACCCCACCGCGTTTGACCTGGAAACCGTGGTCGCGGACCTTGTCGAAAGCGCCCGACAACCGCAGTGTCGGCAGGCATGAGGCGAGAAGGGACTCGCCGATGTGGTATCGCGGGAAATGGTCTCTTTCCAGCAGGCGCACCTGCAGTCCGGCCTTGGCGAGCAGTGCGGCGGCGGTGGAACCGGCGGGCCCTCCCCCGATGACCAGGATCTGGATGCCGTCGTTCATCGCTGACCTCCTGTGGATGTGGAACGGTCCTCGCTTTGGTCTCCTGAATCAAATATGAAACACCTGATCCTCTTGACATTTAACGATCATCTAGGCTGTTTCGATAACTCCGTCCACCTCGCCCACAATGCTTGTGGTCACACACGGACCCAATACGCTTTTTGGTAATAAATATGGATAACTCAAGCATTGTGATGTGCCTGGTCAGTGAGTTGTTTAGTGCAGACCGTAATCAAGGTGATGCAACGACAAGATCGTCGAGATCGTGCGACTCCGCAGGCGAACGGGCGTCGGCACCCAGAGGGCGCCTCGCCTTTTTGGTGGCCCGAAAAGGAGTCTGTGGCCTCGAAGAATTATCGGGACACGAGTGGCGGCCGATGCCGTCGACAGGAAGGGAGGCATAGGTGCTCACGGCAAGAACCGCAGATCATCCAGCACGTATCAAATTAGCCATTTAAAGTGTGCGCCCGAGGGTTTACCCTTGCGATCCTTCAGCGTCCGCCCACGGCTCAAGAGGTGATCTCATGCACGAGCGCTCCGTCCATCTCGTCGGCAGCTACCCGGCCGAAAACGTGCGCGAGGCGATGATCATCGCCGTCCAGAAGGCCGGCCGGCACCTGCGCACGCTTGCGGACGGCGAGGTGGGCGAACGGCGCAACTGGGTCGTCCACATCGTCGAGACCTTCAGAGGCCGTCCCGACGTCGTCCTGCGCAAGAACGGCGACTGGTCGGGATACGACGATGTTCCGGTCTTCAAGATGAAGAAGGGTCATCGGCTCACCGCCGACTCCCTCGACCTCGGCCACGTCAGGGACGCCGAGGAGAGCTACGCCGCGTTCAAGAAGATCCGCGCCGAACACGGGCTGGACGGCCTGTCCTTCCAGGTCGGCATCCCGGGCGACCTCGATCTCGCCCTCTTCACGTTCGGACCGGCCGGTGCCTTCACCCGCCGCGGGCCGTTCCGGGAAGCGCTCATCCGGGAGATCAACGAGATCGCCGGATGGAGCGGAGGCGACGTGCTCTTCCAGCTCGAGTTCCCGGTGGAACTGATCATGGTGACCACGGCGCCCGCACCGCTGCGCAGGCTGGCGGCGCGCTACCTCGCCCGCGGAATGACCCGCCTGGCCGCCGCGGCGCCGCCCGGCACCCGGTTCGGCGTCCACCTGTGCGTCGGCGACCTCAACCACAAGGCGCTGAAGCGCATGAAGTCCACCGCGCCGCTGGTCGCCCTGACCAGCGCACTGCTTCGGGCGTGGCCGGACGGCCGCGTTCTTGACTACGTGCACGTCCCCCTGGCCGCCGGCGACGAGCCACCCACACTGGAGCCCCGCTTCTACCGAGAGCTCAGGCGGCTAGCCCGAATGCCGCGAGACGTCCGCTTCGTCGCCGGCCTGGCCCACGAGGAGCAGAGCCTGCCCGAGCAGCAACAGGTGCTTCGTCTGGTCGAGACCATGCTCGGCCGCTCCGTCGACGTGTCACCGGCCTGCGGCCTGGGCAGGCGAACCCCAGAAGCGGCCGAACGCACCCTGGCCCGCGCCGTAGCCCTCACCGAGCAATGACCCTCACTAAAGCCGAGCCGCAGTAGCAGCTCCGCCGCCGCATCCAGGAGCGGGATGTGGAGCCGATTCGCGACACGTTTCGTGGTCGATCGCAGGGTAGGGCTCGAACGTTCAGGTAACTCATCACTCGGAGGCGAGAGCCGATGACCAAGTTCGGCTATTTCCTGGCGTGCGAGGAACACGGCCCGTCGGAGCTCGTCTGCCAGGCCCGGCTGGCGGAAGAGGCAGGCTTCCAAGCGCTGTGGATATCTGACCACTACCACCCGTGGCTCGACGAGCAGGGCCAAAGCCCCTTCGTCTGGTCGGTCATCGGGGCGTTGTCGCAAAGCACCTCGCTCCCCGTGACGACCGCGGTGACCTGTCCGCTGGTGCGCATCCACCCGGCGGTGGTGGCCCAGGCGGCCGCGACCAGCGCGGTGATGCGACCCGGAAGTGCACATCCGCGCCATCCAGGCCTACATCGATGCCGGATATGACGAGGTGTACATCAACCAGATCGGCCCAGATCAGGAAGGATTCTTCGACTTCTACACATCTGAAGTGCTTCCCCGGCTGAGCTGAGGTGCTCATCTCAACGCGCGGGGATGCTCGTGCGGATCACACGCGGGCCGTACGGATCACATGCGGGCTCGCCGAGCGATCACTACCAGGTCGATCGCCGCGACCACGATGATCACGACGCAGACCACCGCCAGCCCCCAGAAGAGTGCGCTCTCGCCCTCGCCTCGGCGGCCGAGGAAGACGAACAGAACCGCTGCGGCGCCCGCCCACACGAGTGCGATGACGGACAGCACCGCCCGGAGCCGCAACGGGCTGCGGGCGGTGGCCGGTTCGTCGCCGGGCGGCTGACGATGGTGATCCGTGGCTCTCATCGCTCACCTGCCGAACGTGCCCACGAGCGTGCCGCTCGCCACGGCCTTGTCCTTGATCTTCGCCCTCAGGTCATCGGCGGAGAAACCATCGGCGAGCCCGGACGGTTCGGAGAGACCGTACAACCGGAAGAAGTAACGATGCGTCTCCCCGATCGGCGGGTGCGGGCCTCCGTACCCTGACTTTCCGTAGTCATTGCGGCCCCTGACGGCTCCGGTCGGCTCCTCTTTCGCGTCAAGGCCGCCGTCATCAGCCGGGATGGCGGCGAGCAACCAGTGGGTGAACGTGCCGCTTGGAGCGTCCGGATCCTCGCAGATGAGCACCAGCTCGGCGATACCTTCGGGTACGTCCGACCATTCGAGTGGAGGGGATGTGTCCCCGTCCTGATGGGAGTACTCCGCGGGGATCATGGCGTGGTCGTTGAAGGCGGAACTGCGTAGCGTTATGGCTTCCATATCGCGGTCGTGCCCTCAAACAGGACATTGATGCACGTCGGTAGGGCTTCTGCGGATAGTGCCGTTTTTACGGGTACGGAACCGCCGTGGACATCAACCATCCGGAGGCTCCGGACCGGTACGAGGTGACGTACCGAGATCTTCCCTGTGGCCGGATGAGAGCGCGGACGGTGGGCCGGCAGGTACCCGGTGTACCGGAGATCGTCCTCGTTCAGGGGATGGCGGTGTCGGACTACCTCATGCCCGCGCTGGCGCGCCTCGGCGATTGGACGCGCGCGCACCTGGTCGATCTGCCCGGGCTCGCGGGGAGCGGCGATCCCCCGAATGAGCTGGACGTCCCGCAGTACGGGGAGGCGGTGGCGGCGTGGCTGGACGCCGCCGCCCTCGGCCGTGTGGTCATGGCCGGGCACAGCAGCGGAACCCAGGTCGCGGCACACGCAGCCGCGCTACGTCCATCCGAGTGCGTTGCGTTGGTGCTGGCCAGCCCCACCGTGGACCCGGTCGGACGATCCATGGTGCGGCTCCTGGTGCACTGGCGGCTGGACGCGCGTGCCGAGCCCGATGAGCTCAGCCACTCGCACCGCCCGGAATGGCTTCGCGCCGGACCGCGCAGGCTGGGGCACATCGTCCGGACTCATCTCGCCGATCACATCGAGGACGTGCTCCGCGATCTCCCTGTTCCCGTCCTGATCCTGCGGGGACGGGAAGACCGCCTTTCCACAGATCGGTGGGCACGGGAGCTGGCCGGGCTGGCTCCGCGCGGCCGGCTCGTCGAGGTGCCCGGCGCGCACACGTTCGTCTGGCCTTATCCGGACGCCTGGTCAGCGCCCATCCGGGAGTTCGTTCTCGAATCGGAGCCGAACGCATGACCCCGGTCGCCGACTTCGATTCCGCGACCGGGATGCTGCGCGCACTGTCGCGTTTCCTGGCCGGTCAGGACATTCCGCTGATGGGAATACTGCCGAGGCCGCTGGAAACCCCCCTCTCGGCACTGCTCGGCACAGCGAACCGGCTGCCCCGCCGGCTCACCGAGAAGGCGTACGCGGTGTCGGGCTGGTCCGAGGCCGTCGACCCCGACCGTATCGACGACGTCCGGTCCGACGCCCTCGCGGAATGGGTCGTCGGCCATTACCCGAGCCGCCGCTACCCGATCGTGTTCGTCGGTTCCGCTGATGGGGCGCTGACCCATCTCGCAGCCGCACTCGGCGCACCGTGGCTTCCGCAGACCCTGCTCATCCCGGTGCGGCGCCACGGCGGCCATCCTGACGCGCCCCGCGAGGGACTGCGGATTTCACAACCGGCCGGGCATGCGCTCCTGGCCGCCAATCCCGATCTCGTCCTGCACCACATGCACGACGCCAACCAGGACCGGCTCATGATCGCCGGAATGTCCTACTTCCGGGTCAAGTGGCGTCGCCTGCCGCCTGCCTACCGGCGCTTCCTCCGCCAATGCCTGGCGCCCGGCGGGACACTGGTGATCTCCGAGGGCGGGCTGTGCTGGCCGACGACCCGCATCGCTGAACGCTATGTGTTCCAGCACGGCGCCCTGGGGGGCATCACCGCCGAACAGTTCCGGCACGGCGGGCACGAGGTCACCGGATACCTGGCCCGCAACCGATCGCCGTACCTGCACTGGGACGCGCCAGAGCCCGACGGCGACAGCCCCGAAGCCGAATGGGGCTTTGAGTCCGATCTGCTTCCCGATCTCCTCGATACCGCCGCCGACGCCGGCCTGCGGGCCCTCCGGCTGCGGTTCGCGCGACCGCAGGACCTCAGCGCTCCCGTCGCAGACCTCTACCGGGACTGGTACCGGCAGCGAGCGATCGCCGGCAGCCGGTTGTTCGTGTCCTGTTTCCTCCTTCTGGAACCGTGGTGGACGCTGCGCACCGGCTCGGTGCCGTACTGGACGCCGTTCAACACCGAGCCCGCACGTCAGGAACTGCTCGGCTACCTCGACGGCTCAGACCCCTTCGACGAGATCCGGCTGACCCTGATGTCCAACGGCGTCGCCGCGCTCGGCCAGGCACCGATCCCCGCGTGGCGGGACGTGCTCGCGCGGGCACGGCGAAAGGGCGCGTTCACCGGCGTCGACACCCGCGCGTACCCCCGGGACCTCGCATGTTTCGTGCGGATGCACCGGGACCTCGCGCGGGTGCGGCCCGTCCACCCGATGCCCGGGCCGCTTGACCCCGAGTCCGCCTTCGCCTTCCTCGACCGCCACCCGAACGTCCAGCTGGTCACCCAATGATCACCTGACGAGCTGACCGGATGAGTCGCTCACACGCGTGGTTTCGGCGACGTCTCGCTGCCCTGGAGGAGTAGGGCCGCGACGGCATCCGGGTCATCGGGCATGGGGACGTGACCGCATCCGTTCAACCGGACATGGGTCGCCCCAGGGAGGAGTGCCTGGGCGCGGCGTGCTTGGCGGGGCAGTAGCAGCCGGTCGCGGGTTCCCCAGGCGATCGTGACGGGGGCGGAGATCTGCGGTTCGGCTGTGAACTGGTAGTTGCGGGTATGCGGAAGGGTGGCGGGCAGCGCCGTGGATGTCGCGAAGGCGTCCGCGGCGGCCCGCGCGTCGGCCGAGCTGAGGCGTGCCGGGTGGCCGTAGAACTGGGCGAGCAGAACGGCGCGCGCCCAGGGATTTCCCAACAGGGCCGGGACGATCGGACGCAGAGCCCGGTTCAGCGCGCGGGTCGATCGCAGCGACGCCATGGAGAACCTGATTTCTGCCGGGCTCCAGAATCCGATGGGAGCCAGCGCGGTGGCCGATCGTGCGTCACCGCTGCGTGCCAGTTCCAACGTGATCGCGCCGCCCAGGGAGTTGCCGGCCACGTGGGGACGTTCCAGGCCGAGTTCGGTGATCGCATCCCGTACGGCATCGGCATAGGAGCCGACGGTGTAGGCCTTGCCGGAGGCCAAAGGCGACGAGGCGCCATGCCCGGGGAGATCAAGCATGATCAGTTCCCGCTGGTCGGACAGCGCTGTGAGGACGGGGCGCCACGCGCTGTGGTCGTGGCCGACGCCGTGGATGAGCACGAGGGGTGAGCCCTGGCCAATGCATTCATAGGCGAGCATTCGACGAGCCTAACAAGTCGAACACTGATGTATGGGATCCAAGGCGGCCTCCTCGTGAGAAGGCCAACTTGGCCCTTATCTAGCCGGTGCCGTATTTAGCCGGTGCCGTGGCCTCGGACGGCGGGCGCCGGGGTGGCCTGGTCGGGGAGTTGCTGCCGAGCAGGACCGTCGGTAAGGCCGAGACTGAGGTGCTCGACGTGGTAGACAGCCTGGTCGAGCAGCGCCGCGACGTGGTCGTCGTGCAGGGCGTAAACGATGTTGCGGCCCTGCCGGGTGCCGGTGACCAGGCCGAGGTTGCGCAGGAGCCGTAGCTGGTGGGAGCAGGCGGACTGCTCCATGTCGACGGCGTCGGCGAGTTCGGTCGCGGCACAGGGGCCTTCGCGCAGGCGGGCGAGGATCAACAGACGCGACGGCGTGGCGAGGGCCTGCAGCGTGGCGGCGACCCGCTGAACGTTCACCGAGGTCAGCCGTGTGTGGGGGATGTCCTCCGCGGGTGCTGCTCCATGGCCCATGGCGCCAATCCTACGGACCCCTGGACATGAACACTTGAATTGCTGTTCATGTGTTCCTCTATGGTGGATGTTGTCAGGTTGTCCACCGAGAGAAGGAGATCGTGGTCGTCCATGCCTCCCACCACGCTTGCCGCTCCCGCCCCGCCCGGCAAGGTTTCCGGGCGCCGCTGGCGGCGTACCCGGATGCTGGAGGTGCCTGAGGTCCGATGGGCGCTGATCACTCTGGTGCTGTTCCTCGTTGCGTTGCCGGTGCAGACACTGGGTGGGCCCTCCTGGCTGTGGGGCAGCTTGTACGCCGCGGCGTATGCCGCCGGTGGGTGGGAACCGGGCTGGGCAGGCCTCAAAGCGCTCCGGGAGCGGACGCTGGAGGTGGACCTGCTGATGGTCGTGGCGGCGTTGGGCGCTGCGGCGATCGGCCAGGTCATGGACGGGGGCCTGCTCATCGTGATCTTCGCCACCTCGGGGGCGCTGGAGGCGGTGGCGACCGCACGGACCGCCGACTCGGTGCGCGGCCTGCTCGATCTGGCTCCCGCCACCGCGACCAGGCTTCGGCCGGGCGGCGATGATGAGGAGAACGTCCCCGTCGAGTCCCTGACGGTCGGGGACCTGGTGCTCGTCCGGCCGGGCGAACGGGTTCCCGCCGACGGCCGTGTCGTCGCCGGGATGAGCGAGGTCGACCAGGCCACGATCACCGGTGAGCCGCTGCCGGTCGCCAAGCAGACCGGGGAGGAGGTGTTCGCCGGGACGGTCAACGGCACCGGCGCGCTGACCGTGCGGGCGGAACGGGACCCGGCCGAGTCGGTGATCGCCCGGATCGTCCGCATGGTCGAGGAGGCGTCGGCGACCAAGGCCCCGACGCAACTGTTCATCGAGAAGATCGAGCAGCGGTACTCGGTCGGCATGGTCGCCGCGACCCTGCTGCTGTTCTTCGTGCCCCTGGCGTTCGGCGCCGACCTGGAAGGGGCCTTGCTGCGCGCCATGACATTCATGATCGTCGCGTCGCCGTGCGCGGTGGTGCTCGCCACGATGCCGCCGCTGCTGTCCGCGATCGCCACCGCCGGCCGCAACGGCGTCCTGGTCAAGTCGGCCGTCGTGATGGAACGTCTCGCCCAGGTCGACACGGTCGCTCTCGACAAGACCGGCACCCTCACCCAAGGCACTCTCCGCGTCGCCGAAATCCGTCTGCTGCCCAGCTCACCTCCGTTCGAGAACGGGCTTACCGAGGATGCCGTGGTCGCGCTGGCGGCAGCGGCCGAGCACCCCAGCGAACATCCGCTGGCCCGCGCGATCGTTGACGCCGCCCGAGATCGGGATCAGCCCGTCGCCACGGCAACGGATTTCTCCTCCACCCCTGGCGCCGGGGTCGCGGCCACCGTGAACGGATGCCGAGTCGAGGTCGGTGCGCCCGCCCGGTTGCTGACGACCACCGACCTGCGGACGAAGGCGGCCCGCGACATCGCCGGCGAACTGGAGGCCGGCGGTCTCACTGCGGTGGCCGTTCTGGCTGATGGGAATCTGGTCGCGCTGCTGGGAATCGCCGACGCCCTGCGCCCGGACGCCGGCGCCGCCGTCGCGGCCCTCACCGCCCTGACCGGCCGGGCACCTGCCCTGCTGACCGGGGACAACTCCGCAGCCGCCCGCCGCGTGGCTGCCGACGTCGGCATCACCGACGTCCACGCCGCCCTGCTGCCCGCCGAGAAGGTCGCCGCCGTCCGTGACCTGACCGAACAGGGCCGCCGGGTGCTGGTCGTCGGCGACGGCGTCAACGACGCTCCCGCCCTCGCCGCCGCGCACACCAGCATCGCCATGGGCCGGGCCGGCTCCGACCTCGCCTTGGACACCGCCGACGCCATCGCGGTCCGCGACGAACTCGCCGCGATTCCCGCCGCCATCGGACTGGCCCGCACCGCCCGCCGCCTGGTCATGCAGAACCTCGCCATAGCCGCGACGTTCATCACCGTCCTGGTCGCCTGGGACCTGTTCGGCGACCTTCCGCTTCCCCTCGGCGTCGCCGGTCACGAAGGCTCCACCATGGTCGTCGCCCTTAACGGACTACGCCTCCTGCGCCAGACCTCATGGAGCCGCCACACCGCACAACATCCCTAGATGGGGTAGCCGGGCAGTGGCGGACGCCGGATCCGGCAGTGGCGGACCCCGGATCCGGCAGCCGCTCAGAGAAAAGACAGGCCCGGCGTCGATTGCGACGCCGGGCCTGTTTCCGCCCACTCGATCACGCGGCGCGCGGAGGAGGCGGCCGTGACCCGGTAGCAGTGCTCGGGCCGCTGGTGATCACATGTTCTTGAGCAGGTTGCGCATGGTGGTGATCTCGGCGGTTTGCGAGGTGATGATGGCGCCGGCCATGGTCTTGGCGGCGGGGAACTGTCCCGAGGTTTGTTCCTTTTTGGCCATGGTGACGGCGCCTTGGTGGTGTTTGATCATCATGTCGAGGAAGGCCTTGTCGTAGGCCATGCCGGACAGCTTGTTGAGCTTGGTCATGTCCTGGGCGGACATCATTCCTTCCGCGCCGCCGTGACCGCTGTGGTCCATGCTGGCCCCCGGTGATGGCATCGAGGCGCCCCAGCTGGTGAGCCAGGCGGTCATTTGCTTGATTTCTGGGTCCTGGGCCTTCTCGATGTCGGCGGCCAGTTTTTTCACCTGTGGCATGGAGGCCTTGGTCTTGGCCGGTTTGGCCATCTCCAGTGCCTGCTGGTGATGCGGGATCATCATCTGGGCGAACATGACGTCCTGGTCGTTGTGCTGGCCCGGCTGCTGACCTGTGGCCGGCGTGGCGCTGGTGGACATCGAGTGGCTCGGCTGTGAACTGCCGGATTCCTTGTCGTCTCCGCCGCACGCGGCGAGGGTGAAGGCCAGGACGGGCGTGATGATGAGCGGGATCGTGCGTTTCATGATGGACCTTCCGTGTTGTGAGAGATGACGGGGGACGCGGTCGCCACAAGGCGCCGCGCGGTCGCCGTCACAGCCGCAACACGGCCGATCGGAATGCCAGCGGAGGGGGCGAGCGGCCCGCGTCCCGGGGACGGGGCCGCACGGTGCTCCGGGGAATGAGGAACGCAGGCCTCCATGTCCGCCACGCGGCAAGGAGGAGCACGACGAAGGAAACCAGCGTCAGCAGGGCCAAGCAGATCTCGCCGCCTGAGTGATGCTCAGGATCATGCGAGCCGTTGCTGTGCGACCCGCCGTGGCCGGCGTCAGCGTGGCCGGACCCGCCATAGCTGGCGTCAGCGTGACCGGAGTCCGCGTGGCCGACGAGCCCATGTTCGGCGCTGATGCCCGGCATGCCGGAGGCATCCACGGGGCTGCTGGAGGCTTGCAGACCGTGCATGGCCATCACGCCACAGATCACGGTAAGTGCGAGGAGCAGCATCCATGAGCCGCCGAGCCGCCGCGCCGGGAACTGGAGAGGGGTAGGCATCCCTGGTGAACTGGACGCCGTGTCAGCCCTAGCCGTGCGCTCTCTCGCGGGTGCCCCCTGCATGGACCCTCTCGCTCCTCCAGTCGTCAGCGCGTGACTAAGATCCGTTAACTATACAGCTTAGTAGGCAGGGTCCTGGAATGCGCACGACCACCCCCTGCCTCATGGACCCACTATTTACTGTGTTCCTTAGTACATGGCTTAGAGGGTGATGGTGCCGCGGATGTAGCTGGTGGCGGCGCCGCCGACCCAGAGGGTGCCGTCCGGATCGGCGGTGATCTCGATGGTCCCTGCCCGGCCCATGCGCTTGCCCTGGGAGACCCGATAGGTGGAGGCCGCGCCGCCGGTGGCGGTGAGCCATTGCCCGACCGAGGCGTTCATGCTGCCGCACACGGGGTCCTCGGCCACGCCGGCGCCGGGGGCGAAGGTGCGCATCTCGAAGGCGTGCTCGGACCCGTCGGGGTAGGCCCCGATCGCGCCGACCATCGCGGTCGGGATGAGGGACAGATCGGGTTCGAGGGCGAGGACCTCCTCGGCCGTGGGCAACCGGACCACGGCCCAGCCGGGTCCGTTGTCGACCCACTGGTGGGCGAGGACACGGTCGCGCTTGATGCCGAACGCGGCGACGATCTGGTCGACGAACTCCTCGTCCAGCGCGCCCTCGCGGACGAGCGGCGGGGCGGCGAAGGACAGGACGCCATCGCCGAGCCGCACGCTGATCAGGCCGGCGGCGCACTCCTGCACGATACGGTCGCCGTCTTGCGGTGTGCCGCCGTTGTCCAACCACGCACGCGCGGACCCGAGGGTGGGGTGCCCGGCGAACGGCAGTTCGCCTCCAGGGGTGAAGATGCGCAGCCGGTAGTCCGCCTCCGGAGTGGTGGGAGGCAGAACGAACGTGGTCTCGGACAGATTCGTCCACCGCGCCAGGCGCTGCATCTCCTCGTCGGCCAGATCCGTCCCATCAAGGACGACGGCAACCGGATTGCCGAGGTACGGAGTTGTTGAGAACACGTCGACCTGCGCAAACGGGCGCGAGCGCGGCATAGTCATCAAGGCCTTTCGACGCAGCGGAAGCCGTTTTCAGACCCCCCACTCGTCGGCGGAGGTAAGTCCATCCCAACGGATGCACGCCCGGCACAACAGGGCCACTCGCGATAAGTGGACTGATGTGGGTGGGCGGTGTCGAGGCGTGGTCAGGTGCCGGTGGTCGGGCTGCGGCGTTCTAGGAGGATGACGTCGCGCCAGCGGCCGTGGTGTTGGGCTAGGCGGTGGCGGGTGCCGACGGTGCGGAAGCCAGCGTGTTCGTGGAGGCGGAGGCTGGCGGTGTTTTCGGGGAAGACGCCGGATTGGATGGTCCAGATGCCGGCTGCTTCGGTCGAGGCGATGAAGGCGTTGAGCAGGGCGGTGCCGATGCCGTGGGTTTGGGTGCCGGGATGGACGTAGACGGAGTGTTCGACGACGCCGTTGTAGACGCAGCGGCCGGAGACCTTGGTGGCGGCGATCCAGCCGAGGACGTGGCCAGTGGCCGTGTCGGCGGCGACGTAGCGGTGGGCGGGGAGTCTGGTGTCGGTGAAGTCTTGCCAGGTGGGCGCGGTGGTCTCGAAGCCGGCGTCGCCGGTGTCGAGGCCGGCTTGGTAGATGGCCAGGACCTGGTCCTCGTCGGTGGCGCGCATCGGGCGGATGGTGACGCCGTCGGGGGCGGCCGGTTTGGTGGCGCGGATGATGGCCGAATGCATCTGGTCGGCGACCTGGTGGGTGCGGGTGATCTGGATGTCGATGAAGCCGGCCGCAATGAGGTGGGTGCGGTATTCGGTGGTGGTGAGGGCGCCGGCGATGCATTCTGTGTGGCTGCCGCGGGCGGCCCGTTCTTGGTGGGTGAGGTGGTCTTCGGCGACGACGTCGGTGATGCCGATGCGGCCGCCGGGTTTGAGGGTCCGATAGGTCTGAGTGAAGACGGCGGGCTTGTCGGGGGAGAGGTTGATGACGCAGTTGGAGATGACGACGTCGACGCTGTCATCAGGGAGCGGGATGACCTCGATGGTGCCCTTGAGGAACTCGACATTGGTGACCTGTGCTTTGGCGGCGTTGGCGCGGGCGAGCTCTAGCATCTCGTCGGTCATGTCCAGGCCGTAGGCCTTGCCGGATGGGCCGACGCGGCGGGCGGACAGGAGTACGTCGATGCCTCCGCCCGAGCCGAGGTCAAGGACCGCTTCGCCTTCGTGCAGGTCGGCGACGGCGAGGGGATTGCCGCAGCCGAGGCTTGCGGCGACCGCCTCGTCGGGAAGTTCGTCGTGCTGGTCGGAGGTGTAGAGACCCGGGCCGAAGGTCGCGGTGCCGCAGCAGGCGTCTTGGGAGCCGTTGAGAACGTTCAGGGCGGCCGAGGCGTAGCGGTCGCGTACCTGCTCGCGGATGTCGTGTTCGTCGTTCATGGTGACCTCGGTTGGCGATCAGCCGGGACGGCAGGTGGGCGGCTCAGGGGCGGGCTGGCCCATGACGACGTCGGCGGCGGTGGGGAAGCAGCTCACACAGGCCTTGTTGACCTCGTAATAGGCAGAGGTGCCGCGTCGTTCGACCAGGACGAAGCGCACCTCGGACAACACCTTGAGGTGAGCGGAGACCGTCGACTGGCCGACGTGGACCGCGTCGACGATCTCGCCGACGCTCATCGGGCGTGCGGTGCGGGCCAGCAGCGACACGATCTGGATGCGGGTGGCGTCGGCCAGGGCCTTGAACCAGGAGGCGTACTCCTCGGCAGTGGGCCGGTCAAGTGGTTCGATCTTATCCATCGTTAATCGACGATAGACGATTAATAGAGGGATGGGAAGGGGCGAGGCTCGGGCTCGGCGGCTTACGCGTAGTGGCCGGGGCGCGGTGCGGAGTGATTGCGCGACGTCGTCCTGGGCAGGTGACTTCGCACCCGCCGAACGCCGACCATTCGAGGACGAGAGCCATGACCCGAGCCACGTTGGGCTCAACCGAGCTCCGGTTGATCGATGCCTACTGGAAGGCCGCCAATTACCTGTCGGCGGCGCAGATCTATTTGCTGGCCAATCCGATGTTGCGAGAGCCGTTGCGTCCTGAGCACATCAAGCCGCGGTTGCTGGGCCATTGGGGGACGACGCCCGGCCTGAACTTCTGCTACGCCCACCTCAACCGGGTCATCCAGGCACGCGATCTGGACATGATCTACATAATGGGACCGGGGCATGGTGGTCCTGCGGCGGTGGCGAATGCGTGGCTGGAGGGCACCTACAGCGAGGTCTATCCGCAGGTGTCGCAGGACGAGGCCGGGATGGGGCGATTGTTCCGGCAGTTCTCGTTCCCTGGGGGTGTGCCCAGCCATGTGGCACCGGAGACGCCGGGGTCGATCCATGAGGGCGGCGAGCTGGGTTATTCACTCGCGCACGCTTACGGTGCCGCGTTCGACAACCCGGACTTGACCGTGGCGTGCATTGTCGGGGACGGGGAGGCCGAGACCGGTCCGCTGGCGGCCGCCTGGCACGCCAACAAGTTCCTGGATCCGGTGAACGACGGTGCGGTGCTGCCCATTCTGCATCTGAACGGGTACAAGATCGCCAATCCGGCGGTGCTGGCGCGGATCGGTGAGGAGGAGCTGGTGCAGCTTTTTGACGGATACGGCTACAACTCCTACCTGGTCACCGGCGACGACCCTGCGAAAATGCACCAGGGCATGGCCACCGCGCTGGACCGCGCGTTCGATGAGATCGCCGCGATCCAGCAAGGCGCCCGCACCGGCAAGGTGCACGAGCGCCGCCGCTGGCCGATGATCATCCTGCGTACCCCCAAGGGCTGGACCGGGCCGAAACAGGTCGACGGCGTCGCGGTGGAAGGCACGTGGCGTTCGCACCAGGTGCCCCTGTCGGGTGTACGTGACAATCCCGAGCACCTTGCGCAGCTGGAGAACTGGCTGCGGTCCTACCGGCCCGAGCGGCTCTTCGACGACGAAGGCCGGCCGCTGGCCGAGTTGCGCGCGCTGGCCCCGGCGGGGGAGCGGCGGATGAGCGCCAACCCGCACGCCAACGGCGGTCTCCTGCTTCGGCCTCTCGTCCTGCCAGATTTCCGTGATTACGCGGTGCAGGTCGACAAGCCCGGCACGACGTTCACCGAACCGACCAGGCGGCTGGGCGCGTTCCTGCGCGAGGTCATCACCGCCAATCCCGACAACTTCCGGATCATGGGCCCGGACGAGACGGCCTCCAACCGGCTCGGTGAGGTCTTCGAGGTCACCGACCGTGTCTTCACCGGCGAACGCTATGACACCGACGAGCACTTGGCCCCGCGCGGACGCGTCATGGAGGTGTTGTCGGAGCATCTGTGCCAGGGCTGGCTGGAGGGCTACCTGCTGACCGGGCGGCACGGGCTGTTTAACAGCTACGAGGCGTTCATCCACATCGTCGACTCGATGTTTAACCAGCACGCCAAATGGCTCAAGGTCACCCGGCATCTGCCCTGGCGGCGCCCCATCGCCTCGCTCAACTACCTGCTGTCGTCACATGTGTGGCGCCAAGACCACAACGGCTTCACCCACCAGGATCCAGGCTTCCTGGACGTCGTCATGAACAAGAAGGCCGAGATCGTCCGGGTCTACCTGCCGCCGGACGCCAACACCCTGCTGTCGGTCGGCGACCACTGCCTGCGCTCGCGTGACCACATCAACGTCGTCGTCGCCGGCAAGCAGCCTGCGCTCAACTGGCTGCCCATGGACGCCGCCGTCCTGCACTGCACGCGCGGCATCGGGATCTGGGAGTGGGCCAGCACCGACGGCGGCGCCGACCCCGACGTCGTGCTGGCCTGCGCCGGTGACATCCCCACCCTGGAGACCCTCGCCGCCGTCGACCTGCTCCGCCAGCACCTACCAGACCTGCGCGTTCGCGTCGTCAACGTGGTCGACCTGATGAAACTCCAACCCGAGACCGAACACCCCAACGGACTGACCGACCCCGAATACGACGCGCTGTTCACCACCGACAAGCCGGTCATCTTCGCCTTCCACGGCTACCCCTACCTCATCCACCGCCTCACCTACCGCCGCAACGGCCACCACAACCTCCACGTCCGCGGCTACAAAGAAGAAGGCACCACCACCACACCCTTCGACATGGTCATGCTCAACGACCTCGACCGCTTCCACCTGGTCACCGACGTCATCGACCGCGTTCCACATCTGGGCGGGCGGATCGCCCACCTCCGCCAGCGCATGACCGACCAACGCCACGCGCTTCGCGCCTACACCCGCGAACACGGCGAAGACGCCCCCGAAATCCGCGACTGGACCTGGCCTTACTAGGTAAAGGGGTCGTGCCGTCGGTCCGTGAACGAGTGATCACCCGTCCTGACCTGTGCTTTAGCGCGGGCGCCTCCGTAAAATGAGAACCACCCATGGAAGGGGGTACGACCATGGAAGACAAGCACTGGACCGTCGAGATCAACATCAGCGAGGACGACACCACCACGCAGGCGCGTGCCGTGCTGTTCACTGGCGGAAGCATGCGGGTGACAGGCAAGGGGACGGCCCGCCGTAACCCGGTCGACCGCCCCGTGCCTGAGATCGGGGATGAACTGGCGGTCAGCCGCGCCCTAGAGGACCTGGGGCACCGCCTGCATGCGGTGGCCAGCAGCGATATCGCCCACCTGTCAGGCCCTGCCTAGGCAGGCAGACTAAGGACCGCGGGCGTGGCGGCTGGCGACGCCAGGCGTATGACCGGAAGGAGGACACCGGCCTCATTTACGCGGAGGCACGCGCCCTCTCGTACAAGACCGGGTCATGAGCGTTGACGATGGCCAGATCGGCGTCGTCACGCCGGTACAGCAGCGTGCCGACGAGATCGCGGCCACACAGGATCCCCTGCTTGCCTCCGCCGCGCCCTACCTGGCGGTCAGCGACCATGACGCCGAGTTCGACTATGGCCTGGAACTGCTGATCGCCGGTCTGGCGGCCAAGGCCGGAGTCGCTTATGACGGAGGCCCATCCACGACTCGTTCGAAGGTTTGATTCGCGGCGGTCGTGGAGATGGTCGACAGGACGGCCAGGCCGCCGGTGCCGGTGACCGCGCCGGGGACGTCCAGGCGTCCGGGGTGGCGTTCGGCCTCGACGAGCAGGCGGGTGCCGGCCAGGATGGCCACGCCGATCGGAATGTTGACGAAGAACACCCAGCGCCAGTAGCACCACACGCAATTCCGCTAGGGCCTTGAAAGCCTCTTGCCCACATTTCCCTGAACTTTGCAAATAGAGCTGTGTTCTACATTTATCTTTCGCCCGGCACAATCTGGCCGCGGTCGCGTCCTGTCGCGATCCGCCGCTCGTCCGGCTTGGGACAGGGAGACTTACCGTGTACGGGTAGAGTGCGCCGGGAGGAAGATCCATGACCCCACGGACCGACGCTGACGAGCTGACCGAGCAGCCCCGTGTTCCGCTGAGCCGGAGGCGGGTGTTGCGCGCCGCCGTGGAGCTCGCGGACCGCGACGGCCTCGATTCGCTCACCATGCGCCGGCTCGCGCAGGAGGTCGGGGCCGAGGCGATGTCGCTGTACCACCACGTCGCCAACAAGGAGGCCGTCTTCGACGGCGTCGTCGAGGTGATCCTCGGGGAGATCATGGCGGCGGTGGACGAGGTCGAGGCTCCGTCCCCGGAAGAGGACTGGCAGGCGGCGCTGCGCGCGCGGATCCTCGCTGCCCGGGAGGTCTTGCTGCGTCACCGCTGGGCGCCGCAGGTATTCGAGACGCGCACCACTGTCAGTCCGGTCGTCATCGCTTACCTCGACCATGTTGTCGCCATACTCCGGGCGGGCGGGTTCTCCTTCGATCTGGCCCACCGTGCGTTGCACGTCCTGGGCAGCCGCGCGCTCGGGTTCACTCAGGAGTTGTTCCAGCCCGACGGCGCCCAGACCGCGGACGCCGCGGCCGCCGCGATGATGGAGCAGATGGCCGACCGATTCCCCAACATCGTCGGGATGCTGGCAGCCGCCGTCCACGACGATCCGGACGGCACCCTGGGCTTCTGCGACGACCAGTTCGAGTTCGAATTCGCGCTTGACCTGATCCTCGAAGGGCTGGAACGGCGGCGCGCCGCTGATTCGTGACGCCTGCGGCTGAGCGGGTTTGACAGGGCGTCACTCTAAGTAATCGGTGGGGTCTCTCTCGCTGCGTCCTTGACTCCCTTACGCCGTACGATTACCTTACGACGTACGACAACCTTACGTCGTACGAGGGTGCCCCGGAACGGCCCTCCCGGATGTGAGCCCCCACCGAAAGGAAGGCGCCATGAAGGCCTGGAGCTGGGACCGTTACGGCCCGCCCGACGTGCTGACTCTCAAGGACGTCGACGAACCCCACATCGCCCGGGACGAGGTGCTCGTCCGGGTGCGGGCGACGTCCGTCAATCCCTACGACTGGCGTCACGTGGGAGCGGACCCGAAGCTTGTACGGCTCAGCATCGGCCTGCGGCGGCCGAAACAGGGCTTGGTCCCGGGCGCCGACCTCGCCGGCGTCGTCGAGCGGGTGGGTGACGAGGTGACCGGACTGCATCCCGGCGACGAGGTCTTCGGGGAGGTCCGGCTGGGCTCGTTCGCCGAGGCCGTCGCCGTCCCGCAGGACAGGCTGGCCGTCAAGCCCGCCCGCCTCACCTTCGAACGGGCCGCGTCGGTGTCGATGGCCGCGCACACCGCGCTGCAAGGGCTGCGGGACGCGGGGAGGATCTCCACCGGGCAACGGGTCCTGATCAACGGGGCCTCCGGCGGGATCGGCACGTTCGCCGTCCAGCTCGCCAAGACGTTCGGCGCCGAGGTCACCGGTGTGTGCAGCACCCGCAACGTCGAACTGGTCCGTTCCCTGGGTGCGGACGACGTCGTGGACTACACCCGCGAGGATTTCACCGAACGGGAGGGGCGATACGACCTGCTCATGGACATCGTGGGTGACCGGTCACTGGCCCGGCTGCGGCGTCCCCTGACCTCTCGTGGGGCGCTCGTGATCGTGGGCGGCATCGCCTCGGCCCGCGGCGGGTTGCTCGGCCCGGCGGCGCAGGTGTTCCGCGGGGCCCTGGCCTCGCCCTTCGTCAGCCAGCGCATCGTCACCGTCAGCTGGAAGCCCAACTCCACGGACCTGCAGTTCCTGGCCGAACTCATGGAGAAGGAACAGATCGCACCCGTCATCGACCGGACCTACCCGTTCACCGCGATCCCCGAAGCGCTGCGCTACATCGAACGCGGCCACGCCCGAGGCAAGGTCGCCATCACCCTCTGATCGCCTGTCCGCGCGCAGCTCATGGCAATTTCTGGCCGATGGCTCGGCCGCCACCTTCTGGGCGGTGTCACATGTTCCCGGCACCACCACTCTGCGGGCTGTGGGAGAACGCGACAACAATGCCGCCTTCAAGGTCGAGCCTTGTTCGCACGCCCTGAGGCACCATTGCCACCTCGATGCCATCGGCGAGCCAGGGACTCGTCACACGAGGGGTGCCGGGACCGGCCATCGTTTCATTCGGTAGGGCAGCGTGAGGACGTGGTCGCCCAGGCGGAGCAGCAGGCGTTCGTTGACGAGGGCCTCGGCCGCTTCCTGCTGGTCGAGGGTCAGGTCCGCCAAGGGGGTCGGTTCGAGGCAGCGCAGGAAGCCGGTGAGCAGGGCGGGGGTGTCGATGACGAAGGTCGCGGCGGTGTCGTGGTCGCGGACGTCCTTGATCTGAACGAATCCCGGGCCCTGCCGGTAGTAGCACAGGCCCACCCGGAACCGGGATCTCCATTCTTCTGCTCCGTTGCCGTTCCCTGCGGGCGGGGGCAGGTGGCACAGGAGGTCCGCGCGGATGGGTGGGACGATCTCGCCGCGCCAGGTGTGAACGGCTCCTACGCCGACGCCCTCACGCAGCCGGTGGATGAACTGCAGCGTCTGGTCAGGTTGTTCGCCCAACCTGATCGGGTCATTCTCGCTCACGCGGGCACCCCGTTCCACCGACCTTCAGTGGCACCTGGGCCGTTGCCAGCGCCACCCAAGCCGTGCCGTCGACGAAGACCAGGCCGTCGTTCAGGGCCTTCTGAAGCCAGTCCACGACGGCTTGGCGATCGATGTCATGGCCTCGCTCGGCTAGATGAGCGCACAGGGCATTGATCGTCCGGCGGCGGTTGAGCGCCCGGTAGGCGTCCGCCTGCCACCCGGTCAGCCGGTGCCGGGCAGGCGGCCAGCTCACTCTTCCCTCGGTGATGAGGATTTCGGTGGCCCTGTCCTCGGCGAGCAGAGAGGAGTGCGGATAGTCGCGCCGCCAGCGATCCAGGGCCGCGGTCAACGCCACCACCACCTCGCCCGTGATCCCGGCGTCGTCGCAGTCGAAGAAGTAGACCAGGTCGGCCAGCTCGTCGTCGGGGAGATCGTAGATCTTCCGGTAGAAGGCGGCAGGTTCGCGACGCTCGAAGCCGAGGTCAGGACGGTCGAAGTACGGACTGAACCGTTCCAGGACGATCCGCTGGGAATACGAGGGCGGCTGGAGGTGGAGCAGCGCGGGTATCTGGTCGATCACCTGCCAGTAGTCCGCGGCACTTTCCCCGGGAAACCCGTAGAGGTAGTTCCAGTCACATGTGATGTCGTTGTCTTCACAGTCACGCAGCAGGCGGACGTTGGTGGCTCCGTCCACACCCTTGTCCATGAGCTTCAGCACCCGGCCGCTCAGGCTCTCGATGCCGGGCTGGAGCAGCACGACGCCCGCCGCGCCGAGCGCCGCGATCTGCTCGGCCCTCAGATTGGACTTGATCTCGTAGAAGACACGCAGATCCCAGTCGGCCTCGGTCATCTGTGGCAGCAGGGTCTTGAAGTACTCCATGTCCAGGATGTTGTCGACGGTGACCACGTCCAGGATCTGGTGCCGCTCGACCAGCGTGCTCAACTCCGTCCAGAACTGATCGGCGGGCTTGCTGCGGAACGCCATCGTGGAGCCGTTGAGGCCGCAGAAGGTGCAGTGGTGTTTCTCGCCCCACCAGCAGCCGCGGGAGCTTTCGAGGACGAGTTCCGGCGACAGGTACTCCCTGAGCGGGGAACGTTCGAACACCTCCTGCCAGCCGTCATAGTCGGGGATGGGGATGACCGAGGGCGGCACGCTGTGCGTGGGCTGGGGGTTGGCCGTCGAGCGATCGCCGTTCCACCAGCACAGGCCGGGCACGTCGGCGAGGTTCCGCTGCGCCTCGGGCAGGCCGAGGCGGGTGAGCAGCGCAGGGAACACCTGCTCGCCTTCCCCGCGTACGACGAGGTCGACGAACCGGTGGTTGCGGTGCAGGGCATGGCCCATGGGACCGTCGCAGTTGGCGCCGCCGAAGACGATCAGCAGGTCCGGGCGTCGTTCTTTCAGCCGCCTGGCGAGTGCGAGACTCGGAACGTTCTGCATGAACGTGGTGGAGAAGCCGACGATGGCAGGCCTGGACGCAAGTATTTCGTCGGCCGCTGCGTCGATGAAGCCGGACGCGTGCGCACGCATTCGCATGACGCTCTCGGCGTCGAAGCCGTACGAGCCCGCGATCGATCGCAGTGTGCTGATCTCCCAGTCGGGGTCCTCGTACAGGCTGCCGGAGAAGATGAGGTCGCCCAAGCCGTGGAAGACCCCGGTGTCGGCGATCTCGGTGTACTCCGAGGGCACCGTTCCGTCGGCGGCGAAAAGGTGTTCAGCCCATCGAATCCCACCGTGGTATTCCGTTACCTCGACGCCGGGGCAGTCGCGGCTGACCAAGCTGTGCAGCAGCCCTACGGGAAGCGAGGGCCGGTGAACCGCCTGCCACGGCATCGCCGCCAGCACGAGTCGCACTATTGCTCCACTCCTTGCCGGCTACTTCTCCGCCGTGGTCCGCCCGTCCTGCTGCGGGACGGTCTGGGACTCCTGCTGCGGGACGGTCTGGGACTCCTGCTGCGGAACGGCCTGGGTCTCCTTTCGCTGCTCGCCCATCGTGATCCGCGTGGATCGGCTCTTCTTCGCGGGTTTGATGAGGGTTTTCTTGATCTGCTCAGCTGCCACGAGGTCATCCCTTTCCGTGGGGAACGGCTTCAAGTACCTTCATGTGTTCCTCGCCGGACAGCGCCGTCACCGACGTCAGTAGGAAACCGGCCGCTTCCAGAAGCCCCCGGAACTCCTGCTGTGTGCGTTCCCGGCCACCGGTCGTCACCATGAGGTCGATGTCCCCCATCGCGATCGAGATGTCCGGCCGTGGCGGGAGCATCAGTTCGATCAGGATCAGCGTGCCGTCCGCGGGCATCGCCTCATGGCAGTTCCGCAGGATCGCGATGACGCTCTCGTCGTCCCAGTCAAGAACGATGTACTTCAGCAGATACGCTTGCCCGCCGCCGGAAACCTTGTCGAGGAAGTCTCCAGCCACGATTTCGCAGCGGTCGGCAACCCCCGCCGACTCGAGGGTGTGCTGTGCCGCTCGCAGCGCGTCCGGCTTGTCGAACAGGACGCCGCGCAGCCCCGGAGTCGCCGCGAGGATCGCCGACATCAGCGCACCACTGCCGCCGCCGACGTCGACGACAGTGTGGAACCGGGAGAAGTCCACGTCTGCCGCAATGGTGGGAGCCATGTCCGCTGTGTCGCGGGCCATCGCCTCGTGATAGCCAGCCGCGAAATCGGCGTTGCGGGCGGCGTAGTCGAAATTGCTCATTCCGGTGACGTGATCGAATCCCGGTTCGCCAGTGCGCACGCTGTGCAGGAGCTGACCCCAGGCCCTCCAGGACGCGTCCTGGCACGCGACGGTCGTCAGCGCCCGTACCGAGCCAGGCGACTCGCTCTGGAGATACCGTCCGAGCTCGGCCAGCCCGTACCGGCCGGGCTCCGTCTCGGTGACTACTTCCAGGCTCGCCAGCGCGTGCAGGAGCCGGTGCAGCGACGGCGCGTGGGAACCTGTCGCGTCAGCGAGATCCTCGACGGTCCTGGTGCGGTCCGCGAGAAGGTCGGCCAGCCCCAGCTCCGCCGCTACGTAGATCACCTGCGCGAACCGATAGCCGAAGATCATCCTCAGTAGCGCGACCGGGGCCTGCGCTTCAGTTTCGGCGACCGCGGCCTCCCTTGATCAGGTCGGCGTGCGAGAGCAGCCATCCGCTGTGGATGCCTCGCGGGCGACACATCATGTTTGCCACATTCCGTCCGGCCCCGCCGGATGGTCAAGGCGGGCAACAGAGTTGGCAGGAAACCAGCGATAGTTGTCAGCTTTTCTCATCAAAGCGCCGGTCGCGCCGCACCGCCTGCTTCGCGTGGCCGCTCTTGCTCAGGCGGCGACGGCGTAGGTGGCCAGGGTCAGGTAGATGCCGCCGATGGCGTAGCTGTAGCGGCGCGCTGAGGCGGAACGGCGGGACAGCCAGCGGCGGGCTGCGCCACCGGCGACGGCGTAGCCCGCGTCCAGGGCGAAGGCCAGGCCGAAGAACACCGCGCCGAGCACCATCATCTGCGCCCGTGCGCCCGCCGTTCCGGCGCCGGCGGTGACGAACTGCGGCAGGAAGGCCAGGAAGAACAACGCGACCTTCGGGTTGAGCACGTTGACCACCACGCCGTCGCGGAACACGCGGCTCAGCGGGAGCGGGCTCGCCTTGCCACTGAAGTCCAGCTCGGAAGGCCGCAGCACGGTGCGCACGGCCAGATAGAGAAGGTATCCGGCGCCGGCGAGTTTCAAGATGTTGAACGCGACGGGGGAGGCCGCGACGAGAGTGGAGACACCGAGCACTGCGAACGCGATGTGCACCAGTGTGCCGGTCTCGACGCCGAGCGCGGAGACCAGCCCGGCCCGGTATCCCTGGGTGGCGCTGCGGGTCATGATGTAGATCCCGTTCGGGCCGGGGATCACGATGAGCGCGATGGACGCTTCGCCGTCCTGGACGGATCCCTCGACCCCGGCGAACGGCTGCCCTCGGAGCGCAGCCTCGCCACGGCCCTGGTGGTGAGCCGGGCGACCGTGGTGACCGCGTACGACGAGCTGCGCGGGCTCGGGATCGTCGACAGCCGGCGCGGCAGCGGCACCCGGGTGGTCAGGCAACCCGGTTCGTCCCGCCCGGGCGCCGACGGCCGCGTCCCCGGCGGCCAGGCGACATCGATCTTCCAGCGCCTGATCGACGGCCCGGACGGGGTGATCTCGCTGCGCCACGCGATGGAGGGCGCGGTGCCCGAGCTCGGTACGGAGCTGGCGGCACTGCTGACCGAGGACCTGCCCGGACTGATGGAGGACGTCGGCTACTACCCGAACGGCCTGCCCGCGCTGCGCGCCGCCGTGGCTGCGCATCTCACCGCCGCCGGGCTGCGCACCCTGCCCGACGAGGTGCTGGTGACCACCGGGGTGTCACAGGTGCTGGCATTGGCAGCACAGATGTACCTGCGGAGGCGCTCGGTAGTCGTCGTGGAGTCCCCGGGCTGGCCCGGCTGTTTCGATGTGTTCCGTGCGGCGGGGGCCCGGCTGGTCGCGGTGCCTCTCGACCAGGACGGCATCCGCGTGGACGGGCTGGCGCAGGCGTTCGCGGAACACCGGCCTGACCTGCTGTACGTCATGCCGACGGTGCACAACCCGACCGGCACTCTCATGTCGGAGGGGCGCCGAGATCCTGTCCGCGGACTCGCTCGCCAAGTCGGTCTGGGGCGGGCTGCGTACCGGATGGGTGCGCGCCCCAGCCGACAGCATCCAGCGGCTTGCCCGCCACAAGGCGCTGGCCGACCTCGGCAGCCCGGTCCTTGACCAGGCGCTCGCCGCCCGCCTGCTGCCGCGACTGCCCGCATGGCGTTTCCAGAAGCCTGCCGGCGGAGCGGCGCTCTGGATCGAACTACCCGGATGCGACGCACGCAGCTTTGCCCAGGTGGCGTTGCGGCACGGCGTCGAGGTCGTACCCGGTGCCGTCATGGACCCGACCGGCACCCACGACAACTACCTGCGGCTGCCGTACACCTTCCCCGCCGACGTACTGACCGAGGTGGCCGCCCGGCTCGCCGCCGCCTGGGCAGAACTGGTCTGAGCTGGATCTCCGCTGCGCCCTTTGGGGAGGCGCCTCGGGGGCGGGGGGTCTTCGCGCTTTATGATCTGTAGGCCTGGTCAGGGAAGAACGGGCAGATGGGAGGTTCCGCATGCCACGTGTCGCGGCTGCCGATCGCGTCGATCGGTCTGCGTTGCTGGAGTTCCTTCAGGTACGCCATCGGGGCCTGCTGGTCACCAGCAGGGTGGACGGTCGTCCGCAGATGTCACCGGTCACCTGCGGCGTGGACGGAGATGGTCGGATCGTGGTGTCCACCTATCCGGAGCGCGTCAAGACGCGCAATGCGCGCCGAGATCCGGCGGTGTCGATCTGCGTGCTGTCTGATGACTGGGATGGGCCGTATGTGCAGGTCGACGGCCAGGCCGAGGTGCTGGACATGCCGGAGGCGCTGGAGGGACTCGTGGAGTACTTCCGCTGCATCTCCGGTGAGCATCCGAACTGGGATGAGTATCGCGAGGCGATGGCCCGCCAGAACAAGTCGCTGATCCGCATCCATATCGAGCGGTGGGGCCCGATCGCCACCGGTGGATTCCCGCCGCAGCTCGCCCAGTCCTGACCCTGCCGATCTCTCCTGGGGTTACGACGGGCGGGATCGGTTCGGAGGGCGTTCTGCCAGGTCCTGTAGAGGGTCTGCAGGACATCAAGCCACTCTCTTCTGGTCCGGTCGACGGGATAGGGCTGGGGGCGGATGTCCACCTCTGAGGTCCAGATGATGTCGAACTGCCGGTCCGGGCGGATACGGCCTATGCGCACCCTTCGCCAGAGGTGGCGGTTCTCTTCGTCGACCCAGACCCGGCCGCCCGGTGCGTCCAGGGTCTGGTGGCTGATCGTTCTGAGGGTCGCTCGGGGGGCGTCGGTTTCGGCGTCCTCGACGGCCTGGGCCCAGAGGCGGACAGCGATGTAGGCGTTGTGAATGTGGTCGTCGGTATGCCTATGGGTGCCGTAGCGGGCCTTGAAGCGTTGGGTGAACGCCTTGTTGGCGGGCGTGTCCTGACTCTCGAAGTACGGCAAGGCCGCGTAGCTGCCGGCCACCTCGTCGGGCCGGAGACTGCGGAGAAGGTCCTCGCCGACGGCGAGGGAGAAGGTCGGGACACGGCGAGGGTCGACGCCGGCGGCGCGGAGCTTCTGGAAGAAGCCGACGATCCCGTGCGAGAGCGAGTTGATGATGACGTCGGGCTTGACGGCGGCGATCTTCTTGACGGCCGGGCCCGTGTCGTGGACGTCGAGGGGGAGGTACGTGAGATGTAGGTGGCGGCGAGCCCGGCGAACATCACGAGCTGGGTGATCACGATCGAGCGCTTTGGCGGCCGCTCATCCCTCCGCTCACCCGTCTCTGGAGCTCGCGCCTCTACCACACATCTACACTAAAAGTGGCTTATTGATTACACAAGGTAACAATCCCCTGGCCTAGCCTGCAAGTCGGGCGAGTCTGCTGCAGTGGTGAGCGTCGCCCAAACATAAGCGTTTGTTAAGTGGCTTCAAAAGAATCATCATTGGACGTCGCGTAGACCCGGGATGGAGGCTGGCACCTCATGGCGATCTTCCGTCGAGGGGATGCCGGCGCAGGGAGATTCCAGTGAGACATCGTGCATTCCGGCTGTTCGCAGCCACCACGGCCATAACCGTCGCGCCGCTGTGGGCGGTGTCGCCCGCGCAAGCCGCCGACACCGCCTCGAGCAAGCCGGAGCGGCGTGAGCTCGGGCAGGGAACGGCGAACGGCCAGCCGGGCGCCAAGATCCCAACGGCTGTGGGGACAGGTGGCGCTGCGTCGACTGTCGACCAGGTGGCGACGCAGGCGGCCATCGACGTGTTGCGCCGGGGTGGCAACGCGGTCGACGCGGCGGTGGCCGCGGCGGCCGTACTGGGGGTGACCGAGCCGTTCTCATGCGGCATCGGTGGCGGCGGTTTCATGGTCATCCGCACGCCGCAGGGCAAGGTGAAGACGATCGATGGCCGCGAGAAGGCCCCCGCCGCCATGCACCCGAAGTCGTTCTTCGAGGGCGACAATGCTCTGTCCTTCCAGGACGCGCGATGGAGCGGCCTGTCGGCAGGTGTGCCGGGCACGGTGCGGATGTGGGACGAGGCGCTGGATCGCTACGGCACGACGTCGTTGCGGAAGGCGCTCGACCCGGCCATCAAGGTGGCGCGCAAGGGGTTCGTGGTCGACCAGACGTTCTTCGACCAGACCGCGCCGAACGTCGACTTCTTCGACGACGTACCGTCCACCGCCAAGATCTACCTCGATCCCGACGGCACTCCGCTTGACGTCGGCAGTGTCTCGCGCAACCCCGACATGGCGCGCACGTACCAGCTCATCGCGCGCCACGGCACCAAGGCGTTCTACAAGGGACCGGTCGCCAAGGCGATGGCCAAGGCCGCCCAGAAACCGCCGATCGCCGCCGACGCCAACCATCGCTGGCGTCCGGGCCTGATGACCGAGCGGGACATCGCGGCCTACAAGGCCGCCAACCGCGCGCCGACGCGCATCGGGTACCGCGGCCTGGACATCTGGGGCATGGCGCCGCCCTCGAGCGGCGGCTCGACCGTCGGTGAAGCCCTGAACATCCTTGAGGGCTACAAGCCCCTCGGCGCCAGCCGCACGCATGGCCTGCACCGTTTCATCGAGGCGTCCCGGTACGCGTTCGCAGACCGCAACGCCTACCTGGCGGACCCGGCGTACTACAACGTGCCGCTGAGGGGCCTGCTCTCCGACTCGTTCGCGGCCGAGCGCCGCGCGCTCATCACCGACAAGGCGGCCACCTCGCCCGTCGCGCCCGGCGATCCGCGCGGCGACAACGGCGCCCCGTCCCCGGGAGTCGTGACCGCGGGCGACCAGGGTGAGTCGACCACACACCTGACCGTCGCCGACAAGAACGGCATGGTGGTCTCCTACACGTTCACGATCGAGTCCACCGGAGGCAACGGCATCGTCGTTCCCGGCTGGGGCTTCCTGCTCAACAACGAGCTGACGGACTTCAACTTCGACGACCCGAAGCACCCCAACGCCCCGGACGGCGGCAAGCGCCCGCGCAGCTCGATGTCGCCGACCATCGTGACCAAGAACGGGAAGCCGTTCCTGGCGACCGGCTCGCCCGGCGGCTCGACGATCATCACCACCGTGCTGCAGGTCTTGCTCGAACGCATCGACCTCGGCAGGTCACTCCCGCAGGCGATCGCTTCCCCGCGCGCGACGCAACGCAACACGGCCACCACCCTGGCCGAGCCTGCGTTCCTCGCCACCGAAGCACCGGCCCTGAGGGACGTCTACGGTCACGTTTTCGGCACCAGCTCCGAGATCGGTTCGGTGACCGGGATCGAGCTGCTCGGAAACGGGCGCTTCCTGGCGGCGGCCGAGCCGGTCCGGCGGGGCGGTGGCAGCGCGATGGTGGTCAAGCCGTAGCGCATCGCCGACCTCGTGCATCGCGGTGAACTCTCCAAACCACGGCCATGCCCATTTGGAGCGGCCCTGGAGGGCTTTATTGCGACTGCGTCATTGCGACTGCGTCAATTCGCTCGGTGTCGCTAGCGAAACTCAGTGGGGTCGGCCCCTCTCGTGTTGGGGTCGGCCCTAGGGTCTTAGGGCCCTAGTTGGCACTTCGCCGCGCTCACTACAGTCCTGCTAAATGGAGAAACGGGACGGTGGTCAGCGGAACGCGAAGCGGCCGGACCATGGCAGAGAAGGCGCCACATGAAAAAGTTGACGATGCTCGTCGCGGCGGGTGCAATGGGAATGGCAGCCACGGGCGGAGGATTGTGGGCGGTTGCCGATGGGGACGACACGACGGCGGCTACTGCCTCCAGTCACGACGGCCTGGCCGGCGGTACGGGTGCAGCAGGCAGCGTCGGCAGCGCTGGCAGCGCCGGTGCGGCGACCGGGAATGGTGGCCAGCAGGCTTCCGGTGACACCTCCACGACCGCGGGTCAGGGCGGGTCGAGCATGGCTGAACGCCCCGTTTCCTTCCTCAATTTCCTCCGAGGGAAGGGGCCGTTCACTCATCAGAGCGACGGAATGTCGGTGTCCGTGGAAAATCAGAGCTCGTGTATCCGCGGGGACGCGTGGAGGATGGTCGCGATCTTTACGGTCAAGGACGTGACGCGGACGAGCGCCCACATCGTCAAAATCGTCACCAAGTACTCGGCCCCGATTCCTTCCAAGAACGTGATCCTGGGTGCTCAGAATCTCTGGCAAGACAATGGCAAGCACCTCTTGCCGAACGACGTCGGCCATATCGTAAAGATCACGGGGGGCCGGTCCTTGACACAGACGATCAAGGTTGACAAGACGGTGAAATTCTCGCAGGGGGGATACGGCGTTTTTCAGCGTAGGGCAAATATCGGGCAGGGTACCGGCGAGGCGGGCTGGTGCGGGGGACCCGGCGCGATGGAGGTCAGGTTCCGGCCGAAGGCCTGACCTGGACCGGCGCGAGCCGCTCAAGGGGTCCGATGAGCCCGCTGGCTCAGCTGGACGGGAAACCGTGTGCCGGCGGGAGATCCTGGCCGGTGGCGCGGCGCACCTCCGGTGCCCGGCCGCGAAAGCCCGGCCGGAATCTCCCGCCCTGCCCCTCGCCCAGGAACTCCCTGATCCACGCCTCGTGCTCGACCTCCTCGTTGAGGATGGCCAGAGCCAGTTGGTGTGTACGGGGATCCTTGCCTGCGGTGACGTCACAAATATGCGTGTACGTTTGAATTGCTCGGCGTTCCGACTCCAGAAGCCTCGCGATGAGGTCGTCGGGGCTGCGGATATCAGGCGTTTGTGATGACGAAAGGTCACCCCGGCCCACAAGTCCCGGAAGATCAAGCGGCAATATCCCGTCCAGCTCGTAAACCCGCTTTGTCAACTCATCGAAATGGATCAGGTCCTCGGCGCGGATGTCCCTGATGATCTCACGCAGGCCGTCGTCGGTCAGGCCGACCGAATGGCAGGACAGGATCGCGTAGTGGTAGAAGGTCGCGAGTTCGTCGCCGGCGGCCGCTGTCAGTTTGCCGGTCAGCACGTTCACGTCCAGACCCGCGCCTTCGACGAGCTCTCTGGCGATCCTGCTCATGGGAGCACGTCCGTCCCCGCTATTCCGGTGTGCGTTCCGCGGGATTGAGCGCGAGGAAGGCCCCCGCCGCCGCGGCCCCTCCGGCGAGGTGAGCCAGTAGCCAGATCCAGATCTTCGACCAGGCGATCAGTCCGAGCGTTCCCGTGCCCGCCGCCACCGCCGGATTGAACGCCCCGCCCGAGATCCCGCCGACCGCGAAGGCTCCGGCCGCGACGGTGAATCCGATGGCCAGGCCATAGAAGCTGTTGTCGGGGTGGTCTCTGCTCGTGGCGACGTTCAGGACGACGTACGCGAGTGCGAAGGTGAACAGTACCTCGGCAAGCATGACGACCCAGATGTCACCGCCCGATGGAGACAGCTTGGCCACCGGGCCGGGGTCGACGACGTATTCTGCGGTGAACGCGGCTATGACGGCGGCCACGACCTGAGCGACCCAATAAGCGGCCGCGTCCACAAGCCGGATCCGCCCCCGCAGGAGCACCGCCAGAGTCACCGCGGGATTGAAATGACCTCCGGAGACGTGACCCCCGGCATAAACCATCACCATCAGCACCGCGCCGATGGCCAGCGGCGCGAGTGGCGCCTTGGCCAGAACGGTGCATCCGATGGTGAAGACGAGGAAAAACGTACCGATGAATTCAGCTGCATAGCTGCGCATGTGCCGATACTGAAACGAAAAGTCGTGCGATGGAAGCTTGTAATCCTTACATGCGGATTACGGACACCTGACAGATGGTTAGGGGTGCCGGATACGTACCCGGATCGTGGTCGATACTCAGCCATCTGCAATCAGATTCGCTCGTCATGCACCTGCCATGAGCAGCCCCACCGCCCGGTCCACGGCACCGGTCACATCGTCGTCGGCGGGGTAGAGCAGCGACCGGCCCACCACCAGTCCGCGCACGATCGGCTGCTCCAGGGCCTCCTTCCACGAGGCGAAGGCGGCCTCGGTGTCCCGGACCTCGCCGCCGAGCAGCAGTACGGGCAGCGTCGTGGCCGCCAGCACCCGCTCCATCTCGGCCACGACGGGCAGCTTGAGCCAGGTGCGGGCGGAGGTCGTGCCCAGCCCGGAGGCGATCGCGACCGACTTGATCACCGCGTCCGGCGACAGGTCGTTGCGCAGCCGCCCGTCCCGCCAGATCGACAGGAACGGTTCGACCATGGCCATCAGCCGCCGCTCGGCCAGCGCGTTCACCGCGCGCGCCGAGTTCTCCAGGATCGAGGGCGTGGCGGGGTCGTCCAGGGCGATCCGGGTCAGCATCTTGCCCCCGTCGAACCCCATGGCCGCGATGCCGTCGGCGGTGTAGGAGGTGAACCGGTCGTCGATCTCGAAACTCGAGCCGGCCAGGCCGCCGCGGTTCATCGAACCGAACACGGTCTTGCCGTCCAGCACGCCGAGCAGCAGCAGGTCTTCCAGGATGTCGGCGGTGCCCAGCACGCCGGTGACACCAGGACGGGCCAGCGCGACGCACAGCCGCTCCAGCAGCTCGCCACGGTCGGCCATCGCGGCCGGATCCCCTCCGGCCGCCAGAGCGCCGCGCGCCGGGTGGTCCGCCGCAATGATCATTGCACGGCCGCCGTCGCCGAGCGGGGACGCCGCCCTCACCCGGCGGGCCGCCGCCCGCCCGATCGCGCCCGGGTCGTGCGCCCGGGTCTCGGTGATCTCTCGCAACCGATCACGCATGGTTCACCTCACGCAGTGGTGTCAGGACCTCATCTTCGGCATGGCGGCAGAACATGCCAGTTCGCTGACGATATGCGCCCCGCCGACGATATGCGCCCCGGCGGCGTTGGCGAACGAGATCGTCCGCGTGGATCCCAGCCGACCGGCATTCCGTGGCACAGCGCGCCGCCGAGCGCGTCGCCCGCGAGCGGTCGGCGGTTCTCAGACGACTTTGGCGCAGAGCACGCCCTTGAGGTAGTTCTCCCAAGTCCGCGAGCCGCTGGGGCATCTGCTCTCGTAGTAGCCGGTGAACTTGAGGATGTAGTCGAACTTCTTGGGGACGGTGTTCTTGCCGCAACCCCACGACGTCATCAGGCCGTGCCCGGTGATGGCTACCCGGCCCGACTTGCTGCCCTTCTTGCCCAGGAAGCACTCGCCCTGCCTCAGCTGCCTCCGCACGCAGAGATAGATGTTGTCCCCGTCGTGCGTGGGGGACCTCCACCATGACTCGCCGTCGAGCGCCTCGGCGTCGCATGAGGAGCTTGAGTCCTCGATCCTGAACACCTTCAGGTAGGCGTCACTCCGGCTGCAGGAGACTGCGTTCGGCGTGTTCTCGCTCCAGTCGCCGATGTCATAGGGGTCCTGGTACGCGTCCAGGCAGTCTCCGACCGAGATCTCGTCGAACGCCTCATAGGTCGGGTCGGGGGTCGGGCTTGGGCTCGGACTGTAGGTACTGCCGCTGGTGAAGCTGCTCGTCCGGCTGGAACTCGGAGTCTCGGTCCGCGTCTCAGCCGGGGTCGGGTTCCGGGTTGACCCGGCGCCGGCGTTGCTCGACACGCCGGACCGGTTGGCGCTGGCCACGGCGATCAACACGACGACCAGCAGGACACCGACGATCCCGGCCACGATCCCGACATCAGGCTTGACCGGCGGCCTGGTCACGTTGGCCGGAGGCTGACCTGGAGGCTGGATCGGGGGACGCTGCGCCTGCGGAGCGCGTCCCTGAGAAGAAGGTCCCTGCGACGACTTCTTCGGCTTCTGCTGTGGTGGGCGCTGCTCTGAGCGTTCCTCACGCCGCGTCTTTCTCTCCTCGTCCTGCGGAGGATGGGCCCCCTTCTCTCCTGCGCCGGGCTTCCCCACGAAGACCTCGGTCTCGGCCACCCGTGTGGCGATCATCGTGGTGACCGTGTCGGGCAGGGACATCACCTCGCCCGCCGCCAGCGCGGAACAGCGGTCCAGGAACTCCCCGACCTCGGGCCGGTCGTCCGGGTCCTTCTCCAGCCCGGCGGCGACCAGAGATAGCAGTGAACCCGGGACGCCCGTCAGGTCCGGGTCCTCGTGGCGGACGCGGTAGCCGAGGGCATCGGCCGGTCCCTCCCCGAAGGGGTGCCGGCCGGTGGCCGCGAAGGCCAGCACAGCGGCCAAGCAGAACACGTCACTGGACGTTCCGATGTCGCCGCCCACGTACTGTTCGGGCGACATGTAGCCGGGCGTCCCAACCAGGACCATGGACACGCTCTGCGAGGGGGCGTCCATCGCGCGGGCGATGCCGAAGTCGATGATCCGCGGTCCGTCCTGGGCCAGCAAGACGTTCCCCGGCTTGAGGTCCCGGTGGATCACGTTCTGGTCGTGGACGGCCCCCAGCCCTTCGGCGAGCCCGGCACCGAGCGCCGCGACCGCCACTTCGGGCAGCGGGCCGTTCTCGTCGATGGCGTCCTGCAACGACGGCCCGGCGATGTACTCCGTCACCAGCCACGGCGGATCGGCGTCGGTGTCGGCGTCCACCACCTGGGCGGTGTAGAAGCCTCCGATGCGCCGTGCCGCCACGACCTCCTTGGCGAACCGCCGCCGGAACGCCGCGTTGTCGGCGAAGTGCGGGTGGACGACCTTGACCGCGACGAGCCGCCGCCCCTGGGAACGGCCGAGATAGACCTGGCCCATCCCGCCGGTTCCCAGTCGTGCCAGCAATCGGTACGGCCCGATCCGCTCCGGATCGCCGGCCCTGAGCGCCCTGAGTCCTGCGCCGGACATTCCACCTACCCGCTCTGTCAAACATCACTGTTTACTTGAGCTAAGCGTAGATGAGGGAGATCATCAAGGTCTGCGTCTTGGGACGCACTTGCGTGAACGGGCGCGAAGCCGAACGCCCCGGAACTTCCCGTTGATTCCGGGGGTGTCAGGCACAGGGCAGCAGGACACCTGCGCTGGTGGTGCCAGCCAGGCGGTAACGCTTGGAGGGCGAGCTCCCCTTGCAGGCGTAGCCGGCGCCGCCGACGCCGGTGGCGACGGTCTTCCACAGGCCGCTTGCCGGGTCCTTTTGCTGGATGCTCACCGAAAGCGGGATGACCCCTCCGCCTTCGCAGATACGGAACTTCTCCGCCACGACATGGGTGCCGGTGAACTCCATGGCGACAGACAGTTCCGTGCACTTGTCGGCGTGTGCGGCGGGCGCGGAAAGCGCGAACGCTCCGCCTAGCGGCAGCGCTGCCAGGACACCGACGGCAGCGGCACGGGTCAGCTTGGTGAGATGACGGGTCAGGAATGGAGACATGAGACAGCCTTTCAAGACTGAGACGTCGGTCTGGAATTGACCTTCAGCAGTCTGTGCGGCCATGCCAATGCCCGGCATCAGTAGTGACTACTGAGATAAGAAACTGCGGATATCACCGAGTCCGGAGCGAAGGAGCAGGACGGGATCACGTGCTTTCAGAGTTTGATGACGACCTTGCCGAACGCCCGGCCCGAGGCGTAGTGGTGGAAGGCGTCGGGCGCGTCGTCGAACGCGAACACCCGGTCGATGACCGGCTTGAGCCGGTTGACCTCGATGGCGCGGTTCATGGCGAAGAACTGCGCTCGGCTGCCGACGGCGACGGGACGCAGGGTGGCACCGGAGGCGAACAGCACCCGGGGGTCGATCGGTGATGCGGTGCCGGAGACAAAGCCCACGCAGGAGACGTGGCCCGCCGTCGTCACCGCCGTAAGTGACTGTGCCAGGAGGCCGGCGACATCAACGACGCGATCGGCGCCTCGGCCGCCGGTCAGCTCCCGGACCTTGCCGGGCCAGTCTGGAGTGGACCGGTAGTCGATGACCTCGTCGGCGCCGAGCTCGGCCAGGCGTTCCGCCTTCTCCGGACCGCTCGTTGTGGCGATCACCCGGGCACCCAGCGCCTTGGCGAACTGGAGCGCGAACAGCGACACCCCACCCGATCCCTGCGTGACCAGGGTCTGGCCTGGTCGCAGGCCGCCGCCGTCGCCGGTCAGGGCGTTCCACGCGGTCACCGCGGCGCAGGGGAGTGTCGCGGCCTCCTGGTAAGAGAGATGGTCGGGAATCGGTACGAGCGCGTCCTCGTCGATCACTGCGAGCTCGGTCAGCATGCCGTCCAGGGACCCGCCGCGTTGCGGCAGGTGCTGGACGCCGAACGGGCCGTCCTGCCAGCTCGGGAAGAGCGTGGCGGCGACCCGGTCACCAACTCGCGTCTCGCTGACCCCGGGGCCGACCGCGATGATCTGGCCTGCTCCGTCCGATACCGGGATGACGCCGGGTTTCACCGGCAGGACATAGTCGCCGCGCAGCACCATCAGCTCGCGATAACTCAAGGAGACGGCACGCACGGCGACCAGAACCTGCCCGGCGCCCGGGACCGGATCTTCATGCTCTCTGATCGACAGGCCGTCTATTCCGGCACCGCTGTCGACGTGGTAGCTGCGCATGAGTGGGGTTCCTCCCGTCCTTCGATCCATAGATAGAACGTTCGGTCTACTCGACCATATAGAACGGTTGATCTACCGGTCAACCACTGGCAGGCTGAAGGCCATGACCACGCGCACCGCGCCGGGCCCACGCGAACGCCTGCTGGACGCGGCCCAGGAACTGACCTATCGCCACGGCGTGGGTGTTGGCGTCGATGCGCTGCTCAAAGCCGCGAACGTGGCCCGGCGCTCGCTGTACGAGCACTTCGGCGGCAAGGACGGATTGATCGCCGAAGTGCTACGCCGCAGCACCGCCGAAGACGAGGCCGACTACCGGCGGACCATGGACGCAGCGGGTGACGACCCGCGCGACCGCCTGCTGGCCATCTTCGACAGGCTCGCCGAGGTCATCGGCAAGCCGGACTTCCGCGGTTGCCGCTATCTGGCCGCCGACTTCACCTTGACCGACCCCGACCATCCGGGGCACGCCATCACCCGTCACTACCGCGAGCGCGTTCACCAGCTCCTCGAAGTCGAACTCCGCAAGCTCGACCACCCGCGGCCCGCCCACGCCGCCGACCAGCTCTTCCTCCTCATCGACGGCACCCTGGCAGCCGGAGCGACCCGCCCCGACACATACCCGGCCGCCTCCGCCCGCGAACTCGCCGAACAAATCCTCAACACCCAGCCCCGTTGACGCGCACGGCGGTCTGTCTGGGCCTCGGACAAGTACCCTGTGTCGGTGTTCTCGGCTCAAGGTCCATCTCTGCGTGAACTGGCGATCCAGGCGTTGTCCTCGGTCGAGCGTGGCTACGATCTGCTCGCTCCGAAGTTCGACCACACGCCTTTCCGCACCCCCGAGGGCATTCTCGGCGCGACCGCCGATGCTCTGCGTCCACTCGGGCCGTTCGGCCAGGGACTGGACGTGTGCTGTGGGACCGGCGCGGGCATGCGGGTCCTCAAACCCCTGTGCCAAGGACGGGTCACGGGCGTCGACTTCAGCACCGGCATGCTCGCGCAGGCGCGTAGCGCACACCCGGATGCCCAGTGGGTCCGGGCCGACGTCCGGGCCCTGCCCTTCGTCGAGGCCTTCGACCTCGCGGTCAGCTTCGGAGCGCTCGGACACTTCCTGCCCGCCGAACGGCCCGCACTCTTCACCGGGGTCCACCGCGCGCTGCGGCCAGGCGGGCTGTTCGCCTTCCCGATCGGCGCGCCGCCGCCCATCGCGTCGGGCACGTACTGGGCGCTGCTCGGATTCGACGCGGCCATGCGGGTCCGCAACGCCGTGTGGCGTCCGCCGTTCGTCATGTACTACCGAACCTGCACGCTACCCGCGGTCCGCGACGAGCTGACAGCAGCCGGATTCACCGTGACGACGGCTCCCTTGACGGCCCTAGGCCAACGCAAGGACGGCAGCCCGCGAGCCCGGCTTGTCCTCGCACGCAAAGCCGAGACGCCCTGAACCGGACCCGCTCCATCGGACGTGCGGTTGTCCTTACATTCGCCACCGGTAACGACTCACCTTCCTGAGTCAGCGGCGTTGCGATCGCTCTTTGCCATGGCTGAGCCTACGTTTCCCGATAAAGAGGCACGCGCAACTTAAGCGGTTTCCGCAAAGCGGGGACGACTGGGCGATCCCACACTGATGCCTGCCCCCCGTCGGTCGCCTTGGAACTGAGTCTGGCAGCACCGGTCGCCCAAAGCGCTAACGGGCGCGGCATTTGCCCCCATGGAAGGGAAAGCCCGCCGGTGAAGAAATCGCTCAAGCTGATTCCTGCGATGGCGGCCCTGGCCGCCGGAATCGTGATCAACCCCGCGACCTCCCACGCAGTAGCCAACCCTTACGAGCGAGGGCCGGCACCTACGGAGGCGAGTGTCACCGCCAAGCTGGGTCCGTTCGCCATCGCCAGCAAGAAGGTCGGTGCGTTCAGCCATCCGGGCATCCGGGAGGGCACCGTCTACTACCCGACCGACACCAGCCAGGGCACGTTCGGCGCCATCGCCGTCGCACCCGGCTTCGTCTCACCCGAGGCCCTGGTGTCCTGGTACGGGCCGCGGCTCGCTTCCCAGGGCTTCGTGGTCATGACTCTGGAGATCACCACCGGGTTCGACCTGCCGGAAGCCAGGGCGGCCCAGCTCCTCTCCGCGCTCGACTACATGAAGAAGGACAGCACGATCAAGAACCGGATCGACCCCGGCCGTCTCGCGGTGATGGGCTGGTCCATGGGCGGTGGCGGCACCCTGCGCGCCGCGCAGCAGACCGCAAGCCTCAAGGCCGCCATCCCGCTCGCCCCCTGGGACCTCGGCATGGACTGGAGCAACGTCCGCGTCCCGACCATGATCATTGGCGGTGACAATGACTTCGTCGCGAGCCCCGGCTTCCACTCTGAACCGTTCTACGCGCAGCTCGCAGGTGAAAAGGCCTACCTGGAGCTAGAGAACGCCGGACACTTCACCTTCACCAGTGACAACAACACGATCGCCAAGTACGCCATCTCCTGGATGAAACGCTGGGTCGACGAGGACACCCGCTACACCCAGTTCCTGTGCCCGCCGCCCCCCGCGCCCAGCCCGACGATCCAGAAATACCGCCAGACCTGCCCCTACTAGGCCCACGCTGGTGGGAAGCCGGCCCGCCGGGAGCGACCCGCTCCCGGCGGGCCGGCGAGCACTGGGGCTCAGAGCACCGACGCGGGTGATCTTCAAGAGCGGGAATCCCCGAAGATCATTGAGTCGGCTCGACAGCTGTTGTGATCGTCTGGCCGCCCTCGCGTTGAAATGATCTTCCAAATTGGTCCAGCGAGAGGAGCCGCGCATGCGTGTACGGAAGGTCCTAATGGGCGCGAGTGTCGCTGCCATGGTGGTCGGCGGGTTCAGCGTTCCCGCCGAGGCGGCGGACTGGATCCCGTGGCAGGTCTACGGCAGCGAGCGGGCCTGTGTCAATGCGGGCCAGCAGTACGTGCGGGAGAACTTCGACGCTTACAAGTGCACCAGGCAGCCGGACGGCTACATGCTCTGGCTCAAGTGACGACACGTCCGATCTCCCTTGAGGCCGTCTAGGGACTAGATGGTTCAGCCTTGCGCGGGGCGGGTCTCGAGCCCCGCGCAAGGAGGGCTGTGGTCGTGGCAAATGCCCGCCCTCGCGGCCCCGGTCAGACCGTCCGCCACGCGGTCACCCGGGAGACGGCAGCGCGCTTCTTGCGGCGCCTAGCAGGCCGGAGTGCCGTCCGAGGGTGGAGGGGTGCACGGTGACGCGCCGGGCGTAGTCGAGGGTGATGGTGTGTTCGAGGTGCCGTCGCAGCGGTGCGAACAGCACCTCCCCGGCGGCTGATACTCCGCCGCCGATGACGACGCGGTCGAGGTCGCACAGTGCTGCCGTGGCGGCGATGCCGCGTGCCAGTGCCTGGGTGCCCTGGTCGAAGGCGGCTAGGGCGATGGTGTCGCCTTGGGCGGCGTCGGCGGCCAGGGCGCGCGCGTCGGGGCCGGTCCAGCCGCGCCCTCTGGCCCACCGGACCATCGACGGGCCACTCGCAAAGGCCTCGACGCAGCCGGCCGCGCCGCATGAGCAGGGCGGACCGGCGGGATCGACGACGACGTGGCCGAGATGGCCGGCGTTGCCGCTGGGCCCCGGGTACGCCGCGCCGCCCAGGACGAGGCCGCCTCCGATGCCGGTGGACACCACGATCCCGAGCATCGAGGCCGCGCCGCGCCCCGCGCCGAGCCAGTGCTCTCCCAAGGCATAAGCGATGCCGTCGCCGACCAGGGTGACCGGAACACCGGGCACGATGTCGCCGACCAGGTCGATCAAGGGGAAGTCGCGCCAGGCCGGGATGTTCACGGGACTCACCGTGCCGCGCACCAGGTCGACCGGGCCGGCCGAGGCCAGCCCGACGGCCTGTGGCGGCGCGTCACCCGCGACTGACGTGAGCAACCCGCGAAGCGCTTCGGTGATGAGGGGTTCGGTGGCGGGCGTGGCGGTTTCGACGTGCCTGTGCACCTGCCCGTCCACACTGATCAAGCCGACGCTGATCTTGGTGCCGCCGATGTCCACGCCGAGCACGACATCCTGGTCCATGAACGTACCTTCAATCCGCGAGAAGCTCAGACAGCTGTGGCGAGTAGGTGGCGTGGAGAACGAGCGCGGCACCGCCCACGACGGCGGCGTCCGCGCCCAGGGGTGAGAGTTCGATCTCGACAACCCGGACGTGCCGGGACAGCGGTCTCGTGGCGACGGCCGAGGCCACCGCGTCGATGTAGGGCTTCTCGACGTTCCGGATGCCGTGCCCGCCCAGCACGACGAGGTCCACGTCGGTGATGTTGACGACGTTGACCACGACGGTGGCGACGTGCTGGGCGGCCTCCTCGATGACCGCGGCCGCGACGCGATCGCCGGACACGGCGGCGTCCTTGATCGCGGCGTGGTCGACGGTGGCCGGATCGCGGTGGAACGGTTCCGACAGCACACTGCCGCCGCGCTGCTCACGGAGCCTGCGGTGCGTCTCGGCGACGATCGCGGCGGGGCTGACAAGACTCTCCAGGCAGCCCCGGATGCCGCAGTAGCACTCCGGGCCGTCCGGCAGCACGGACGTGTGCCCGAACTCCGCGGCGTTGAGCGAGCCGCCCCGGAAGACCTGGTGGTTGAGGATGAGACCGCCGCCGATGCCGGTGCCGAAGAAGAAGTAGGCGAAGTTCGCCACGCCCTTTCCGGCGCCCGACCACCGCTCACCGATCGCGGCGGCGGTGGCGTCGTTGTCCAAGGTGACCGGGAGCCCCGTCGCCTTGCTCAGCAGCTGCTTCATCGGCACCCGCGTCCAGTTCGCGAGCTTCGGCGGTGCGACCACCATGCCGTGTTCCTGGTCGATGGGGCCGGGGCTGGCCAGGCCGAGACCGAGCACACGGTCGCGCGGCACGTCGGCTTCGGCCAGGACGTCGGCGACCAGGTCCGCCATGGCCGCGACGACATCGGCCGGAGTGGCGCCCGGCGGTGTCGGGCGCCGCTTCATCACCAGCGGCCGTCCGAGCAGGTCGACGACGACACAGGCGAGCTCGACCGGGTCGAAGTGGAGTCCGACCGCACTGCCCGCGTCGGCGTTGATCCGCAGGGTGGTGCGGGGTTTCCCGAGGCCGGCGACCCGGCTGGAGCCGTCCTCGCGCACGATGCCCTCATCGAGCAGCCGTCGCACGATTCCGGAGACGGTCTGCGGGGTGAGGCCGGTGAGCTGGGCGATCTCCGCCCGGCTGATGCCGTCGGCGAGCTGGATCTGATCCAGCACCACCGCCCGGTTGTACCGGCCCACCTTGGGGAGATTCGTGCCTGCTCGCCGCACCGAAGATCCTCTCTGCTCACCCTCTGCGACATTCTGTCCCAGGCCCGTTGACTTTGTAAAACAATTGGATTTAAGGTCTCGGGACGTAACGCACCTCACATCAGGCGCCGGCGATGGGGTCACGCTCGCCGCCGTGGCCGGGAGTCACAGACAAGATCACCGGAGTGGGTTGATGTCATTGCCATGCTGCGTCGTTCCAGGCCCGGACTCGCCTGGTCGCGGCGGGCCGCGAAGCGGGGAGCCTCGGTCGTGAACTCGGTCGTGAACCAGGCCCCGACCTTGCTCGAGATGCGCTCGATCACCAAGACGTTCCCCGGCGTGATCGCCCTGGCGGACGTCAACCTGGTGGTCCGTACCGGCGAGATCCACGCCATCTGCGGGGAGAACGGTGCGGGGAAGTCGACGCTCATGAAGGTCCTGAGCGGCGTGCATCCCCACGGCACCTACAGCGGCGACATCGTCTACCAGGGCCAGGAGGTCCGGTTCGGTGACATCCGCGCCAGCGAGCACGCCGGCATCGTGATCATCCACCAGGAGCTCGCCCTGGTGCCCGGCATGTCGATCACCGAGAACGTCTTTCTGGGCAATGAGCCGCGACGGCGAGGCGCGATCGACTGGAGGGGCGCCCAGCGGCGCGTCGTCGACCTGATGGAGCAGGTGGGTCTCAAGGAGGATCCCGACACGCTCATCAAGGACATCGGCGTCGGCCAGCAGCAGCTGGTCGAGATCGCCAAGGCGTTCGCGAAGGACGTGAAGCTGCTCATCCTTGACGAGCCGACCGCGGCCCTCAACGAGGCCGACTCCCGGCATCTGCTCGACCTGCTGCGCGAGTTCAAGCGGCAGGGCATCACCTCGATCATCATTTCGCACAAGCTCAACGAGATCGAGGCGATCGCCGACTCCATCACGATCCTGCGCGACGGGCGGACCATCGAGACGCTCGACGTGCGCGCCGACGGGGTCAATGAGGACCGCATCGTGCGCGGCATGGTGGGCCGTGAGCTCGGCAGCCGGTTCCCGGAGCGCACCCCCGCCATCGGCGAGGTGTTCTTCGAGGTCCGGGACTGGACGGTGCGCCACCCGATCTCCACCGAACGGCTGGTGTGCAAGAACTCGAGCTTCAACGTCCGCCGTGGGGAGATCGTCGGCTTCGCCGGCCTCATGGGCGCCGGGCGCACCGAGCTCGCGATGAGCCTGTTCGGCCGGTCCTACGGAGTCTGGCTCGGCGGGCACGTCTACAAGGACGGCAAGGAGATCCAGCTCAAGTCGGTCACCGACGCGATCGGGCACGGCCTGGCGTACGTGAGTGAGGACCGCAAGGCCATCGGGCTCAATCTCCTCGACGACATCAAGACCTCGATCGTGGCCGCCAAGCTGCCGAAGATCACACGGCATGGCGTCGTCGACCAGGTCAGGGAGCACCGGCTCGCCGAGGAGTACCGCGACAACCTGCGGGTCAAGGCACCGACGGTCGACGAGGGCGTCACGAAGCTCTCCGGCGGCAACCAGCAGAAGGTCGTCCTGGCGAAGTGGATGTTCACCGATCCGGACCTGCTGATCCTCGACGAGCCGACGCGCGGCATCGACGTGGGCGCCAAGTACGAGATCTACGGGATCATCCAGCGGCTCGCCGAGCAGGGCAAGGGCGTCATCGTCATCTCCTCGGAGCTGCCCGAGCTCATCGGCCTGTGCGACCGCATCTACACCGTGTTCGAGGGGGCCATCACCGGCAACGTCCTGCGCCGTGACGCCGACCCGGAACTCCTCATGAAGCAGATGACCTCTACGAAGAAGATGGCGACGCGATGAGCCGCTACCAAGACCTCAAGAAGAACCTCTTCGGGGGCACCGCCTCCAACGCCCGCCAGTTCGGCATGATCTTCACACTGGTGGCGATCATCCTGCTGTTCCAGGTCCTGACCGACGGCCTCACGCTGACCTCCGGCAACCTCATCGCCGTCGTCAGCCAGTACTCCTACATCCTCATCCTCGCCATCGGCATGCTGATGGTGATCGTCGCCGGGCACATCGACCTGTCGGTCGGTTCGGTCGCCGCGTTCACCGGCATCGTGGTCGCGAAGGCGATGCATCAGCATGACGTGCCCTGGCAGGCGGCGATCGTGTTGGGCCTGCTCGTCGGCGCGGCCATCGGGGCGTGGCAGGGCTTCTGGGTCGCCTACGTCGGAGTGCCCGCGTTCATCGTCACGCTGGGCGGGATGCTGCTGTTCCGGGGCGGCAACCAGTTCATCGGCAACGCCGACACCGTGCCGGTCCCCGAGGGTTTCCGCACCATCGGCGCCGGCTTCCTGCCCGAGGTCGGCCCGAGCACCGGGTACAACAACCTGACCCTGCTTCTGGGCCTGGCCGCTTGCGCCGCAGTCGTGTGGAGGGAGTGGCGCGCCCGGCAGATCCGGCAGGAGATGGGCGCCGAGCCGACGCCGCCGTGGGTCTCCGGTGTGCGCCTGGCCGTGATGGTGGGCGTCATCATCTTCGCCACGCTGCGCTTCGCCGGCGGCCGGGTCGGCACCAGCCTGCCGGTGTCCGGCATCATCCTGGCCGTCCTGGTGATCGCCTACTCGTTCTACACCCGCAACACCGCCGGTGGCCGGCACATCTACGCGGTCGGCGGCAACGCCCGCGCCGCCGAGCTGTCCGGCGTGAAACTCCAGCGGGTCAACTTCTTCGTCATGATGAACATGTCGGTCCTCGCCGCGCTCGCCGGCATGATCTTCGTGGCGCGATCGGCCGCCTCCGGCCCGCAGGACGGGCTCAGCTGGGAACTCGACGCGATCGCGGCCGTGTTCATCGGCGGCGCGGCCGTCTCCGGCGGGCTCGGCACCATCAGCGGCTCGATCGTGGGCGGCCTGGTCATGGCCCTGCTCAACAACGGCCTGCAACTCGAAGGCGTCGGCTCGGACATGGTGCAGATCATCAAGGGACTGGTGCTGCTGCTCGCCGCCGCCCTCGACGTCTACAACAACAGCCAGGGCCGCTTCTCGGTCATCGGCTCGATCATGCGCCCGTTCCGCCGGGAGGAACCGGCGCCGGTGACGGCGGGGACCGACTCGCCCCGCGAGACAGACAAGGCTTCGGCAGCCGGCTGACGCAGCTCCACCACCCCACCGCTTCACCACCCCACCGCTTCACCACCCCACCGCCGCGGCGGACCCACCCCTGCAGGACATCGAGAAAGGTCACCCCGAGCATGCGCAGACTTCTCACCAGAGCCATCGCGACAAGCGCAGCGGCCATGCTGGCGTTGGGCGCCACCTCTTGCTCCAACGAACGTGAGGGAGCTGGCAGCGGCAGTTCGGACAAGGGCTTCAAGGCGGACTCCGTCATCGGCGTCGCGCTGCCGGCCAAGACGTCGGAGAACTGGGTGCTCGCCGGTGACCTGTTCGTCAACGGGCTCAAGGAAGCCGGATTCAAGCCCGACGTGCAGTACGCGGGTGCCTCGACCACCGTCGCCGACCAGCAGGCGCAGATCTCCGCGATGGTCACCAAGGGCGCGAAGGTCATCGTCATCGGCGCGACCGACGCCGCCCAGCTGTCCACCCAGGTGGCACAGGCCAAACAGTCCGGCGCGATCGTCATCGCCTATGACCGGCTCATCACCAACGCCAAGGACGTCGACTACTACATCGCCTTCGACAACTTCAAGGTCGGCCAGCTGCAGGGCCAGGCTCTGCTGGACGGCATGAAGGCCAAGAAGCCGAAGGGGCCGTGGACGGTCGAACTGTTCTCCGGCTCGCCGGACGACAACAACTCCGCCGTCTTCTTCAACGGCGCCATGGACGTCCTCAAGCCGCTCATCGACAAGGGCGAGGTCAAGGTCGGCTCCGGCCAGGCCGACATCAAGCAGACCGCCGTCCAGGGCTGGAAGGCCGAAGTCGCACAGCAGCGCATGGACGGGCTGCTGACCTCCACGTACAGCAGCAAGACCGTCGACGGCGTCCTGTCGCCCAACGACACCCTCGCCCGCGCCATCATCACCTCGGTCAAGGGCGCCGGCAAGCCGATCCCGGTCGTCACCGGCCAGGACTCCGAGGTCGAGTCGGTCAAGTCCATCATGGCCGGCCAGCAGTACTCCACGATCAACAAGGACACGCGCAAGCTCGTCGCGGACACCGTGGCGATGGTCAAGGCCCTGCAGGGCGGTGGCAAGCCGGAGATCAACGACACCAAGTCGTACAACAACGGCGTCAAGGTCGTCCCGGCGTTCCTGCTCCCGCCGGTCATCGTCACCAAGGCCAACGCCGCCCAGGCCTACGCCAACGACCCCAAGCTGTCCCCGCTCACCAAGTAATAACCCCCCGAGAGAGATGAGTTCGCGGTGTCCCGGAATGCCTTCGAAGACATCCCGGGACACCCGTTCGGCGACATGCAGCTGATCCGTCTGGACAATCCCGTACGCAACTACGCGTGGGGCTCACGGACGACCATCGCCGCGCTGCAAGGCAGACCCTTTCCCACCACTGAGCCCGAGGCGGAAATCTGGATCGGGGCACATCCGGCGGCGCCGTCCAGAGTCACCGCCCGGACGGACCTGCTGGCCGCGATCGAGGCGGACCGTTCAGGCATTCTCGGCCCTGAACGCGACCGCCTTCCCTTCCTGCTCAAAGTACTTGCGGTGGCCAAACCGCTGTCGATTCAGGTGCACCCCGACTCACAGCAGGCGGTGTGCGGGTTCACCCGGGAAGAGTCGCTCGGCATTCCCCGCGATGACCCGACGCGCAACTACCGCGACGACTGGCCGAAGCCAGAGCTGCTGTACGCCGTCACCGATTTCGATGCGCTCTGTGGCATCCGTGAGCCGAGGGACGCCGCCCGCTTGCTGCGAGATCTCCCCGGTGAACGGCTGCAACGGATTGCCGGCGTCCTTGAAGAGCGCGGGCCTGGCGAAACGTTCGACCTGCTCAACTCCTGGCCCATCAACGATCGTCGCGCTCTAGTCGCGGAAGTACGCATAGGCGGGACTCAAGCGCGCATGGGCGAGACCGAAGCGCGCATGGGCGAGAGTGAAGCGCGCATGGGCGAGAGTGAAGTACGCATGGGCGGGCCCGAAGCGGCACTGCGCGCTGCCGCGAGGATCGCGGCGGACCAGCCCGACGATCCGGGATGTGTCACCTCGCTCCTGCTCAATCTGGTGACGCTCACGCCCGGACAAGCCCTGTACGCCCGGCCTCGCACCATCCACGCCTACCTGCACGGGACCGCTGTCGAAATCATGGCCTCGTCCGACAACGTGCTGCGCGGAGGCCTTACTCCTAAGCACGTGGACCAAGCCGAACTCGCAGCCGTCGCGGATTTCACACCCACCAAACCAGAGGTCATCGAGCCGGTAACGCTGCCCACAGGCGAGGAGATGTACCCCGCGCCAGTGGAACAGTTTCAACTGACGAGGCTTCGCCCGCGCCCCCTCATCACGATCCCGGATCCCGGCCCCAGCGCGATCCTCGGCCTTGTGGGTTCCCTCACCGTGACCCGAGGCGACACCACGCACCTGCTGAATCCCGGAGAGGCGCTGTTCGCGCCGCACAACGGCGACAACAAGCTGACCATCGGCGGACAAGGGCTGGGATTCCGAGCATCGATCCCCACCTTCCCGGCAACCGGATGACCAGCAGGCCAGTAGGGGCAGGCCAGCCGGTAGGGGCTGCGCCTGCCGGGCTGCCACGTCCGTGAAGATCGAAAGTTTTGTGTAACTACAGGTGCGCACGAGCATTATGGTGCATTCTGAACACGCCTTATTCCGTTATGCCCCGTGTGCGCGGGGTCGACGAGTCCCGCGCGCCTGTCGCCAACGCTCACAAGGACCCGATGGATGGCAGTACAAGCAGGTCGATCACGCATCGAGCGCGTCGCGCTGGAACGCGCGTTCCGGATCTGGCTGGTCGTGGCGATCGTCGGTGGCGGCGCCTGGCTGGGAACGCTTCTGGCGGTGGACGAGCAGTCACGCACGCTGGTAGCGGCGGCCGGCGGCGGCGTGGCCGCGCTGATCGTGAGCCTGGCCATCGGTGTCGCGGCTTACTACGCCGAGTACGCGCGGAGTGTCCGCGGCCGGCTGGCGCAGGTCGAGAACGAGAGCGGCCAGCTGGAACGCAGGCTTCAGGAGCTGGTCGACGGGCCGCTGCCCGCGCTGATCGGAAGGCTCCAGAAGGGGGCGGCACCGGACACGTCCTTGGCCGAGCTGAGGGCCACACCTGACCAGCCGCTGGGCCGGCTGGTGAGCGTGGTGGCGGAGGGCGTCGCCGCGAGCGAGCGGGGCGCGGCACAGGCCAGGGCCGACCTGTCCGTCCTGGAGGACGAGATCGAGCGGCTGGCCGACTCGACGCTGCCCGACATGACCAAGCGGATCCGCGGCGACCGCGCCTCGGCGGCCTCCGCGCTGGCCGAGCTGCCGGCGCCCTCGAACGCCGCGCTGGAACGGCTGCTGCGTGACCTCGCCGACGACTTCGCCGCGGGGGAGCGCACCAGGGCGTCGGCCATGGCGGCGTGCGCGAGCGCGGCGGCACGGATCCAGGCGCAGACCACCCGCATGCTCGCCCAGCTGCGGGAACTGGAGGACCAGTACAACGAGGACGAGGTCTTCGGCGACCTGCTCGACCTCGACCACCACGTCTCCCAGATGGGACGCCTGGCCGACAGCATCGCGCTGCTCAGCGGCGGGCGTACGGGACGGCGCTGGACCAAGCCCATCGTGCTGGAGAGCATCATCCGTGGCGCCATGGGCCGGATCGCCTCCTACCAGCGCGTCCAGTACCACTCGACCAGCACCGCCGCCGTCGCCGGGTTCGCAGCCGAGGGCGTCATGCACGTGCTGGCCGAGCTGATGGACAACGCCGCCAACTTCTCCCCGCACGGCACCGCCGTGCACGTCTACGCCGAGGAGGAGGGCGCGGGCGTCGTCGTCACCATCGAGGACAGCGGCCTGGGGATGCGGCAGCGCGAGCGGGAGCGCGCCGAACGGCTGGTCTCCGAGGCCTCCGACCTGACGTCGCTGCCCGGAACCCGGCTGGGGCTGGCGGTGGTCGGACGGCTGGCGGGCAAGCACGGGCTGAAGGTCAACTTCCGGCCGTCCTCGCGCGGGGGCGTCGGCGTGGTGGTACTGATCCCGCGCCAGCTCATCAGCCACACCTCCGACGACGCCTCCAGGGGAACGCTGTCGGAGTCCATCCAGAGCGCGCCCAGGGGCGTTCCCTTGCCCGCCCGCGAACCCGCCGCGGTCGGGGCCGCAGTGGCGACGCCGGAGGCGGACGCCTCGGACGAAGCGACATATCTGCCCAAACGACGTCGCGGCGCCACGCTCACCGGGACCTCCAAGAAGGAGGCGGCGCCCGCTCCCAAGCCCCGCGATCCGGGGGCGCGGTTCGCCGCGTTCCGCGAATCCGCCTCGGGACGCCTCCGGCCGCCCGGCGACAGCACGGCCAATCCCACGTCAGAACGCACCACGTCCGCCAAAGACCCAGATCAGTAGGGCTCATGGCCTGGCGGCCCGTTCGGCGGACGGGCCGCCTGGCTGACCGGTCCCGGCATCTTCGTCCGGACCGCAGGATCGACAGATAGGAGGCAGGGGCGCGTAGCCACGGCGGGTGCCGCCCCGTGATCTCGATGAGCACCGAAGAGCGCCAACTCGATTGGCTTCTGGCGTCCCTCGTGGACCGGGCCCCCGGCATCCAGCACGTCCTCGTGCTGTCCAGGGACGGTCTGGAGATCTGCCACACCCCCCAGCTGGACGATGACAAGGCCGACCAGCTCGCGGCCATCGCCTCGGGAATCCAGAGCCTGTCCCTGACGGCCTCCCACGAGTTCGGCAGCGGCGTCGGCGCCGGCCAGTCGATGGTGGAGTTCGCCGGTGGGCTGCTGCTCATCATCCCGGCCGGCGAGGGGGCGCACCTGGCCGTCGTGGCCCACGAGGACGCCGACGTCGGCCTGGTCGGGCACAGCATGAACGAGCTGGTGGAGCAGATCGGCGGCTATCTGACCGCAGCGCCGCGAACCCACTCGCCGACATGAACGTGCGTGCCCTGAAACACGAGGATCCCGATCGGCTCTACACCGTGACCGGTGGCCGCAGCCGGATCGACGACGACGCCCTCGACCTCGTCACGCTGGTCATCGCCGAGAACGACCCGGCGCCCGGCATGCAGTCCGAGCACGTCACGATCCTGCGGCTGTGCCGCCACGAACCGGTGGCGGTGGTCGAGCTGTCCTCCCATCTGAGGCTGCCGGTGAGCGTGGTGAAGATCCTGCTGCTCGATCTGCGCGACACCGGTCACATCACCGTCCGCCATCCGACCTCGGCCACCTCGACGACCCACCTGGCCGACCTGGAAACGTTGAAGCAGGTGCTCGTTGGACTCGAAAGTCTCTGACCGGGCAGCGGAACCCGGCCCCGCGGGCGAGGTGCCGCTGCGCCGCACCGCACGGGATGCGCTGAAGATCGTGATCGTGGGCGGTTTCGGTGTCGGCAAGACCACCATGGTCGGCTCGGTCTCCGAGATCCGCCCGCTGAGCACCGAGGAGGTCATGACGAAGGCCGGCGTCGGCATCGACGACGCCAGCCGCGTCGCCGACAAGCGCACCACGACGGTCGCGTTCGACTTCGGCCGGATCTCGCTGGACGAGCACCGCGTGCTCTACCTGTTCGGCGCCCCCGGCCAGGAGCGGTTCTGGTTCATCTGGGATCAGCTGTTCTCCGGCAGCCTGGGCGCGGTGGTGCTGGTGGACACGCGCCGCCTGGAGGACTCCTTCTACCCGCTCGACCGGCTGGAGCACCACCAGATGCCGTTCGTGGTGGCCGTCAACCGGTTCGACGGCCCCGACCCGCAGCCGTCGCTGGACCAGGTGCGCGACGCGCTGTCGCTGGACGGGGACGTCCCGCTGGTCGACTGCGACGCCAGGCTCCGGGGCTCCAGCAAGGACGTCCTCGTCACACTCGTCCGGCACCTCACCACGCTCCACGATCCGTCCGCGCCCCATGACCCTGCCGCACTCCAGGAGGCCGCGCAGTGAGCGACGAGAACGTCCGGCCGCCCGTCGACGAGGAGGCCGTCCGCCTGTACGGGCAGGAGTTCGACCAGCGGCCGAAGGACTTCTTCCAGCGGATGCGGCGCGAGCAAGGCCCCGTGGTGCCCGTCCTGCTCGAAGGCGACATCCCCGCCTGGTACGTGATCGGGTACCGCGAGGTCAACCACGTCACCAGCAATCCCGGCCTGTTCGCCCGCGACACCCGCCGCTGGAACGCCTGGGACATGGTCCCCGAGAACTGGTCGCTGTTGCCGTTCGTCGGATGGAACCCGTCGGTCCTGCTCGCCGAGGGCGAGGACCACCAGCGGCGCAGCGCGGCGATCAGCGACGCGCTGGACGCCGTCGACCGCACCGAACTGGGCAACAGCAGCGAGCGCCTCGCCGACGAGCTGATCGACGAGTTCGCCGGGGACGGCGAGGCCGACCTGATCGGCCAGTTCGCCGACCGGCTCCCGCCGCTGGTGATGGCCGAGCTCTTCGGCGTTCCGGGCGCCGAGGTGCCCGACATGATCCGGGACGTCCAGTACGTGGCGGGCTCCGACGAGAACGCCGTCCCGGCGCACCAGCGGCTCCAGGAGCTCTTCCGCGGGCTGGCCGAGGCCCGCAAGGCGCGCCCCGGGCAGGACGTCATATCCCGCCTGATGGAGCACCCCGCGAACTACACCGCCGACGACCTGCGCAACGACCTGCTGATCATGATGAGCGCGGGTCACCTGCCCACCGGCCACTGGATCGGCAACGCGATGCGGCTGATGCTGGTCGACGAGCAGTTCGCCGTGACGCTGCAGGGCGGCCGCGGCAGCGTCGTGCAGGCGCTCAACCAGGTGCTGTGGGAGGACACGCCGTCCCAGAACGTCATCGGCCGGTTCGCTGTGCACTCCTGCGAGCTGGCCGGACGCAAGATCCGTCCCGGTGACATGCTGATCATGGGGTACGCCGCGGCCAACGAGGACCCCCAGGTGCAGCCCGCCGGGCACGACGTCGGCGTCGGCAACCGCGCCCACCTGTCGTTCGGGCACGGCGACCACGGCTGTCCCTTCCCCGCTCCGGAGCTGGCCGAGGTCATCGCCAGGACGGCGGTCGAGGTGCTGCTCGACCGGCTGCCGGACATCGAGCTCGCGGTCAAACCCGACGAGCTCATGTGGCTCCCGTCGTTCTGGGTCCGCCGCCTGGCCGCCCTGCCGGTCACGTTCAGCCCGGCCACCGTCTCCCACCGAGGCGGCTGAACCTTGGTGGGCGACGGTGGGCCTCTCACCAGCACTGAACTGGTGAGAGGCCACAGGGACGATCAGGCGGAGACTACTTCTGGCATTCGCGTCCCTTGCAGGTGGTGAGTTCGCGCAGCATGGACTTCAACTTCCTCAGCTGACCTGGGGAGAGGCGCCCGACGGTGTTGTCGAGCTGGTGCGGGTCGCGGCGGATGTCGTAGTACTCGCGCTGGCCGTTGGCGTATTCAACGTAGAGCTCACGAGCGGTGCGCAGCGCGTTGTAGGTCGGGGGATTGCCGGAGGGCGCGGCCTGGAAGTCAGGGTCGGAGGTCGAGTTGTTGGGGCCGTGGTGCTCGACGAGCACGCCGTCCCGCTCGTTCCGCGGGCGCTTGCCCTTGAGGTAGGGCACCAGCGAGATGCCGTCCACCTGCGCCGGGGGCCGCGCGCGGCCGAGCTCGGTGAAGGTCGGGCACAGGTCGGTGTTCTGCGTGAGCGCGCTGACCGTGCGCCCGGCGGGCACGCCCGGCCCGGTGACGATCAGCGGCACCTTGATGTCGGTATCGTACGCCGTCTGCTTCCCGCCCATCAGCCGGTGCTCACCCATGTGGAAGCCGTTGTCGGACGTGAACACGAAGTAGGTGTTGCGGTCCGCGCCACTGGCCTTGAGCGCGGCCTGCATGTCGCCGATCGCCTTGTCGATCGCCAGCACCGACCGTGCACGCTTGCGGAACGTGGTGTCGAGCTGCTTGATCTGCTTCTTGGTGAGCTTCGAACGGCCCTTGATCCAGGCGGGCTTATCGGACATGTCCGCCTCGTTGAAGGCAGGCGTGCGCGGCACCTTGGCGTTGGGGAACTTGCCCTTGTCGCGCGGGGCCGGGGTGGCAGGGCCGTGCGGCGTGAAGACCGAGAGCTCCAGCATGAACGGCTTCTTGGCGGCGACCGACCGCTTGGCGAAGTCGATGCCCTTCTGCGACAGCACATCGGTGAGGTAGTCGGACGGCTTCTTGCCGTACGAGACGACGCGGCCGTTCTCGTTCAGCTTGTAGTTGTAGTTCGGGTAGCCATTCCCCGCGACGTACCACTCGGTCCAGCCGGGCGGAACCGGCATCGTGGGCTGGTAGCCGTTCATGTACTTGCCCAGCAGAGCCGTGTTGTATCCAGCGGACTTCAGCGAGGTCGCGAAGGTCCGCTTGTGGTTGCCCTTCCGGTTGAACGTCGCGTAGCCCCCGTCGGAGCCCCCATTGGTGAAGACCCCGGTGTTGTGCGGGTAACGACCGGTGAGCATCGTCGCCCGCGAGGGGCAGCACAGCGAATCGGTCAGGAAGAAGTTCGAGAACGTTGTGCCGCTCTGCTGCATGCGCTGGACGTTGGGCATGTAGCGGAGCAGATTCGAATGCAGGTCATCGGTGAGGATGAACACGATGTTCGGCCGAGACTTCGGTCCTGCCGCACTTGCCTTCTCTGCGGCGGGCTGTATGGGCGAACCGGTGCCGCAGGACGCCGCGGCGATGACCGCCGTGGCGGCGGCAGCGGCCACCGTGATTCTCCGAGAGGCCATGATGCGCCTTCCTGGTGTCACGAGGGGATGATCGTCCGGAAGTCTAGACACCACGTTTATGCGCTACTTATGGCGAACCTGGGAAATCCCTGGGAAATCCGGACGTGTGATCATGCCCTGGGTCCTTTCGGGCACCGTGCACCGTCGGATGGCCGGGATCGGCCGACCGCCGAGCCGTCTCCGGTCTCGGGAGAGCTGCCGCTTCGACTGCCTGACTACCGGCTCTTGCGCCTGATCTCCGAGGGGCCGGTGAGCTCGGTCTATCTGGCCGAGCAGATAGACCTCGGGCGGCGGCAGCCACCATGTGGTGACGCGGTTCAACCCATTCGGCGGGGGGCGGTGGAGTCGCGGACGACGAGGCGGCAGGGCATGCGGTGCACGCCGCCGCCGGCGCCGCCGTCGATGGCGGTGAACAGGTGCTGGGCCGCGGCGCGGCCGAGACGTTCGAGGTTCATGTCGACGGTGGTGAGGGGTGGCCGGGCCTCGGTGGCGAAGACGTCCCAGTTGTCATAGCCGACGACGGCGAGGTCGTCGGGGACGTGGCGGCCGAGCTCGTGGGCGGCCTCGGCGACGCCGTAGGCGATCTGGTCGCTGCCGCAGAACACCGCGTCCAGCTCGGGGACGGTCGTCAGCAGCAGTTCGGCTGCCTGCCGGCCCCAGCGTTGTGACCAGGCGCCGTGCAGCACCTCGCCTCCGGCGAGTGGCAGACCCGCCTCGTCCAGGACGGCGCGCATCCCGGTGGCGCGGTCCCTGGCGGCCAGGTAGTCGACGGGGCCTGTCACGTGCGCGATGTGACGGCGGCCCAAGGTGAGCAGGTGGTTGACGGCCAGTCCGGCGCCACCGATGTCGTCGGGCACGAACGACACATCCGCCGGGTCTGTGGAGGGCCCGTACGCGTACACGACGGGAATGGGCAGGTCGTCGGTGATGGACGGGCGCGGGTCGGTGCTGTCCGCAACGACGATGAGACCGTCGACGCGGCGGGCGAGCAGCGTGCGGATGTAGTGCTGTTCGCGGATGGAGTCGCCGCGGCCGTCGCAGAGCAAGACCGACATCTGGCCCGCGCCGAAGGCGTCCTCGGCACCCAGCAGCACCGGGAGGCTGAACCGGTCGACCCCGTCGGTGAGCAGGCCGGCGGTTTGCGTGCGGCCGCTGAGCAGGCCGCGCGCCAGGGCGTTGGGCTGGAAGCCGAGCTCCTCGGCGACCTGGAGCACCCGGGCCCGGGTCTCGGCCCGTACCTGCTCGCGCCCGTTGAGCGCCTTGGAAGCGGTGGCGATCGACACTCCGGCGCCGGCCGCGACGTCACTGATCGTGACTGATCGCTTCCGTCCCATCGCAGAAAACCTTTCGTATAGGCCGACAGAGGCCGACATCGGCCGCACAAGGACACTTTCGCATAACAGGCCGTTGACAGGGTCTCTCACCAGGTTTATAGCTCTAATCAGTGTACCGAAAACCTTTCAGGTCGTTTTCGGGACGATGGTCCGTGTGACGCCTTACACACGTTCGGTCTCCAGAAGGAGGGGCCATGAAGACCAATCGATGCGCCGTGGGGGTGCTCGCGCTGGGACTCGCGCTGGGCGCCTGTGGCGGCGACGGCGACTCGGGGGATTCCGGGAGCGGCACCACGATCACCATGTGGACCCGGTCGCCCACGGAGGCGCAGTCCCGCAGGCTGGTCGACGCCTATAACGCCTCGCACAAGAACAAGGTCAAGCTGACCGTCATCCCGGTCGACAACTACCAGCCCCGTATCGCCGCGGCCGCCGGGGCCCGCAACCTGCCCGACGTCTTCGCCGCCGACGTGATCTTCGTGCCGAAGTACACCTCTCAAGGGCTCTTCCTCGACCTCTCCGATCGGATCGCCAAGCTGCCGTACGCCGCCGCCATGGCGCCGTCGCACATGAAGCTCGGCACGCATGAGGGACGCAAGTACACCCTGCCGCACACGCTCGACCTGTCCGTTCTCTTCTACAACAAGGTCCTCTACAAGAAGGCGGGCCTCGACCCGGAGAAACCGCCACGCACCCTCAAGGAGTTCGCCCAGCACGCCACCACCATCCGCAAGAAGATCGGCGGCGACACGTACGGCACGTTCTGGGGTGGATCCTGCGGCGGCTGCTACGTGTTCACCTACTGGCCGTCGATCTGGGCCGCGGGCGGCGAGGTCATGGACGAGCAGGGCACCCGCTCCACCATCGACGCCCCGCAGGCACAGCAGGTCTTCCAGACCTACCGGGACCTCTGGGCGAACGGCGTCGTCGACCCGGCCGCCAAGGACGAGAAGGGCGCCACCTGGACCGGCGTCTTCCCCAAGGGCAAGGTCGGCCTCCTGCCGATGCCCTCCACCACGCTCGGGACGATGCCGGAAAACGACAAGGTCAAGGTGGGGGTCGCCCCCATCCCCGGACCCGACGGCGGGGAGTCGACGTTCGTCGGCGGGGACTCCGTCGGCATCTCGTCGACGTCCAAGAACGCGGACGCGGCGTGGGACTTCATCTCCTGGACCATGTCCGACCAGGCCCAGACCGAGATTGTGGCCAAGAACAAGGACGTCGTGGCCCGCACCGACCTGGCCGGCAACAAGTACTCCGCCACGGATCCCCGGGTCGTTCTGATCAACGGCATGGTGGCCAAGGGCAAGACGCCGTTCGCCATGAACTTCGGCCCCACCTACAACGACCCCAACGGGCCGTGGCTGCAGGTCGCCAGGGGAGCGGTCTTCGGAGACGACGTCGGCGGCGCGCTGAGGACCGGCGCCGGGAAGCTCACCACGGCACTGAAGCAGTAGTGAACCGCACCGAAGCAAGGGTGAACCGCACGGAAGCAGGAGTGAGGATGAGCGTGACCTCCGTCGGATCCCGCGCAGAGACGCCGGCCGATCGTGCGCGGGATCAGCGGCCGGCGCCGCGTCGGCGGCCGTGGTGGAGGTCGCGCGGCCTGGCGGGGTGGGGGTACGCCATGCCCACCGCCGTCGTCGTGGCCGTGTTCTTCCTGCTGCCCCTCGTCATGGTCTTCTGGATGTCGCTGCACCGGTGGCCGCTGCTGGGCGATCCGACCGCGAACTTCCCGGACGACTACACGCGGGCGCGCGACAACCAGTTGTTCCGCGACTCGATCTGGTTCACCCTCAAGTACACGGCGATCATCACGGTTCTGTTGTCCGGGACGGCGCTCGGACTCGCCCTGCTCGTCCAGGAACGGCGACGTGGCACCGGCTTCTACCGGACCGCGTTCTTCCTGCCCTGCGCGGTCGGGTTCGCGTCCGCCTCGCTGCTGTTCTACGGGCTGTTCAGCAACAGCATCGGGCCGCTCGACCCGATGTTGCGCAAGCTGGGCGTCATCGACGAGCCGGTCGCCTGGACCGGAACCCCGAACATGGCCCTGTTCTCCACGATCGTCCTGGTCCTGTGGCGGTTCGCCGGGTTCAACATGCTGATCCTGCTCACCGGGCTGCAGGGTATCCCCGTGGAGGTGTACGAGGCGGCCCGGGTGGACGGCGCGTCCAGGTGGGCCACGTTCCGGCACATCACCCTTCCACTTCTGCGGCCCGCGATCGCGCTGATGCTCACGCTCAGCGTCACGGGCTCGCTGCTGGCCTTCGACCAGTTCTTCATCCTCACCCAGGGCGGGCCGGACAACAGCACCATGTCGATGGTCATGGTGATCTACCGGGAGGCCTTCGTCCGCTTCGACCTCGGCGCGGCCGCGGCGCTGTCGGTCGTGGTGCTCGCCGTCCTGATCGTGCTGAACGTGTTCCAGCTGGGGGTGCTGCGGCACCGGACCCGAAAGGAGAACGGATGAAGGCCCGATTCGGCTTCGGCTTCCACGGCGCCGGGGCGTCTCTCGCCGTGCTGTTCCTGTTCCCTCTCCTGTGGAGCGGCTACTCCTCGCTCAAGGGCCAGCCGGGAAGCGGCCAGTCGTCCGGCTTTGGCGTGGGCAACTACACGAAGATGGCCGATTACGGAGAAGGGCTGCCGACGTACCTGTTCAACAGCGTGGCCGTCTCCACCATGACGGTCGCCGGCACGCTCGTTGTGTCCGGCCTGGGCGGGTACGCGTTCGCCCGGTTCTCCTTCCCCGGCAAGAACCTGCTGTTCCTCACGACCCTGGCCATCCTGATGGTGCCGTACGCGACGATCCTCATCCCGCTGTACGTGCTGCTCGGATGGCTGCACCTGCAGAACACCCTCGTCGGGCTCAGCCTGGTGCTCATCATGTTCCAGCTGCCGTTCGCGGTGTTCATGATGCGCAACTCCTTTGAGGCCGTGCCCAAGGAACTGGAGGAGGCCGCGCTCGTCGACGGCTGCACCACGTTCACGGCCCTGCTCCGGGTCCTGCTGCACGCGGTGCGCCCCGGGCTGATCACGGTCGGGCTCTTCGCCTTCCTGACCGCCTGGAACGACTTCTTCGCGCCGCTGATCCTGATCAACGACGCCGCCAAGTTCACCTTGCCGGTCGCCACCGTGAGCATGCAGCAGCGCACGTTCGGCGCCATCGACTACGGCGCGCTGGAGGCGGGTGTGGTGGTCATGGCGCTGCCGTGCCTGGTGCTCTTCCTTGTCCTTCAACGCCACTACGTGCGGGGATTCATGTCGGGAGCATTGCGTGGTTAAGGGACCGGTCGTTCCGACGAGAGGCGTGCTGCGCCCGCTCGGTGTCGATGAAGTACGCCTCGCCCCCGGCTTCTGGGGCGACAGGCAGGAGTTGAACGCCTCGGTCATCCTCGGCCACTGCCTGGAGTGGATGACCCGTACCGGATGGATCGGCAACTTCCGTGTCGCCGCGGAGGGACGCCCGCCCAGCGAGCTCAACGGCCGGGAGTTCGCCGACTCGGAGGTCTACAAGCTGCTGGAGGGGCTTGCCTGGGAGTCCGCGCGCGCCGGTAAGGACGCCACCGGGCTGGAGGAGATCACCGGCCTCGTGGCCGCCGCCCAGGAGCGGGACGGCTACCTCAACACCCGATTCGGGCCGCACGGTCCGGGCCATCGTTACCGCGACCTCGAATGGGGCCATGAGCTCTACTGCTACGGCCACCTCATCCAGGCGGCCGTGGCTCGCGCCCGTACGCATGGCGAGGACGACCTGACCGGGGTCGCCCGGCGCGCGGCCGATCACGTGTACCGCGAGTTCGGACCGGACGGCAGGGCGGGGGTCTGTGGCCACCCCGAGATCGAGATGGCCCTGGTGGAGTTGTCCCGGGTGACCGGCGACGACCGCTACCTGGAACAGGCACGCCTGTTCGTGGAACGGCGCGGCAGGCCGGCACTCGCGGACATCGAGTTCGGCCGGACCTACTTCCAGGACGACGTCCCGGTCCGCGAGGCCCGCGTAATGCGCGGTCACGCCGTACGCGCTCTGTACCTGGCGAGCGGCGCGGTCGACGTGGCCGTGGAGACGGGCGATGACGAACTGCTGCAGGCGATCATCGCGCAATGGGAACGAACGGTGGCCGCCCGCACGTACATCACCGGCGGGATGGGCTCGCGCTACTCCGACGAGTCCTTCGGCGAGGACCACGAACTGCCCCCGGAACACGCGTACTCCGAGACCTGCGCGGCCGTCGCCTCGGTCATGCTCGGCTGGCGGCTCCTCCTGGCCACCGGCGACTCTCGTTACGCCGATCTGGCCGAACGGACGCTCTACAACGTCGTGGCCGCATCACCCGCCATGGACGGGCGCGCCTTCTTCTACGTCAACACACTCCAGCAGCGTGTCCTGGGGCCACCGCGCGTGGAGGGGCAGTGGCCCTGGGGACGGCCTCCGGTGGGCCGCCGGGCACCATGGCTCGCCGTTTCGTGCTGCCCGGCCAATCTCGGCCGGACACTGGCGAGCCTCTCGGCGTACGTGGCCACCGCGGACGACCACGGCGTCCAGTTGCACCAGCTCACCTCATGCACGATCCAGACCTCCCTGCCTCGCGGCAGCGTCGGCCTCCGTGTCGAGACGGGATATCCCTGGTCAGGCACCGTGACCGTTCGAGTCCTGGAGGCGCCTGGCGGGCCGTGGCGGATCAGCCTCCGCGTCCCGGCGTGGGCCGACGGCGCGTCAGTGTCGTGGGACGAGCCGGGGATGTACGGAGAGCCGGGGTCGTACGGCGAGACGCGGCAGACCGCGGATCCAGGGCTCGTCACGATCGAACGCGACTGGCGGCCGGGGGATGAGCTCCAGCTCGACCTCCCGATGCGTCCTCGCTGGACCCGGCCCGACCCGCGCATCGACGCCGTGCGCGGCTGCGTCGCGGTCGAACGGGGCCCGCTGGTCTACTGCGCGGAATCCCCAGACGCACGGCTGGACTCGCTCGGCGTGGATACCGCGACATCCCCTGCTGAGAGCACCACTGATGATCTCGGTTCGGCGGTGACTCTGACCGTGGACGCCTGCGAGACCCGCCCGGAGGAGACGCCCTGGCCCTACGGCACCGATCCGAGCCTCCCGGCGGGCGCCCCGGAGCCCCTCACCCTCATCCCGTACCACCTATGGGGCAACCGGGGTTCCGCCACCATGCGGGTCTGGCTCCCTGACGCCGGCCTGAACACCTCGGCCCGGCGGTGATGTGACACCGCCGGGCCGAGGCGTTCGACGTGGCGCCTCTACGGCTGCTACATGTTGCACTTCTTTGTCGAATTCGCGACCACGGACTTCGCCTTGCCCGGGGTCTTCTTGTTGCCCTTCGTGCGCGGATTGACCTTGAAGCAGTAGAAGTTGTCGCGGACTCCGTTGTTGTAGACGGTCCAGATGGTCCGCTTCTGGTTGCAGTGGTTATTGAAGTAGACCTTGGTGGAGATGCTTCCCGCCTTCCAGGAAAGGTTGATCTTCTTTCCCTTGGGAGACTTGCACTTGAAGCTCTTGCGCGCCAGAATCTGCGCGCCGCCGTCGGTGCTCTTGCTGGCCTTGGCCGTCGCGACAGCGGCCTTGGCGCCAGTGGCGGACCGGTCGGGCGTCGCCTGCGCGGAGCTCATCGGCGCGGCGACACCCATCGTGGCGCCGGCAATGATCACGAGGGCGGCGGTTCTCCTTCGATTCATGCTCTTCCTGACTCTCGGGAGTGGACTTTTCTGCCGGAGGTCGGAGACCGGGAGCAATGTCTAGCGGGGGAAGGTGATCTTCTTTACCCCGCTGCCCCAGGTGTTGTGCCACAGCCTCTTGTGGCCCTTTGTGCGCGCGTTGACCTTGACGTCCCTGTGCTTGCCGGAGAAGTGGTACCAGACCCTGATGGTCCGCCGCTGATTGCAGTGGTTGTTGAAGTAGACCGTGATGGATTCCCTGGCCGGCTGCCAGGAGATGTTGAGCTTCTTCCCCTTAGGGGAAGTGCACTTTGAGCTCTGCCGGATCACCTTCTGGATGCGCACGTCCTCTGCCGCGGCGCTCTTGGCGGCGGGTTTCTCCGCGGCTGGACCGGCGGGGGTCGCGGCGGCGGGGGACACAACCGTTCCGGCCGCGACAATGGCGCCTGCCATGGCGGCCATTGCCGCCGTTTTTCGGTGGCTCATGTTTCTCCCTCCAGTCTGGAACTCGACTGGCCGCAAATCCTAGGCACCGGTCACATGCGCCGACAGGAACCTTAGAACTGGCTTTCACTAGTGCCGCGGTACCACCGGGCTGAGCAGCGGCGGTGAATCAGTCCTAGGCACTGATCAGCGCTCATTGGTGTTCCTTCGAAACCGTGCCGATGGCTCCTCGGCACTAATAGGAACTTGGTCCCTCGGGGCCTGTGGGCCCAGGAATATGACTCATAGGCTCCCGGGCAGCCGAGGAAGTTCCGTTTCAGAGAAGGGAACACTCATGAGCTGCAGGAAGCTGGTGCCCGCATTCGCGGTGCCTGCCATCGGCCTGGCGATGCTGGGCGCGCCTTCCGCCTCCGCCGCCAGCCAAACCACCGCTCCCGCCGTCAAGGCCACCTCCGACGGCGGAGGGACCGCCGAGATCCAGACCCGCAGAAGCTGGGCCTGCTCGAAGCCGAAGGGCAAGAAATTCAACATCTCTTACAACGAGGCCCGCGACTCGACGACATTCTATTTCAACAACCACTGCAAGACGAAGCGGACCATCAGGGTGATGGTCCGCGCCAACAGGGGCAAACCTCACCAGCATGCCTGCATCACCGTCAATCCCGGGACGAAGGGGAAAAAGAAGGTGTGGCACCAAGGCTGGAACATCCACAAGGTGAGCTCTCCAAAGAAGTGCTAGCGCGGATGAGATTCATCATCAGCGCGTTCGGCTCGTCGGAATCCCAGGAAGGAATCATGCGTACTCTCAAGCTCGCCGGAATCTTCGCCGCCGGCTGTTCCCTGGCCCTGGTGGCCGCTCCCGCACAGGCCGCCCCCACCGCCAAGCCCGGCGACACCGTCACGATCCAGGCCAAAGACAGCATCAAGTGCGGCAAGGGCGTCGGTGGCAACGCGAAGGTGAACTTCAGCTGGAACAAGGGGAAGTACACCACCAAGATCTACTTCAACAACCACTGCAAGAAGAGGAAGAAGATCACCGCCGCCGTGGTGCTGCGCCACCACAGCTCGGTCGTCGGCTGGGAGTACGTCTGCGTGGCCCTGGACACCAACGGCAAGACCAAGGGCAGCAAGAAGTACAAGACCAGCTACTACAACGTGTGGCGGGTCGAGCGGGGCCACAAGACCAAGTGGTGCAAGGTGAGGTAGTCACCTGGCCGGCCTCATGCCTGCACGGCCGGGTGGTCGATCCCGGCCGTGCAATGCCGAACGGTCATTCCACAGTGATCAGGGAGTACATTCCCTTGGCCCCGAGCCGGACGCCATCGGTCAGGTCGATCACCCAGGTGATGACCGCGTACCGGCCGGGCGTCAGCGGTGTCTGGAGCACCAGGGCGCGGCCCGGAGACAGCGGCGGGGTGCCCAGCGGGGCACCGGCGAAGGGCGGCTCACTCCATTGACCGTTCTGGACCCCGTCGAAGAACTTCTGCAGGTCGCGTTCGGTGGTTCCGGGACGCACCGGTACGAAGATGGCCTCGTTGACCTGGTTCATGTGGTTGGTCACCAGCAGCGGGGCGCCCGCCCGGATCCGTGACGGCAGCTGGAACCTGGGGCCGGCGGCCGTGTGCGACATGCCCACGACCGCACCGGGCTTGGGCGCTCGTCCGACGTGCCGCTCACGCTTGACGGTCAACGTGTGCAGCGCCTCGGGGCCCGCCGGGGTCTCGGTCTCGAAGTCGAGATAGTTGAGCAGGTAATACGTGCCCTGCCGCAAGGTGGTGGTGAACGTCGTCGGCCGTCCCGGCTGGGACTCGGCTCCGCCGAGCAGCTCGGCCTCGGCCATCAGTGCCCGGCCCGCCGGGACGGCGACCCGCGGGTCGTTGGAGAACACCTTGCCCAGATGATCGGCGAAGCTCGCCGGCGTGGCACCGGGACGCAGGCGGACCAGGCCGATGATGCTGCCCAGGTCCCCGGTCGCGGTGGTGGTCACCCGGAACGAGGTGGGGCCGCTGGTATGTGAGGACGGCGCGGTGAAACCGTCGTCATCAGCCCGGATGTCGACGACGGGTGCGGCGGGACTGGCCTTGCCGGGAGCGGGACTGGCCTTGGCGGGAGCCGGAAGCACGGAGACGGACAGCGCCGCAGCCGCGATCATTCCGAGGATTTTTCCTTGCCACATCGGGACTCCTTCTAGGGAGGTTGTGATGAGCAAGACCCTAGAAATGCGGCTAGGCCGCCCGACAGCACCCGCAGATGTATCTTGCGCGCACCGGCTAAATCTCCGGAAGTACCCTCCATACGACCGGACGCCGACGTAACACCTGACGAGCCCGGTACCGGGACTGCGGACCTCAGCTCCTCGGCCGGGCACTGCGAAGGACCTTGTCGATCACGTCCTGCTCGGCAGGCGGATTGCGGCCGCCAGCCGCCGGATGACCTCGGCCTCGGCTGGGGTCGCATCCTCTGTCGGTGCGTGCTCGGTGATGGCCGCGCCCACCACGCCGTCCACCCGCGACACCAGGTCGATCAGGCGCTCCGCCGTCACCCCGTCCGGATAGGAGTAACACACCGAACGGAAGTCGGCGGGGTCGAGGACGTCCAGATCGACGTGCAGATAAACAGGGCCGGTGAGGCCGTCGAGCGCCTGCTCGAAGTCGTCGACGCCGTATGTCCGGACGCCCTTGGCCTTGAGATACGCGTGCTCGACCGGTTCGTTGGCGCGTTCTCCCGCGATCACCACCTGCGCGGGTGTCAAAGGCTCGGCCGGGTTGAGCGGGGCCGGGCCGTCGCCGAGCAGCGCCCGCACCACCATTCCGTGGAACGCCCCCGACGGCAGGTCCTCTGGTGCGAAGACGTCGGGGTTCGCGTCGATCCAGAGGAGCGTGAGGTCGTCGCCATACCGGGCGCGGGCTGCGGCGATCGGAGCCAGGTCCACCGCGCAGTCGCCGCCGACGGTCAGCACCACGTCGTCGATCCCGGCCAGGGCCTTCTCCGTCAGCCGCAGGGTCTCGACGAGCACGTCGAGCGCGCGCACGCCTTCCGCTCTTGTCCCGGTCCGGTCGGGCACGGGCACCGTGACCGTGGCGTCCGCCTCGACCAACTCGGCGGTGCGAAGCGCGCCCTCCCGCAGATACGGAGCCCTGTCCGAAGCCGATCCTTGCCATTGCGGAACGCACAGCACCGTCGTCATATCGCGAAGCTACTAGCAGAGATCTTCGCGATGCCAACGATTTCGCGCGGCCCCCGCCGTGCATCGCTTCAGCGTTCGCCCGGGGAGGCGGCCGGGCCGTGGTCGAAGCGGGTGCGAGGTGTGGGGAAGGGGCCTCGGCGGGGCGGATGGAGCTCGCGGCGGGTGGTCGTGAGATCCATGATGTCCGCGACCTTGGTGCGCAGTGCTGGGAGCATCGCGTAGAGCCGGTCGCCGGGGCAGGCCGTGGCGACGTAGTCGCGGTGGCCCACGATGGCCTCGAAGGGGTCGAGGTCGTAGGTCTCACACAGCCAGGCGCAGGTGTACGCGAGCTTTGACCAGAGGCGCTTGGTGGGAACCTCGGTCAGGTAGGTGCCTTCGTTCTCGATGCCGATCGTGTGGTCGTTGTGACCGAGGGTCTGGGCACCCCTCACGTGCTGGCGGGTGGCGATGGCCTCCAGGCTGCGGTTGCGGCCCTCCATGAGGAAACCACCGCGGCTGATGGTGAGCTGCTGTCCGGTGTCGTCCCAGCCGTTGGAGTCCATGTGGAAGTTCTGGATGGCTCTGGACAGGCCGAACGCGTGCTCCAGCGAGTAGTCCGTGGAGTTCTCCGAGGCGGTGTGGTGCACGACGATGTGGTCGGGGGCCTTGGCGAGCACGGTCGCGGTGACCTTCGGCGGACGTGCCTTCCAATTCGCCCGGGTGTAGACGCGGGTAGCGGCCTGCGCCTCACGAGGGTTGAACGGCAGCGCGCCCAGGACGACACCACCGGTCATCGCGGCTGTGCCGAGGAGCAGTCCTCGACGATGCAGGTGCGGGGAACGGGACATGGCGGGGGACTCCTTCACGTGAGAGTTGTTGATCTTAGGTGGTCGAAGCCGCGGCGGCGAGGCCGAAACGCCACGGAAGCCTCCTGAGGTGCAACTGGAAGGTTGCACCTGGAGAGAGCTATGTGCAACTCTGTGGTTGCACTAAACGCGCACTGTGGTCATGAAAGAGGAGAACGCCCAAGTGGATCTGCAACTGGCAGGCAAGACCGCGGTCGTCACCGGCGGCAGCAAGGGAATCGGCCTGACCCTCGTCCGCACCCTGCTCGCCGAGGGGATGCGCGTGGTCACCGGCTCGCGCACCATCACGGCCGAGCTGAAGGAGACCGCGGCCGTGCCCGTGACCGTCGACCTCTCCACGACCGACGGACCGGCCCGGCTCATCGACAGAGCCATCGACGAGCTCGGCGGCATCGACCTGCTCGTCAACAACGTGGGGGTCGGCGATACCGACGACTTCGCCAAGGGGGCCAAGCTCAACCTGCTCGAGCTTCCGGACGACGCGTGGGAGCACACGTTCAACCTGCACTTCTACAGTGCGCTGCGTGCCAGCCGCGCCGCACTCCCCAGCCTGATCGAGCGCAGGGGCACGGTCATCAACATCTCATCGATCGGGGCGCGCACCCTCGCCGCCGGGCCCGCCGACTACAACATCTCCAAGGCCGCGCTCAGCGCCCTCACCAAGGTGATCGCCGAGCAGTTCGGGGACCAGGGAGTACGCGCCGTCACCGTCTCGCCGGGACCCGTGGACACCGGGGTGTGGACCGACCCCGACGGCTTCGTCGGCCGCCTCGCCAAAGAACAGGGTGTCTCCCACGAAGCGTTCGTAGAGCAGGCGATGGGCGGGCTCGGCGTGACCACCGGCCGCATGAGCACATCACAGGAGGTAGCGCGGCTCATCGCCTTCCTTGCCTCACCCAACAACATGACCGGCCACGAGTACTTCATCGACGGGGGGCTGGTCAAGAACGTGTGACGATGGGCACGTAGCGACCAGTTTTCAGGACTGGTGGTGTCTATCCATATGAGAGGGCCACCAGGAAGAGGGAGCTGAACATGCGAGGGATCCCGCCGGCTGGGGAGTCTGACGTCTCGGCTTACGCCGAGCGTGCGGCCGAGGATCTGCTGGCGCTGGCGCGGGGAGGCGATGGTGAGGCGTTCCGCGGGTTGGTGGAGCCGTACCGGCGTGAGCTTCAGGTGCACTGCTATCGCATTCTCGGCTCGGTGCAGGACGCCGAGGATCTCGTTCAGGAGACCTTGCTGGCGGCGTGGCGCGGGATAGGCGGCTTTGAGGAACGTGCGTCGGTGCGGACGTGGCTGTATCGGATCGCGACCAATCGCTGCCTGAACGCGTTGCGGGCCGTTGCGCGTCGTCCGCACGAGTCTCCGGCCTACAAACCGGAGGTTGTGTTGCCTGAGCCGTCGCGTCGCCGAGCGGAGCCGATCTGGCTGGAGCCGTATCCCGATGTGCTGCTGGACGAGGTCGTCGATCAGATGCCGGGGCCGGAGGCGCGGTACGAGGTCAGGGAGTCGGTGTCGCTGGCGTTCCTGGCGGCGTTGCAGCAGTTGCCGCCCCGGCAACGGGTCGTGTTGGTGCTCCGGGATGTCCTGGGGTTCCGGGCGGCCGAGGTGGCGGCCATCCTCGACACGACTGAGAACGCGGTGACCAGCGCGCTGAAACGAGCACGGGGGACGCTGGCAGATGAGCTGCCGGGCCCCGGATGGGAGGATGCTCCGCTGCCGGATTCGCCGCAGGAACGCCGGGTTGTGGATGGGTTCGCTCGCGCGTTCGAGGCCGGGGACGTCGACGCGGTCGTGGCGATGCTGACCGACGACGCGTGGTTGTCCATGCCGCCGTTGCCGCTGGAGTACCACGGTTTGGAGGATGTACGGAATTTCCTGGCCACGACCGCGCTGCGCAGTGGTCGCCGACATGTGCTGATCCCGACGCGGGCGAACGGCCAACCGGCATTCGCCTGCTATGTACGTGATCCGCGGACGTCGATCCTGCGCGCGCACGGAGTGCTGGTCCTGACTCTGTCCGGCGACCGGATCTCCGCGCTGACCCGGTTCGTGGACAACTCACTTCTGGCAACGTTCGGGTTTCCCCGGTCGCTACGCGCCTAAGTGGTGGTGTACGACCTGCCCACCAGACACCCATGACTTGGAGGACACCCATGACCGCTGAGCTGAAGGCCCATGCCGACAGGCTCCGCGAGCTGCATCACCGCGATGAGATGCTCGTGCTGCCGAACGTGTGGGACGCGGCCAGCGCCGAGATCGTGGCCGAGGCCGGATTCCCCGCGGTCGCCACCGCCAGCGCAGCGATCTCAGCGATGCTCGGATACCCGGATGGCGAGGGCGCGCCTTGGCAGGAGATGTTCGCCGCAGCCGGACGGGTGGCCCGGGCGGTGCCGGTCCCGGTGACCGTCGACGCCGAGGCGGGATACGGCATGGAGCCGCGGGAACTGGTGGACCGGCTGCTGGAGATCGGCGCGGTCGGCTGCAACCTGGAGGACACCGACCACCGCGCGGGCGGACTGGTCGAGGCCGGTGCGCAGGCCGAGCGGTTGGCGGCCATACGGTCCGCCGCCGAAGGCGCCGGGGTCCCGATCGTCATCAACGCCCGCGCTGACACCTTCTTGCCGGCATCCGGAGTGCCTGAGGAGGAACGAGTCGCCGAGGCGGTACGTCGAGGTCGCCTTTACCTGGAAGCCGGGGCCGACTGCATCTATCCGATCGGCGTTGGCGACGAGCAGGACATCGCCCGTCTGGTCGCCGACGTGCCCGGGCCGATCAATGGCAACACCAGACCGGGAAGCCTGGACCTGGCCAAACTCCGTGAACTGGGCGTGGCGCGCGTCTCTTATGGCCCCCGGCTCTATCGCGAGGCGTTGGCCGGCCTGAGGGCCGCAGTTCAGGACCTGCGGCCCTGACCCTCGCGTTTGGCCACCGTCGTGGTGACGGCCGCAAGGGGACCCATCTCCAGTTGCTTGCATGATGAAAGCGGTTAACCCTAGGCTACTTGCATGATGCCAGCAACTCTGGAGTTGGGCCCCCCCCGAGCGGACCGCCATCGCCGCCTTGCCTTCCGTGGAGGAGAACTGATGCGTGAAGTGCCGGGCAGATTCGACGGCCGGGTGGCCGTGGTCACGGGCGGCGGGAGCGGCATCGGCCTGGCGACGGCGAGCCGGCTCCATCGGGAGGGCGCCCGGGTCGCCATCGCGGGCCGGGACAAGCAGCGACTCCACCAGGCCGCCGCCTCGATCGGCGAGGACGTCCTCGCGATTCCCGCCGACGTCGCCAGGCCGCAGGAGATCGACCAGTTGCTGTCAGCCGTCGCGCAGGCCTACGGCCGGATCGACGTGCTGTTCGTCAACGCCGGTCTCAAGACGTTCCGGCCGTTGCCCGACACCACCGAGGAGTTCTTCGACGAGGTCTTCAACGTCAACACCAAGGGCGCCTTCTTTACGCTGCAGAAGGCGGCCCCGCACCTCAACGACGGAGCCTCGGTCATCTTGTGCGGCCTGGCGCGGGTGGATCCGGCCTGGCGCAGGCCGGGGACCGGCGTCTACACGGCGTCCAAGGCCGCCCTGCGGTCGTTCGCCCGTTCGGCCGCGGCCGAACTCGCCCCGCGCGGCATCCGGGTCAATACCGTCAGCCCAGGCCCGATCGACGTGCCGAGCGCCCCCCATCTGCAACCGGAGGCTCTGGCCGACCGCTTGCACCGGATAGCCGACGCCACGCCCATGAAACGCCTCGGCAGGCCCGAAGAAGTGGCTGGCGTCGTCGCCTTCCTCGCCTCCAGCGACGCCTCGTACGTCACCGGCCAGGAGATCACCGTGGACGGAGGCATGTCCTGAGCCCTGCCACTCGCCGGCACAGATGAACCTCTGCGGGGGTGGCAGGCGTAGAACCGGGGAGGGATCTTCGTTTGCCCGGTGTGGCCGGGGAGTGGAAGGAGCTGCATCGAAGATGGGTCTCTTTGGCCTGAGGGCCGGTGCGATTCCCGTTCGGACGGTGCCGGTGGTGATCGCCGGCGCTTTCGTCCTCTCCATGGGGACGGCCGCGTCCGCCGGGTCGCCAGGCGCCCCGGCACGCGCCGCGCCCGGGGACGCGGACAACGTCGCACGGCTGACCCGCCAGATCAAGGCGCTCGAAGCGGCGTCCGGCGGACGACTGGAGCAGTTGCGCGACGCCCGCCTGGACGCCGCCACCTCGCTGCGGCAGATGCAGACCCTAGGCGCGGACCTTGAGCAGGCACAGGGCGAGGTGGCCACGCTGGCGGCCTCGCAGTACATCAATAACGGCATCGATCCGTCCGTTCAGGTGCTGAGCAGCGGAGATCCGCGGCAGATGCTCGACGGTGCGACGCTGGCGGCGCAGTTCGCCGAGACACGGGCTGCCAGGGTCAGGCAGATCGCGGCCCTGCGAGGGCAGCAGGAACGGACGCGCCTCGAGGCCGAGGCCAAGATCAAAAAGCTGGGATCCGACATCCGGGAGATCGCCGGTCAGAAGGAGCGGGTGCGCGCTCTCCTCAAGAAGTTCAAGCCGGAGTCACCGATGGTCGGGTCCGGTGGCATGACTCCGCGGATGGTCCGGGTGCGCAATGAGATCGAGGCGGAGCTCGGGCCGTTCCTGACGATCGGGTGCACCCGGCCAGGTGATCCGCAGGACCACGGCACCGGCCGGGCCTGCGACTTCATGGAGAGCACGGGAGGCAGGGCGCCGTCCGCCGACCGTGTCGCCCACGGTGACCAGGTCGCGGCCTATGCGATCAAGCACGCCGGGCGGCTCGGGATCAAGTACGTCATCTGGCGGCAGCGGATCTACGACATGCGCAACCCCGGCTGGCGGGCGATGTCGGATCGGGGGAGCATCACGCAGAACCACTTCGACCACAATCACATCTCCGTCTTCTGACGGGCCGCCGACCGTCTTCTGGCGGCCGCCGACTGGGCGCGACGTTCAGCTCCACGGCGGGGTATTGCCGGGCCCACGGGACTATGCCAGCATGTGCTGGCACGGTTGAGATCCTGTCGACTCCCCGCGTCAGGAGTGGTCGTGGTGACCCGAATCCCGCGCCGTCGTACCGTGGACGTGACCGCACGACGTCGGGAACCCTGAGGTTGAGCAAGGACGGCACGGTCCTCGCCGAAACCACGTTCACCCCCTTGAGGGGCAGCTCCTCCGTGCGAGCGACTTTGCCGCCCGAGGCCGCCACCTACACCCTCTTCAAGTCGTTCGAACGGACGAGCGCCGTCTCGCCCAAGGTCGAGTCTCTCTGGACGTTCCGTTCGGCACGGCCGGAGTCCGCCGAGCCCCAAGCGCTGCCCCTGGCCCCCGTCCGGTATATGCCCGCCGGGCTGAACGACGGCAACCAGGCGCCGAAGGGCAGGCCGACGGTGCTCCCGGTCTGGGTCGAGCGCGCCCCGGGCGCACCCGCCGCGGCGCCGAAGTCGCTCAAGGTGGAGGCGTCCTTCGACGACGGCGCGACCTGGCGCCCCGTCCCGTTCGCCGGAAAGCCCGGCATCGGGGTGGTCACGGTCACGCCCCCGGGCACCGCGTCGTTCGTGTCGCTGCGCGCCACCGCCGTCGACCAGGTAGTCCAGACAGTCGTCCGCGCCTACCAGTTGAGGTGACTCGCCGCGTTCTCTGCGACTGCGCTACTCGGTGGTCAGGGTGGCGTCAGGAACGACTGGACTGTGGCGGTGACGACGCGGCCGGCTTGGTTCGCCTCCAGGCGGCCACCGCGTGACTCTTCTGTGGCGGTGACCAGGACCGAGTGAATGACGCTGACCAGCCAGGTGATCGGGAGGTCGGTGCGGAACGTCCCTTCGTCCTGACCGCGGCGAATCAGGGCCTCGACGCGTTCAGCGGGGGCGGCGTGGAGTTCGAGAATGCGTCCGGGTGGCAGCGTGCCCTGGGCCGCTGCCAGCAACGCCGTGGACTCGGCTGTGAGTGACCAGCTGGATTCGAGCAGCCGGGACAGCGCCGCCTGGGCGTTTCCGCTGAGGTCGACGGCTGACAGGACCTTTTCACCTTCGCTGAGTGCGTCGATCAAGGCGGCTTCGATCAGCTCCGCGCGTGTCCGGAAGTGGCCGTAGAGCGTCATCCGCCCCACGCCGGCGGCCTTGGCGATGTCGTCGGTACTCGCGTTCGGATCACCGCTCAGGCTCGTGCGAGCTGCGGAGACGATGCGGGCGATGTTGCGTTCGGCGTCAGCGCGCCGGCGCGGTCCGGTGGAGGCGGTAGGCATGCTCCGATCTTAACTCGTACGGGAATATACGTGTTACGCTCACCGCTAGAAGTCGTATACGCACATACGAGTTATGGCGGGAGCCCCTCGATGACACACAAGAATCCCGACGCATCCGCGCAACACCCCTCGCCCCATCCACTGCGATGGCGCATCCTCGGCTTCCTCGGCATAGCGCAGCTGATGTTGATCCTCGACATCACCGTCGTGGCCATCGCGCTGCCGCACATCGAGACCGATCTGGCCCTCAGCCGCCAGGCCGTGACGTGGACGGTCAGCGCCTACACCTTGGCGTTCGGCGGCCTGATGTTGCTGGGCGGGCGGGCAGCCGACCTCTTCGGCGCCAAACGCGTCGTCCTCACCGGCTTGCTGATCTTCACCACGGCGTCACTGGTGACCGGCCTCGCCGACGAGGCGGGCCTCCTGCTGGGCGGCCGCATCGCGCAAGGAGTCGGCGCGGCGCTGCTGTCTCCGGCGGCCTTGTCGCTCGTGGTCGGTCTCTTCGACGGTGACGAGAGGAACAAGGCGCTCGGCGTCTGGTCCGCGCTCGGCGGTGGCGGCGCGGCCCTTGGTGTGCTGGTCGGAGGACTGCTCACCGCCGGTCCGGGCTGGCCATGGGTCTTCTACGTGAACGTGCCGATCGGACTGGTCATCATCGCCTCCCTCGCGCGGATGTTGCCGAACCAGACCGCGCCCGCGCCCCGGCCCCGGCTGGACATACTCGGCGCGGTGCTGGCCACCGCCTCGTCCGTCGCCTTGATCTACGCACTCATCCGCGCCGGAGACCACGGATGGCTGACCGCCACCAGCGGGTTGCTCGTCCTGGGCGCCGGGATCGGCTATCTCGCCTTCGTGGCGCGGCAGAAGACCGCCAAGTCGCCGATGATGGACGTCGCGCTGCTGGCTCGACGGCCCGTGACCACCGGCACGTTCCTCATCCTGATGGCCACCGCATTGATGATCGCGGTGTTCTTCCTCGGCACGTTCTACTTCCAGCACGCGCGAGACTACGGCGCGCTGCGAACGGGCCTGCTGTTCCTCCCGGTCGCTGTCGCCACGATGGTCGGGGCCAACCTGACCGGCCGGGCCATCGGCAGGCTGGGAGCGCGCGTGCTCGCCGTGGCCGGGCTGCTCGCCGCCGCGGTCGGCCTGGCCCTGCCCGCACTCGCGATGGAGCCCGCCATCGTCGCGATCGGCACGGCGATCGCCGGTGCCGGGACGGGCGCCGTCTTCGTGGTCGCGTCGGCGACCGCGCTCGGACAGGTGGCCCCGCACGAAGCCGGGATCGCCTCCGGCATCGTCAGCACGTTCCACGAGTTCGGCGCCTCCGCTGGAGCCGCCGTCATCTCCAGCGTCGCAGCGGCCAGCCTCGTCAGCGACACACTCTCCGGGTTCACAGACGGCTTCATCCTCGCCGCGGTCGCCGCCACAGTCGCGGCCCTCGTAGCCGCCGTCTTGACTCCTGGCATGCCTGCGCACGCTGAATCGTGACGTTCATCAAGGCTGAGTGGCCAAGGCTCAGCAGCCACGACTCAGCGCAACGTGTGGTAGACGACGCCTTCAAGGGTGTCATCGGCGTAGGCGGCCGCGTTGGTCAGATGGCCGTTGTAAGGGCCGACCTTGGTCACCGTACGGCCGTCCCTGAGCACGATCTGCAGGCCGTGCTCAGGCTCCCAGTCACACTCGCACTCCAGTGAGACATAGACGTGCCGGTCGCCATGGGAGTCGCGGCTGATGGTCGGTGCGTCACCGAACTGAATGTGATCGAACACGGTGTCCGGGCCCTCGATCTCGACGTACCAGTCGTCATCACCGGCGTCCACGACGTCGTCCATGATGTCGCGGTAGTACGCGAAGATCGAGGGCGCGGCCGCAACCAGCGCCGATCGTTCGAGTGCCAGGAACGCGCGGATCGCAGCGTGGAAGTCTTCGGGCGCGGGATCCTCGTCGTAGCCGTCGACGATGACGCGGCAGAGCACACCGCCCAGCGCCGGCACCGGCACAGGTTCGCTCTGATACCAGCCGAGGTCGATGTCCTTGACGACCTGGCCGAAGCCGGGAATCTGCATGCCGCCAGGGTACGGCTTGACAGTGGGCGGTCGCGGTCAGCGTGCGTGCCACCAGTGTCCGTGCCATCAGTGTGCGTGCGGCATGGCGCTCATCTGCGGCTTGCCTCCCGGAACAAGGACGACAGCGAGGACGGCTGCCACGGCTGCGGCGATCGCCGTCGCGGTGTAGGCGTCGGTGAATCCGCCTATCGATGGCGCGGCGCTCAGTCCGGCTGCGGCGAGCGTGGACGCGGTCGCGACGCCGATGGCGCCGCCGAGTTCGTGGAAGGTGTTGATGACGCCCGAGGCCAGGCCCTCTTGCCCGTGTTCGATGTGGGCGAGGGCTGAGGTGGTGGCGGTGACGAAGACGGGTCCGACTCCGGCGGCGGCGATGACGAGTCCGGGCAGCAGCCCGGTGTAGATGCCGCCGTCTGCGGAGAGCTGGGTCAAGAGACCTGTGCCTACGGCGACCAGGGCGAGGCCCGTTGCCGCGACGGCTCGGGTGCCGACGATGCTGACGAGCCGTCCGGCCAGGTGTGCGCCGACGCCGGTGGCCAGCGCGGCGGGCAGGAACAGCAGGCCCGTCTCCAGCGCGCTGATGTGGCGCAGGTGCTGGAGGTAGAGCGAGCCGAGGAAGAACAGCGAGATCAGCAGGCCTGAACCCGCGAGCATGAGGAACGCGCCCACGGCGACCGGCCGCCGCGCCAGCATCCCGACGTGCATCAGGGGTGTGCGCGTCGCTTGTTCGATGCCCGCGAACGCCGCGTACAGCACGACCGCGGCGGCCAGCGGGATCAGTGTCCCGGTGTCGCTCCATCCCTCGTCGCCTGCGGTGACCAGGCCGTAGATGAGCGCGGCGGTGGCGGCGGTCACGGTGACCGCGCCGAGGAAGTCGATGCGCGGCCGGTCCCGGTGAGCGTGGAGAACGGCGGGCACGGTCGCCGGCAGGGCGGCCAGCACGGCGATGCCGACCGGCACGTTCACGAAGAAGACCCACCGCCAGCCGGGTCCTGCAGTCAGCACGCCGCCGACGAGGACCCCTGCTGCGAACCCGATCCCGCCCAGGCCGGCCCACACGCCGAGCGCCTTGTTGCGCTCCTCGCCGTGGAAGGCCGTGGTGATGATCGCCAGGGCGGCGGGGGAGAGGAGCGCCGCGCCGATGCCCTGGGCGACGCGTCCGCCGATCAGCAGCGCCTCGTTCTGCGCCAGTCCGGTGGCCAGCGAGGCGAGCGTGAAGACCGCGAGGCCGGTGAGCGCCATGCGCCTGGCTCCGAAGAGGTCGGCCAGCCGCCCGCCGAGCAGCATCAGCCCGCCGAAGAACAGTGTGTAGGCGGTGACGGCCCAGGTGAGCGTGGTGCGTCCCAGTTCGAGGTCGGTTCCTATGTCGGGCAGCGCGACGTTCACGACCGTGACGTCGAGGATCAGCATGAACTGGGCGACGCTGATCAGGGCGAGCGCCGTCCAGCGGCGCGGCGCATCAGCCTCTGGCGGCGCCGCCGCCGGGTGGTGCGGGGTATGCGAAGGATGAGACATCGATGACTCCTAACCCAAACATGCGTGTTCGGCTTATATAAACCCCTGGAGGGGTATTAAGTCAAACAGCCTTGTTCGCGATGTGGGTATGATCGACCGCATGGCACAGAGCAGTGGGCAGGCCGTGGCGCGGCGCGGTGGTGGGCGCAAGAGAGCCGACGCCGAGCGCAACATCACGTTGATCCTCTCGGCGGCGACCGAATGCCTCACCCGGGATCGCAACGCGTCCATGAGCGACATCGCCAAGGCGGCGGGCCTGGGACGGGTCACGCTCTACGCGCACTTCGCGTCCCGGGAGGACCTGCTGCGGGCCGTCCTCGCCGAGACGATCGCCGAAGGGACGGAGGTCATCACGGCGGCCTTGCCCGAGGAGGGGCCGCCCGCCGAGGCGTTCGCGCGGGTGATCCGTTCCTGCTGGCCGTTGTTGAGCCGCTTCGGCAGCCTGCACGCCGCCGCGCAACGCGCGCTACCGCCCGAGGAGGTACGCGGGTTCCATGATGAGCCGATGGCTCAGGTGGAACGGCTCATCGCCCGTGGCCGGGCGGAGGGCGTCTTCCGTGCCGACCTGCCGCTCGAATGGCTGGTCACGTCCGTGTACACACTCCTCCATGCGGCCTCCGACGACGTCGCCGACGGGCGACTGGCAGGAGAGGACGTCGGAGAGATCCTCGTGAAGACCCTGCTTGGCGTGCTCAAGGCCGACTAGGGCCAGACAGCGACCGGCGCTGTTGGAACGGTCACTCTCGGCCGTCGGGTGGCACCTGGCGGGACTTCGTGCGGCGTCGGGGCCCTCCCGAAGGAAGGGCCCCGACAATAGGCCTTCAAGAATCGCCGCGCCTTAGCGTGTGCTTCGGACTTCGGCTTCCTCAGTAGCGGGGACTTCGGCGGCTGCCTCCTTGGGCGTTCGTAGGGTCAGGGCGGCCATGGCGGCTCCGGCCAGGGCGACGATGGCTGCGCCGACGAAGGCCGCCTGGAATCCGTCGGTCAAGGCGGGAAGGTCGCCGAGCTCGCCGGCGCCTTGAGAGGTGGCGATGGCGGTCATGGCGGCGAGACCGATGGCCGAACCGACCTGATAGGTGGTGTTGACGATGCCGGACGCCAGCCCGCTCTCCTCCGGCGCGACCCCTCCGATCGCGGCCATCATCGCCGGGATGAAGGCCAGGGACATGCCGACGGCGGAGATGAGCGACCCGGGCAGGACGTCGGTGAGGAAGCCGCCGGAGGGGCTGATGGCCGAGAGGACGCCCAGGCCGCCGGCGAGGACGGCGAGGCCGGTGGCGATGAGCGGCTTGGTGCCGAATCGGCCGATGAGCCGTCCGGTGACGCCGACCATCAGGACCATCATCAGCGCGGTCATCGGCACCAGCGCCGCGCCGCTGGAGAACGCGCCGTACCCCAGGACCTGCTGCAGGTAGAGATTGAGGAAGTACCACATCGGGATCCAGGCGGCTCCCAGCAGGGTCATCGCCAGGTTGGCGGCGGCCAGGTTGGGTGTGCGCCACACGCGCAGTGGCATCAGCGGGCTGCGCAGCGCGCGCTGGATACCGACGAACGCGACCAGGAGCAGGACGGCTCCGGCCAGCTCCAGCAATGTCGACCCTGCTGTCCAGCCCTTGTCGGGGGCTTGGACGATGGCGTAGACCGCCAGGGCGAGTCCGCCGGTCACGGCTGCGGCGCCGGCCAGGTCGAGACTGCTGCGGCGACCGGGAACGGCGGGCAGCAGAGCGGGAACGACCGCGAGGGTCAGCAGGCCGATGGGCACGTAGACCACGAAGACCCAGGGCCAGCTCAGCCACTCGGTGATGACGCCGCCGAGGAAGACGCCCGCGGTGCCGCCCGCGGGCGCGGCCGCCCCGTAGAAGGCCATCGCTTTGGGGAGTTCCTTGGGCTGTCCACTGAACAACACCATGAGGAGGGTCATCGAGGACGGCGCGATGAGGGCCGAGCCGACCCCCTGGACGGCGCGTCCGGCGATCTCGGTGCCCGCGCCTGTGGCGGCTGCGGCGATCACGGAACCGGCGATGAGGACGACCCAGCCTGCCGCGAACACGCGGCGGGCGCCGAACAGGTCCGACAGACGGCCGCCCAGCAGGAGCAGCCCGCCGAACGCGACGACGTAGGCGTTGAACACCCATTGCAGGCCGCCCGTGCTGAAGCCCAGGTCACGCTGCATTTCTGGAAGGGCCACGCCGATGATCGACGTGTCCATGATCACCATGAACTGCGCCCCGGCGAGGACCGCGAGGGCCCACCAGCGGCGGGGGCGGAGGGAAGACATCAGGGGATTCCTTTCGGACGACGGCAAGCCGCTTGCGCGGCTAGAGAGTCGAAATCTGGTAACCGGCGCCTTCGACGGCCCGGTGAATGTCGGTGTCGGACGCCGACCCCGAGACGGCATCGGCGGTATTGGCCTGACAGGTGCACATGCGAATCTCCCTCCATTTACCCCTGGGGGGTATATGTGATGATCCGGGAAGATACTCCATCGGGGTATGCGTCTGTCAAGTCCCTACGTCGTTCCCATTGCGGGACTGCTCTCGGCCTGCGCCATACGATGGCTGCATGGCAGAGCGTGATCACCCTTCGCCTCCGGTCGTCCACCGGCATGAGTGGACTCCTGACCGGAAACAACTGGAGGCGGCGAGCTCGGTGTTCGCCCTTCTGTCCGACCCGACGCGGCTGCACTTGTTGTGGCTGCTGGCTGAGGGGGAAGCCGATGTCTCCGAGCTCATCGCGGCCAGCGGGGCGGCCAGGACCGCCGTCAGCCAGCATCTGGCCAAGCTCCGTCTCGCGGGCTTGGTCGAGTTCCGCAAGGAGGGGCGGCGGGTGGTGTACTCCCTGCGTGACGGCCACTTGCGAGGCCTCGTCATGGAGGCCCTGAACCACGCCGATCACCGCATGACCGGCGAACCCTGGCACTCCTGAATCGATTGCCTCGCCGGTGCGGGAATTCCTCTCGGACCTTCGCCGTTCGTCATGTGCGCAAGTACGCACATATGAACGAGAGTCTCGGACGAGAGGGCAAGGTCATGTTCTTCGTGCTCCGCAACCGCACCTACCGGCATCTGTTCGCCGCACAGGCCATCGCCCTGGTGGGCACCGGCCTGGCCACCGTGGCGCTGAGCCTGCTCGCCTATGACCTGGCCGGGGCCAGCGCCTCCGCGGTGCTCGGCACCGCGCTGGCCATCAAGATGGCCGCCTACGTCGGCATCGCACCGCTGATCGGTGCCTATGCCGACCGCCTCCCACGCCGGACCCTCCTGGTGGCCACCGATCTCATTCGCGGCGGCGTCGCCTTGGCCCTGCCGTTCGTGACCGAGGTGTGGCAGGTCTACGTGCTGATCTTCCTGCTGCAGTCGGCTTCGGCAGCCTTCACCCCGACGTTCCAGGCGACCATCCCCGAAGTGCTCCCAGCTGAGCGCGACTACACCCGTGCGTTGTCGATGTCGCGGCTGGCCTATGACCTGGAGAGCCTATTCAGCCCTGTCCTGGCCGCCGGACTGCTCACCCTCATCACCTACAACTGGCTGTTCTTCGGCACCGTGGTCGGCTTCCTGGCGTCAGCGGCCCTCGTCGTATCCGTCGTCCTTCCCAAGCCGGTGCCCGTTCAGCGCAGCGGCGGCGCGTTCGCCAAGGTCACCTATGGCGCCCGGCTCTTCGGAGCCACGCCGCAACTGCGGAGCCTCCTGGCGCTGAACGTGGGAATCGCCGCCGCCGGCGCCATGGTCATCGTCAACACCGTCGTCCTCGTCCGTGACCACCTGGACCGCGCCGCCGGGGACGTCTCGCTGGCGTTCGGCGCATTCGGTGCCGGGTCGATGGCGGTCGCCCTGCTGCTGCCCCGCGTGCTGGACAGGCTCAGCGACCGCACCGTGATGCTGCCCGCAGCGGGAGTCCTCTTCGCGGTCCTGGCAGCTCTCACTGTCGGCCTCGCATTGGACGTCAGGTCCTGGCCGTCGCTGCTGATCACATGGGCCGTGCTGGGCGCGTCCTCGGCGGCCGTGCTGACCCCGACCGGCAGCCTGATCCGCCGTTCGGTCCCCTCGGCCGACCTGCCCGCCGCGTTCGCCGCACAGTTCTCGCTCTCCCACGCCGCCTGGCTGCTCACCTACCCGCTGGCCGGATGGCTGGCCACCGAGTTCGGGATGACGGCGGCCGCCGCCGCCCTCACCACGATCGGCTTCCTCGCCGCAGCAGCAGCCTGGATCCTGTGGCCGGTCAAGGCGACGATCCACCCCGTCACCACCCCCTTGACCACACCAACCCACCAACCCACCAAAGAAGACACAGCCCTCGCGGCCTGACACCCGATCGCCTCTTGGGCGGATCGCATCCGGCCCCGGGGCGATGGGGTCCTGGACTCAGGCTGAGAGGTCCTGGCGGGCGTAGCGTTCGACGAGGACGGGGACGAAGTCGCGGATGGGGTGACCGTCGAAGCGGCTGTGGATGGAGCTGATGGTCTCTGTCACTTCCTCGGGGTCGCGGTCATGGCCGTAGATCGTGAGCAGACGGTGGGTGACCTCTTTCATGGCTGCGGTCTCGCGGGCTTCTGCATCCATGTCGGTGATGTTCCCGGGGCGTGCCGCGCTCAAATATCGCCAACCGTGTTTTTCGGGGCGAATCAGGCGAAAAGGGGGGTGGTGATGCCACGCTGCGCCGCTCAGCATCGTGCTGCGCGGCGCAGCGCGCCGTAAGGATCAAGCCGGCGGCTCACCCTGGAATTTGGCGATGATCCGATCGGCGGTCTGTTCGGTCCAGGCGATCCGGCGACGTATCCTGGCTCGCCCCGCATGGGGCCGGGGCCCAGGCATGGCGGCGGGAATGGCGAAATCACCGGCTGCGTTCTCGGCGAGCTTGCTCAGCCGACCGGCAGCCTGAGCCAGTTGAGCGAACAACTGCCGCTCAGTGAATTCGGTCGGAGCGGTCAGCGCCGACGAGAAGAGAGCCTCAATCTCGGCAACTCTAGCCCCGAGTGTCAGGACGTCGGGAGTTGCATTCTTATGGTCCCCCATCGGGCACCTTCCCCAGGAGTTACGCGTTCACCATCTATGGGCGGCCATGGCGTGGAAGACCTGCTCTGCAGAGCATGTCGTGCTACCGCCCGTTCGCACTCCTCAGGCGGCGCCGTCGATCAGTGTCCGTCCCATGGAATGCCGAAAGGCACGTGTTGAGGCTCAATTCGTGGAGCTTCGTGGCCGCATCAACGAACAGAGCGCAGGAATGGCGGCGTCGACTTCGGCGCGAGCGGCCGATAGAACCGAGTCACCGTACGATCCTCTGAGATCATCAATGCGGTCGCCTCCCGGTCATATGGACATTAGAGGCTCTGAACGTATTCAGGTTCCCAACGCTTGCTCGCTCGCGCAACTGTATTTTCTGCACGCTGGCCAAAGGCGGCACAGAGACGTCCGCGGGGGTGCGGGAAATCAGGAGGAGGAGGAGTTGGCGTTCTGAAGGCGACCACCCAGGCGGCTGCGCAGGGGCTGGAGCAGTTGCGGGGTGGAGACGACGATCCACCGTGTGCCGATCAGGTAGGAGCCTCCGTACATCTGGGAGTGCCGCAGCCAGTCCTGCTGGCCTTTGTCGGAGTCGAACGTGTTGAGCATGTACTTGCCCGTGGGCGTCACGCAGACGGCCTGACGGTAGTCGGCGGGTCTGCCGCGCAGTGAGGGCGTGCATCCCATGATGGCGGCGAGTTGCTCGATGCTCATGAAGGGGGGCGGGCCCGACCGGGCGCCGATCGGCGCGGCGGACGTGCTCGACCGAGCGGATGTCGAACGAGGCTCATCGCCGGAGCAGCCGGTAACGAGCGAAGCAGCCAGTCCCGCGACCAAGGTGACGACGACTGTTCCTCGCGGCCGACAGCGAATCACTACATGCCTCCAAGCCTCGGCGGTCTGGCTTACACCCCAGGTACGGATCTCGCCGCCTCGTTCGTTCGACGAAATCCGCGCAATTGGCGGGCGCCTGCCTAGGGCCGTCGCCATGCGTGGATGCCCTTCGGCGCCCGGTCGTCCCGGACGAGGCCGACCGCCGACAGTTCCTTTTCCAGGAGCTCGTCGGAGATCACGTGGCAGTCGAACTCGGCGGTCTCCTCTTGGAGCAGCCGGGTGTTCTCCCAGGTCCGGTAGGTCATCACCCAGCGGATCATCGTGTCGCCGATGACGTCCGCACGTGACACGGTGTCGTACCAGTGCCGTCCGAGTGCGCGGCCAGGGACGACGGTCGTCGGGACGGCGGCCGCGGTCTGCGGGAACTGGGCCTCCATGACCAGCAACCCTCCGGGGCGGAGTGCGGAGGTCCACTTCTGCCAGAGGCGGGCCCGGGCTTCCTCGTCGAAATGCATGATGAGGTTGAAGAGCACCACCGCGTCCAACTCGACGTCGATCCGCGCAGTGAGCGCGTCCTCCGGAAGCACAGTGACGTTGGCGTCGGGAAGCCGCGACAACCGGCTCATGAGGGCCGCACGCATGATGCGGGCCGGCTCGACCGCGAAGATCTCGGCGTCCGGGCCGAGCAGTCCGGCCAGGCTCTCGGTGAAGGTTCCGGTGCCGGGTCCGATCTCCGCGACGGCGCGAGCTCCGGGCAGGAGTTCGTGCAGCGCGGCGTTCAGCATGTCACGGATGGGCGCGGGGAAGATCAGGTCGTAGTACGGGGCGTTGACGGCATAGCCCAGTCCGTCGTCGGCGCGCGCGGCCTCGTTCATCGAGCTCCCTCCCGAGTGGCATAATGAAAACCGTTATCGGTATCATCGCACGCCTCCGATCAGAGAGGGCGGACGATGGCCGTTCCCAAGCGCAAGAAGTCCCGTAGCAACACCCGCAAGCGCCGAGCCCAGTGGAAGGCGTCCACGCCGGACCTGGTGCCCGTCACTGTGGCGGGCGAGCAAATGCTGGTCCCGCGCCGCCTGGTCCGCGCCTACCAATCCGGCCTCATCCGCCCCTGAGAGTCACCCCCTGATGGCCGGTGATTTCCTCGTTCGGGCTACCGCGATCGCTATGAACCTTCATTCATCTGCGGATGTCCGGCCTTGGAGGCTGCGGGCCAGGTCGGTGAGGACCGCGATGAGATCGTCGGCGGAGGTGTCGGCCAGACCTGCGACGGTCTCGTCCGCGAGATCCCGCCACAGCTCCTTCATCCGCAGGATGACTTTCTCGCCCTCGTCTGTCAGCCGTACGACGTTGGCGCGCGCGTCTTGGGCGGCGGGGGTGCGGCTGACCAGCCCCGCCGCCTCCAGCTTGCGCACCATGAGAGTGATGCTGGGGGGTTCGCAATCCGCTCCGGCGGCAAGTTGTCGCTGAGTCTGTGGGCCCTTGGCGCTGAGCAGGAACAGTACGGCCTCGTGTCCGGGATGCAGACCCAGCTCTGCGAGCTTGACGGCCGCCCGCGCCCGGTGTTTGAGGGCGATGGTCCGGATTGCTCCGTTCAGTGAGTCGGCCCGTTCGAAGTCCACCAGGCCTCCTTGCGCGCGAGTGATCGTTAGGCGTGCGCGCCAAACGTTACGCGCTTAATCAAGTCTACTGCCGCGGATGTAGCCGTTCACCAGCATGGGCAGCGACGCGTCGAGGCCGACCGCGTTCAGGACGCCCTTGTCGCGGGGGTCGGCGATCGTGAAGCCGTTGGCCGCCATGCTCGCCACGATGACCCGGGCGTTCGGCGAAACGGCCTGCCGGTAGGCCCGGAGAGCCTGTGTGGGGTGCTGCCAGGCGCCTGCCCAGCTCTCGTTGTCTGTGAGAACCAGGATCCCGTCGACGGCGAGCCCCTCTCGCTGCGCCCACTGGAACGGCAGCGACAGATCGGTGCCGCCGCCCGACATCCGCCACGTGCCGATCTCCCGCAGGTTGGTACGGGCGGTCACCCGCGAGCGGTACACGCGGGTGTCGACGTCGATGACGTGGCAGTCGCCGCCCTCGATGCGGTTCATGATGACCGCCATCGCGTTGGCGACCTCGTAGCACGACCCGAGCGGCGACCCGCCGATCTGCACCTGCTGGAGCATCGACCCGGACGAGTCGATCGCGATCAGCAGACGCCGGCCGGATGGCTGGATGTGGTCGAAGCTCAGCTCGTAGGCCGCCTCCAGCGCGTCGAGGATGGCCGGGACCGGCTGCCAGCGCTGCTGCTCGGCGCGCCGGTGTGGCTGTGCCAGGCCGGACTTGTAGACGCGCAGCGCGAGGAACAGGTCCATCGGGTGAACGCGTGCTTTGGCCAGAGCCTCGGCGTCGGTGAGCCGGGCGGCTGCCCGCCGGGTTGAGGAGTGCAGCGGAACGAGCGCGCGGATACGGGTCATGCGAGCGAGGTTCCGGATGAGCGCGGTCATGCCGATCGTGTCGATGAGCGCGTCCCACACCTCCGGGTCGCTGAGGACCGCGTCCGGGAGGAACTCCCACGGCACGCCCCGGTGACGCACGACCTCGGCTGCCTGGGCCGCTGTGGTGACGGCCTGGGCGGTGAGGAAGTCGTCGATCGCACGGACGTGCCCGCGGGCTTCGGCGTCGTCGACGTTCCCCGCGATCCATCCCAGCAGGGCGCGCCGCTGCGGGCTGTCGGCCTTGGGATGAGCGATGCGCAGCGCGTCCCGCAGCGCGAACGCCTCACCGGCAGGGGTCTTGCGCTGCCGCGCCTTGCACACCCGCCAGGCGACCTGATCGACGTTCTCGGACAGGAACCAGGACGCCAGCGCAGTCCGCATCGCACGGCCGATGACCGGCGCGGTGCCGCCGCCGATGGCCTTGCCACCGAGGTTCTTGTAGTAGCCGAAGAAGGAGGCGAGGTGGTCGGTGGTGCGGGCGACCTCGGCGAACGAGGCCTTGACGGCCTGCCGGGTGCCGGCGTCGCCGCGGGCGGCTGCGGCGGCGAGGACGAACAGCGCGGGGCGGTTCTTCGGCGCGCGCGGCGGGCGGGCCGTCGAGACCTCGGTGAGCAGCTGGACCGTACGGACGCCGTCGGCCGCGATCGCATCGAAGACGACCTGGGCGTTGTCGGCGGTGAGCTTGTCCTCACCGATGTAGTACGTGCCGCCCGTGGTACCGAGGATGAGGAAGTCCTCCAGGCGGGTCCACAGGTCCTTGGCGAAGACGTAGCCGCCGGCGCTGTTGCGGACCTGCTCGGCCTCGCGGCCGGGGATCGGCTGGGTCTGCGGCGTGGCGAGGGTGGAGACGGCTGCCAGGGGATCACGGGCCATCGTCGGCCTCCGGGAACGTTCGACCCGCCGCGCGGCGACGGATGTGTGGTGGGTCGGGCTGGACAGGTGAGGGCGGATGTGGGGATGACCCACCGGGTTTTTTAGACAGATGCTCTGCCGTTGAGCTACGCCAGGCCAGGCCCGGCGACGGGACTCGAACCCGCAACCCTCTGCTCCCGATAACCGACGGATCTTCGACCCGCCCTCGTGCGTCCAGCTCCGTGCGTCGGGCCAGGTGCGGACACGGTCTTCGACCCGCGCCCGCACCGAACCCGGCGCGCTGATCAACGGTAACCCGCTCCACAGCACCAACGCACGCGACTTTTCCGCGGTCCGCAACGCGCTCGAATTGAGCGGGTCCGCGGTCAGCCGGTTCGAGGCTCCGGATCAGTCGATGGTGATCGCTGAGGCTTGTCTCGATGACGGACTGCGATCGCGACGATATTCCCGGTGCTTGTCGGCTCCCTTCGGGAGCCGGTGCGGCAGGAATTCTTTGCCGGCATGGTTGCCGGCCTGTGAGTGAGGTGCGGTGCCTCGGTCGGCGATCCGCGCTGAGGTGATGGTGAGCTCGTAGTGAGCCCACACCATGGCGGCGTTGGCCAGGCGGCGGGCCGTGGCGTGGATGAGATGGACCTCGGACAGAACGGTGACGATCAGCAGGATGGGTGCGCCGTGGTCCATGTCGGCCGCTATCGGGGCGGAGGGCCAGACCGCCAGGCGCAGGCGACGGTCGTCGATCACGCGCAACTCGCCCCAGTCCGGCACACAGACACGTGGTTGCCCGCCGGCCGCGCAGGTGATCATGACGATGGGGTGTTGACGTGCTTGTGAGCTGCTGATCGCCTTAACGGCGGTTGAGAGCATGTCGGGCGAGTTTGTCATCGGCATGTCCGCCTTACGTCGAAGGATCGGCCGGCTCGCGGGGAGTGCCCGAGCGGATCACTGCGTCGATCCGCTCGGAGGAGAAGCACCCGTGCTCACATTGAACATGTATTCGATAGTAGTCGAGGGGTCTGACATTCGCACGGCCTGGGGCGCGACAAGAGTGCGTGCCGCTCGGGTCAGATCAGCTCGCCGGCGGCCAGGTAGACGCCGAGCTCCAGGCGACTGCGCGCGCCGAGTTGCTCCATTGCATGGCTGACCTGGCGCTGTACGGTGCGTGAGGAGATATTGAGCGCGTTGGCGGTGGCCTGGTCCGTCATGCCCGTCGCGAGCTGCCGCAGGATGGTCACCTGGAGTTCGTTGAGGCGGGTGCGGGCGGGCGGAAGGGGGAGTGAACGGTCCCATTCGCCGTCGAAGAGCGCGATCAACGGGTCCAGTTCGGGGGCCTGGATCGCCAAGCGGCCGAGCGGCAGTTCACCGTTCTTGGCCAGGGCCTTCTTGCGGTCGACGATGAGGAGGAAGGTGGAGAACCTCTCGCCGAGGCGGATCTCCGAGGTGGCGGCCGATGGACGGTACTGGACGCGGCAGGGGCGGGAAACGACGATCCGCGACCGTGCCGGGGTGCGGAAGTAGGCGTTGCACAGCGGAGCCTGGCATGCGGGAAGGAGCGAGAGGATCTCGTTCCGCGCCGTGGCGAGAAGTGCGGTTATCTGCTGCTGGTCGTGTGCCGACAGGTGCATGCGTTACCTCGTCTAGGGAGCTTGGCAATCACCGACTCGGCATTGCAGCGGGGGTGGAAAATGCAATGCCCTTCGACGTTACCGATGCACCCCTTACGGTGCCCTAACCGAGGCTCTGACCTATTTGTCGTGCTTACCTACTTTGAAAGTGGGGAATCGGTCTCCAGCAGGTCCGCCGCCTCCGCGCGCGCCGCGCGCGCCGCGTCGTGGTCTCCCGCAGCATCGTGGGCATCGGCCAGGGTACGAAGTGTCGTGGCGAGGAACGAGACCCAACCCCGGCTGCGCCACACCGCGACGGACTTCTCGAGGCACGCGACGGCCCCCGGGACATCGCCCGCCGCCAGGTTGAGCGCGCCGAGAAGGGCAAGGGACTCGGCGAGGTGGTGCCCGAAGTTGCCCGCGTGACTGTAGGCGAGTGCGAGTTCCACGGTCGGCCGTGCCCGCTCGTCGCCCAGCGCCGCGAACAGCTTCCCGAGATAGATCAGCGAGAAGGTCTCCAGATAACGGTCGTCGAGCTCGCGGGCCATGGTGATCGACCTGTTGAGGAGTTCCTCGCCGGTGACGATGTCGCCCGTCAGCGCATGGGCCGCGCCGAGGAACTGGACGATCGTGGCCACCAGGCGGGGATTGCCCAGCAGGTCGGCGAGCTTGTGGGCCTGTTCCAGACACGGGAGTGCCTGCTGGGCGTTGCTCTCGCCGTAGGCCACGGCCTTCAGTTGCAGGCCCCTGGCCTGGCCGGCCAGGTAGTCGACGCTTTCGGCGAGCTGTACGGCCTGGTCCGCGGTGGCGAGGGCCTGTTCCTCGTCGCCCTGTGCCACCTGGCCCCAGCCGATGGCCGTCATCGCGTCGACCATTCCGCGCGGCTCGTCCAGTTCCTCGAACAGCCGCAGGACCCGCTCCGCCATGTCGCGCATCGTGGCCATGGCGGGCCCCGTCCGCTCGGGCGATGTCCAGGTGGTGACCTCCAGGAGACCACGGAGAAGGACGGCCTCGCCCCGCTTGTTCTTGGTCGCACGGCAGAGCCTCAACGCGCGCTCGTGCGTGTGCCGCCAGTCGTCGTACACGCCTCTGACGTCGCAGTACTTCTCCAGGCAGGCGGCCAGGTCCCAGGCCAGGTCGTCGAGCCGCAGGTCGCACGCCTGCCGGGCGGCGGCGACCAGCGCGGGCAGTTCGGCGGTGAACCAGAGCATCGGATCGGCCAGCAACCGTGCGGCGGTCGCCGGCGGCAGCGGCCAGCGCGGCGCGGTGCCGTGCATGGCGGCGTAGGCGGGCCCAGGGATGCGGTCGGCGGCGCGTTCGGCCAGCCACAGCCAGGCGCCGAGGGCCCTGCCGAGGGCCGCGGTGCGCTGCCGCGACGCGTCTTCGGCGGTCGCGCAGGTACGGGCGTAGAGCCGGACCAGGTCGTGCATGCGGTACCGCAGCTCGCCGACGGCGTCGGGACCGACGACACTGACGAGCTGAGCGTCGATCAACGTCTCCAGGTGCGGGCGCGTCTCGTTCAGCGGAATGCCGAGGAGGGCCGCGACCGTCCAGGCCGCGAAGGACGGCGCGTCCAACAGCCCGATGATCCGGAACGCCCGCTGGGTGGCGGGCGGAAGCGGCCGGTAGCTCAGCTCGAAGCTGGCCCGCACGCCCAGGTCGCCGACGGCCAGCTCGTCCAGCCGGCCCCGCTCGTCGCGGAGCGTCTCGGCCAGATGCGCCAGCGTCCAGTCCGGGCGGCCGACCAGCCGGCCGGCGACGATCCGTACGGCCAGCGGGACGTACCCGCACAGCCGGGCGAGCTCCACCGCGCTGTCAGGTTCGGCCGCGACGCGCCGCGAGCCGACGACCCGGGCCAGGAGGTCGACCGCTTGCGGCGGCGACAGGACCTGCAGATCGAGCAGTGTCGCGCCCTCCAGCCCGGTCAGGCGGTTGCGGCTGGTGATGAGCACCGCCGCGTCCGGGGACCCGGGCAGCAGCGGACGTACCTGCTCCTCGTTCGCCGCGTCGTCCAGGACGATGAGGACCCTGCGCCCGGCGACCCGGCTGCGGAAGAGCGCGGTGCGTTCGGCCAGCGTCGAGGGAACGCCGGAGCCGCTCATCCCCAGCGCGCGCAGAAACCGGTCGAGCACCTCGGCGGGCTCGACCGGGACGCCGTCTCCGTCGAGGTCCGCGTAGAGCTGCCCACCGGGGAACGCGGCGGTCAGCATGTGGGCGACGTGCACGGCGAGCGCGGTCTTGCCGATGCCGCCCATGCCGGCGACCGTCGTGACGGCCACCGACCGTGCCCTCCATTCCTGCCTGTCCGCAGGGTCCACCAGGCTCTCGGCGATCCGCGCCACCTCGTCCGCGCGGCCCGTGAAGTCGGGGACGTCGGGCGGCAGCTGGGCGGGGACGGGGAGGGGGACGCCGGCACCCGCTGCGGTCGCGAACGGCTGGGTCCGGGCGAGTATCCGCAGATGGGCCTCCTGGACCTGCCGGTTCGGCTCGACCCCGAGCTCGGTGATGAGCCGCTCGTTCAGCCGCCGGTAGGTCTCCAGGGCCGCGGCGTGCTGGCCGCCGGCCGCGAGCAGCTCGATGAGGGCGGCGTGCAGCGGCTCGTCGAACGGGAGTTCCTGCGCCAGCGAGCTGACAGCGTGGATGACCGGCTCGATCCGTTCCACGCGCGGCGCGAGGGCCGCCAGGTTCATCACCGCCTCGCGGACGTCCCTGTCGATCGAACGCACCAGGATGTCGTCGCGGTCGAGATACTCCATTCCGGCGAGCACGGGCCCCCGGCGCAGGTCGAGCGCGGAGCGCAGCAGCGAGCTGCGCAGCTCGGGGTCCTCGGCCGACCGCGCCCGGCCGGCCAGCGCCCGGAACCGGTGCAGGTCGAGGTCGGTCGCGGGGATCGCAAGCCGGTAGCCGTCCTGGTGATCGATCGACGGCCGGCCGTCACCGACCTGTCTGAGCCACTTGCGCAGCCGCGACACCCCGACGTGCACGGACTCCCGGCTGGTCATCTCGGCCCGGTCGGACCACACCAGCCGGGTGAGCCGCTCGGTGCGCAACGGCTCGCCCTGCGCGAGCAGCAGGGCGCCGAGCAACCCCTGGAGGACCTGGGAACGCGGCAGCGTCACGGGTTGCTGCCCGACGCTGACCGAGAGCCGCCCTAGCACCTCGAACGACATGTGCGACGCCGGGTGCGGCTCCGTTGAACGTGTTGCCAGCAAAGGCTGCGGCACCTCTCTCGACAGGACGGCGACTCCACCGGGCCGGGCCTCCACCGGGCCGGGCACTGTCGGCGCAGGGCGGCCGGGGCGCCGTCCCCAGATTCAACGGTGCGGGGTGCCGATCGGTTTCAGCGGACCGACGTGATCGGCTGGATGAAGAGCCCGCCGGCGAACGCCAGTCCGGCGGCGAGGACGAAGAGCAGCGAGTATCCGCCGAGGAGCACCGACTGGGCGGCGAGGAGGGGAGCGAGGGCGACCGCGCTGCTGCCGGCCATGTTGATCAGGCCGAGGTCCTTGCCCCGGTCCCGTGCCCGGGGCAGCACCTGGGTGACCAGCGCCTGGTCGATGGCGAGGTAGACGCCGTAACCAGCGCCGAGAACGGTGGCCGACAGCAGGGCGGCCGACCACACTGGGAGCAGCGCCATGCAGATCAGCGCCCCGGCCATCAACGCCGACGAGACGATGACGTAGACCTTGCGCCGGCCGGTCCGGTCGGACATGCGTCCCGCCGCCACGCTCGCCGCCACCACACCCAGGGTGTAGAGCAGGCTGAGCACGGCGACCCCGCCGGTGGGATTGCCTAACCGCACCTCGTCTCGCAAGAAGTAGAGCAGGTAGAGCGTGGCGAGCGATGTCGCTAGTTGCGAGAAGAACCGGCCGCCCCACGCCCATGCGAAGTCCGGGTTGCGTCTCGGACTTACGTACAGGCCGGCCAGGAGACCGCGGACCGAACGGCTTTGCCCGCGCCGGTCACAGGGAGGCGCGGGATCCTCTTTCTGCAGGAGATACGGAACGGCCAGCACCGCCACGAGACCGCCCACGATGACGTAGCCGGCCCAGTTCGGGAGTCCCGACACGAGCAGAGTCCCCAGGACCAGACCGAGCGGCATCGCGAGCCCGGCGACAGCCGAGACCATGCCGCGCTGGTTCACCGGGACACGGTCGGGGACGGTGGCGCACAGCGCGGCGTGCATCGCGTTCACGCTGCCGTGCACCATGATCCAGCACACACCGATACCGATGAGCGACGACTGCAGCGGCAGGGCGAACAGCGCGCACGAGCAGACCAGGACGGGGGCGGCCACCCCGGGCCGCCGCCGTCCGAAGCGTGAGGTCGTACGGTCCGATAGCGCCCCGGCCACCGGAGACGAGACGATCGCCGCGATGGCGCCCAGGGCGACCACCAGGCCCAGGTTCCAGACTTTGTGCTGGGGATCCAGGGATGCGATTCGGTCGGGTAGCAGAATTTGCGCGGACCCGAGAAGACCGGCCCACATGCCGAGCGTGACAAGAAAGAGAGAGAAAATCCACAGCCGTTGAATTGGCGGGATGGGAACGTGCGAGGTGGGAACGTGCGGGGTCGTTGAGGACGTGGCGGTAATAGAGCTGCCCCATTCTTAACCTTGCCGCTGGGAGCACAAATTACGGGACAGTCTAGGTATTTATTACGAATTCTTACGGCTCGAAGCACCACTCTGTCCGGGTGTGGTCAAGGAGTGGCGGCACCGGGGCCGTGCCCTCTCGGACACGGTGTCAGTGCCCCAGGCTCCCGCCGCCGTCGATGGTGATCACCTGGCCGGTCACGGCCGCGGCCGGCTCGGACGCCAGCCAGAGCGCCGCCGCCGCGACCTCGTCGAGCGTGGCGGTGCGGCCGAGCGGCACTTCGGCGAGGATGTGGTCCTTGTACTTGGTGATGACCTCGCTGGTCATGTCGGTGTCCAGCAGTCCGGGCGCGATCACGTTCGCGGTGATGCCCCGGGTCGCCACCTCGCGGGCCAGCGACCGGGCGAGCCCGATCAGCCCGGCCTTGCTCGCGGCGTAGTTGGTCTGGCCCGCGTGCCCCTTCAGCCCGGCCACGGACGAGATGAAGAGCATCCGGCCCCGGCGCATCCGGATCATGTCCGGCACCGCGGCCTTGGCCACCCGGTACGCCCCGGTCAGATTGGTGTCGATCACCCGGCTGAACGACTCCTCGCGCATCCGCAGCAGCAGTGCGTCGTCGTTGATCCCGGCGTTGGAGACCAGCACCTCGACCGGCCCGTGCGCCTCTTTGATCTCCTTGAACGCCTGCGTGACCTGCTCGGAGTCGGTGACGTCGCAGGTGACGCCGAACAGCCCATCGGGAACGCCGGAACCACGGTGGGTCACCGCGACCGCGTCGCCCGCCGCCGCGAACGCCCGCGCGATCGCGAGGCCGAGGCCGCGGTTCCCACCAGTGACGAGCACGGAACGGCTCATGAACTTCCTCCAGGTGCAGGGCCGGACAGGGAGGGGACGGCCGCGGACATGTCGCCGCCTTCGCCGATCGGGTGGTTCCACCACCAGCGCCCGGTGGCAGTGAATCCGTACGGGGTGAGCCGGTGCCGGATTCGCCGTGCGGGGTCGTACAGCCGGTCCCAGTCGGGGTCAAGGCCGTCCCGGTAGAGTGCCGCGACGACCTCGAGGAACCCTTCGCCGGACTGTGTGAGGCAGAGGTCTCCGGTTCGCTGCGCTCCGGTTCGTTCGCCTCCGATCTCGATCACATGCGTCGGCTTCGCCTCCAGGGCGGCCGCGAGAGCAGCATCGAATCCGGACTCGTCCGCCGGGCGCTCCGGCGCGGCGACGAGGCGGCAGGCGTCGTCGAGTTCGAGAGCTCCGGCCAGCGCGGCCGCGGCGTGCTCGCCGGCTCCCCTTCCGAGGATCCACGCCGGGGTGACACCCACGTCGAGCAGCGCACGCCCCAGCGCCCACGCGACCGCGAAGGCGACCGGATCCGTGGCGGGCGGCTCGTCGCCGGAGAGTGCCGTGTCGCGCACGGACCAGCCGAGGCGGGGGAGGAGCGCCGCATCGACCCTGGCGAGCGCCTGCCGGTAGGCCTCCAGCTGATCGTGCAGGTCACCGGGCATGCCGGGCCGCCACGCCGTCCCGGAGATCACCCATCCGATCTTCGGCTTCGGGCCGGCCCGGCCGGAGCGCGCGGCGAGCGCGGCGTCGTCCTCGGCGGCCGCCGCCAGCGTCGCCACCACCTGGTCCCGGTCGAACGCGGGCAGCGCGAAACGTACCGGTCCGGAGGCCTTGACCCGGTTGGTCGTCCAGCTCACCTCCGCGAGCCGTTCGGCCGGCCGGGACGCGACGTCCTGCGCCAGCCGCCGGACGGCTCCGCGCAGGCCGGTGACGTCCCGCGCGGAGACGGTCAGGAGGCCGCCGCCGGGCCGCCCGCCGTCCGGCCGCCGAGGCGCCTGCTCGGGGGCGGTGGCCAGCACGATGTGCGCGTTGGTGCCGCCAAGGCCGAAGCCGCTGACGCCGGCGAAGACCTCGCCCTCGGGCAGCGGCGTCGGCTCCTTGACCAGCTGCAGCCCGTTCGCCGCCAGCCGGAGCCGTGGATTCTCGCTGTCGGAGAAGCGGCTCAGCGGGAGGACGCGGTGATGCAACGACAGGGCGGTCTTGATCAGGCCCGCGATGCCGGCCGCACCTTCGGCGTGCCCGATGTTCCCCTTGATGGAGCCGATCCCGCACGGCCGGTCCCGGGAGACGCCGTGCACCTTGCCGAGGGCCCTGGCCTCCAGGCGGTCGCCCAGCAGGGTCCCGGTGCCGTGCGCCTCCACGTAGGCGATGTCCTGCGGCCGGACGCCTGCGTTGCGGTACGCGTCGGCGATGACGGCCTGCTGCGCGTGCGGGTTGGGTGCGGTGACGGTCGTACTGCGGCCCCCGTGGTTGACCGCGCCGCCTTTGATGACGGCGTAGATCGGCAACCCGTCGGCGACGGCGTCGGCCAGCCGGCGCAGTACGAGCACCGCCACCCCCTCCGCACGCCCGAACCCATCGGCCTTGGCGCTGAACGGCTTGCACCGGCCGTCCGGCGAGGCGACCTTGGCCTGTGCGAAGTAGATGCTCGACGACGGCGTGATGAACAGGTTCACCGAGCCCACCAGGGCCTGGTCGCAAAGACCGGTGCGGAGTGCTGCGCATGCCTGCTCGGCCGCGACCAGCGAGGACGAGCAGGCGGTGTCGATCGCCATGCTCGGGCCGTGCAGGTCGAGTTCGTACGAGATCCGGTTGGCCGCGATCGCATAGCCGTTGCCCGAGCCGACATGACCGGTGATGGTCTGGAAGTTGGTCATGAGCAGGCTCATCCACTCCGAGCCCATGATCCCGACATAGACGCCGGTCCTGGTGCCGGCCAGCGACCGCGGATCCAGCGTTGCGTCCTCCACGGCGCGCCACGCGGTCTGCAGCAGCAGACGCACCTGCGGGTCGGCGACCTCGGCCTCCTCCGCGGCGAAGCCGAAGAACTCGTGGTCGAAGGCGTCGGCGTCGTCGATGAAGCCGGCGTACCGGGTGTTGACCTTGCCGCGCCCGCCCTCGGGGTCGTAGTAGACGTCGGTGTTCCAGCGGGACTTGGGAACCTCGATCACGCCCTCCCCGCCGCGCATCAGCAGGTCCCACAGCGCGGCGGGATCCGGCGCCTTGGGAAAGCGGCAGTCGATGCCGACGATCGCGATGTCCGTCATGCTTCTGGTGCTCCTCGGTCAGCGGTCCTCAGCAGGCAGCACGCCGCGTGCCCGTCGGGGTCGATCGTGGTGATCAGCGCGAGGTCGCCGCCGCCCGCGACGATCGCGGTGGCGACCTGGAACGCCGAGGCCGCGCCGAACGCGTCGCCGATGAGCGTGCCGGGCCGTACGACCCGGGCGTGCGCGAGACCGAGCAGGTCGGCGTCCTCGCTCCCGCCGGGCACGATGAGGCCGATGTCTCCGGGGCCGGTTCCCGCGGCGTCCAGCGCCCGGCGTACGGCGGCTGCGAGCACGTCGGCCGCGTCACGCGGCTCGGTGAACACGCCGCTGTCCACCGCGAGGATCTCCGCGAGGACCGGCCGTCCCCCGGCGCGTGCGCGCTCCGCCGGTTCGACGAGGAACGCGCAACAGCCTTCGGCGGCCGTGCCCTTGATGCCGGCCGCCTCGGCGATGGCGACACGCCGTTCGTTCAGGTCCTCGTAGGCGCCGCACACCACCGCGTCGGCCCGGTCGCGCGCGAGCAGCAGTCCCGCGTACCGGAGAGCCGCCAGACCGGTGGCCCGGCCCGCCGTCACGGTCGCGTTCGGTCCCTGAAGGTCGTAGGTGATCGCTGCCTGCGCGCTCGCATAGTTCATCACGCACGCCGGAACGAGTGCGGGGTTGACGTTGTCGGGCCGGGGCCGGGTCAGCGAGTCCCGGGTGAGGGTCATCGACTGGTCGATTCCCGACGCTCCGCTGCCGAGGACGAGCCCCCGTCGGCCGGGCGCCCACCCCGCGAGGACATCGTCGCCGAGAAGCGTCCCCATCGTGGCGAGCACCATCGCGGAGGGCCGGTCGATCAGGCGGACGGGGCGGCCCGATCCCTCGGGCCGCTCGGTGTGGAAGTCCTCGACGTCGCCACCCTGAGCCGGGCGCTCCGCGCGGATCGCCTCACGGAACGGCTCGACGCCGATACCTGCGGGGGACATCAGGGACATGGCCGAGATGACGCCCTTAGCCGCGGTCATGCGGCGTCTCCTTCTGGAAGTCCTTCTGGAAGCGACTCCGGGTGGCGCAGCACGACCGCCGCGTTGTTGCCGCCGACTCCGAGCGAATTGACCAGAGCGGTCCGTACCCGGGCGGTCCGTGCCTCACCGGGTACGCAGTCGACCGGGCATTCGGGGTCCGGTGTGACGAAGTTGACGGTCGGCGGGATGAAGCCGTGCCGCATCCCGAGCACCGCCGCGATGCACGCGTGCGCGCCCGCCGCTCCCTGGGTGTGGCCGATCATGGATTTGAGCGCGGTCACCGGAGGGGGCGCCGCGCCGAAGACGTCGGCCATCACGGCGGACTCCATCGCATCGTTGATCTTGGTGCCGGTGCCGTGCGCGAAGACGACGTCGACCTCGTCCGGTGTGGCTCCGGCGTCGCGCAGCGCCTGGGACAGGCACTGCGCGACGCGTTCCCGCTTCGGTCTGGTCGGGTGCTCGGCGTCGCAGTTGAGCGCGAACCCGGCGACCTCCGCCATGATCTCCGCACCGCGCCGCCGCGCGTGCTCGAGGGTCTCCAGGACGAGCATCCCGGCGCCCTCACCGAACATGAACCCGTTCCTGTCGCGGTCGAACGGGCTGCACTTCTCCGGGGCCCAGGCCCGCAGCCGGTAGAAACCGGCGAAGGCCATCCGGCTCACCGAATCGGCACCACCGCAGACGGCGAACTCGGCCTCCCCGTTCCGCAGCGAGTCCAGCGCGTGGCCGACCGCGTAGTTGCCCGCGGCGCACACCGTCGGGATGGTCACGGCCGCGACGTTCGACAGTCCGAGCTCCGCGGCCACCGCCACCGGAAGGCGGCCCGGATGAACCCGTCTCGCCAGCGCGGTCGGGAGCCGGTCGAGCCCGCCGGCGACCTCGGCCGTGGCGAGCGCGTCCACGTCGAGCGATTCGCCGCAGGTCGTGCCCACCGCGATGACGCCGCGTTCGTCGCGCACCGACGCCGGATCCAGCCCGGCGTCGGCCATCGCCATTCGCGCTGCGGCCGCCGCCTGTGCGCCGACCTTGCCGAAATCACCGGGCGCGATCCGGCGCAGGAGAGTCTCCGGATCGAAGCCCGGCACCTCGTAGGCCCGCGCGGACCGGAATCCGGTGGTATCGAAGCCGCTGATGGGGGAGGCACCGCAGACGCCCGCCTGCAGCGAAGTCAGGAAGTCGTCACGCCCGATTCCGATGCTGGAGATGACACCGAATCCGGTGACGACGACCTGCGGCTCCTGCATCGCTGTCCCCTCGACGAAATTCGGCGGAGTGGAGACGAGCATCGCCAATTGCGGCGCCATGGGAAAAGGGGCGTCCGCGCGCCCCATTGCGCTGTCCTCATGGGCATGCCCGCTCGGGCATGGCCAGGACGCTGACCTGCGCGTACAAAGGACAGTCAACAAAACGGTGACCGAAGTCGCACCTTTCGCGCACCGAGCGTGCCTGTCTATGGTGCCGGGGAAAAGGCGGCGGTGACGCCATTCTCGTCTGGAATGAGGCGGTAAATGTGAGCTCGGAAGCTGCACCTACGGATCAGGTGTTCGCGCGGCCGGACATTGAGGCGAGCCATCGCCCGGACGGCAGCGTCCTGCTGTCGTCCACCGTGCCGCTGGAACCCTACGACGCCGACCTTGCGCGCCCGCTTCGCCGGTGGGCCGCGGAACGACCCGGCGCGGTGCTGGCCGCCGAACGGTGGTGCGGCGAGTGGGAGGAGTTGACCTACGGCGAGGCACTGACGCGCGCGGAGTCCCTGGGCGAGGCACTCCTCGGTCTCGGGCTGGGCCCGGATCGTCCGCTGATTGTGTTGTCGGGCAACTCGCTGCGGCATCTCCAGCTCACCCTCGCCGGTTATGTCTCGGGGATCCCGGTGGTGTCACTCAGTACCGCGTACTCGCTGAGCGGCGGCCACGAGCGACTGCGGCTGGTCACCGGCATCGCCCGGCCCGGAGCCGTGTACGCCGAGGAAGGCCGGCAGTACGGTGCGGCGCTGGCGGCGATCGCCGAGTCCGTTCCGACCGCGATCGTCGGCAGGGACGGCGTGCCCTTCGACGACCCGGTGCGAGTCGTGCCCTTCGACGACCTGGTGCGCGTCGAGCCCGGCGACCGCCTCCGCACGGCGAGCGCGGCGGTCACTCCGAACTCCGTTGCCAAGATCTTCTTCACCAGCGGCTCCACCGGGCGTCCCAAGGCCGTCCCCAACACCCATCGCATGCTCTGCGCGGTGCAGCAGATGATGCGGCAAGTCTGGCCGTTCCTCGTCACCAGCCGGCTCACGCTCGTCGACTGGCTGCCCTGGAGCCACACCTTCGGCGGCAACCACAACCTGCACATGGTCCTGACGAACGGCGGCACCCTCTACATCGACGGCGGCGGGCCGACGCCCTCGCTCTTCGCGCGCAGCCTCCGCAACCTCGCCGACGTCTCGCCGAACGTCTACTTCAACGTGCCGGCCGGCTTCGGGCTCCTGGCGGACGAGCTGGAGCGCGACTCGGCGCTCGCGAAGAGCTTCTTCGCCCGGCTCAACCTGCTGTTCAGCGCGGGCGCCCCGCTGCCCGAGGCGCTGCGGGTGCGGATGCTGCGGCTGGCAGCGCAGTTCTGCGACCGCGAGGTCCGCTTCACCTCCTCGTGGGGCATGACCGAGACGGCGTCCGCGGTCACCTCGGCCCATCTGGACACCGACGAGCCGGGCGCGATCGGGGTGCCGCTCCCCGGGATCAGGCTCAAGCTGGCCCCGGTCGACGGGAGGCTGGAGATGCGGGCCGCCGGGCCCACGGTGATGCCCGGCTACCTGGATGACCCCGGCAGCTCCGAGGTGTTCGACGAGGAGGGCTTCTACCGCACCGGCGACGCCGGGCTGCTGGCCGACGGGTCGGACCCGGACCGTGGCCTGGTGTTCGAAGGCCGGCTCGGCGAGGACTTCAAGCTGACCAACGGGACCTGGGTACGGGTCGGCCCGTTGCGTGCGGCGCTGCTCGCGGCCATCGGAGATCTGGCCGAGGTCGTGATCACCGGATCCGGCCGGGCCCAGGTCGGGGCGCTGGCCTGGCCGCGGCGTGCGGGCGATCCCGTGGTGCTGCGCCGCCGGCTCGCCGAGGCGCTGGCCCGGTTCAACGCGGGCCGGCGGACCTCGCGCAGGGTCGAACGGATGTTGCTGCTCGCCGAGCCGCCGGACCTCGAGGCGGGCGAGCTGACCGACAAGGGAGCGGTGAGCCAGCTCCAGGTGCTCCGGAACCGGTCCGCGCAGGTCGACCTGCTCTACCGGGACCCGCCCGCGGCGGAGGCGATCCTGCCCGCCGACCACGCCGACTGACAGAACATCCATAGGAGCATCCCAGGCATGCCCATCCAGGCAGCGCGGGAGCGCGGCGGCTCAGGGATTACCGGCGGCCGGGCCCGCTGATCAGACTTCCGATACCGGCTGCCGCAACCAGAATGGGGTGTGCACATGGCGGACACGCTCTCCGCTCCGTACGCAGAACGGACCGAACCGTCGCCGCTGCTGCTCGACGGCCACCGGCTGACCCTGACCGAGACGGTCACGGTCGCACGGGGGCCGGACCGGCCGCGTACGGGTCTCGCCGACCGGGCAGTCGGGCGGATGCGCGCCACCGCCACGGCCAAGGACGACCTCATCGCCGCGGGGGTGCCGATCTACGGCGTGACGGCGGGGTTCGGCGACAGCAACACCCGGCAGATCCACGGCGTCAAGGGAGCAGCGCTCCAGGAGAACCTGCTGCGCTTCCTCAACTGTGGGACCGGGGACGCGGCCGCGCAGGACGTCACGCGGGCGACGCTGCTGATCCGGGCCAACTGCCTGGCGCGGGGCTATTCCGCGATCCGGCCGCGCGTCGTCGAGCTGCTGCTGGACTGCCTCAACCACGACATCTTGCCGATCATCCCCGAGCGCGGGTCGGTCGGCGCGAGCGGCGACCTGGTCCCGCTCAGCTACGTGGCCCGGATGCTGACCGGCGAGGGCGAAGTGCTGCACGACGGTGAACGCCGGACGGCGGCCGTCGCGCTCGCCGCCGCCGGGCTGACCCCGGTCGAACTGGAGTCCAAGGAGGGTCTGGCGCTCGTCAACGGCACCTCCTTCATGGCGGGGTTCGCGGTCCTCGCAGCGCACGACGCGCTGGAACTGGCGTTCGCCGCGGAACTGTGCACGGCGATGGCGAGCCAGGTGCTGCTCGGCAACCCGGCGCACTTCGACGACTTCCTCTTCCAGCAGAAGCCGCACGAAGGCGTGCTCACCAGCGCGCGCAACGTCCGGGTGCTGCTGGCCGGCGGGGAGTCCGCGGACGGTGCGCCGGGCGCGGACGGCGAGTGGGCGGGCGACGGCTATCGCCAGCTGGAACGGCCCATCCAGGACCGCTACTCGATCCGGTGTGCGCCGCACGTCGTCGGTGCGCTGCGCGACACGCTGAGCTGGGCCGGGCAGATGCTGGAGATCGAGGTCAACTCCTCCAACGACAACCCGCTGTTCCACCCGGAAGGACGGGTGCTCAACGGCGGCAACTTCTACGGCGGGCACGTCGGCCAGGTGATGGACTCGTTGAAGATCGCCGTCGCCAGCGTCGCGGACATGCTCGACCGCCAGCTCGAGCTGGTGGTGGACGAGAAGTTCAACAACGGGCTGACGCCCAACCTCATCCCGCGCTTCGAACCCGGCAGCTGGGACTCGGGCCTGCACCACGGCTTCAAGGGAATGCAGATCAGCGCCTCCTCGCTGGTGGCCGAGGCGCTCCGCTGGACGACGCCTGCGACCTCGTTCTCACGCTCCACCGAGGCCCACAACCAGGACAAGGTGAGCATGGGCACGATCGCGGCGCGCGACGCGCGCTCGATCGTGGAGCTGGCCCAGGAGGTGGTGGCGATCCATCTGATCGCGCTCTGCCAGGCCGCCGACCTGCGCGGGCTGGAGCAACTGAGTCCGGCCACCGCCGCAGTCCACACGCTCGTACGGAAGGTGACGCCGTTCCTGGAGGGCGACCGTCCGCTCCAGGACGACATCCAGCGGGTCACCGAGCTTGTCCGTTCGGGTGAGCTACGGAGGGCCGCGCCCATTGCCGTGGCCGGGATGCCGTCACCGCACTGAACAGGCCCGCGCGCATGGACACGCAGGGACCAGCGCCCCTCGGCAGCCCGTGGCCGCCGAGGGGCGCTGGTCTTCCTCAACGCGGCTCGACCCAGAAGCGCCGTTGCTGCCACGGCTGGGCAGGCAGCGGAACGGGGAGCGCAGCCGTGGCGACGCGGGCCCAGTCAGGGTCGCGGCCCGCGGCGTAGACGCTGCCCAGCGCGGCCAGCAGCGTCTCGAGCTCCGGCTGCCTGCGCACCAGGGAGGCCACGGCGGTCGCCGCCGAGCCGGCGGCCTCGATCGCGTCGTCGACCGCCGAGACCAGCAGCGGATGCGGGCTGATCTCGACGAACACGGCCGGCTCGGCACCGGAGAGAACGGACCTGACAGCGGCGGCGAAGCGCACCGGGCGCCGCACGTTCTCCATCCAGTAGGAGCCGTCCAGTTCCGCGCCCTCGACCGGCCGGTCCCACACGGTCGAGTGCAGCGGAATCCTGGGCGGCCGGTGCGTGATCCCGGCGAGCGCCTTGCCGAGACCGGCCCGGATCGGCTCCACCTGCGGGCCGTGCGAGGCATAACCGACGGCGACCCGGCGGCAGAACACGCCCCGTTCGCGCAGTGGCTCCACGATCCGCGCGATCGCCTCCGGGTCCCCCGACAACACGGTGAAGCGGTCGCTGTTGAGGACGCCGGCGCACACCGACCCCGCGTGCTCGGCGATCGCCTCCTCGGCCTGCTTTTCACCGAGTCCCACCGCCCACATGGCGCCGACGGCGCCGAGGTCCTTCAGCAGCAGGCCGCGGCGGCACACCACTGCGGCGGCGTCGGTGATGTCGAGGGCGCCGGCCACGGTCGCGGCCGCGATCTCGCCCATGCTGTGCCCGATGATGAGGTCCGGTTCGATGCCCCAGTCCCGCCAGACCGCTGCGAGTGCCACCTGGAACGCCCACAAGGTCGGCTGGATCTCGTCCACGGCGGACAGCGCCGCGTCACTCTCCAGGCGCCGTCGCGGTGACCAGCCGAGCTCCGCTTCGACGGCCGCGGCACACGCGTCCAGAGTCTCAGCGAACACCGCGCTCGACTCCAGCAACTCCCGCCCCATGCCCACCCACTGGGCACCCTGGCCCGGGAAGACGAACACCAGCCGGGGCGGTCCGTCCAGCCGGTCGGTGATCGTTGTAGCGCTGTCGGCAACCGTCATGTCCCCTGCCTCCATCTCCGTTCCATCCTTTCCGCAAGCACAGGACGGGGGCGGGCCGGCCCCCGCGGG
>NZ_JBIRAZ010000125.1:0-501 GCF_044326415.1 Actinomadura sp. 6N118 | reverse complement strand
CATCCGCAGGATGCGGCGTTGAGCGCTCGGCGCATCTATCGCCATCTGCGCGGTGATGTCGAGAGCTTTGAGATTGAGCAGCGCATTCGCGCAAGCCACGGGCAGTGGATCTGGATTGCCGCGCGCGGCCGTGTGACCGAGCGTGATGCACGCGGCATGGCGACACGCGTGAGCGGCACGCTGCTCGACGTGACCAAGCGCCGTGCCATGCTCGACCAAGCGCATCATCTTGCGCTGCATGACCCGTTGACCGATTTGCCCAACGCGCGCCTGTTGCGTGACCGGTTGTTCGTCGCCATTCAAGCGGCACGCCGTGCGCGCGGCCAGGTGGCCGTTGTCTTTATCGACCTGGATCGCTTCAAGCCCGTTAACGACGAGTATGGTCACGGCGTGGGCGACCTCGTTCTCAAGGCCACCGCCATGCGCTTGCGCAGTGGCCTGCGTGCGTCCGACACGGTTGCCCGACTGGGGGGCGATGAGTTTGTTGCCATCCTCACGCAT
>NZ_JBIRAZ010000124.1:0-508 GCF_044326415.1 Actinomadura sp. 6N118 | reverse complement strand
CTGTCGGTGCGTAGCGCGAAGCGGTGGCGTTGAATCCACGGCAACTGCGCGCGCACGCTGCGCAGGAAGGCGTTCTCCTTGTCGTAGCCGATCAACGTGTGACCGGCGAGATCACCCAGCGTGGCGGGCACACCGCGCCGCTCCAGATAACGCCGGTGCGCAAACGCCCCCAGTTCAATGCCACCGAGTTGCCGCGCCACCAGCACGCCCTGCGTCGGTGGCTGCATGCGCACGGCGATGTCGGCTTCACGGCGCAGCAGGTCTTCCAGGCGGTTGGACGGCACCAGCTCGATCGTCAGTTCCGGATACGCAGCATGCAGATCCGCGAGGATCGGCGGCAGCACCTCCACCGCCACCACCTCGCTGGCGGTGATGCGCACGGTGCCGCGCACGCCCTCGCCCTGGCTCGATGCGGCGCGCAGCAAGGCGGCGCTGGTCGACTCCAGTGATTCCGCAAACGGCCGCAGCGACAACGCCGCCTCGGTCGGGCTCAGCCCCTGCTGGGTAC
>NZ_JBIRAZ010000123.1:0-509 GCF_044326415.1 Actinomadura sp. 6N118 | reverse complement strand
AAGCTGATCCATTCGCTGCCGGTCGGTAAGGGCTGGACGGATACACGAGACATGCCGGCGCCCGCCGGTAAGACATTCCGTGAGCTGTATCGTGAAAAGAGGGCGCGTGCATGACCGCTACTGAATCCCTGCAAACGCTGCGTGACGCGCTGGATCGCCACGCGCAGTCGCCTGACATTCCGCGCTTGCTCAAGCATTGGCGTGATGAAGCCACACTCGCACCGCTGGCTGTGCTGCCGCCGGCATACGATCAGGTTCGCCGGTCGATGCTGCAGCGGCTGGACATGGCCGTGTCGTTCAGTGAGGAGAGTTGTTCGTTCTCGCCCGCATCGCTGCTCGCGGAAATGCGCCTGTGGGCCGACAAGGCCGAGGCCAAGCTCGCCGGCATGTAATCGGTACGCGACATGGAACGCGCACGCGGCGTTGCTGTCTGACCGGAAACTCCCACGTTTGCCGACCTCATGAACGAAACTGCCCGCGAAATCATGCTGTACGACGCCCAGAAGAAG
>NZ_JBIRAZ010000122.1:0-519 GCF_044326415.1 Actinomadura sp. 6N118 | reverse complement strand
ATCCAGCAGTGCTGGAATACCATCAATCTTTCGCAGATCGGCGGTCAGGCTTAAAAAACGACGCCCCAGCGCTGTGACCTGCTCGATGGTTTCAGTCGGTTCAACGATGTTAATGCCAACAATGTCACAGCCCGCTTGCGCCAGCCCCAACGCCATCCCCTGACCCAGTCCAGTATCACAACCAGTGACGACCGCAACTTTACCTTCGAGAGAAAATGCACTTAAAATCATAACAATACCTTATTCGTTTATGCCCACAACTAGCGCAAATCTTTAACGGCCACATGGTCCATATCATCAAAGACCTGGTTTTCACCGACCATGCCCCAGATAAAGGTATAAGCTTTGGTTCCGACACCGGAATGGATCGACCAGCTCGGGGAGATCACCGCCTGCTCGTTATGCATCACAATATGACGCGTTTCTTGCGGCTGCCCCATCATGTGGAAAACGCAGGCGTCATCATCCATATTGAAATAGAAATAAACTTCCATCCGGCGCTCGTGGGTGTGACACGGC